>NZ_CANMHM010000002.1 GCF_947497695.1 uncultured Polaribacter sp. | reverse complement strand
ATTGCAGTAGTAAATAATGGAGGAACACCAAATGATCCAACAGATGATACAATAGATTATACACCAAATGCAAATTATAACGGACCAGATAGTATTACATACCAAATTTGTGATGCAGATGGTGATTGTGATACAGCAACAGTTGTTTTAACAGTAACATCGGTAAATGACTTGCCAACAGCAGTAAATGATCCTTTAACAGTGGCACAAGATAGTGGTCTTAATAACATTACAGTGTTAGTTAATGATACTTTTGGAGGCGATGGTCCATCTACAGGAACCATTACAATTACAAGTGGACCATCTAATGGTGTCGCAGTAGTAAATAATGGAGGAACACCAAATGATCCAACAGATGATACAATAGATTATACACCAACACCAGGAGCTAATGGATTAGATAGTATTACGTATCAAATCTGTGATTCAAATGGAGATTGTGATACAGCAGTAGTAAATATTTCTATTACAGCATCACCATTACCAACTGCAGTGAATGATCCTGTAAATAATGTTAATGAAGATGATACGATAAACATTGCAGTATTAACGAATGATACATTTGGATTAGACGGTCCATCAACAGGAGCAATTACAATTACAGTGGCGCCAACAAATGGTATCGCAGTAGTAAATAATGGAGGAACACCAAATGATCCAACAGATGATACAGTTGATTATACACCAAATGCAAATTATAATGGAACTGATAGTTTTACATACCAAATATGTGATTCTACAGGAGATTGTGATACAGCAGTTGCAACGATAACAGTAGCACCAATTGTAGATGTTACAAACGATACAGCAACCACGCCAGAGAACGTTTCAATAATTGTACCTGTTTTTGGAAATGATAACGATATTCCTACAAATGGAACAATCGTAGCATCTAATCCAACAAACGGAACAGTTGTTATAACAGATCCTAATGGAACACCAAATGATCCAAGTGATGATGTTATAACATATACACCAAATCCAAATTATAATGGACCAGATTCATTTACATATACAGTATGTGATAATTTAGTGCCTCAAAATTGTGATACTGCAACGGTTACGATGACTGTAACGTCAGTAAATCAAGTTCCTGTAGCAGTAAATGATCCAACAAATAATGTTGATGAGGACAGTACTAATAATAACATTGTAGTCTTAGGTAATGATACTTTTGGAGGCGATGGTCCATCCACAGGAACCATTACTATTACAAGTGGACCATCTAATGGTATTGCAGTTGTAAATAATGGAGGAACACCAAATAATCCTACAGATGATACATTAACGTATACACCAACAATGGATTATAATGGTACTGATAGTATTACATACCAAATATGTGATGCTGATGGAGATTGTGATACAGCTATAGTAACAATTACTGTAGATCCAGTAAATGATGTGCCAACAGCAGTAAATGATCCTTTAACAGTTGCTGAAAACAGTAGTTTAGTTAATATTACAGTATTATCTAACGATACTTTTGGAGGTGATGGAGCATCAAGTTCAGCGATTACAATAACAGTAGCACCAACAAAAGGTATAGCAACAGTAAATAATGGAGGAACGCCAAATGATCCAACAGATGATACCATAGATTATACACCAACAATAGGTCAAAATGGTTCAGATAGTATTACATACCAAATATGTGATTCAGATGGAGATTGTGATACAGCTGTTGTTAATATTACTATTACAGCGAATCCTATTCCAGATTTTAGTCCAACAATTTTTACAGGTAACACAACAGTTATTGGTAATTCAGGAACAGTTGACTTTAGAGTGTTAATTGGGGAGTATTTAAATGCTAATTCAGATGGGATTAGTAGTGTAGAGTTAAGAATTATAAAAAATACTGAATTGGCTATTTCTTATGACGATACCCTTACAATCTTAAACGGTTTACCGGTATCAAATTCAGACTGGGTTTATGATGGTACACATCCTTCTTTACACAAGTTTACATATGTAGGTAATGGAGGTATATTCCAAGCACTAACTGCAGGATTTATAGGAATAAATGCAGTATATAGTCCTACATCAAATACACAAGGATCATTCCCATTAAAAGTAACAATAAGGTACTTTTCTGGAGGAGAAACCAACATTAATAACAATGATGATATTGATTATATAGAATATAACAATAACGGAGGAAACTAAATTTAATTAAGAATTAAAAAGTACAAAAAGTAAAATAGTGTATTTGCTTTTTGTACTCTTTAAACATATCATACAATAAAATTATTAAGACGAGTACAATTTTTACACATTTAAACAATTATCAATTAATACCTAAATTATGAAAAAAAGCATACTATTACTGGCGTTGCTCTTTGCCATTTTTACTGTGAATTCTCAATCAGTATCTTTGCCACAAGCAACCATCAATCCAGCGCCTTTGGCAGCTGTAGAAAACAATGGAACTGGGGTAGCTGGTTTTACATTCGCAGAATCATCTGGAGTAGCTGTTCCTGTAGAATCTTTTCCAGGAATACCCAACGTTACAATTAGTGTTAACTTACAGTATATTAACTTAACTGGAGCAGACATTAATGGAATAACAGGTACACTTTTAAATTATTTTTCTGTAGCATATAACGCAGGTACTAATATTATGACGTTTACTCAAAACGCTATAATACCTGGTGATGCATCTGCAGCTGTTAGTTTTCCAATAACAGTTATACAAAATTCAGTTCAAGGAGATTCTTTTAATGGTTTAAATGCTAATATTAATGCAACTGATGCAAATACAAATGCACAAGGTAATGCAGCAGTATTTACTTATACAAATTCATTACCAATTGCTGTTGATGATCCAGCAAATGTAGATGAAGATGATACCATTAATGTATTAGTATTAACAAATGATACTTTTGGATTTGATGGGCCATCAACATCAGCAATTACAATTACTTCTGCAGCTAGTAATGGTACAGCAGTAGTAAATATTGGTGGAACACCAAATGATCCTACAGATGATACGATTGATTATACACCAACTGCAAATTTTAATGGTACAGATAGTTTTGTATACCAAATTTGTGATATCAATGGAGATTGTGATACAGCAACTGTAAATGTAGTTGTAGCCCCAGTAAATGATCTTCCAACAGCAGTTAACGATCCAGCAACTGTTTTAGAAGACCAAACAGTAAATGTTACTGTTTTAACAAATGATAGTTTTGGAGGCGATGGGCCATCAACAGGAGTAATTTCAGTTACAACTGCAGCTAGCAATGGTACAGCAGTAGTAAATAATGGAGGGACACCAAATGACCCAACAGACGATACAATAGACTATACACCAAATGCAAATTATAACGGAAACGATAGCTTTGTATATCAAATATGTGATTCTAATGGAGATTGTGTTACAGCAACAGTAAATGTTGTTATAACTCCAGTAAACGATTTTCCAGTAGCAACTAATGATCCAGTTAATAATGTAAGTGAAGATGGTACTACAAATGTTGCCGTTTTAACAAATGATAGTTTTGGAGGCGATGGACCTTCTACAGGTGCAATCTCAATTACTTCTGCAGCTAGCAATGGTTCAGCAGTAGTAAATAACGGAGGGACACCAAATGACCCAACAGACGATACTATCAATTATATACCGAATGCAAATTATAATGGACCAGATAGTTTTGTATACCAAATATGTGATGCTAATGGAGATTGTGATACTGCAACTGTTACAATGAATGTAATTTCTGTAGATGATTTTCCAACAGCAAACAATGACCCAACAATTAATGTTAATGAGGATAGTGTAAATAATAACCTTGTAGTATTAACAAATGATGATTTTGGTGGCGATGGACCTTCTACAGGAACGATTACAATTACAAGTGGACCATCTAATGGTATTGCTAGTATAAATAATGGAGGGACACCAAATGACCCAACAGATGATAGTATAACTTACACACCAACTGGTAACTATAATGGACCAGATAGTCTTATATATCAAATATGTGATGCTGATGGAGATTGTGATACTGCAACAGTAGCTATAAATGTAATTCAAGTTAATGATAATCCAGTAGCAAACAACGACCCTTTAAATGTAAATGAAGATAGTGGACTTACTAACTTTCCAGTACTAACAAATGATAGTTTTGGTGGAGATGGACCATCAACAGGAACCATTACAATTACAGTTGCACCAACTAATGGAACAGCAGTAGTAAATAATGGAGGTACACCAAATGATCCAACAGACGATTCAATTGATTTTACACCAAATGGTAATTATAATGGACCAGATACTATTGTATATCAAATATGTGATGCAAATGGAGATTGTGATACTGCAACTGTAAATGTTACAGTAACACCAGTAAATGATTTACCTTTAGCAACTAACGACCCAGCAACTGTAAATGAAGACGCTTCTGTAACTGTATTAGTTTTAACAAACGATACTTTTGGTGGCGATGGACCATCAACATCAGCAATTACAGTTACATCTGCACCATCAAATGGTACAGCTGTAGTAAATAATGGAGGAACACCAAGTGATCCTACAGATGATACAATTGTATATACGCCAAATGCAAATTATTTTGGAGCAGATAGTTTTGTATACCAAATATGTGATTTAGATGGAGATTGTGACACTGCAACAGTAAATGTTACTGTAAACTCAGTAGATGACTTTCCAACTGCAAATGCAGATCCAGCAACTGTTTTAGAAGACGGAACAGTAAATGTAACTGTATTAACAAATGACAGTTTTGGTGGCGATGGACCATCTACAGGTACAATTACAATACCTACTGCACCAACAAATGGTACAGCTGTTGTAAATGACGGAGGAACACCAAATGACCCAACTGATGATACTATTGATTATACACCAAATGCTAATTATAATGGACCAGATAGTTTTGTGTATCAAATATGTGATGTTGATGGAGATTGTGAAACTGCAACAGTAAATGTAACAGTAACACCAGAAGATGATTTCCCTTTAGCAGCTACAGATCCAACAAGTGTTTTAGAAGATAGTGGACTTACTAATATTCCTGTATTAACAAATGATAGTTTTGGTGGCGATGGACCATCAACAGGAACAATTACTATTACAGTTACACCAACTAATGGTACTGCAGTAGTAAATGATGGAGGAACACCAAATGACCCTACAGATGATTCAATTGATTTTACTCCAAATGCAGATTATAATGGACCAGATAGTATTACATACCAAATATGTGATGTTGATGGAGATTGTGATACAGCAACCATACCTTTAACAGTAATTTCTGTTAACGATTTACCAACAGCAGTTAATGATCCAGCAACAATTAATGAAGATAGTGCTAATAATAACATTGTAGTTTTAACTAACGATGATTTTGGAGGCGATGGACCATCAACAGGAATGATTACAATTACAACTGCACCAACAAATGGAACAGCAGTAGTAAATAACGGAGGAACACCAAATGATCCTACAGATGATAGTGTAACATATACACCAAATTCAAATTACGATGGACCAGATAGTTTAGTATACCAAATATGTGATGCTAATGGAGATTGTGCTACAGCAACAGTAAATATTACTGTAGCAGATACAACGACTCCACCTGTTGCAAATACAGACCCAGCAACTGTGCCAGAAGATGGTACTGTAAATGTTCCTGTATTAACAAATGATACTTTTGGTTCAGGCTTACCAGCAGTAGGACCTATTACAATTACAACTGCACCAACCAATGGTACTGCAGTAGTAGATGATGGAGGAACACCAAACGATCCAACAGATGATACGATTGATTATACACCAAATCCAGATTATAATGGACCAGATAGTTTTGTATATCAAATCTGTAATACAGATGGATTGTGTGATACTGCAACAGTAAATATGACTGTTACACCAGTAGATGATTTTCCAACTGCAAATACAGATCCAGTAGATGTAAATGAAGATAGTGTTATCACCGTGCCAGTATTAGCAAATGATACTTTTGGAGGCGATGGACCATCAACAGGAGTAATTACAGTTACAACTGCACCAACTAACGGAACTGCAGTAGTAAATAATGGAGGAACACCAAATGATCCTACAGATGATACAATTACTTATATACCAAATCCAAATTATAACGGACCAGATAGTATTACATATCAAATCTGTGATGCAGATGGAGATTGTGATACAGCAACAGTTGATGTAACTGTAATTTCTGTAAACGATTTACCATTAGCAAATACAGATCCAGCAAGTGTAAATGAAGGTGCTACAGTAAATGTACCAGTATTAGCAAATGATACATTTGGAGGCGATGGACCATCAACAGGAACCATTACAATTACAACTGCACCAACCAATGGTACAGCAGTAGTAAATAATGGAGGAACACCAAATGACCCAACAGATGATACTGTAGTGTATACACCAACAGGTAATTACAATGGGCCAGATAGTTTTGTATATCAAATATGTGATTCAAATGCAGATTGTGATACTGCAACTGTAAACGTAACAGTAGTGCCAGTAAATACTTTACCTGTGGCAAATACAGATCCAGCAAGTGTTTTAGAAGACCAATCAGTAACTGTAACCGTATTAAATAATGATACTTTTGGAGGCGATGGACCTTCTACAGGAGCTATTACTGTTACATCTGCACCAGCAAATGGTACTGCAGTAGTAAACAATGGAGGAACACCAAATGACCCAACAGATGATACAGTAGTTTACACACCAACTGCTAATTACAATGGACCAGACAGTTTTGTATACCAAATATGTGATGCAAATGGAGATTGTGATACTGCAACTGTAAATGTTTCAGTAACTCCAGTAAATGATAATCCTATTGCAAACAACGATCCAGTAACAGTAAATGAAGATAATTTTATTATTGTACCTGTATTAACAAATGATACTTTTGGACCTGATGGACCATCAAATGGACCAATAACAGTTACAACTCCACCAACCAATGGTACAGCAGTTGTAAATGATGGAGGTACACCAAATGACCCAACAGATGATACTGTAGTGTATACACCAAACCCAGATTATAATGGTCCAGATAGTTTTACATACCAAATATGTACTATAAATGGCGTTTGTGATACTGCAACAGTAAATGTAACAGTAACACCAATGAATGATGTGCCAGTAGCACAAAATGATCCTGCAAGTGTAAATGAAGATGCAAGTGTAAATGTACTTGTATTAACAAATGATAGTTTTGGAGGCGATGGACCATCTACAGGAACAATTACCGTTACAAGTGCACCAGCAAATGGAATTGCAGTAGTAAATAATGGAGGAACAGCAAATGACCCAACAGATGATACAGTAGTATATACACCAAATGCTAATTACAATGGACCAGACAGTTTTGTCTACCAAATTTGTGATGCTAATGGAGATTGTGATACTGCAACTGTAAATGTTTCAGTAGCACCAGTAAATGATGATCCTATTGCAAACAATGATCCTGTAACAGTAAATGAAGACACACCAATAAATGTAACAGTATTAACAAATGATACTTTTGGACCTGATGGACCATCAAATGGACCAATTACAATTACAACTCCACCAACAAATGGAACAGCAGTTGTAAATGATGGAGGAACACCAAATGATCCAACAGATGATACTGTAGATTATACACCAAACCCTAATTATAGTGGGCCAGATAGTTTTACATATCAAATATGTACAGCAACTGGTGTGTGTGATACAGCAACTGTGAATGTTACAGTAACACCTGTAAATGAGGTTCCTGAAGCAAATGATGATCCAGTAACTATTAATGAAGATAGTGGATTGAATAACATCATAATATTAGCAAACGATAACTTTAATGGAGATGGACCATCTTTTTCACCAGTAATGATTATTACTGCACCAACAAATGGTACAGCAGTAATTAATAATGGAGGAACACCAATTGATCCTACTGATGATACAATTGACTATACACCAAATCTAAATTACAACGGACCAGATAGTATTATTTATCAAATTTGTGATTCTAACGGAGATTGTGCATTAGCAACTGTAATGTTAACGATTAATCCAGTAGATGACGCTCCTGTTGCAAATAATGATCCTGCAACTGTAGATGAAGATGAAACGGTAAACATACCTGTATTAACAAATGATGATTTTGGACCTGATACACCATCAAACGGACCAATAAATGTTACAACACCACCAACAAATGGTATTGCAGTTGTAAATGATGGAGGAACACCAAATGACCCAACAGATGATACTGTAGATTATACACCAAATCCTGATTATAGTGGGCCAGACAGTTTTGTATATCAAATATGTACTTTTAATGGTGTGTGTGATACAGCAACTGTAAATGTAACGGTAACACCAGATAACGATTTACCAGTAGCAACGAATGATCCTGCAACTGTTAATGAAGATGCAAGTGTAATAGTTACAGTATTAACAAATGATACTTTTGGACCTGATGGACCATCTGCAAGTGCAATTACAGTTACAAGTGCACCAGCAAATGGAACAGCAGTAGTAAATAATGGAGGAACACCAAATGACCCAACAGATGATACAATTGTGTATACACCTAATGCCAACTATAATGGATTAGATAGTTTTGTATACCAAATATGTGATTCTACAGGAGATTGTGATACAGCTACTGTAAACATTACAATCAACCCTATTGTAGATGTAGTAGATGATGTAAGAACTACTATTGAGGATATTCCGTTAGTTGTAGATGTATTTACAAATGACAATGATGTACCAACAAACGGAACAATTATATCATCAAATCCACCAAATGGAACTGTAGTAATTACAGATCCAAATAATACACCAAACAACCCTAGTGATGATGTGGTAACTTATGTACCTAATTTAGATTTTATAGGAGTAGATACATTTAATTACACAGTATGTGATGCTGCAGGTAACTGTGATACAGCAATGGTAACAATAAATGTTACACCAGCACCAATACCAGATTTTTCTCCGACATTATTCTCTGGGAATACTACTGTAATTGGAGCATCAGGGAACATTGATTTTAGAGTATTAGTAGGTGAGTATGACAATGCAGATGAATCAGGTAGTAATGATGTAGAATTAAGAATTCTTAAAAATGATGAATTACAAATTAGCTTTGATAATACTTTAACAACTTTTAATGGTGAGCTAGTTCAAAACAGTGAATGGGTTTATGATGGGTCACACCCTGCATTACACAAATTTACATACATAGGTAATGGAGGTATTTTTATGGCAAATACAGCTAAGTTTTTAGGAATCAATGCTACATACAACCCAGCTCCAAATACTGCAGGAACATTCCCTCTAAAAGTAACTATAAAATATTTCTCTGGAGATGAAATTAATATATCAAACAATGATGATATAGAATATATCAACTTTAGTAATAATAGTAATAATTAAAAGAGATAGCTATTAATAGTGAGGTAAAAAAGCGGAGTTTAATTAAGGTTTCTTTTGATTCTTTTAATAACTAATGTTATTTTAAAATTTAAACTTAATTAAACTTCTCTGCCTCAAATAGCTCATTTTTATAAACACAATAAATTCTTAAATTATTTAGCAACATCTTTTATAGTATGCTAAAAAGTAATAAAAGAATTGATGGTATTAATTAAAGATTAATGATGGAAAATTTTAAAATGTATAATATGAAAAAGCTCGGGTTATTAGTGTTTTTTTTAGGTGCAGTGCTTTTTGTAAATGCACAATCGGTAGGGCTTGCTGATCCTATGATTACAGCACCTTTAAATGCTATAGAAAATAGCGTTGTAGGCATAAAAGATGGAGATGCAGGATTTAGGTTTATAGAATCAGGTGGTTTAGAAATACCTGCTCAGTCTGCACCAGGTGTTGCAAATGTTACAATTTCTGTAAATTTTCAGCGAATTAAACTAACTTCAGATGATGTAACTAGTATATCAGGTACTTTATTAAATTATTTCTCTGCAAATTATAATGTTGCTAATAATATATTAACGTTTACGCAAAACGCTATGATTCCAGCTGATGGTTTTGGAGATATACTTTTTCCTATATCTGTTATACAAAACTCTACCCAAGCAGAAACTTTAAACGGGTTTGAAGCTATTATGAGTGTTTCTGATCCTGGTATTAATATTACAGGTAACAGAGTAGCAAGACGTACTTTTACAAAAACATCATTATTTGCAATTGATGATCCAATAAACGTTGTGGATGAAGATAGTAATAATAATAACATTGCTGTTATTGGTAATGACAGTTTTGGTACAGATGGACCATCAACAACAATACCAATGACAATTACAATTGCCCCAACAAACGGAACAGCTTTTGTAAATGAAGGAGGTACACCAAATAATCCATCAGATGATTTTATTGTGTACACACCAAATACAAATTACAATGGTACAGATACCATTGAATATGAAATTTGTGATTTAAGTGGTTTTTGCGATAAAGCAACAGTAACTATAATGGTAAATCCTATTTTAGATCCTTTAAACGTTCCTGTAAATGAAGTTACACCAAATGTTGGAGCGGGTATTTATTATTATACAGATAAATTTTACTTTGGGGCTTCTGCACCAAACTTTTTAGAAACAAGGCATTTAGATAAAAGCTTAGTAAGTACTGCTTCAGAAAACACACATTTCTTTGTAACATCTGGTTATGTTTTTGATTTAACAGATAATTTAAAGTTTAAACCATCAACAATGTTAAAAGGAGTTGCAGGTGCACCTCTATCTGTAGATATTAATGGTAATTTCTTAATTAATGAGAAATTTGAAATAGGACTATCTCACAGATTAGATGATTCTGTAAGTGGAATGCTTGGTTTTCAAGTAAATAAAAACTTTAGAGTTGGTTATGCTTATGATCATACAATTACTCCTTTTGGAGAATTTAATACAGGTAGTCATGAAATAATGTTGTTATTTGATTTCACAAAAAAACAATTGAAGAGTCCTAGATTCTTTTAAAATAAAAACAGATAAAGATGAGAAAAATTACCCTTATATTATTAGTCTTATGTGCTAGTTTAGTTTCAGCACAAGAAATGGAAAATTACACAATAAAAAATATTGCTGTAAATACAGAGAATTCTGACTTTGGTGTATCTTACTTTGGTGATAATCAAGCTATTTTTGCATCAAGTAGAAAAGAAAAAGGAGCTCCAGCAAAGGTTTGGAAAGACAATCGACAGCCTTTTTTAGATTTGTATGAAGGTATACTTGATGAAGATGGTGAAATTAATAATGCAAAACCTTTTTCAAGTACTCTAAATACTAAGTATCATGAATCTAATGTAGCTTTTACAAAAGATTTAAAAACTGTTTATTTTTCAAGAAATAATTATTTAAAAAAGAAGTATACAGCTAGTAAAAAAGGAACAAATTTAATTCAACTTTACAGAGCTACTATTGGTGATAATGGAGAGTGGACAGACATTAAAGAGATGCCTTTTAATAGTAAAGAGTATCAAACAGGTCATCCTGCATTAAATAAAGATGAAACGAAGTTATATTTTACTTCTGATATGCCAGGTTCTTTAGGTGAAACAGATATTTTTGTAGTAGATATAAATGATGATGGTAGTTATGGTACTCCTCAAAATTTAGGTTCTAGCGTGAATACTTTTGAAAAAGAAATGTTTCCTTTTGTAGATGAAAATGACGTTTTATACTTTTCTTCAGATGGAAGAAGAGGAAAAGGTGGTTTAGATATTTATAAAGTAGATATTTCAGATTTAGCAAGTAATGCAACACCAAAAAATTTAGGTCATCCAATAAACTCTGTTAAAGATGATTTTAATTTAGTGTTTTACACAGGTAAAAATGAAGGTCATTTCTCTTCTAATCGTGATGGTGGAAAAGGAGATGATGATATTTACTATTTTAAATCTCCAGACAAAAAGAAGGCAAAAGCAAATCTAGACTGTTCTCAAATAGCAAATGGTGTTGTAAGAGAATTGGGTACAAACAAACTATTACCTGGTGCAAAAGTAGATTTATTCAATGCTAGTGGTGTACTTTTAGAATCTGTTTTTGCAGATGCTTATGCAACATTTTCTTTTCCTGTAGATTGTGAAACAGCTTACAAAGTAGTAGGTAGTAAGCCAGGATATGAAATTGATTCTGCTACTTTTATGACTACAGCAGAGTTAGATTTAAAATTAAACTTAGGATTAAACTTAAACCCAGTAAGAGGAGATTTTGTTACTACTAATACAAACAATAGAAGAAAAGTGATGATAGATCTTGATATGATTTATTTTGATTTAGATAAATCTTACATTAGACCAGATGCAGCAATTGAATTAGAAAGAGTTGTAAGAGTCATGAATAGATACCCAGGTATTAATATTGAATTAGGTTCTCATACAGATAGTAGAGCTTCTGATGATTATAACTGGAGTTTGTCTGACAGAAGAGCAACATCTACTAGAGAATGGTTAATTATGAGAGGAATTAGTGCTTCTAGAATTACAGGTAGAGGTTATGGTGAAACTGAGTTAGTGAATCGTTGTTCTAACGGTGTTAAATGTTCTGAATCTGAGCACCAATTAAACAGACGTACTGAGTTTGTGGTTTTAAACCCAGAACAAATTAGTGATGAATATATTAATTATTAATCATCAAATTTACATTTGAAAACTAGTAATTAATAAATAATCTTTAGTAACTAACTACTGATATTTTAAATATAAAACAGGATTAGACTGCATAAGTAGTTGAATCCTGTTTTTTTATTTACTCAAATTTTAAATTAAAATAAGTATAAAACTACCCGTTAAAATATGTTCGAAATTATTTAATTGCTGACTTCGCAATATATTTAATTAGTAAATCACTTATTTTTAAAGTTCGAAACTAATAACAGAAACCTATCATTTAATCAAAAGGAAATGATTCTTTTTTTTCTTTTGATGAGAATTAATTGATAAGGTTTTTAGATCAATTTAATCATTTAAAGTCTTTATTTTTTTGATTTTAAACTAGTACAATTTCAGTAACGTTTTTGTCAGTCTAATCTTGTCTAAGACTTTCTGATACATGTTTGTATGTTCTTATACAAGCTCAGTAAGATATTCCTATTTTTAACTGAAATTAGATATGATAAAGTTAAACTGCTAGTATGTATTTCTTTGTCATAAAAAATCCCATCGATTCTTAAAGATCATGGGATTGTATTTATCTATTAAAGATGATTTTGTATTAGAATACTAATTCTATAAATTATTTTACAGTTTTTAATTGAATAGATTAAACAGTAATGGATTAATTTTTATCTGCAAAGATTGTTACTTTTTTTAACTAAAAAAGTCCATTTATTTCGGCGTCAATTTTATCTATTACAGTTCCTAAATCTTCTTGGTTTTCAACAAAATCTAAATTATTCACATTAATTATTAATAGTTTTCCTTTAGTATAAGTAGAAATCCAAGCTTCATAACGCTCATTTAATCTATTTAAATAATCGATGCTGATAGAGTTTTCATAATCTCTACCACGTTTTTGAATCTGATTTACTAAAGTAGAAATATCTGCACGTAAGTAAATTAGTATATCTGGTGGCGTTACTAAGTTTTCCATTAATTCAAATAAAGAAGTATAATTGGTATAATCTCTATTGGTCATTAGACCCATGGCATGTAAATTAGGTGCAAAAATATGAGCATCTTCATAAATGGTTCTATCCTGAATAACTTTTTTAGCAGATTCTTTTAATTCTAATATTTGACGAAATCTACTATTTAAAAAATATATTTGAAGATTAAACGACCAGCGTTCCATTTCAGTATAAAAATCATCTAAATACGGATTTTCATCAACAGACTCATAATGAGGTTTCCATTTATAATGTTTTGCTAATAATTGTGTTAGTGTGGTTTTGCCAGCGCCAATATTTCCTGCAATTGCTACGTGCATATTTTAAATTCTTAAAGTATTAATGAGGTATGCTAATGTACTAAAAATAATAAATAGAAAAGTATTAAGAGCTTACTTATTATTTAAATTGTTTGTTTCGTTATAAGCAAAAATTTATTCTATTTTCTAAGATTAATCAGATAGATTGTTTAAATAAAAATCATAGCATATAGCTAACATTCTAAAAGCATTTTTTTTAGGATAAAAAAAATTAAGTGAAGATTAGAATTAGAGATTAGTATTATTAATTTAATATCAGATAAACAAACTAAAATTAAAATGGTTCAATTTATTGTTCTATTTTTTAGTAACAATGTTTATTTTTACCAAATGAGTTTATTTGCATCTAAATCTACTATTTACACTACTTATAAAACATTGGGTTTACTCTATTTGTTTTTTATAGTAGGTTTATTTTTAGACAGTTATTTTATGGTAGCTATTACTAAAAATGCACAGTTTTATGCAAATGCACTCATGCTTTTTGTTTTTGTAATTACTTTTTTTAAAGTTACAAAAAGACTAAAAGAACAAATGTTAGGGGCAGTTTTAATTGGCTTTTTTGGAGAATATTTGTTCTCTGTTTTTTTAGGAATGTACACCTACAGATTAGCAAATGTACCCTTGTATATTCCCTTTGGGCATGCTTTTGTTTATATAGCAGTTTTGTGTTTTTCAAAGGCTGCTGCTATAAAAAAACAGCATATAAAATTAGAGAAAACTTTTGCAATTTTTATTTTTATTTATGCAGCTGCTTTTTTAGTTTTTAAGAATGATATTTTTGGTTTTGTGATGACTATTGCTACCCTTTTTATTCTAAGAAATAAACCCAAAGAGCGTCTTTTTTATCTAACCATGTATATTTCTGTTGCAGTGTTAGAAATTATTGGGACTACATATAAATGTTGGTGGTGGCCTTCAACTGCTTGGAATGTAATTCCTTTTTTACCAAGTCATAATCCTCCAAGTGGTATTAGTTTATTTTATTTTTTACTAGATTTAGGTACTTTATGGTTGTATAAACAACGTCATTTAAATACCTGGAAACGAATGAAAAATATTAGAAATATCAGGTTGAAATTAATAAATAAAACAGACTAAAATTATATTTTTATCGTTTATCTAAAAGCATAAATATTAGTTTGAGTAAATTTAGTTTCATAAATTATGTATCTAGAAATTAGTTTTAAAGGAAACAAGATATCAAACTATTAATTATTAGCTTAATAAAAAAAATGAAACCCAAAAACATTCACTAAATGTCAATAAAAGTAAAATCTGTTTCTAAGTTTTATAAAAATCAACAAGCATTAAAAGCAATTTCTTTTTCTGCGGATAAAGGGCAAATTATAGGTTTTTTAGGTCCAAATGGAGCAGGAAAATCAACTATGATGAAAATTTTAACAGGATTTATCAAACCAAATGAAGGACAGGTTTTTGTTGATGAGATTGATGTTTTACAAAACCCATTAGAAGCACAAAAAACCATCGGTTATTTACCAGAACACAACCCTTTATATACTGATATGTATGTTAGAGAGTATTTACAATTTCAAGCATCTATTTTTAAGGTTGCTAAAAATCAGATTGAACTTTGTATTGATAAAGTAGGTTTAAATGCAGAAGCACACAAAAAAATAAATCAATTATCTAAAGGATACCAACAAAGAGTTGGTTTGGCAGCTGCAATTTTACACAATCCTACAGTTTTAATTTTAGATGAACCAACCACAGGTTTAGATCCTAATCAATTAGTAGAAATTAGAGAATTGATTAAAGAATTAGGTAAAGACAAAACGGTATTATTTTCTACACATATTATGCAAGAAGTAGAAGCTGTTTGTGATCGAGTAATCATTATTAAAAAAGGTACTCTTTTGGTTTATGAAAAGTTAACGGAACTTAAAAATAACAATCAGCAAACTATAAAAGTTACTTTTAATGTTAAGGTTAAAGAGCAGGTTTTAGGTAAATTGGCAAACGTAGTTTCGTTTAAAAATACAGACAACAATAGTTGGTATATCAATTTCGAAACTGAAAAAGATATGCGTCCAATTGTATTTGATTTTGCACAAGAAAATGGTATAAAAATTTTAAGTTTAAATACTCAAAATAAAAATTTAGAAACCCTTTTTAGAGAAGTGACAAAGTAAAGTTTTACAGTTTCCAACTATGTAGTTAGCAACCTATAATAATATAGTTAAAGTAGTATAATTTATGCTTCGTTATAAAAATTATCCAAAACTCGAAATCAAACGAATTTATATTTTGGTTAGATACTCATAAGCTTCCAACAAAGTTGGAAAAACAAAAATACTACCAGCTTCTTTCAATTCTTCTTCAGAATATTGCGTAGTAATTCCAATAGGAACCATACCAGCTGCTTTGGCTGCTTTGGTTCCTGTTAGGCTGTCTTCAAATACCCATATAAACTTAAAATCCTCAGTTTTAAAACCTAAATGATTTGCTAATTTGATGTAAGCTTCTGGAGCAGGTTTTGGTTTGTCATAATCTTGAACACCAAAATACGTTTCAAAATTTAAATCTAAATGTTTGATGCTGTTTTTAAGAAACTGCCTAGTTGCGTTGCTAGCAATACCATAAGGAATGTTTTCTTCGGATAAAAAACTTGTAAATTCTCTAACTCCAGGTAATAAATCTGGTTTGGTAAAATGTTTATCTAAATGAATATCTTTTAATAAATACAAATCTTCTGCCCGTTTTTCTTTACCAATAACACTGCAATAATATTCAGATATTAACATTGGAGATTTACCAGCATGACTTTTTGGAAAAGGTGCAATTTCTTTATTAAAGAGCTCTTTAAAAGCACTACTCCAGGCATTTCCATGGCTTTTAAAGCTATGTACAACTACACCATCAAAATCAAACAAAAAACCTTTAGGCAACCACTTTTTTTGCATGTACTGTTTTTTTCGCATTTACCAATTTAGCTAAATACGGATTCAAAAATTTATTTGTTGGATCTAAATCGCTTCTTAATTCTTTAAAATCTTCCCATTTTGGATAAATTTTAGACAATTCTGCATCTTTTGCTGCAAAACGTTTTCCCCAATGTGGTCTTCCACCATGCTTTAAAAATATTTTTTCTACACTTTTAAAAGCTTCATAAGTATCTGCAGTAGCAGCATTTCTAGAAACACAACCCATGGTTACAATATCTTCTTTGTAAGCGTAACTTAACCAAGCATCATCCTTTTGTACAAAACGTACATCCATAGGAATATGAATAAAAGAGTTGTTAGACCATTTGTTAATTTCTTGTTTTAATTCTGCAAAAACTTGCGGAAATTTATCTAAACCAACAGTCCATTCTGCCAACTCTAAAGTAGAACCTCTAGATTTTGTAACGGTTGCTTGGTATAAAGACCCTTTGTGTTCTTTTTTAGAACTAAAAAATGCTTTGGCTAAAATTTTGTTTGCAATTGCAGTAATCCAAGGAAATTTATGCGAATATTTATACAAAATTTTAGAAGCTGTTCTTCTATGTTTTAAATATTTTGGGCCGTTATTTACTGTAATTTCTTTGTCTTTATCAATTTTATCTCCAGTAATAACATAGCCTTTACTTGTATGAGGCAACCATAGTATTCTTAAAAAATCGTGTTGTTTTAAGCGGTCTTTAATTTTTGGCAGCCATTCTTTATCGCTTTCTGGACGTTCTTTAACATGTAAAGTGTACTCCGTTTCGCATTGAAAAGTAATTTCAGAAAAAACACCTAACATTCCTAAAGAAACTTTAACAGCGTTCATTAATTCGTCTGCACTATCTATTTCTTGCACAGAACCATCGGCTAAAATTAATCTGAAAGAACTTATGTATTCAGATAGTAATTTACCACTTGTACCATGTGTACCTGTTGCTAAAGCACCACCAATGGTAATGGTATTAATGTCAGGTAAACAAGGTATGCACCAACCTACTTTTTCTATAGCTTCTAATAAATCTCCTAGAATTACACCAGATTGTACAGTAATTGTTTTCTTACTATAATCATAAGAAACAATTTTATTGTAACTTTTCATATCTAACAAAGTGTCTGTACCAGCAGCAATATCTGCAGAAGATTGTTTGTTACCAAAAAAACGAATTTTATCATTATTGGCAATTACTTCCTGTAATTCACTTTCTTTGGTAATATTGTACAAATTCTTATAATTATGCTTTAAGTTTTCATTCCAACTTACCCAAGTACCGTTTTCTTTTTGTTTCATGATTATTTGTTTTTGTTAAACAAAAGTATCATTTTAAAATAGTAACTGACTTTGTTTAAGTGTTAATAAAAACCAAAATAAATTATTCGTAAAAATTGATGTCTTATTTTGTGAATATCATTTTTATAAAAACTAAAATTTATAGAATACTATTTTAGTTTTTAATAGATTGATTTTAAGTATTTTAAATTGATGTTTTGTGTTTTGATTTCAGCGAAATTATACATTTAAATAGTGTTATGAAAGGAGTTTACAATTTATTAACACCAAAATATAAACGCAAATTACTTTTCATTTTAGTAAAATATTAGATCTTGTCTAACTTTGGTATGATAAAGTTTAATTCAGGTGTAAACTTAGTTTAATTTAAACTGTATTTGCTGACTTTCTAAAATACCCAACAATTCATTAGAAATATGAATCTTCGTATTTCTACTAGGCAAACTAATTTCTAGTTTTTCTTTTTCGTCCCAAACTGTAAAGTTTAAACTTTGTTTACCTGGCTTGTTTTTTAAGATAGATTCTAAATTTAAAATGGTTTGTGCATTAATTTCTTCTAATGGTAATTGAATGGTTACTTTTTTGCAGAGTTCATCCATAATATCGTGCAACAATTTCATTTCTGTAAATTTTAGTCTAGGTTCTCCTACAACTCCCTCTTTATTAGTCCAACCAGGTTGAATTGTAGCACGTACAAACAAGAAAGAATTGGGCACTAAAAAGTGTTTCATTCTTAAGTAATCTTCACCAAAAATTCTAAATTCGTTGCTGTCACTATAATCTTCCATAGTAAACATTGCCCAACCTTTACCAGCTTTAGAAACCCTATGTTGTACATCTGTAACAATGGCTGCAAAAGCCATGTTCATACCTACATACTTTGCTAAATCTCCCTTAAAATGTTTTAAAGAAGCGTTACAAAATTTTAACTCGTTTTTAAAATCATCTAAAGGATGTGCAGAAATATAAATACCAATTACTTCTTTTTCTTGCGATAATAATTCCATAGTTCCCCAAGTTTCACATTCAGGTATATCTGGTTCTGGAAATTGCACTGTAGAAGCTTCACCAAACATAGAAACTTGTGCAGAATTTTTATTTTCTTGAAATTTACTACCAAACTTCATGGCACGTTCTAAAAAGGTTAAACCTTTTTCATCTTCTTTAAAATACTGTGCTCTGTGTGTATCTGTAAAAGAATCAAAAGCACCAGCTTTTATTAAACTATCAAAAGATTTTTTGTTTGCAGCACGTAAATCTACACGTTTTGCCAAATCGAAAATGGAAGAATAATTCCCATTTTCTTCTCTTTCTTTAATAATAGCTCTTACAGCAGCAGCACCCACACCTTTTACAGCTGCCATTCCAAAACGTACAGCACCTTCTGCATTTACAGAAAATTTTAAGAAAGATTCGTTTAAATCTGGACCTAAAACTTCTAAGCCCATTCTTTTACATTCTTCCATAAAAAAGGAAACTGCTTTAATATCATTCATGTTATTAGAAAGCACAGAAGCCATGTATTCTGCAGGATAATGTGCTTTTAAATACGCAGTTTGGTAGGCAATCCATGCATAACAAGTAGAGTGAGATTTGTTAAAAGCGTAACTTGCAAAGGCTTCCCAATCTTTCCAGATTTTTTCTAATTTTTCTGCATCATGCCCATTTGCAGCTGCTTGTTCTACAAATTTTGGTTTCATTTTATCTAAAACCGCAATTTGCTTTTTACCCATGGCTTTACGTAAAACATCGGCTTCACCTTTGGTAAAATCTGCCAATTTTTGAGAAAGTAACATTACTTGCTCTTGGTAAACTGTAATTCCGTAAGTTTCTGCCAAATACTCTTCCATTGCTGGCAAATCGTATTCTATATCTTCTGTACCGTGTTTTCTGTTGATAAAACTAGGAATATATTCCATTGGTCCAGGTCTGTACAAAGCATTCATGGCAATTAAATCTGCAAAAACGGTTGGTTTTAAAGAACGCATGTGTTTTTGCATTCCAGGAGATTCATATTGAAAAATACCCACAGTTTCTCCTCTTTGAAAGAGTTCGTAGGTTTTTTCATCATCTAAAGGAAAACTTTCTGGATCTAACGTAATATCGTGTTTTGCTTTTACAATTTTTACGGTGTCTTTAATTAAAGTTAATGTTTTTAACCCTAGAAAGTCCATTTTTAACAAACCTGCAGATTCTACTACAGAATTGTCAAATTGGGTTACATACATATCAGAATCCTTTGCTAAAGCAACAGGAACATAGTTTGTAATATCTCCTGGTGTAATAATTACACCACAAGCATGAATACCTGTATTTCTTACAGAGCCTTCTAAAATAGTGGCTTTATTGATGGTTTCTGATGTTAAATCGTTTCCAAAAGACATATGTCTTAATTCTTCTACTAACTGTTTTTCTTCTGCACGTAAACCATCAACTTTACTTTTGCTTTTGGCATCATCCCCAAAAATATTTTTTAGTTTGATGCCCGGAATTAATTTTGCAATTCTATCGGCTTCAAAAAGTGGTAAATCTAAAACTCTGGCTGTATCTCTAATAGAAGATTTTGCAGCCATAGTACCATAGGTAATAATTTGTGCAACCTGATTTGCACCATATTTATCAATTACATAATCCATGACTCTGCTTCGTCCTTCATCATCAAAATCGATATCGATATCTGGCATAGAAACCCTTTCAGGATTTAAAAAACGCTCAAAAAGTAAATCGTATTTAATAGGATCTATATTGGTAATCCATAAGCAATAAGCAACCACAGAACCAGCAGCAGAACCACGACCAGGACCCACTGCAACATCCATATTTCTGGCTTCGCGAATAAAATCTTCCACAATTAAAAAATAACCAGGATAGCCTGTTTTTTCAATTACTTCTAATTCAAAATCTAAACGTTCTTTAATGGAATCTGTAATTTCTCCATAACGTTTTTTCGCACCTTCGTATGTTAAATGAGCTAAAAATTTATTTTCGCCACGTTTTCCTCCATCAATTTTATCTTCTTCGAATAAAAATTCTTCTGGAATATCAAAAGCAGGTAATAAAACATCTCTGGCTAGTGTAAAAATTTCTATTTTATCTACAATTTCTTGAATGTTGATAATTGCTTCTGGCAAATCTGCAAATAGGGTTTTCATTTCATCAGACGATTTAAAATAATACTCGTCGTTTGGTAAACCATATCTGTAGCCACGTCCTTTTCCTTTAGGTGTGGCTTGTTTTTCGCCATCTTTTACACAGAGTAAAATATCATGTGCATTGGCATCTTTTTTTTCTAAATAGAAAGTATTGTTGGTGGCAACAACTTTAACATTGTGCTTTTTAGAAAACTTTAGCAAAGTTTCATTCACAATGGTTTCATCTTGTTGATTGTGACGCATCAACTCAATATACAAATCATCTTTAAACTGCTCTTTCCACCATAATAAAGCTTCTTCTGCCTGATTTTCTCCAAGATTTAGAATTTTACTAGGTACTTCTCCATATAAATTACCCGTTAAAACAATAATATCTTCTTTGTATTTTTTGATGATTTCTCTATCAATTCTTGGTACATAATAGAAACCATCTACAAAAGCAATAGAAGACATTTTAGCTAAATTATGATAGCCTTTTTTGTTTTTTGCCAGCAAAACAACTTGATATCCATTGTCTTTTTGCGATTTATTTTTATGATCTTCACAGACATTAAACTCACAACCAATAATAGGTTTTATAGGTTTTTCTGCATTTTTATTATGATTTAAAACTGCACTTACAAAATGGAAAGAAGCCATCATGTTTGCAGTATCTGTCATAGCAACAGCAGGCATATTGTCTTTTGCAGCTGCTTTTACAATATTCCCAATTTGCATGGTAGATTGTAATACAGAATATTGTGTATGGTTGTGTAAATGGGCGAATTGTACATTTTCTAACTCTGCCAAACCTTCTGATGTAGATTTGGTTTCTTGCACGTCTTTTAGTTTCTCTAGACGTTTTCTTATTTTTTCGCTCTCTTTTTTTAGGTTGATGTGTTTTAAACCAATTACCTGTATTGGTTTTGGGTTTGCCTCAGAGAAATTTTTAAAATAATCTGCATCTACATCTAACTGTTCTTTGGTATATTCTCTTAAACGAATTAATTCTAAAAAACAACGCGTGGTTGCCTCTACATCTGCTGTTGCATTGTGTGCTTCTCCAAAACCAACACCAAATAAATGATTGTGTAATTCTGTTAGCGTGGGCAATTTAAATTTTCCTCCACGACCACCAGGAATTTGGCAAATGGTTGCTGTTTTTTCTGTACAAGTGTCTAAAACTGGTAGCGAAGTTAAATTGGTTTCTACACCCAATCTGTGCAATTCGCAACCCATAATATTAATATCGAATTGTAAATTTTGCCCAACTATAAATTTTGTTTTATCTAAGGCTTCCTTAAAAAGAGTTAATCCTTTTTCTAAAGAAATACCTTGTTCTGCTGCCAATTCTGTAGAAATACCATGAATTCTTTCTGCATCAAAAGGAATGTTAAAACCTTCTGGTTGTATTAGAAAATCGTTATGTTCTACAACGTTTCCCATAGCATCATGCAATTGCCACGCAATTTGTATACACCTAGGCCAGTTGTCTATATCTGTAATTGGTGCGTTCCAACTTTTAGGTAAACCTGTGGTTTCTGTATCGAAAATTAAGTACATAAATGTGTGTAAATGAGGAAGCGTTTGACTGTTTAATCGTGGTGTAAATTTACATTTTTTTGGTAGATTTTAACAAACTAAGTTATTAACGATTGTCAAAAATGCAATGATAGTAGGTCTTATCAAATAAAAGTTTTCTTATTAGTTTTTGGGCGTGCCCATTTTTTAATTAATTGAGTTAATAGCATCAACTTTTTGATATGAAAATGGTCAGGCTATCCTTTACAAGTCCTCGTTCGTGCCTCACTGTGGGCTTGGAATGAATCTTGAGCGAGGTCGAAAGGCTGCTATCCTTCACGCAGAAGAAAGTTAAGTTTGTAATTTCGAACTTTTGAGAGAAATCGCATAAAGTGATTAGTTAGTACTCGTTTTTAACTTGAACGGCCTAGAAATTTCACCCAGTTTATCTCCCTGAAAGGGTCTCACGTACAAGTGAACAAACCGTAAAATATTTTTTAGAATAACAAAACTTTATGGAGAATAACTTACGATTCAGTTTGTTTTGTTGCAAGTATCCTACACAAAATGAACAATCTTAGAAGATTCTTTTAGAAAGACTAAACTTTGAGGGGTTTTAGAGAGTAATTATTATTCAATTTTGTCTTTTCAACGTTAGGAAAAATCAGATAAAGCTACTCAACATTGCTTTATCACTGATATGTGACTTCTTACACTGTTTGAAGTGACAATTGTTATGTTTTTAATACTAACGCAATTCGCGTTAGGGATAGAACGGTATGTTTGAGTTCTCACGCTTTTTAGCGTGAAGCGAGTAGTGAAAGCCCGTTAAAACGCCCAAAAAAATATTGATATTTAGAGTTTTAGTTAAAAAAAGTTTTTGTATTTTTGCATCCGCTTATCACGAGATGATAAGAATTTTAATAATAAAGGTCGAGAACCTTAATAAATTAACAAATTATGTCTGTAAAGATTAGATTACAAAGACACGGTAAAAAAGGAAAGCCTTTTTACTGGATCGTTGCTGCTGATGCAAGAGCGAAAAGAGATGGTAAATACTTAGAAAAAATAGGTACTTACAACCCAAATGTAAACCCTGCTGTTATTGATTTAAACGTTGATAAAGCTGTAGAGTGGTTACAAAATGGTGCACAACCAACTGATACTGCAAAAAACATTTTATCTTATAAAGGTGCTATGTTAAAGAATCATTTAGCTGGTGGTGTAAGAAAAGGTGCTTTAACGCAAGAGCAAGCAGATGCTAAATTTGCAGCTTGGTTAGAAGAAAAAGCAGCAAAAATTATTGCAAAAACAGAAGGTTTGTCTAAAGCAGAAGCAGAAGCAAAAGCAAAAGCTTTAGCAGCTGAAAAAGCAGTGAACGAAGCAAGAATTGAAGCAGCTAAACCAGTTGTTGAAGAGGTTGCAGAAGTAGCAGCAGAAACTGAAGAAGCAGTTGAAGCAGCACCAGAAACAATTGACGATGCACAAGCAAAAGCTGCAGAGTAAAAATTAAAATTTGTACGAAAATGCGTAAAGAAGATTGTTTTTATTTAGGCAAAATCGTAACAAAATATAGTTTTAAGGGTGAAGTTGTTATCAAATTAGATACAGATGAGCCTGAGTTGTACACAGAAATGGAATCAGTTTATGTCGAATTTGGCACAAACTTGGTTCCATTTTTTATTGATAAAAGTTCGCTACATAAAGGAAATCAATTACGGGTTCAGTTTGAAGATGTGTATTCTGAAGAAGAAGCAGATTCAATTTTAAAATGTGGCGTTTATTTGCCAAATACCATGTTGCCAAAATTAACGGGAGATAAATTTTATTACCACGAAGTAATTGGTTTTACAGTTGTGGATGCTAATTTTGGGGAAGTTGGTGAAATTGTACATATTAATGACAAGGCTGCACAACCGCTTTTTGAAATTGATAGAGATGGTACAGAAATTTTTATACCAATGGTAGACGATTTTATTAAAAAAGTGGATAGAGAAAATAAACAAATACATGTAACAGCGCCAGATGGATTGATTGCATTGTATATTTAGAGAGGTGTCTGAGTGGTCGAAAGAGCTACCCTGGAAAGGTAGTATATGGGTAACTGTATCGAGGGTTCGAATCCCTTCCTCTCTGCTAAAAGAATACTAATTAGAGTCAAAACCCTACAAACGCTATGTTTGTAGGGTTTTTTCTATTTAAAGCATACTAATAAAAATCATCAAAAATTGTTGCGTAAGATGCTGATTAGGGGTCTATTTTTTTAATTTATAACTGACACCGAATTAAACTAAATATACTGATATTTAATTAGTTATGGGTTTTTTTAATTTTATTTTCGTATATTTATACTATAATAGTTAACTGACACCTATGCAACATTTATTCTCATTCATTTTCTACATCAAACGTAGTAAAGCAGACAAAAATGGAAAAGCAAATATTTATTTAAGGATTACTGTAAATGGTAAAAGAGCCGAATTAAGTATTTCAAGAAAGGTTGATGTTCAAAAGTGGAGTTCCTCTGCTGGCAAAATGAAAGGTTCTTCTGGAGAGGCTCAACAACTTAATAAATATATTGATAGTATTTCAAATAGAATTTATAAAATACACCAAAGATTAGTAGAAGAAAATAAATTAATTACTGCTATTAATATTAGAAACATTTACCAAGGTAAAAATGAGGTTCGAAAAATGACTTTAGAAATTTTTGAAAATCATAATATTCAAATGGAAAAGTTAGTTGGTAAAGATTATGCTTTAGGTACTTCAGAAAGATATAAAACAGCAAAAAAACATTTAAAAAATTATATCAATCACGAATATAAAATTGAAGATATACCAGTAACCGAGATTGACAATAAATTTATTACAGGGTTTGAATACTATCTGAAAACAGAAAAAAATTGTGCACACAATACAACAATAAAATACATTACTAATTTTAAGAAAATTGTTAGAATTGCTTACGCCAATGACTGGATAGTTAAGGACCCGTTTTTTAACTGGAAAGGAATTTTAAAGACAGTAGAAAGAGAATTTTTGGATGAAGAAGAAATTCAAAGATTAATTGAAAAAGAATTCTCTATACATCGTTTAAATTTAGTGAAAGATATTTTTGTGTTTAGCTGCTTTACTGGTTTAGCTTATGCAGATGTAAAAGCTTTAAATAAAGATAATATTGTGATTGGTATTGATGGTGGTCGTTGGATAAAAACAACAAGAAAAAAGACTAAAACCAAAAGTAATATTCCATTATTGCCTTCTGCAGAAATAATTTTAAAAAAATATGAAGAGGATTCTGATGTTTTAAATTCAAATAAGTTATTACCAATTTTAAGTAATCAAAAAATGAATGCTTACTTAAAAGAAATTGCTGATATATGCGAAATAAATAAAAACTTAACTTTTCATTTGGCACGTCATACTTTTGCAACCACTATAACACTTACTAATGGTGTTCCAATAGAATCTGTTAGTAAAATGCTTGGGCATAAATCTTTGAAAACAACACAGCATTATGCTAAAATAATTGATAGAAAAGTTAGTGAAGATATGGCTATTTTAAAAAGTAAATTAAGTATCCATACAACTGTAAAAGAAAAGAAAGAGCTTCATTTGTAAATTTATTATATAGGTTTCATTTTGCACAACCATTGCACTAATTAATTTATATCTTTGCTACAATGAAATATTTAGCCTTCATATTATCAATTTATATTTTAGCTCTTAATTTAGCACCTTGCGAAGATTATACAGTACTTGATAATGAGGTTCAAACAGAAGTTTCACAGTTAACTGACAGTGATCATCAACATCAAGGTTCAGACTTATGTTCTCCTTTTTGTATTTGTCAGTGTTGCCATATTAGTGTGATAGATTTCAAATTTGTAGATGTAAGTATTAATACAACCTACATTTCTACACAAGATTTTTTCTACCAAAATGGTACTGAAAAAGACTTTACTACTTCAATTTTACAGCCACCAAGGGCATAATTCAGTTTTTTTAAAGGATAACTATATCCTATTAAGAGCCTAAAAGGTTCTCTTCATTTCGTCTAATTCTAATATTGTTTTGAATTAAGTCGAAAAGTATAACTGAATTAATACATTTTCTATGATTAATAAAATCATTGATTTTTCAATCAATAACAAATTTATAATTGGTTTGCTTACGCTTACCATTATTGGAGCAGGTATTTGGAGTATGACCCAAGTACCAATAGATGCAGTTCCAGATATTACAAACAACCAAGTACAAGTTATTACACAAGCACCAAATTTGGGAACAGAGGATATTGAGCAAATTATAACCTATCCAATAGAGATAGCAATGAGTAATCTACCCAATGTTCAGGAAATTCGTTCAATTTCTCGTTTTGGTTTATCTGTGGTAACTATAGTTTTTGATGATGATATGGGTACATATTTACCTCGTCAATTAGTTGCTGAAAAATTGAACGATATAAAAGCACAAATTCCTGCTGGTTTTGGAGAGCCATCAATGGGGCCAATTTCATCAGGTTTAGGAGAAATATATCAATATACATTAAAAGTAAAACCAGAATATAAAGATAAATATTCGATTACTGATTTACGTACGATGCAAGATTGGATTGTACAACGTCAAATGGCAATGGTTGCAGGTGTTGTAGAGGTAAATGCAATTGGTGGTAAAATAAAGCAATATGAAGTTGCTGTTGACCCTAACGAATTGCGAGCAATAGGAATAACTATTACAGATATATTTGAAGCACTGGAAAATAATAACCAAAATACTGGTGGTGCATATATTGAAAAAAATCATCAAGCTAATTTTATTCGTGGTGAAGGTTTGGTTCGAACTTTAGACGATATAAAAAAAATAACAATAAAAAACTCAAATGGTATTCCTATAACAATTGGCGACATTGCCAAAGTACAATTTGGTGCTGCCATTCGTTATGGTGCACTAACACAAGATGGCGAAGGAGAGGTTGTAGGTGGTTTGGTAATGATGCTTAAAGGAGCTAATTCAAATGATGTAATAGAAAATGTAAAAGTTAGAATGGCTCAAATTGAAAAATCTTTGCCAGAAGGTGTGATAATTGAACCTTTATTAGACCGAAGTA
The DNA here is from genome assembly GCF_947497695.1 of uncultured Polaribacter sp. Taxonomy (GTDB): domain Bacteria; phylum Bacteroidota; class Bacteroidia; order Flavobacteriales; family Flavobacteriaceae; genus Polaribacter. The sequence goes on along the minus strand of NZ_CANMHM010000002.1, from coordinate 437,432 downwards.
AGCTAATAGCTGAAACAACATCTACAGTTGCAACAAACCTTATTGAAGGTGCATTGATAGTGATTTTTGTCCTTATTTTCTTATTAGGAAACTGGCGAGGTGGTTTAATAGTAGCTTCCACTATTCCATTATCATTATTATTTGCTTTTATATTAATGAATGCATTTAATGTTTGGGCAAATCTAATGAGTTTAGGAGCAATTGATTTCGGTATTATTGTAGATGGCGCAGTAATTATTGTAGAAAGCACCGTTTTTCTCATTGCATCAAAAGTATTAAAGAAAAGGAAATTAACATCCAAAGAACGTGATGGTGTTGCAAGTGATGCTTCAAAAAAAATGATGAATGCTGCCTTTTTTGGTCAGCTAATTATTCTAATCGTATTTCTGCCAATATTGGCATTAGAGGGTATTGAAGGGAAAATGTTTAAACCTATGGCATTGACTTTCATTTTTGCAATGATTGGTGCAATGGTGCTGTGTTTGACTTATGTACCAATGATGTCTGCATTAATTTTAAGAGCTCCAAAATCAGAAAAAAAATCTTATGGAGATAAATTTGTGCATTGGGTAGAACGTAAATACCAACCTTTATTAGAAAAAGCATTAAAAAAAGGAAAGCTAATAATTGGTGTTTCTGTTATTTTATTTGGTATTGCAGTTTTTATGTTTACAAGAATGGGTGGCGAGTTCATACCTCAACTTGATGAAGGCGATATTGCTTTTCACGCTATTTTAAAACCTGGTAGTTCATTAACTGAAACTATTGAAACAACAACAAAGATTGAGAAAATTGTTAAAGCAAAGTTTCCTGAAGTTGAGAAAATTGTAAGTCGAATTGGTGTTGCAGAAATACCAACAGATCCTATGCCTATGGATATTGCAGATATTTTTGTGATTTTAAAACCCAAAAGTGAATGGACTTCAGTTAATTCTAAAGACGAACTCATTGAGCAAATGAAAGAAGCTGTTGAAATAATTCCTGGAGTTAATTACGAATTTACCCAACCAATTGAAATGCGTTTTAATGAATTATTGGAAGGTGTTAGAGAAGATATAGCTATAAAGATTTATGGTGAAGATATAAATGTATTATCTCAAAAAGCAGAAGAAATATCTAAAATTATTGCTGGTACAGAAGGTGTTGGAGATATGAAAGCTGAAGCTACAACTGGTTTACCACAAATTACAATAACGTATAATAGAAATAAATTAGCTCAATATGGCCTTCAAATAAATAAAATGAATCAGTTAGTTCAGTCTGCTTTTGCTGGTGGTAAAGCAGGGATAATTTTTGAAGGAGAAAAACGATTTGATTTAGTTGTAAGATTAAATTCTCAAAACCGAAAGAATATTTCAGATGTTCAAAATTTATATATCAATTTACCTTCTGGAAATCAAATTCCACTTCGTGAAATTGCAGACGTAAGCTACAAAGCTGGTCCAATGCAAATAAGTAGAGATAATACGAATCGAAGAACTTATGTTGGTATCAATGTTAGAGGAAGGGATGTAAAATCCTTGGTAATGGAAATAAAATCAAAGTTAGATGCGCAATTAGAATTACCAACAGGTTATTTTATTCGATATGGTGGTGCTTTTGAAAATTTAGAACGTGCCAGTAATCGTTTACTTACAGTTGTACCAATTGCGTTATTACTAATTTTTGTACTCATCTATTTTGCTCTAAAATCGTTACCACAAACCTTAATGATTTATATAGCAATTCCAATGGCGACCATTGGTGGTGTAATAGCATTATGGTTAAGAGATATGCCTTTTAGTATTTCTGCAGGTGTGGGCTTTATCGTTTTATTTGGTGTTGCAGTTTTAAACGGATTAGTAATGATTAGCGGTTTAAATGAACTAAAAGAAGAAGGTGTAACTAATTTAAAAGATAGAATTATAGAAGGTACAAAACGAAGAATTAGACCTATTATGTTAACTGCTTTTACAGATGTTTTAGGCTTTTTACCTATGGCAATTTCAGCTTCAGCTGGTGCAGAAGTACAAAGACCTTTAGCAACGGTTGTAATTGGTGGTTTACTTACTTCTACATTATTAACATTATTCGTTTTACCAATATTATATCATTGGGTAGAAAATAAATCATTCAACTTGAGAGCAAATAAAAAAATAATTACAGTTACAGCTATGGTCGCTTTTGTGTTTTTCTTACCAATAACAGGTAATGCACAAGAAGTTTATGTTACGTTGCCCGTTATTTCAATGAATGAAGCAGTCAATTTATCAAAAGAAAATTATCCATTATTAAAACAAAAGCAATTAGAAATCAACAAACAAAAGCAGTTAAAAAGTACAGTTTATGATTTTGGTACAACTCAAATTTTCACAGGTGGAGAAGAGATCAATAATGGTAATGGTATTTACACTACTTTAGGAATTGGTCAAAGTAACATCAATGTTTTTGGTGTTTCTGCAAAAAAGCGATTGCAAGAGCAACATATTCAATTAGCTCAAAAAGCGTTTCAACTTTCAGAATTAGATTTAGAGTTAGAAGTAAAAAAGGCGTGGGCAAATGTTTTTCAGAGTAAAAGGAAATACAATTTATACAAAGAATTAGATTCCATTTATACCAACTTTGAAAAAGCTGTAGCTTTAAATTATAAAGTAGAAGCAATTTCAAGGTTAGAATATTCAGCAGCTAAAAATCAAGCCTTACAAATTCAAAATAAATTTATGCAGTCAAAAAGTGAATATGATATTGCATTGCAACAATTAAATCTATGGCTGGTTTCTGATACATTCTATACAGTTACTAATGATTTTGAAATCACTAATAAAATTAATGTTGCATCTTTTAATCCAGAGAAACATCCATTATTTGAAATAGCAAAATTAAAGGTAACAGAAGCAGAAGCAAAATATAAGACTGCTAAAGCAGATAATTTACCGAAGTTAAATCTTCAGGGTGGTTTTCAAAACTTAAATGGTAATTCAGGTTTTTACTCCTATCAAACAGGAATTTCAATTCCTTTTTTATCCGGAACAAGTAGAGCAAAAGTTAAAACTGCAAAAATAAATACTGAAATTGCAGAAACTAATATTCTATTCAAAAAACAAGAAGTACAATCAAAGTTTACACAATCTAAAGAGAATTATCAAAAATGGAAAACGTCTTGGTTTTTTTATAAAAATAAAGTTTTACCACTTGTAAAAGAACAAAAAGTAGGCGCTTTATTTGCTTACAAAGAAGGTGAAATAGATTATACAGCTTTTACACAATTAATAAAAGAGGCAATTCAATCTGAATTAGAAGCTCAAGAAGCATTAATAAATTATTTAGAAAGTACATTTCAACTACAATATTTTAATCAATAAGAAAATGAAAAAAACATCATATAATATTCTAACAATTGTTTTACTGGGTATTATGTTAACAGCTTGTGTTAATAGTGATAAGAAAATAGCAAATAGCACAAATTCAAATAATAAAGAATTAGAGAGTAATCATAAAGAGTCCAAAGAAGTTATACTTACACAAAAACAGTTTGAAGCTTTACAGATGAAAATAGACACCATTGCATTACGTAATATGAGTGGTTATGTTGAAGCAAATGGCACATTAGAAGTGCCACCTCAAAACGAAGCAACAATTACCCCTGTAATTGGTGCAAACGTAGTATCCATAAATGTAATTGAAGGCGATAAAGTTAAAAAAGGTCAAGTAGTAGCATATTTATCTCATCCAAATATTATAAAAATGCAAACTGATTATTTGAATGCTTTTAGCAACAGTAATTTTTTGAAGAAAAACTACGAACGTCAAAAAAAATTATATGATGCAGGCGTTGGTTCTGGTGCAAATTTTCAAAAAGCCGAAGCACAATATGATGCTTCTAAAGCGATGGTAAACGGATTGGAAGCTCAATTGAAATTGTTAAATGTAAATACGTCATCAGTTCGTAATGGAACAATTACTCAAAACATATCGTTAAGAAGCCCAATAGAAGGTTTTGTGCAAAAAGTTGAAGTTAAAACTGGGCAGTATGTAGAGCCACAAACAGAGCTTTTTGAAATTGTAAATACACATCACGTTCACGCAGATTTAATGGTATTTGAAAAAGATGTTTACAAGGTTAAAAAAGGGCAAAAAGTGATATTCAACTTACAATCTAATTCAGACGAAGAACTATCAGCAGAAATTTATTCGGTAAGTAAAACGTTTGAAGATAATCCGAAAGCACTTCACGTTCACGCAGAAATTGAAAACAAAAAAGGAAATTTAATTCCAGGAATGTACATAAAAGGGAAAATTCAAGTTGATAATACTATAACAAAAGCATTACCAGAAAGTGCCATTATAAAAGATGGAGATAGATTTTTTGTTTTTTCTGTAAAAAAAGAAAATAACGATTGGAGTTTTACCCCTATTGAAGTGCTTTTAGGTGTAAAGGATGATAATTGGATTGAAGTTAAATTTATTAATGAGATAGAAAAAAACTCTAAAATCGCATATAATAATGCCTATTATTTAATTGCTGAAATGAATAAAGGAGAAACAGAACACGAACATTAAATTATGAAAACAATAGAACAACTTTTAGAATCTAAAAAAATTAGAGTTACAGCGATGCGTTTACTTATTTATAAGTTTCTTGCAAAAAAAGAAGTGGCTGTAACATTAAGCGATATAGAAAATGCTTTTGAAAAAGCAGATAGAACTACATTGTACAGAACAGTAAAAACATTTGAAGAAAAAGCAATAGTACATCAAATAGATGATGGTACAGGTATTACAAAATATGCATTATGTGAAAAGGGGTGTAATTGTGAAATTGAAACCGATTTACATTTACATTTTCATTGTAATAATTGTAACGAAACCATTTGTTTAACAGAACATAAAATACCTCAAATTAAAGTTCCAGATGGCTATATTTCAGAAAATGTTAACTTGGTAGTAAAAGGTATTTGTGATAAGTGTAGTAATTAAAAATGCACTTCCATTGCACTGAATTTTACTGCACCTTTGTTGTGCTTTTATAAGAATAAAATGAAAAACAAATTATTCGGTGTAGGTTTACTTACTGCAATTACAGCATCTTTATGTTGCATAACACCTGTTCTGGCTTTAATTGCAGGAACAAGCGGAATTGCTTCAACATTTTCTTGGATAGAACCATTTAGACCCTATTTAATTGGGCTAACAATTTTAGTTCTTGGTTTTGCTTGGTATCAAAAATTAAAACCTCAAAAGGAAATTGATTGTGAATGCGAGACGGATGAAAAACCAAAATTTATGCAGTCAAAAACTTTTTTAGGAATTGTAACTGTATTTGCAATAGTGATGTTGGCTTTCCCATACTATTCAGGAATTTTTTATCCAAACACAGAAAAGCAAATAGTCGTAGTTGACAAATCAGACATTAAAACGAAAGAATTTAAAATCAGTGGAATGACCTGTGTGAGTTGTGAAGAACACGTAAACCACGAAATAAATAAACTCAACGGAATAGTTATCTCAAAAGCATCCTACGAAAATGGTAACGCAATCATTGAGTTTGACAAAACCAAAACGAATGAAACGGAAATCGAGAAAGTAATTAACTCAACAGGTTATAAAGTAACCGACAAAAAATAAAACTAATGGAAACCACACTAAAATCAGAAATTACTTGTCCAGAATGCGGACATAAAAAAGTAGAAGATATGCCAACAAATGCTTGTCAGTTTTTCTACGAATGTGTGAATTGTAAAAAAGTTCTGAAACCTAAAAAAGGAGATTGTTGTGTGTATTGTTCATACGGTACAGTTCCGTGTCCGCCAATTCAACAAAACAAAAGTAGTTGTTAAGACCGAAGAAAAGATGAAAAAAAAGAAACTGAATTTAAGAGATATTAAAACAACCTCTGAAAAAGGACACAGTCACGATCATGGTCATAATCATAGTGGTCAATCTAATAATTATAAAGCTTATGTACCAGCAATTATAAGTTTTACAATGCTAATTATTGGTATTGTATTAGATTATTTTGATGTTGAATTTTTTAAAGATTGGACTCGCATTGTCTGGTATGGTGTTGCTTATATTCCAGTAGGTTTTCCTGTAGTAAAAGAAGGTTGGAAAAGTATTACAAAAGGCGATGTTTTTACAGAGTTTTTTCTAATGTCTATTGCAACCATAGGTGCATTTGTAATTGGAGAATATCCTGAAGGAGTTGCAGTAATGCTGTTCTATGCAGTTGGAGAATTGTTTCAAAGTGCAGCAGTTAATAGAGCAAAAAGTAATATTAAAGCGCTACTTGATGTTCGTCCAAACGAAGCTTTAGTATATCGAAATAATGATTATAAATCGGTAAATCCTGAAACTGTAGAAATTGGAGAAAAAGTAAAAGTTCGTGTTGGTGAGAAAATTCCTTTAGATGGTATTTTATTATCCGAAAAAGGTTCTTTTAATACTGCTGCATTAACTGGTGAAAGCAAACCTGATACGATTACAAAAGGAGAAAAAGTGTTTGCAGGTAGCATTAATATGGATGGTGTTATTGAAATTGAAACTACTAAAGAATTTAAGGACAGTTCTATTGCCAGAATTCTGGATATGGTTCAAAATGCAACAACTCGTAAGTCTAAAACCGAATTGTTTATTAGAAAATTTGCGAGAGTATATACACCAATTGTTGTGTTTTTAGCAATAGCTGTTACATTTCTACCTTATTTTTTTGTAGATGATTATGTGTTTAGAGATTGGCTATATCGTGCATTAATATTTTTAGTAATATCCTGTCCTTGTGCTTTGGTAATTTCTATTCCTTTAGGATATTTTGGTGGTTTAGGTGCAGCTTCAAAAAATGGTATTTTATTTAAAGGTGCTTCTTTTTTAGACGCAATGACCAAGATTAATATTTTGGTAATGGATAAAACTGGAACCGTAACAAAAGGAGTTTTTAAAATTAAAGATATTAAAGCCATTAAATGGGAGGAAAAGGAATTTATGAAATACTTAATGGCTATGGAGGAACAATCTACACATCCTATAGCAAAAGCTATTTTAGAGTATAAAGCAGATGGTAAAGATTTTGAAGCTTCACAAGTATCCGAAATTGCAGGTAAAGGATTAAAAGGGAACGTAAATGACAAACCTGTTTTAGTTGGTAATAAAGCCTTAATGAAGGCAAATAATATCGAAGTTTCCAAAGAAATTGACACTATTGTAGAATCTATAGTTTTAGTGGCTATTGATAACGCTTTTGCAGGCTATGTTGTTATTGCAGATGAATTAAAAGAGGATGCAAAAGAAACAATTACGGCGTTACACAAAGTAGGTATTAAAAAAATAATGATGCTTTCTGGAGATAAAGATTCTATTACCCAAAAAGTAGCATTAGAATTAAATATTGAAGAAGCCAAAGGCGGTTTATTACCCGAAGATAAATTAAATGAAGTAGAAAAGTTAAAACAAAATTCAGAAAATAAGATTGCTTTTATTGGTGATGGAATTAATGATGCACCTGTTTTAGCAGCAAGTGATGTTGGTATTGCAATGGGAGGTTTAGGTAGTGATGTTGCCATTGAAACAGCAGATGTAATTATTCAGACAGATCAACCTTCAAAAGTGGTAAAAGCGATTCAAATTGGTCGTTCTACAAGAAAAATTGTATGGCAAAATATCGGATTAGCATTTGGCGTAAAAGTGATTGTCCTAATTTTAGGAGCAGGTGGTTTAGCTACAATGTGGGAAGCAGTTTTCGCAGATGTTGGTGTTGCTTTGTTAGCAATATTGAATGCTGTAAGATTACAGAGAATTTATTAAAACAATATTTTTCAACATTAATTTTAATCTTTTTTGTCACTATTTCGTACCTTTGTTTTTAGAATGTCAAAGTTATCACATAAAATATTAGCTGTTTTAATGTCGTTTGTAGTCTTATTTTCTACAACTTCATTTGCTATCACAAAACATTTTTGTGGTGATACTCTTGTAGATACTGCAATTTTTTCTGAAGCTTCAACTTGCGGAATGGAAAATCAGAAAGATACTTCTGTAGCTATTTCTGGTTGTTCAATCATAAAAAAAGATTGTTGCAAAGATGAACAAGTATTAATTGATGGTCAAGACGAAGTACAATTGCAGGTTGATAAAATATCTTTTAACCAAGAATTATTTATTGCTTCGTTTATCTACACATACATTAATCTTTTTGAAAATTTAGAGAATAATGTATCTTCGTTCGAAGAATACGAACCACCACTCGTCATAAAAGAAATCTTCAAGATTGACGAGACTTATTTAATTTGATTTTTAAACAATAGACTATAATATCCTATAACTGCAATGTTATAAGGATAATTTGTTGTATTCGATGTTTTTCTAACATCTATGTCTAATTGTTTAATAATCAAAATATAATGCTAAATAAAAGCATCAAATTTTTAATAGAAAATAAACTTGTCGCAGTTTTACTACTCTTATTATTTGTAGGTTGGGGTACCGTAAACGCTCCTTTTAATTGGGATATTCCATTTTTACCAAGCAATCCTGTTGCAGTTGATGCTATTCCAGATATTGGCGAAAATCAGCAAATAGTATTCACAAAGTGGGATGGTCGTTCACCTCAAGATATTGAAGATCAAATTACATATCCATTAACAACTTCGTTATTAGGTATTCCAGGAGTTAAAACAATTAGAAGTTCTTCTATGTTTGGTTTTTCCAGTATCTACATTATTTTCGAAGAGGATATCGAGTTTTATTGGAGCAGAAGTAGAATTTTAGAAAAACTAAATTCATTACCTAACAATTTATTACCAGAAGGTGTAAATCCTGCTTTAGGTCCAGATGCCACAGGTTTAGGACAAATATTTTGGTACACTTTAGAAGGTCGTGATGAAAAAGGAAACGTTACTGGTGGTTGGGATTTACAAGAATTGCGAAGTATTCAAGATTACTACGTAAAATACGGATTGTCGTCTGCAAGTGGCGTTTCTGAAGTTGCTTCAATTGGTGGTTATGTTCAAGAATATCAAGTGGACGTGAATCCAGAATTAATGCGTCAATACAATATTGGTTTAAATCAAGTTGTAAAAGCCGTTAAAAGTAGCAATCAAGATATTGGAGCACAAACTTTAGAAATCAATCAAGCTGAATATTTAGTTCGTGGTTTGGGGTATATTAAATCTATCGAAGATATTGAAAACGCAGTAGTTACTTCCGAAGATTTTACAGCAATCAAAATAAAAGATATTGGTAAAGTTTCTTTAGGTCCTGCAACAAGAAGAGGTTTGTTAGACAAAGAAGGCGCAGAAGTTGTTGGTGGTGTTGTAGTTGCAAGATATGGCGCAAATCCTATGGAAGTAATTACGAATGTAAAAACTCAAATTGAAGAATTAAAAGGAGGTTTACCAACAAAAATTTTAGCAGATGGTAGAACATCACAAGTAACTATTGTTCCTTTTTACGATAGAACAGAATTAATTGAAGAAACTTTAGACACACTAAATGAAGCGTTAACATTAGAAATTTTGATTACCATTTTGGTAATTATTGTAATGGTTTTCAATCTTCGAGCTTCTATTTTAATATCTGGTTTATTACCTGTTGCAGTTTTAATGGTTTTTGTAACGATGAAACTATTTAATGTGGATGCAAATATTGTAGCACTTTCAGGTATTGCAATTGCGATAGGAACTATGGTTGATGTTGGTGTAATTCTCGCCGAAAATATGATTCGTCATTTAGATGATAAAAAGTTACAAACTCGTGAAGATGGAACAAAATATACTACAGACGTAGTAATTTATAATGCAACTGCAGAAGTTTCTGGCGCTATTTTAACAGCAGTTTTAACAACAATTATAAGTTTTGTACCTGTTTTTACAATGATTGGTGCAGAAGGTAAATTGTTTAGACCTTTGGCGTTTACAAAAACAATGGCACTATCAGCTTCTTTGGTTATTGCTTTATTTTTAATTCCACCTTTTGCAGCTTATCTATTCAGAAAAACAACACTAAAAAAATCTTTTAATCATATTATAAATATTGCTTTAATAGTTGCTGGTATTGTAATTACAATTAGTGGTTATTGGTTAGGTGTAATTCTAATTGCTTTTGGAGTTAATGGTTTATTGGTTATTACAGGAAAACTAAACAAGAAAAATAACAACCTTATAAATATCATTATTTCTTGTACAGCCATTATATTCTTACTCGCAGAATATTGGCGTCCATTAGGTTTTAATAGAAGTATCTTAATCAACTTGCTTTTTGTAGCCATTATTTGCTTTGGTATTTTAGGAATATTTTCAGTTTTTAGAAAATATTATGGTCAAATTTTAAAATGGGCCTTGGCTAATAAAGTGTTGTTTTTAATAATTCCTGCGACTGTTCTTATTTTTGGAGGTTGGATTTTAAACAACACAGGTAAAGAATTTATGCCTTCTTTAAATGAAGGTTCATTTTTATTAATGCCAACTTCGTTGCCACATTCTGGAGTTGCAGAAAATAAACGCGTTTTACAACAATTGGATATGGCAGTAGCCACAATTCCAGAAATTGAAACTGTGGTTGGTAAAGCTGGTAGAACAGAATCTGCTTTAGATCCTGCACCTTTATCAATGTATGAAAATATGATTCAGTATAAAACTGAATATATGAGAAATTCAGAGGGAAAAAGACAACGTTATAAAGTAAATGAAGATGGTGATTTTGAATTGAAAAATGGTGGTTTTGTAACAAATCCGAATAATTCTAAAAATGTCACCTTGAGCCAAGTCGAAAGGTCTCAACTAATCGAAGATGAAGATGGTGTATACTACAGAAATTGGCGACCAGAAATTAGTTCTCCAGATGATATTTGGAATGAAATTGTAAAAGTCACCAAATTACCAGGCGTTACTTCAGCTCCAAAATTACAACCCATAGAAACAAGACTGGTAATGCTACAAACTGGTATGCGTGCACCAATGGGAATAAAAGTAAAAGGACAAGATTTAAAACAAATTGAAGCTTTTGGTTTGCAATTAGAAAGTTTTTTAAAACAAGCAGAAGGTGTTAAAGTTGAAGCTGTTTTTGCAGATAGAATTGTAGGGAAACCATACTTACTGATTGATATTAATAGAGAAAAAATAGCACGTTATGGTATTTCTATTGAAGACGTTCAGAATGTTTTAAAAGTTGCAGTTGGTGGTATGCAATTAACTCAAACTGTTGAAGGAAGAGAACGTTATGGAATTCGAGTTCGTTATCCAAGAGAATTGCGTAACAATCCTGTATCTATAAAAGACATTTATATTCCTGTTGAAAAAGGGAATTCTGTTCCTTTAAGTGAGTTAGCAACGATTAGATATGAGCAAGGTCCACAAGTTATAAAAAGTGAAGATACTTTTTTAATTGGTTATGTACTGTTTGATAAATTAGATGGTTTTGCAGAGGTTGATGTAGTAGAAAATGCCCAAGAATTGTTTCAACAAAAAATAGATTCTGGTGAATTAACGGTTCCAAAAGGCATCAGTTATAAATTTACTGGAACTTATGAAAACCAATTACGTGCAGAAAAAACACTGTCTGTTATAGTTCCATTAGCATTAGCAATTATTTTCTTGATTTTATATTTCCAGTTTAAATCGGTTGCTACATCATTTATGGTTTTTACAGCAATAACCATTGCTTTTGCAGGTGGTTTTATTATGATTTGGTTATATGGGCAAGATTGGTTTTTCAATTTTAGCTTTTTTGGTGAAAATATGCGAGACTTATTTAATATGAAAACCATCAATTTAAGTGTAGCAGTTTGGGTTGGTTTTATTGCATTGTTTGGTATTGCTACAGATGATGGTGTAGTTATGGCAACCTATTTAACACAAACTTTTAAACGTGAAAAACCTGCAGATAAAAAGAGCATACGAGCTTCAGCTTTGGAAGCTGCAGAAAAAAGAATTCGTCCTTGTTTAATGACTACTGTTACAACAATTTTAGCATTATTACCAGTTTTAACCTCTACAGGAAAAGGAAGCGATATTATGATTCCAATGGCGATTCCAATTTTTGGAGGAATGGTCATAGATATCACATCTTATTTTCTTTTACCTGTTTTATATAGTTGGAGAGAAGAATTCAAATTAAAAAAAGCAAACAAATGAAAAATTTAATTTTTACACTAATAAGTTTTTTAGCTTTTGGTTTTTCAAATGCACAAGAATTAAATGTACTTATTGAGCAAGCTTTAAAAAATAACCCAGCAATTCAAAAATTTGAATTGCAATATAATATTGCTTCAGAAAAAATTAATGAAGTAAATACATTACCAAATACAGAATTTGGTGTTGGGTATTTTGTAAGTGAACCAGAAACCAGAACTGGAGCACAACGATTTAGAATTTCTGTAAAACAAATGTTGCCTTGGTTTGGTACAATTACTTCCAGAGAAAGCTATGTTTCTTCTTTGGCAAAGGTTAAATATGAAGATATTGTTATTGCCAAACGAAAACTAATTACTTCAGTTTCTCAATCCTATTATAATTTGTATGCAAATAAAGCAAAGCAAAATGTTTTAAAAGAAAATATAAAACTGCTTGAAACTTATGAAACATTAGCATTAACATCCGTTGAAGTTAATAAGGCATCTATGGTAGATGTATTGCGTTTGCAAATGCGCCAAAATGAAATGGAGCAATTATTGGCAATTTTAAATCAACAGTATTTAGCTGAACAAACTACCTTCAATAAGTTATTGAATCGAGATAAATCGATTTTTATAAATGTTGTGAGTGATTTGAATTTTCCTGCAGAAAATTTTGATACCAAAACTAATAAGTTATCAGTTCATCCAGAATTATTAAAGTACGATAGATTGTATCAATCTATAGAAAAATCAGAATTATTAAATCAGAAAGAAAGCGCTCCAATGATTGGTTTTGGTTTAGATTATATAAATGTTATAGAACGTCCGAATATTAGTTTTAGTGATAATGGTAAAGATATTTTGATGCCAATGGTAACCCTTTCTATTCCTATTTTTAATAATAGTTATAAATCAAAAACCAAACAAAACAGCTTACAGCAAGAAGAAGTTTTAGCACAGAAGCAAGAACGAAAAAATAAATTAGAAACGTTTTTAGATAAAGCAAAAAATGAACGCATTTCTGCAAGAATTAGTTATAAAACACAAACTAAAAATCTGAAACAAGCTAAAAATGCAGAAGAAATTCTAATTAAAAACTACGAAACTGGTACTATAGATTTTAATGATGTTTTAGATATTCAAGAGTTACAATTGAAGTTTGAAATGAATCAAATTGAATCTATAAAATCTTACTTCGTACAAACCACAATTATTAATTATCTAACCAATTAAAAAAGATGCAAACACTAAATATAAAAAATATGGTTTGTAACAGATGTAAAACAGTTGTTCATCAGTTATTTAATAATTTAGGTTTTCAGATCTTGTCTATAGAACTTGGTAAAGTTGAGATAAAAGAAAATGACAATAATAATTTTGAAAAACTTGAAAAGGCATTAAAAAAGGAAGGTTTCGAAATTATTAAAGAGACATCAAAAGCTTTGATAGAAAAAATTAAAATAGCACTAATTAAACATATTGATAAAAGTGATACAGACTATATACTTTCTGAATTAGCAAACGAATTAGGTAAAACATATTCTTTTTTAAGCAAGTCTTTTAGTAAATCTGAAGGCATAACACTTGAGAAATATTTTATAAGTCTCAAAATTGAAAAAGTAAAAGAACACATCCAACTAAATGACTTAAACTTTACAGAAATAGCGTACAGTTTAAACTATAATAATAGCAGTCATTTAGCAAAACAATTTAAAAATAATACAGGTATTACAATGACAGATTATAAAAAATCAGAGATATGGAATAGAAAGTCTTTAGACAAAATTGTATAAATATGATCCATAATTAGAAAAGTAAATTAGAAAAGCTCATTGTAATTTTACAGATTAATTTAAAATATTTAATAATGAAACACACGTATAATATTACAGGAATGACTTGTGGAAATTGCAAAGCTTCCGTAGAAAAATATTTAGGAATTATAAATAATGTTACCAATGTTTCTGTAAATCTCGAAAGAGGTGAAGCAGAAGTTACAATGGAAAAACATATAGAAACCAAAGTTTTAAAAGATGCTTTACCAGAAAAATATACACTTTCAGAAAAAAAAGAAGAAAAGAAAGAAATACCAGCAGTAGATTTTGGTGAAGAATTTGAAAAATCAAAATTCCAGCAATTAAAACCATTATTTCTAATCATCTTTTATATTACAACTGCAGGCATTTTATTGAATTACAAAAACTGGAATTGGAGTAGTTTTATGCTCGATTTTATGGGTTTATTCTACATTGTATTTAGCTTTTTTAAAATGTTAGATTTAAAAGGATTTCCAGATTCATTTAGAATGTATGATCCTTTGGCAAAAAGAGTTCCTATTTATGCTAAAATTTATCCCTTTATAGAAACTGCATTAGGTCTAATGTTTTTAATGCGTTTTGAAATAACTATAGCCCTAATAATTACACTGGTTATTTTAGGTGTTACTACAATTGGAGTTACAAAAACACTTTTAGACAAAAAAGCAATTAGATGCGCTTGTCTTGGTACTGCTTTAAAGTTACCAATGACAGAGGCTACGTTTATAGAAAATACCATTATGATAGTTATGGCAATATTAATGTTAACAATTTAAAATAGAAAAATTATGAATTCAAATGAACACAAAAACAATAATAAAAGTATGAGCAATTACACCAAATTCTTTTTAATGTTAGGTTTATCTTTTATAGCGATGTACATAACTATGTATTTAAATACCTATGAATTTGACCACGTATATTTTAGTCTAACACGCTTTTATATGGTTTGTTTAGGTACTTCTACAATGGCAGTAATTATGTGGTTTTTTATGAGAAATATGTATGAGAATAAGAAAAAAAACATTGCAATTCTTATTGGAAGTTTTGTTCTTTTTGCAGGTTCATTAGGTTTGGTTCGTGAACAAAAATCTACAGTTGGCGACATTCTTTGGATGAAAGCTATGATTCCACATCATTCAATTGCAATCCTTACAAGTGGAAGAGCTGATATTAAAGACCCAGAAGTTAAAAAATTGGCAGAAGATATTATTAAAGCGCAGAAAAGAGAAATTGAAGAAATGAAAGCGATGATAAAACGTTTAGAAAATGAAAAATAAAAATATAGCAATCTATTTGGGAATACTTGCTTTCGGTGTGTTGTTGGGCTATTTTTTCTTCGGAAATTCTTCTGATAAGACAACTCACAATCACAATGAAGTTTCTACAAAAAGTCAAATGTGGACGTGTTCTATGCATCCTCAAATTATGCAACCAGAACCTGGTGATTGCCCAATTTGTGGTATGGATTTAATTCCTGCAGAAAATAGTTCAGATGGTTTAATGGCAGACGAATTTAAACTGACAGAAAATGCAATGGCTTTAGCAAATATTCAAACGTCTATTGTTGGTAATGATAAAGTAGAAAATAATGGAATTATATTATCAGGAAAAATTGTAGAAAATGAAGAAGAAAATGCTATACAAGTAAGTTATTTCTCTGGTAGAATAGAACGTTTAAACATCAATTCTACAGGTGTAAAGGTTAATAAAGGGCAACTATTAGCAACTATTTATTCACCAGAATTATTTGCTGCACAACAAGAATTAATTACAGCTTCATCTTTAAAAGAAACACAACCAGCATTATACAAAGCTGTTCGTAACAAATTGAAATTATGGAAACTTTCAGAAACTCAAATTAATCAAATTGAGACATCAGGTAAAGTAAAAGAAAACTTTCCTGTGTATGCAACTGTTTCTGGTACAGTTTCAGAAAAATTAGTAGCAGAAGGAGCGTCTGTAAAACAAGGGCAACCTTTATTTAAAATAGCAAACTTTAACACTCTTTGGGCAAATTTTGATGTGTATGAAAATCAGATTAGTTTGTTTAAAAAAGGTCAAGAAATTTCTATAACAACAAATACCAATAAAGTAATTAATGCAAAAGTAGATTTTATAGATCCTGTATTAGATACAAAAACAAGAACCGTAAAATTAAGAGTTGTACTTAATAATAGAAACAACCTATTAAAACCAGGAATGTTTGTTGAAGGAAAAATTAAAGGAATCAATTCCGATAAAGGAGCAATTATTTCTATACCAGCATCAGCAGTTTTATGGACAGGAAAACGCTCTGTTGTTTATGTAAAAACAAATGAGAATGCTCCTGTTTTTGAAATGCGCGAAATTACATTAGGCAATAGAATTGGCGATAAATACGAAGTTTTAAAAGGTTTAAAAAATGAAGATGAAATTGTAACTAATGGAACTTTTACGGTTGATGCAGCAGCTCAATTGCAAGGCAAAAAATCTATGATGAATAAAAAAGGTGGTGAAGCAATGACAGGTCACGAAAATCATCTTGGTATGGAAAAGAATACTTCATCAATAACAAACAATTTCAATAAAAACGAGAGAGTAGAAGTGTCAGAAGATTTTCAAAATCAATTAAAAACAGTTTTTAATGAGTATATAAAATTAAAAGATGCTTTGGTTAAAGAAGAAACTAATAAATCAATTTTAGCATCAAAAATGATATTAGAAAACATATCTAAAGTAGATATGAAATTACTAAAAGATAATAAAATTCATACAGATTGGATGTCTTTAGTAAAAGAAATAAATATTTATACAACATCAATTTCTAAAGCATCAAATATTGAAGAACAAAGAAGTCATTTTAAAAATTTGTCTTTAAACTTAATAAAAGCAATTCAAATATTCGGAATCAACACAAAAGTGTTTGTAGAATTCTGCCCAATGGCAAACAGTAACAAGGGTGCGTATTGGTTAAGTAAAGAAGATAAAGTAATAAATCCTTATTATGGTGATAAAATGTTAACCTGTGGTGAAGTAAAACAAGTAATAGAATAATAAAACAAATTAATAATTAAATTTTAAACAAATGAAAAAAGTAATTTTAAGTGCAGTAATTATTGCAGCAACAGTATTCGCAAGCTGTAAAAACGAAGGTAAAAAAGAAACAAACACCAACAAAACTGAAGTTTCTAAAGAAGTGGCAACAACAGAAATTTCTTTTGGTGTAAGAGGAAACTGTGGTATGTGTAAAAGTACCATAGAAAAAGCAGCAAACAATGTTGAAGGTGTTGCAACTGCAGATTGGGATGTAGATAAAAAGAAAATTGCTGTTTCTTTTGATGAAAGTAAAACTAATGAAATGGCTATTCATAAAGCAATTGCAGCTTCTGGTTATGATACAGAAAAAGCGATAGGAGATTTAGATGCTTATGATAATTTACCTGGTTGTTGTAAATATGACCATACTATGGAAATGAACCAATAAATAGAATAGTAACAAAAATCATTTTTGCTATAAGATGATTTCCTCCAGATTATGAAAATTGAAAAAGATTGAAAAAATTATTAAAGAATTAGATCACAATTTAGAGTTTTTAGAAAAAGAAATTGAAGGTGCAATTGAAAGAGCAGAAGAAGGTATAAGAATTACGAAACGAGTTTTAGGTCAAATAAAAAATTTGTTTCTTAAAATCAGAACGATTTCTAAAAGTGAAGAAATTCATTTTTTTAAAAATTCTAAACCTTATGTTTTTAGCAAATTAATTTATTATGTAAAATTATTTAATATAGAAAGTAAAAGACCACGAAGTAGTAATAAATCACAAATTAAATACTTTAATAATCATATTGATAAACTGCAAAATTATTTTAATGATAATTTAGAGTTTTATCATTATTTTAGAAGAGGTGCTAAATTTCTCGATGAAGAATATTTTATGAGAGGTAAAGTAGATTTAAGATTATTTCCAGATTCACTTTCTTTTTTTACTGATGATACGTTTTCAACAAGTCACGATTCTTCTGTTGCAACAATACTTGCTTATGATATGTTAATCATCTATTTAAAAATAGAAATAGATAAACTTGAAAATTATAGTACAATGGAAACAAATTATGGAGCCTTTAAGAAACAATCAAAATTATTCTGGACTGGTAACAAAACAGATCTAATAGAATTGATTTATGCACTACATAGTTCAGGAGCAATTAATAGTGGTACAGCAGATATCAAAGAATTGGCATCGGTTTGTGAGCAGATGTTTAATATTGAATTAGGCGATTATTACAGAACATTTTTAGAAATAAAATCAAGAAAAATAAACCAAACAAAATTTATAGATAAAATAAGAGAATCGCTTTTAAAAAAAATGATAGAGTCAGAAGAATAATTACCCAACTTGGGTGTTTTAAAGTGCAAATTATTTTCATATAATTTGCACTTTTTTGTTATGCTAATTTAAAAATCAAAAAACTAAAATAAATCATTATAACACATTAATAATGAGTGAGTAAAAACACCCAAGTTGGGTGTAGCTTGTGTGTAAAACTTAATAATTCAGCACATATTTGCAAACGAAAGTCAAATCAGAAAGAAGGAGTTGTTTTTTTTAATGGGGGTAAATCAACAGCTTCTTCTTTCATTAAAACCGTTTTCAAATGCCAACATCAATTATTACCACAGAAGATTTAAGAGAGTTCAAAGAAGAATTATTAGAAGACATCAAAGCAATGATTAATCATCAATCTAGCTTTGCACCAAAAAAATGGCTGAAATCTCCAGAAGTTAGAGATTTATTAAGTATTTCTCCAGGTACTTTACAAAATTTAAGAATTAATGGTACACTTCCCTATTCTAAAGTAGGTGGTGTAATTTACTATGATTATGAAGAAATTGTAAAAGTTTTAGAAGAAAATCGCATTCATAATAAATTCTAAAGTTAAAATATCCTGTCATTTCGAGCATTGCTGTAGATGAAAATACATTTTCATTGAAAGTATGTAACGCAGTTATCGAGAAATCTTACTTTATGCAAAACGTAAATTTTATAAAACACCTTAAAGGTGTATTCTTTCAATTCTCAAAAGACAATCGTTTAAATCCGACACACATTAGCCTGTATGTAGCATTATTTCAAATTTGGAATAACAATCGGTTTTTAGAAGAATTCTATATAAATCGTGAAGAGGTAATGCGTTTTTCTAAAATAGGTTCAAAATCTACCTATCACAAGTGTATTAAAGAATTAAGTCATTGGAAATATATAATTTATTATCCATCACATAACCCTTATAAAGGAAGTAAAATTAAGATGTTCAAATTCGAGACAAGTACTGGACAAGCTCTGGTACACAACAATACCAATATCGAGACAAGCAGTGGACAAGCACTGGTATCTATTAATAAACATATACAAACTAATAGAAACAATAAAAACATTAATAAACTTGACCAGCCCAAAAATGAAAAAATAGTTATTGATTTTTTTAAAAAAGAAAAATGGCCAATAATTGAAGCACAAAAATTCTTTAATCATTACCAGGGTATTGGTTGGAAAGTTGGCGGCAAAACAATAATTGTCAATTGGCAAGCAACAGCTAAAAACTGGATGATAAAAGCTGAAGAAATAAAAAATAAAGAAACGAATAAATCAGTTAGCCAAAATCAAGACAACCTAAAGACCAGTAAAAATAAAAATTACAACGAACCTTTATGATTAAAATACAACCACATATCATTCAAGAAGGAAGTGTGCAATTTCAATTAGGCGAACAAAAGGGAAATCAAATAATATACGATTTTCCAAAAATGTTAATCTATTTAGAAGCAAAAGGCAAACTATTATTTGGTAAAAATTTCAAAATATATTCAGAAGATGAAACTGTTTTATATAAACTATGTATCTATTTCATTCGTGATTTTGAAACTTGTAGAAAATTAAAGATAGATCCTAACAAAGGAATTTTATTATCTGGCCCTGTTGGTTGTGGTAAAACCAGTTTGATGCAATTATTACCGTTTATTGTACCTCATCAAAATCAACATAGTCTAATTCCTGCAAGAAATATCACTTTCAGTTTTAATAAAAGTGGTTTTAAAATTATTGAAGATTATGGTAATAATGGCTTTTATTGTTTTGATGATTTAGGTGTAGAAACCACAGGAAGACATTTTGGTAAAGATTGCAATGTAATGGGAGAAATACTTCTTTCTCGCTATGATTTGTTCTTAAAACGTAAAATTAGAACACACACCACTACAAACTTAAATGCACAAGAATTAGAGAGCAGATATGGTATTCGTGTACGTTCCAGAATGCGAGAATTATTTAATTTGATTGCTTTTGATAAAGAAAGTTTAGATAAGCGAGTATAAAGGCAACACCTACTCAACATCGATAAAAGTGTAATGCAAAGACTAAAAACCAAACAATTTTAATAGATTTGTGTATAGCTATAATTTTATGTTAAGTATCAACGAAATAAAATCACTTATAAATTCAGGAGAAGGCTTTAACCTTGAATTTAAAGTAAGAATTCCAAATAAAATAAAAGAGGTTACAGAAGAAATTTGTGCTTTTGCAAATGCATCTGGTGGTGCTCTTATTTTGGGTGTTGATGATGCTAATAATGTTAAAGGAGTTACGTTTAACAATGTAAAACGTTCCGCTTTGCAGAATTCAATAAATGAAATTACACCAACATTACTTTGCAATATTTATACGACAACTATTGATGAAAAAGAAATTGTAATAATTGAAGTTCCTTCAGGTGTAAATAAACCTTATGTCCTTTCTGGAGCAATTTATGTTCGACAAGGTCCTAATTCTCAAAAATTAACCACGGTAGAAGAAATGAGAGATTTCTTTCAGCAAGCTGATAAGATTTATTATGATGAGGCGCCTTGTAAAACAATAGATGTAACTAAAGATATTCCTGATGCCAATATCAATCAATTTAGAGAATTAGCAGGTTTAGGTACTACAGTTTCTAACGAGCAAGTATTCAATAATTTAAAATTAGTAACCAAAGAAGGCTTCCTTAAAAATGGTGCTACTTTATTCTTTGCAGAAAATCCAGTACAATTTTTTGACAAAGCTGTAATTAGATGTATTGTTTTTGATGGTATTGATAAAAGATATATTACTGATGATAAAATAATGTCTGGTACTTTATATCAGCAATTTCTTCAAACAATGACTTGGTTAAAAACAAAACTAAATGTTCGTTATGACATTGAAGGAAATGGTTCACAACCTCGAAAAGAAATTTGGGAAATTCCTGAAACAGTTTTTAAAGAAGCTATTATTAATGCTTTAGCACATAGAGATTATTATGATAAAGGAGCTCGTATTTCTGTGGAAGTTTTTAATGATAGAATTGAAATTTCTAATCCTGGAGGTTTAGTAAGTGGAATTCCTAAAAATGAATTTGGAAAAAGAAGTTTAAGTAGAAACCCTTTAATATTTGGTCTTTTCGAAAGAATAAGAATGGTAGAGCAAGTAGGTTCTGGTATTAGTAGAATGAGAGATTTAATGTTAGAAAATAATTTAACTCCACCAGAATTTAATACTGAAGGTATATTTACGGTAACATTTAGAAGACCTTTCGATTTTAATAAGTGGGTAGATAAGTGGGTAGATAATCTAACAGATAATAGAATTAATATTATCAAAGCTATTCATAAAAATAATAAAGTTTCTAAAAGAGAATTAGAAGAAATAGTGGAGTTAAGTGCTACTGCCATTGATAATAATCTAAATGTTTTAAAAGATCGTGGGCTTATTGTAAGAGTAGGAAGCGCAAAAGGTGGTCATTGGAAAATAAACTATATACTTCCGTAAGTGGGTAGAAAGAGTGGGTGGAAAATTTAGGTGTGTATTTGAAATAATTTCTTTTTACAACTATAAATTTGTCTTATCGTTAAAAAATAAAAAGATATAAAATCTTATCAATTAATGCTTTTTGTTATTTTTACAATCTATGAAGAAATATACCTCAAGAATCACATCTAAAAGTATTGAACAAAGTGGATTACCAAGTGGTTATAAAGCTATTGCAGAATATATTTGGAATGGTTTCGATGCTCAAGCAACTACTATTAATATAGATTATGTTTCAAATGAGATAGGTTACTTAAATAATTTATCAATTTCAGATAATGGTATAGGTATTAATTTATCAGATATTGAAAATACATTTGGTAAGTTTCAAGATTCTCAAAAAGCATTTACTTTTTCAAAAACAGGTTTTATTAAAGGTAAAAAAGGTAAAGGTCGTTATTCATTTACAACATTTGCCAATCAATCACAATGGGATACAGTTTTCAATCAAGATGATAAAAATTTTCAATATTCCATTATTATCAATAAAGAAGATAGTCAAAATTATGGTATAGAAAGTGAAAAGAAAATAGTTAAAATCAATACAGGTACTATAGTTTCTTTTGATGGCTTTTTTGATTTGTTTGGTGATCAATTGGATAATGAAACTTTTTTTGATTTTTTAGCAGGTGAGTTTGGTTGGTTTCTGCATTTAAACAAACAGAGAGATTATAGAATAATAGTTAATGGAACAAGGATTGATTATAATAGAATTATAGCTGATTCAGAAGATTTTGAAACTACAATTATTGATAATAAATTTAAAGTATCCTATGTTAGATGGTCAAAAAAAATTGGAGATAAATATTTTAATTATTTTTTAAATAGTAATAAAATTGAAAAACACCGAGTTCACACTTCTTTTAACAACGGAGCTATAGATTTTCATCATTCCGTTTATGTTGAATCAGGTTATTTTAATGATTTTTTACCTACGAAAATTGATGCCCCATCTACAGATAAAAATCAACAAGATGAAACGTTTAAATTACTCGTTTCTCATTTGAAAGATTTTATATCAAAAAAAGAAAAAGAGTACATAAAAGATAATAAAGCTGAAGATTTAATTATTAAATATAGAAAAGATAAAGTATTTCCTTTTTTTAAAAATACTAAATATGAACAATTAAGAAAAGATGATTTAGAGAATGTAGTAAAAGAACTTTATTGTGCTGAACCAAAAATCTTCCACAAACTAAATAACACACAAAGTAAAACATTAGTTGGTTTTCTTAATTTGCTTTTAGATTCTGAAGAACGTGATAAAATATTAACGATTATTGACGGTATTGTTAATCTGACAGATGATGAAAGAACAGAATTATCAGAAACATTAAGTAAAACAAAATTCACTCATATTTTAAGTTTAGTTAAACTTTTAGAGAATAGACATACTGTTGTTGAAACTTTAAAGATTTTGATTTTTGATTTAGAAAAATTCACTAATGAAAGAGATCATATTCAAAAAGTTATAGAAAATAATTACTGGTTATTTGGTGAAAAATATCATTTGGTTTCTGCTGATGATAATTTTGAAATTGTTTTAAATAATTATCTTAATTTTTTAGAATTGAATGACAACAAAAAACCTATAATTAGTGAAGTAAATCAACAAGAAAAATTAAGAAGACCAGATATATTTATTTGTCGTAAATCAAATATTCCAGACCCAAATTCAGATGATGATATTATTGAAGAGAACATCATAGTCGAACTAAAAAGACCTTCTGTTACTATTGGTAAAGAACAATATCGTCAAATAGAAGATTATTTAAATTTCATTGTAAATGAAGTTAAATTTAATAGTCAATTAAGGCAATGGAAATTTATTTTAGTAGGTAAAGAAGTTGATAGTTTTATAAAAGGCCTTTATTTAAATCAAAGTAATAAAGGAAAACGGTTTCTTGTTCAATCTATAAATAATTTTGAAATTTACGCAATGACTTGGGATGATTTGTTTAAACAGTACAAACATCGTCATAGAAATTTAGTAGATAAATTAGAATTTAAAAACACAATAAAAGAGGAATTAAAATTGAAAGGGATAAATTTCGATAAAGAACTATCTGATACTCTTACAAAAGAAATAATTCAATAAAAATTAAAATCCCCACAAACCAAAACCCAATTTATTGCTAAAAAAGCAAAAAACCTTTGTCTTTTGGTTTGTTCCGCGCGCCAATGCAAGTTTAGCGTTTTAAAATCTATAGGTAGTTGCATTTTAGAGCTTGTTCCATTCGCAAACTCATTACACAACTCTAAAAAGCAACGCGTGTTTATTATTTCATAAAACACAAAACTCCCCAAAGCTATCTTTACATAATGCGCAGTTATACTGCTCTTCCGTAAAAACTCCAGGCACTATAACGCCATTATGTAAAATAGCCGCACATCCAACGCGCACCCAGTAATTAATAATAAAAAGCAGATAATTAGATAACATTCCATCTTTGTTGCATTGTTTTTATAAGTGCTTATTGGTAATTTTAAATGAATATTATTAAAATCATTAAAATTTCAATTTAAAAAGAAATTGTAAAGCACCTATAAAATCAAAAAAAAGCCAATAAGAGTATAAATTTTTATTTGTAAAGTAATTAGTAAAAGTTGGTTTCACTAAAAGCAAATGCTAATCATATAAAAACAAATTGAGGTATTAAAACTCAACATCAGTAGTACTAAAAAAAATGTAGTGCATTCACTTTTAACAAAACCAATCAATAGCAATATATAGTACAAATAAAAATTTACACACTTATTTTCGCTTCTGCCAGCGCACTACGTACTTCGTCTTTAATTATTTTCATTCAATCGCCATTGGGCTAACATTTTAAAAGATTGATAAACCCCACGCTCCAACCAGCCTCTGTTTATCAATTTTTTAAAACGATAAATCACATTTTTCCCTTATCTCATTCATCTGCACAAAAATTCTGCTAAATTCATTTAATTTCTTTATCAAAATTCTTTGTTTGCCTCATTTCGTTAAGTAAAAAAATAGGTACGAATGTAAATATCTAAATAATTATCATAAAAATTGTATTTTTAAAGTATGGCTAAAATACTTGATACACCACCAAAAGAAGTTCAAAGAAATATTGAAGTTTTAAATTTAGATTTAGATAGTAAAATTCCATCTAAAAAATTAGATAAAAACTTACTCATTGCAAGTTGGAATATTAGAGCTTTTGGAAATCTTACTCGAAAATGGGATAGTGATGATGATGATAGTCCAAAAAGAGATTTACACTCCATACTTTGTATTGCAGAAATCATAAGGCGTTTTGATGTTATTGCTGTTCAAGAAGTCAAAGCAAATATTAGAGCTTTGAGAGATACTATGAAAGTTTTGGGAGAAAATTGGTCAATGATTCTTACAGATGTTTCAAAAGGCTCATCTGGCAATGGAGAGCGAATGGCTTATCTTTTTGACACAAGAAGAGTAAAACTTTCTGGATTAGCAGGTGAATTAGTTGTCCCAAACGAATGGACAGATAAAGCAAAACAAGAAACTTTAGATGAGCAATTTGTAAGAACACCTTATGCAGTAAGTTTCAAATCAAACAATCAAACTTTTATTTTAGTAACACTTCATATTTTATATGGAAAAAAATCTAAAGACAGGATAAAAGAATTAAAAGGAATTGCAGAATGGCTATCTGACTGGGCAAAAGACATTAATGCTTATCATCAGAATTTAATTGCTTTGGGTGATTTTAATATTGATAAGAGAGGGGATTTGCTAGATAAAACTTTCTTATCTGAAGGTTTATATGTACCAACAGAACTCCAAAATAAAAAAGTAACACGTTCTATTTTCAATGAAACTAAATATTATGATCAAATAGCTTGGTTTAATGGTAAAGGAAAACAACCAAGATTATCATTAGAGTTTATAAATGGTGGTAATTATGATTTTGTTGGCAAAACACTAACAAATCGTAATCTTCCAAAAAGAAGTTTATCTTATCATATTTCTGACCATTATCCTCTTTGGGCTGAATTTAAACTATAAAAGGAAAGAGAATCAAATATAAAATCTGATTCTCTTTCCTTTTTTTGTCTTCTTAATGATTTCTAAACTACTTTTTATATTTTATTTTTAATCTTTGAAAGAAGTACTTTAAAATGACTGAAACAATAAAACTTACAACTGCTCCAACTATAGCTAAAACAATAGTAGTAATAAAGTCTTCTACTCCAATATGAATTACGGAAGAAAGAAATGTACCTCCAAAAAAACTTACTTTTGAATTATAATTCATCACTTTCAGCATTTATATTTTTTTCAAAAGAACTTTCATTTTTTGTTACTGCCTGACTTACTGCTGTTGCAACAGTTCCTGCCACTGTCATATAAGTAGCAATTGTTATTATTGTTGCAGGAATACTTATTGGTGCTGCAATAATTGCACCTCCTGCAGTAGCTAATGCAATTCCAATATTTCTTAAAATTCTAAAGAATTTTGGTGTTGGTTTTTTATAACGTTCTATAATTTTCATAATTCTGTGATTTAACGATTAATATTATTTTTTCCTTTCGTTCTTTAGCTTGATGAACCAAAGACAGTAATTTTTGCATTGCATCCCTTGAATAAATCCCTTTTCCAATACCACTTAAGTAAGTTACAGGAGCAATACAACCTTCTAAATCTCTTTTTGCATCATTTGCAGGATGAAATAAAATAAAGCTTCTATTAGCTACATTTTTCAATATCAAATGATGTTTAAACTTTTTAGAAAAGCGAGGAATAACTTCATATTTTCCTTCTGGTATGCAGGAGATACTTCGCGCATTATTTATCCAGGGTAATTCAATGGTATGGCAAAGAAATTTGCTTGAATGAAAGAGAGTACCATTGGTACCCTCTTCAAAATAGCTTCTATGAAGAATTAACTCCATTTTAAGGTTTATCAATAATGGTAACAGACAATGCGTTATAAGTACCATTTTTCAATGAATACATCTGTCCATTTACTTCTTGGTAAAATTCAACTCCTAACACCTGTACTACAGGAAAGGTAGAATTTGCAGTGATTGAAGCTGTCAAAGCAATTGCAGCTGTATTTGCAACAGTATATGGCAAAATTGCAGTTTCGTCATTTTCAAAAGTTGAAGTTTCATTTACAAAATCTAATTCTGAAGCACCCATTACAATTTTAAAATGTGTGGTACCTGCAGGAGCTGCAATTCTAACAGTCGGTGAAAAAGATGCTAAATTTAAAGTTGCATCTCCAGAAACTCTATCAAATGCTTTTATAAATGGAGCGAATAAAGTTGCGCCTAATTTTCCGTTTAAATTGAATTCAAACGCTTCTAAAAGGTTTAAATTTCCTTCCTGTAAAGTTCTCTGACCTCTTTCATTAACAATATCAGTTTTAGTAACTGCCACTAAAATTTTTGTCAAACGAGAAACTACTCTTTTATCTTTTGCATTTTGTAAAAGCACACGAATTGCATTTCGCAATACTTTTCCTCCTTTCCCAGCTCTTCCAAATTCAGAACCATTTTCACGCGTTCTTTGAAACGCAGGATCATTTTGAATTCTGTTTTTGTCCACACCACCTTTTTCACGAGCTAAATGTCCATCACTTGTTTTGTAAAAAGAAATACCTCCGATAGTTCCTTTTAATTTGATAATACCTGTTTGTTTTGCCATAATTTTTACTTTTTTTTATGATTAATATTTCAAATCACGTAACTTTATGGCAGTCAATAAAAAATCAAATTCCGTTTTTGGGTGTTCTTTCCGATAACACCATAAACGTCATTAAAATATTGATAACACTAACGTGTTGTCAACATTTTAACAACGCATTATTACCATCATCATATAATTATAGAATATGGCTTAAGTATGGATAAAGCATAGATAGTGTATTATGAATCAAAAAAGAGCTTGCATATACCCAAAGGACATTCAGCGCATTACAGGGCGCAGTGAACGTTATGGGCGAAAGCTTTTAAATGATATAAAAAGTTTTTTGGATAAAGAACCTCATCAATTTATAACTATAGATGAATTTTCTGAATACTCTGGAATTCAGTTAGATATAGTAAATAAGTATATTAGAGATTAAATTTTAAGGGACTAATTAGGTGTCAGTAAAAATTCATATATTTGGAATCATAGATGAACAGAGGGTTTATGAGAATTGTGTTAGTTCCTTCCTCTCTGCAAAATAGTTTTAAAGTGAAAAAGTATAAGGTATTAGAGTTCTTTGTTTAATTACTTAGAACTTTTAATTTAAAAATATTTTATTAGAATGGTAAAGGTTTAGTTGATTCCCTTGTTATTAAATCTGTTTCTAAAACAATTTCTTTATAATTAAAAGGTCTTTTTTCTTTTTTATATCTTATTTCTTTATATAATAACTTAAATGCTTTTTTTCCCATTTCAAAACCAGGTTGGTTTATTGTTGTCAATGATGGTGATATTACAGAAGCCATAAACCAATTACTAAAACCAATTACATTAATTTGTTCAGGTACTTTAATTCCTTGGTTATTAAACTCGGCAATTGCACCAATTGCAACCAAATCTGTATTGATAAAAATACCATCAACATCTTTGTGGTTTTTTAATAGTTCTTTAGCATATAATTTACCCTCCTCAAAACTCATGTCATTTAAAAGATAAACCAAAGACGAGTCGTATAAAATATTGTTATCTGTAAGAGCTTGTTTGTAGCCTAAAAAACGATCAATTGAATTTTGGGGCAATAATGGTCCTCTAAAATGAGCAATTCTTTTACAACCAATGTCTATTAAATGCTGTGTAGCTTTGTAGGCAGCTTTTCTATCATCAACAATAACTTTAGAGCACTTTATGATTTTTGCAATTTTATCAAACATTACTAGAGGTGTATCATCTTCTATAATTTCTTTTAAATGTTTGTAATCTGCTGTACCATTTGCTAAAGAAATTAAGATTCCATCAACCCTTTTATTTGCTAATAAGTTTAATTGTTTTTTTTCTAATTCATAAGATTCATTAGATTGCAGTGTTATGACTAAATACCCTTTTTTTTCTGCTTGGGAAACAATGCCTTTAACAACACTTGAAAAAAAATGATGTACTATTTCTGGAATAATTAAACCTATAGTTTTAGATTCTTTCGTTCTTAAATTTACAGCAAAAGTATTAGGTTTATAATTAAGCATAGCCGCAGTTTCTCTAACAAGTTTTCTTGTTTTTTTACTAACATCAGGATATTCTTTTAAAGCTTTAGAAACTGTAGTAATAGAAATGCCTAATTCCTCTGCTATATGTTTTAGAGTTACCAAAATATTTTATTTTAAAATTATTGTTTGTTATTTTACCTTGTAAATATACTAAATTATCTGACTCGAAAACGTTTTCGGTAAATCGAAAACGTTTTCGATTTATTTATTTAATAATTTAAAGATGTATAAATATACTTTTGATAAAAAATTAATTAACTTTTTCTTAAATTCATAATTACAATGAAAAAACAATTACAAATTAGATTTACAATGTTGATAGTACTATTACTATCAACTACAGCATTTGTTGCACAGTCAACAATTTCAGGAACTGTAAAAGATCAAAGTGGAAATTTAATTCCTGGAGCAAGTGTTTTACTTAAAGAAAACTCTAAAGGATCAACTACAGATTTTGATGGTAACTTTGAAATTAAAAATGTTGCCAATGGTACTTATACAATTATAGCTTCTTATATTGGTTATGATAGTTTTAAAAAAGAAATTACAGTAAGTGGTGATTTAAAATTAGATGTCATAATTAAAGAAAACACACAATCTTTAGATGAAATTGTTGTAACAGGTGTTGTAAATCCAAAGTCAAAAATAGAGTCAAGTATTTCTATTTCTACTGTTGGTATTAAACAAATAGAACAAGCATCACCTAGGTCTTCAGGAGAACTATTTAGAAATATTCCAGGTATTCGTTCAGAATCTTCTGGTGGAGAAGGTAATGCAAACTTTAACGTTCGTGGAGTGCCAGTTTCTTCAGGTGGGTCTAGATATTTACAATTGCAAGAAGATGGTCTTCCTATAATGTTGTTTGGAGATACTTCTTTTGGTAATGCAGATAACTTTTTACGTATAGATTCTAATATTGGTAGAGTAGAAGCAATTAGAGGTGGTTCAGCAGCTACACAAACTTCAAATGGCCCTGCAGGTATTATTAATATGATAAGTAAAACAGGTAGAATAGAAGGTGGGACTATTGGTGCAACTTATGGTTTAGATTTTCAAAACAGTAGACTTGATTTTGAATACGGAACACCTTTAGGTGAAGGTTTATATTATCATATTGGTGGCTTTATGAGAGTTGGAGAAGGACCAAGAAATATAGGTTACCAAGGAAATAAAGGTGGTCAAGTAAAAGCTAACCTAACTAAAGAATTTAAAAATGGGTATGTACGCACTTATTTTAAATATTTAAATGATAATTCTGTAATGTATATGCCAATGCCAGTAAGTTTAACAGGTACAAATGCAGATCCTACTTTTGGAAATTTACCAGGTTTTGATATTACAAGCGATACTCCACATTCTATAAATATCCAAAATACATATAGTGTTTATGATGGTAATCCTACACAAAATGATATGAGAAGTGGTAACAACCCTGTAAGTGCTTCAGTTGGTGCAGAATTTTCTTTTGACCTTGGTGATGATTGGAAAGTGAATGGTAAAGCAAGATACTCTAACAATTCTGGTCAATGGAATGCTCCATTTACAGCAAATGTTGGTACAGTAGCGGAAATAGAAGCTTTAACAAGAGATGCTTCAGGAGCAACAGGCACTTTAACTTACGAAGATGGTACACCATTTAATCCTGCAAACGGATTAGCTCAAGACTTAAGATATTTTGATGTAACTATCGAAGATTTAAGCAACTTTTTTAGTGATATAAAAGTGTCAAAAGCAATTAATGATAATATAGGTGTAACTGTGGGTATGTTTTCTGCAACACAGAACACTAAAATAGGATGGCAATGGAGTTCTGCAATTTCTGAAGTAGTAGGTGATGGTAAAGCTAGATTAGGTGTTTTTGATGGGTTTTCACAAGGAGGTGCATACTCTTTTGGTCAACCTGTTTGGGGTAACTGTTGTCAAAGAAAATACAATACAGTACACAATGTAAATTCTCCTTATGTAGGCGTAGATGCAGAAATTTCTGAAAAATTAAACTTTGATGGTAGTATTCGTTTTGAAAACGTAAATGTAAATGGAACAATTAACTCAGGACAATTAAGTAATTTAGATGCAAATGGAGATTTAATTGGTTTCGATTACAATAGTGATGGTTCAATAAGTCCTTTTGAGCAAACTATACCTACGATAGCTGGTAATCCTGGGCAGGCAATAAGTGACGATTATAATTTTGTTTCTTACTCTGCAGGTGTAAACTATAAAATTAATGATGGAGCTGCACTTTTTGGAAGATATAGTAAAGGTGCTTCTGGTAGAGCTGCAGATAGAAATACTTATGGAGCTGATGGTTTAGGAGATGTACAATTTGATGAAATTTCTCAATTTGAAGTTGGTTTAAAAAAGAGATTAAATAATGGTGTTTTAAATGTTACAGGTTTTTTAAGTAATACAGAAGAAGGAATTAGTAATGAATTAAATAGAACTGTTGGAAACCCTTTTAAAGCTTTAGGTTTAGAAGTTGAGTCTGCATACAGATTTGGAGATTTTGGCATTAATGGTTCAGTTACATACACAAAAGCAGAAATTGATGGAGGAGATAATAAAGGAAATAAACCAAGAAGGCAAGCAGATTTTGTGTATAATTTAGCTCCAACATATTCTTTTGGTAAAGAAAAGCAACACCTTTTAGGAATCACAATATTAGGAACCTCTAAATCTTTTGCTCAAGATGATAATGACCTTGTAATGCCAGGTTATGCTTATTTAAATGCAGTAGCAAGAGTTAGTTTAACCAAAGGGTTATCTTTAAGTGTAAATGCAAATAATTTATTTGACACCATAGGTGTTACTGAAGTAGAAGGAAATGGAAACATAGCTGGTGGTTTAGCAGCAGCAAGAACAATTTCTGGTCGTTCTACAACAATGACATTGCAATATAGTTTTTAGTCAAAGTTGGTTAGGTTTTATTAATTTGAATTAGAAATGAAGCCAATGAAATTTTCATTGGCTTTTTTTATAAAATTAAATTCTAAAAATAAGTATGTAAAATAAGACGAAACAGTCTCTTCTTTTAATAAAAAAAACTAAAATTATTATTCTTTTAAAAAAAATGTAAAATGAAATATCTTGTAATTATAGCTCTTTTTTTAACTACACTTTATTGCAATGCACAAGAATCAACTTATCAAACTAAACAATCAAAAAAAGAAAAAATAATAGTGTATGGAAGTGATAGTTGTCATAGTTGTATAGATACAAAAGCTTTTTTGAAAGAAAAAAAAATTGAATTTACGTATTTCGATATAGATGTGAATAAAGAGAAAGAACAAGAAATGTTAGTAAAATTGCAAAAAGCTCATATTTCTATTAACACTTTAAGTTTACCAGTTATAGACAATAAAGGAGATGTTTTTTTAAATCAAGGCAATTTCAAAGAGTTTCTAAAAATAGTTGATAAAAAATTGAAAAAAGATGAAAATTAAAAAGCCCACTTTAAGTTTTTGGCAAATTCTAAATATGAATGTTGGTTTCTTCGGAATTCAATATAGTTTTGGTTTGCAACAAAGTGCAGTTACACCTATTTACGATTTTTTAGGAGCAAGTCCAGATCAAATTCCGATTTTACATCTTGCTGGCCCAGTAACTGGTTTGTTAGTTCAACCTATTATAGGAGCATTAAGCGATAAAACTTGGAGTCCAAAATTTGGTAGGCGTAAACCTTATTTCTTAATCGGCGCAATTTTATGTAGTTTAACCTTATTTATTTTCCCTTATAGTAGTTCTCTTTGGATGGCTGCAGGTTTACTTTGGATTTTAGATGTAGGTAATAATACAGCAATGGAGCCTTATAGAGCTTTAATTGCAGATAATTTAGATGAGAAACAACAGCCTTTAGGCTTTCAAATGCAAAGCTTTTTTACAGGTTTAGGCCAAGTATTAGCCAATTTATCATTATTTATTTTTCCTTTAATTTTTATAGGTACTACAGGGTCTTTACCAACTTGGGTATATGCTTCCTTTTTTTTAGGTGCAGTTTGTTCTATTGGTACAGTTTTGTGGAGTAATTATAAAATTAAAGAAATTCCTCCAATACCAGAAGAATTAGAGAAATTAAAAGAAAAAAGAAGTGTTTTAGAACCGCTAATTGAAATTTTTTCAGCCATAAAAGATATGCCAAAAGTAATGTGGCAATTGGCATTAGTATATTTATTTCAATGGTATGCATTGTTTTGTTATTGGCAAAATTCGTCTAAAAGTGTAGCACTTTCTGTTTGGAATGCAACTCCAGAAAATAAAGAAATGTATAGTGAAGCAGTTAGTTGGACAGGTTTAGTAAACGGATGGTACAATGTAGTAACATTCTTGGTTGCATTTGCCTTAGTTGGTTTTGCAAAAAAATACAGCCCTAAAAAAGTACACGCTTTTTGTTTAATCTTAGCTGCTATTGGTTTTTTAGTTTTTCCACATATAGAAAACAAAAACTTACTATTCTTTGCCATAACTGGTTTTGGTATTGGTTGGGCAAGTATGATGGGTATTCCTTATTTAATGGTCGTTTCAGATATCCCAAAAGAAAGATATGGGGTTTATATGGGTATTATTAATATGATGATTGTAATTCCAATGATAATTCAAACCCTATCTTTTGGTTATGTATTAAAAAATTTCTTGAACAACGACCCTAGAAATGCCATCACTTTTGCAGGAATTTTATTAGTCATCAGTGCCGTTTTTACGCTATTCATAAAAAGTAAAAAAGAAGAAAGTTTTGAAAAATAACAATAAAAATATAGATATTATTTGTGTTGGTGAAGTCTTAATTGATTTCATTGGCCATCAATCTAATGTCTTAATCAACAATACTAGAGATTATCACAGGTATTTAGGAGGTTCTCCAACAAATGTAGCAATGAATGCTGCTAGATTAGGGTTAAATTCTATGATGGTGGCAACAGTGGGTAATGATGGTTTTGGGGAATATATTTTTGATAGATTAAATACTGTAGGTGTTAATACTAACAATGTTAAGAAATTAGCAGATAAACCAACAAGTGTGATTTTTGTTTCAAGATCTCAAGGAACTCCAGATTTTATACCTTTTAGAGTGGCAGATTCTTTTATATCAGAAGATCAAATATCTACAGAAATATTAAACAAAACTAAAATATTTCACACCACTTGTTTTGCTTTAAGCAAAGGTCCAGCTCAAACAACAATATTAAGCAAAGCAAAAGAAGCTTATGGTTTAGGTTGTAAATTAAGTATCGATATCAACTATGCTAAAAAACTGTGGAAAAGTCAAGAAGAGGCATTAAATGTAATAAAAACTTATTGCAGTTTTAATCCGCTAATCAAGATTAGTGAAGATGATATGTTAAGACTTTTTGAAAAAGAAGTACCACATCAAGAAATTTTTACATTCTTTCATAATTTAGGGGCAGATACCGTTTGCTTAACATTAGGAGAAAAAGGTGTAAAACTATCTCAAATAGACAAAAAAATAATTGAATTACCTGCCATTAAAGTAGAAGAAGTAATGGATACAACTGGTGCAGGAGATGCTTTTTGGTCTGGTTTTTTATTTGCTTTTATTAAAGAAAAACCAATTGAGGAATGTTTGCAAATAGCTTTAAAATTAGCCGCATTAAAACTTCAAAATGTGGGTAGATTACCAGACAATATCAATATTCTATCAAAACTTTTATAAACTATTCTTATAGATATTATGAGCCCGAAAAAATCACAAACTATTGCTAATGGTGTAATGCTAAATACATATCCAGATAGTATTGGTCATAAATTAAGCGATACTATTAAAATGTTGCAATTACCAGAATTTAAAGATGTTTTTTCTTTATTTTATGTGTTGCCTACTTTTTTTAATAGCGATTTAGATAGAGGGTTTTCTATTATTGATTACAACTTGAATGAAGAGCTCGTTTCTAAAAAAGATTTAAAAGCTTTAGAGAATTTAAACATTATGTTGAAATTCGATATTGTTCTGAATCACTTATCAGTAAATTCTCTTCAATTTAAAGATCTATTAGAGAACGGAGAAAATTCTAAGTACAAAGATTTCTTTATCAATTGGAACACTTTTTGGCAAGGCAATGGAACTAGAAATGATGATAACATCTTAATTCCAAAGAAAGAATTTTTAGAGAAGTTATTTATGCGCAAATCAGGACTTCCAATTTTAAAAGTTCCTTTTCCTGATGGCTCTGAAAAACCATATTGGAATACTTTTTATCAAAGTATAACAAATAATAAAATCAAAGTAGATGATTTAATTCGTATTAAAGGATTAAGTAGAGAAAATGCCATTTTAATTTGTGAAAAAGTAAACTTTGCAATCGATAATAATTTAGATTTAAAAACTTTTAGTTTTAATGAATTAGCACAGTATAAAGAAGAAGTTCTTAAAATAGTCTATAGAAAAAGTTCTTTTTTAGGCCAGATGGATGTCAACGCAAAATCTGAACTAGTTTGGGAGTTTTATGAAGAAACTTTAGCTAAAGTTAAAAGCTTTGGATGTAAAATTTTACGTTTAGATGCCTTTGCTTATTTGCATAAAGAAATAGGACAAACCAACTTTTTTAACAAACCTGGTACTTGGCATTATTTAGAAAGAATTAATCAAATTGCAAAAAAAAATGATTTAATTCTATTGCCAGAAATTCACGCAGAATATGGTTTAAACTTACACCACGAAGTTGCAAAAGAAAACTATCAAATATATGATTTTTTCTTACCAGGTTTAATGATTCATACACTTGAAACCAATAATAATAAAGCCCTTTTAACGTGGATAAATGAAATCATAAGCAAAGGTTATAAGACTGTAAATATGCTAGGTTGTCATGATGGTATTCCTGTTTTAGATTTAAAAGGAAAAGAAGTAAATGGTACTTATAATAAAGGTTTATTAGAAGATAGCCAAATAGAATCTATTATGAATACAATTATGAATCGTGGAGGAAGAGTAAAAAACTTATACGATCCATCAGGTAAAAAAATATCTTATTATCAAGTAAATGCTACTTTTTTTAGTGCTTTAGGAGAAAATGAACAAAAGTTATTATTGGCAAGAGCTATACAAATGTTTATGCCTGGTATTCCACAAGTTTGGTATTTAGATATTTTTGCGGGCAAAAACAACTATAAAGCTGCAGATAAAGGTGGTAGTGGAGGTCATAAAGAAATTAATAGAACCACCCTTTCTAAAGAAGATGTTGCCAAAGGATTAAAAAAGGATATTGTTTTAAATCAACTTAAAATAATGCGTTTGAGAAATACCTTAAAAGCATTTTCTGGAGATATAAGTATTAAAAACGTTACTGAGGATAAATTAAGTATTTTATTTACAAACATAGATTCGTATGCACATCTAGAAGCAGACTTAAAAACATTCAATTTCTCTATTTCTTATACGATAAATAATGATGAAAATAAATTAGTTTTTTGATTTTATAAGTTTCAGAAATTAATACATATAGGATAAACTCTTGTGAATTAAGTTAGATGTTAAGAGTTATTTATATATTAAGAAAACATTTTAGATAAGAAGGGTTTAAACTTTGTATTAGTTAACAGTTCTCTGCAATTTTAAAGTTAAGAAATTTAATCTCTGATTTTAAATTTATATCGTAGTTGAATTTAATTTCAGCATATTGACCATTTTTACCTCTTGCAGTTTCATCAATTACTAATTCATCATCAACATAAATCTTTACTTAAATTTCTTCAGTATCAGGATTGTTTCTGTAAACTTCTCCGTTAATATATCTAAAATCGTAATTTTCAAATGTTAAAACAAAAGGTATAGGTTTTCCAGAGGAATCATAAGTGAAATTATGTACAACCACAGGGTAAGTATTTGTGAGATAATCAAAATAACTAACCCTTATTTCATCAAGAGTTAATTGTGTAGTGTTAAATTCCATTTTCACAACTCTATCTTCATTATTTAATTAAGATTTTTTGAGTAGCAACTTTATTATTTGCATAAATTTTCATCAAGTATAATCCTGATTGTAAATTATTAATATTTAAATTTTTTGTAATTTTTTCTTCCTTTAAAACTAACTGCCCTATACAAGAGTAGATTTCAATTTTATCAATAAAATTTTTAGATTTTATTGAAATGAAATTTGATGCCGGATTTGGATAAACTAAAAACTGAGCACTAAAAAAATCATCAGTACTAGCAGTGTTATTTTGATAGACTCTTACATAGTCGATTACCATAGCACTTTCTGTAAAATTAGTGTCAGGTGTACCAGCAAAACCACCCATAGCAACATTTAACAATATAAATTGGTCTAAATCAAAAGGCCAAGTACTAGTGTTTTTTGAAGAAGGATTGTAGGTATAATAACCAACACCATCGATCATAAAGGTTATTTGATTTGGGGACCAATTCATTGAATAAATATGAAAATTTTCTGCTACGTTTGGTAAAGCTTTTGTAGATGTATTTTCTGTATTACCAGAACTTGAAGGTGTGTGTATTGCACTAGAAACTACATTTTTTGTGTGTAAACCATGTTCCATAATATCTATTTCCCCACAAGCAGGCCAATTTGTAGTTCCAAAACCTTTTGTTTGAAAGTATGCGCCAGTTTCGTTTACATTTTTCCCTAAAGTCCATATTGCAGGCCAAGTTCCATTACCTTTAGGTAATTTTGCACGTACATCTACTCTTCCATGAGTAAATGCGTATTTAGAATTTAATCTTGCAGAGGTGTAGTCTAAAGTAATTCCATTTTGATTTTTAGTTTCTTTTTTAGCAACAATAAATAAGTTGCCATTAGTAACAAAAGAATTAGCATTACTGTCTGTATAATGTTGTAGCTCACCATTAAACCATCTACCTGCATTGGGACCAAAAGTTTGATGATGCCATTTGTTAGGGTCAATTTTTGTACCATTAAATTCATCAAACCAAACTAAATTATTATAAATAACATCTAAAGTATTTGGATCTGTGACAGTAGAACCGTCGTTAATATCATCTATATGAAAACTTGCTGGAGGTTTATTAGCTACTCCTTTGTCTATAAAAATTGTTAACCTATTGTAATTTCCAGTTGCATTAATAGTAGCGTTAGAAAAGTTAAATTCAATATTATTTGACCAACTACTAGGGCTTCCAGAAACTGTTGCTGAAACTTCTATATCTGGATTAGAACCACCTTGTTCTAGCTTAACTGTTATTGTATGAGAATCTCCATCATATTTAAAAAAATCTAATGTGATTATTTTATTGGTATCTAGATTTATTGATTTTGACAAATCGATATAAAACCCTTGAGAATCACTAGGGTTATTAGCATCTATAAAAAAACGCCCCACTTTATCAGAATTATCTTGTTCGTTATTAAAAATATCAAATTTGTTAGGTGGATTAACATTTGTATTTTCATTAAATACAGTAAATGAATGAGAATTGTCAGAAAAATCTATAGGCATTTGCTGTGAAAATAGTGATGTTGAATACATTAAAAATGTACAAACTAATGAGTAAATTACTTTCATATATGATTATTAATTGTTGTAGGTCAAATTTAGTTTTTATTGTATAAAACTCTAAAATCATTGCCTATACAAAAACCATACAGAATAATTATTTAACAAAATTTTGAAGTACTTTTGAGGTATGAATAAACCTTTTCAATTCAAAGAATTTAATATCCAACAAGATAAAACTGCCATGAAAGTTGGTACAGATGGTGTTTTGTTGGGTGCTTGGTGTACTATTGATAATTATCCTGATACTATTTTAGATATTGGTGCTGGCACAGGTTTAATTTCATTAATGCTGGCACAACGTTCTGATGCAATGACAATTGATGCTGTTGAGGTTGATGAAAACGCCTATGAACAAACTGTAGAAAATTTTGAACAGTCTGATTGGGCAGATAGATTGTATTGTTATAATGCTAGTTTTAATGAATTTGCTGATGAAATTGCAGAAGAGGAAGAAACTTATGATTTAGTAGTTTCGAATCCGCCATTTTATAATGATGAATTTGAAACTGAAAATAAAAGTAGAAACAAAGCACGTTTTACGTCTGCACTTTCTTTTGAAGATTTGCTAAATGGTATTTCTAGAATTTTATCTAAAACTGGAATTTTCTCTGTAATTATTCCGCATAAAGAAGAAAAGAGTTTTATCAATTTAGCAAAGGCTAACAATTTGTTTTTAAATAAACTTTGTAGAGTTCAAGGAAATGAAACTACAGAAGTTAAAAGAAGTTTATTAGAATTTTCTTTTGATGAAACTAAAGTTGAAGAGGAAAGTTTAATTATAGAAACTGAGCGACATAAATACACGCAAGATTATATCAATTTAACGAAAGATTTTTATTTGAAGATGTAGATTGTTTTTGTCATAGCTAGGTACGAAGTAATCTGTTTATTATAAATATTTCTGTCTTACCTTGTAATAACAAATTTTCACTAATTTAAAAGAATAAACTACTTTTGCTTTAAATCATCTTATAATGATAAAAAATTTAGCAATTACGTGTTTTTTAGGCTTATTAACCATTGTTTTAGGTGCTTTTGGTGCTCATGGTTTAAAAGATGTTTTGTCAGTTACAGAAATCTCTAGCTTTAATACAGGAGTTCGTTATCAAATGTATCACGTAATTGTATTGTTATTTGTCAATATATATGATGGATTTACAAACTCTCAAAAAAACAAAATTTCTTATTTATTCTTTTTAGGTATTTTACTTTTTTCAGGTTCTATTTATGCAATTCATTTAACTACAATTACAGCTAAATCTATTTGGTTTGTAACTCCTTTGGGAGGATTGATTTTAATAATTGGTTGGTTTTTAATGACGTTGATCTTCATCAAAAAGTATAAAGAGAAAAAATAATTTTATACAAATGAAGATTGATCTTAATTGTGATGTTGGAGAAGGAATGATAAATGAACATTTGCTATTGCCATATATATCTTCTTGTAACATTGCTTGTGGTGGTCATTTTGGGGATGAAAAATCGATAGACAAAACAATTCAATTAGCGATTAAAAATAATGTTTTAATAGGAGCCCATCCTTCTTTTCCTGATCCAATAAATTTTGGTAGAAAGATAATGGATGTCACTAAAGAAGAATTGCATAAAAGTATTC
Organism: uncultured Polaribacter sp.; assembly: GCF_947497695.1. Lineage (GTDB taxonomy): Bacteria > Bacteroidota > Bacteroidia > Flavobacteriales > Flavobacteriaceae > Polaribacter. Next base: position 397,378 of record NZ_CANMHM010000002.1, on the reverse strand, counting down.
AAAGTCAGTTAGATTTATTTTTAGAGAGAATGTCTAAATTCAATCAAAAACTACATCACATAAAACCTCATGGAGCATTGTATAATTTAATAGCTGTTGATGAAAATGCTGCTATTAATTTTATAAAATCTATTAAAAAATATACAAAAGATGTTTTTTTATATGTGCCTTATGCTTCTGCTGTTGAAAGAATTGCTGTTCAAAATGATATCAATATAAAGTATGAAGCTTTTGCAGATAGAAATTATAATAATGATGTAACATTGGTTGCTAGAAGTAATGAAAATGCTATAATTGCTGATGCAGAAGAGGTTTTAAATCATATTTGTAGCATTGTTTTTAATAAAACAGTAAAAACTATTTTTAAGGTTGATAAAAAAATTAAAGCAGATACTTTTTGCATTCATGGAGACCATGATAATACTCTAAAAATTCTTAAGTTTTTATCTAAACAACTTTCTAAAAAAGGAATTGAAATTGGGTAAAGAAATTACATACAAACCTTTTGGAAAGCAAGCTATTTTGATAGAATGGAATGCTGTAATTAGTGAAGTTGTTTTAAATGATATTTTAAGTTTTAAATATAAAATTGAAAATCAAAAAAAGCAAAGTTATACTGATTTAATAGTTGGTTACCATTCTTTAACAATAAAATTTAAAGATGAAATTATTGACTTTAAAGCAACTGTAAAAGAGTTGAAATCAATTTATTTAAGTGTAAATTTTACTATCAAAAAAGATAATTTCATTTGGGAAATTCCTGTTTGTTATCATCCTCAATTTGGAATTGATTTACAAGAAATTGCTAAAAAATCTGAACTTTCTATTGATGAAATTATTGAATTACATTCTAAAACAACCTATACAGTCTACTTTATTGGCTTTTTGCCTGGGTTTTTATATTTAGGAGGATTGGAAGCCCAACTATTTTTCGATAGAAAACCAAATCCGCGTTTACAAGTATCAAAAGGATCAGTTGCAATAGGAGGGAAGCAAACAGGTATATATCCATCAAATTCAGCTGGAGGTTGGAATATTATTGGGAAAACACCTATTAATTTTTTTGATGTACGAAATGAAAATCCTTGTTTTGCAAAATCTGGAGATAAAATAAAGTTTACACCCGTATCTTTAGGTGAATTTTATCAATTAGAACAAGAGATAGAAAAAAAGAACTATTCAATTTCTAAAACTTTACGAAATGATTAAAGTTTTAAAAGCAGGTTTTTATGCTTCTATTCAAGATAATGGAAGAGTTGGTTTTGCTTCAAAAGGAATCCCTATTTCTGGAGTTATGGATTCATATTCAGCAAATATTGCAAATAGTATTGTTGATAATTCTTTAGAAGAAGCTGTTTTAGAAATTACTTTTGGAGGTGTTAAATTACAATTTTTAGCAGATACTTTTATCTGTATTTCTGGGGGTAATTTTTCTCCAAAAATAAATAATCTTCCAGTTTTAATGAATTCAAGAATTAGAATTTTAAAAAATGATATTTTAACTTTTGGGAAGATACATTTTGGAGTAAGATGTTATTTAGCAGTTAAGGATGGTTTTCAGTCAGAAAAAATTTTAAAAAGTAGAAGTTTTTATCAAAATATAACGGATACTTCTGTGATTCAAAAGAATAGTTTTTTATCAATAAATAAAATAGATGCTACTTTAAAATCGACTAATACTTATATTAAAGTATTAAAATCTCATTTTGAAACAAACCAAATAAGATGTTATAAAGGTCCTGAGTTTGAGTTATTAAATAAAAATCATCAGCAACAACTTTTTGAAAAATTATTTACCATTTCAAATGACAACAATAGAATGGGGTATCGTTTAAATGAAGCTATTGAAAATAATTTGCCATCCATTTTAACATCGGCAGTTTTGCCAGGAACTGTGCAATTGACATCTTCAGGTAAATTGATTGTTTTAATGAGGGATTGCCAAGTTACAGGAGGTTATCCTAGAATTTTACAACTTTCAGAGAATGCAATAAACCAACTTTCTCAAAAAACAACCAACTCAGATTTTAAATTTGTTTTAGAAAGTTTGTAAAATGAAAAAAGCACCCAAAAATTTTGGATGCTTTTTATTTTCATTGAAAAAATGATTATTACTTTTCTTCAAGTTCTTTGTTAGTCTCTAAATGAGTTGTCTTATTTTTACTTTCAATATTTTTAATAGCTAGTTTAACATTGTCATGAGTTCCCTCAATAATATCTTTATAGACTACTTCTTTACCGTTTATTATTTCTGGAGTTATAATTTTAGACATTGCTAATTCTCCAGTAGTTTTTACCATTTCAATTTTTACTTCGTTCTTAGTGTTATTGTAATCAGAAACAGCAGCACTATTCATAGCAATACTTGGTGCAATTACCAAAGCCACAACAGACATTAATTTTAAAAGAATATTTAAAGAAGGTCCAGAAGTATCTTTAAAAGGATCTCCAACAGTATCACCTACAACAGCAGCTTTGTGTTCTTCAGTTCCTTTTCTGCCTTGCTCTTCAATAGTTTTCTTTGCGTTATCCCAAGCTCCACCAGCGTTAGATTGAAAGATAGCCATTAAAACTCCACAAGTAGTAACACCTGCTAAAACGCCACCTAACATTTCTGCACCACCAATAAAACCAACAGCAACAGGTACAGCAATAGCTAATAAGCCTGGGAAAACCATTTCTTTAATAGATGCTTTAGTAGAAATATCAACACATTTGTCATATTCAGCAACACCATCAGCAGCATCAAAAATAGCTCTTTGTGCTGTAGTTGCTTTTGTCATATCAGAATCTACAGCTCTCATCACTTCAAGCGCAGCTTTTAACTGAGGAATATCTCTAAATTGTCTACGAACTTCTTCAATCATAGCCATTGCTGCTCTTCCAACAGCATTCATTGATAGTGCAGAAAATACAAATGGTAACATACCACCAATGAGTAAACCAGCCATAATTTTAGGTTGAGAAACATCAATTGCAGTAACACCTGCTGTTTTCATAAAAGCAGCAAATAAAGCCAATGCTGTTAATGCAGCAGAAGCAATTGCAAAACCTTTACCAACAGCTGCAGTTGTGTTACCAACAGCATCTAATTTATCGGTACGCTCTCTAACTTCACTTGGTAATTCTGCCATTTCAGCAATTCCTCCAGCGTTATCACAAATTGGTCCATAAGCATCAACTGCTAATTGAATTCCTGTATTTGCTAACATACCTACAGCTGCAATTGCAATACCATATAAGCCAGCAAAATGATGAGATACTATAATTGCTGCTGCAATTAAAAGAATAGGAATAGCAGTAGACATCATACCAACACCTAAACCAGCAATAATATTTGTAGCTGCTCCTGTTTTAGATTGTTCAACAATAGACATTACAGGTTTTTTACCTGTGGCAGTATAATATTCAGTTACTTTACCAACTGCTAAACCAGCAATTAAACCAGCAATAGTTGCCCAGAATACTCCCATAGCACCAAAAGGTAAACCTACTACAGATTCTGGTATTAAAGCATTGATAATAAAATAAGAAGCAACCACCATTAAACCAGCAGAACCAAATTCACCAATATTTAATGCAGTTTGTGGGTTTCCTCCATCTTTTACTTTTACAAAAAATGTACCTAAAATAGACATTAAAATTCCAACTGCACCAAGTACTAAAGGCAAGTAAACTGCTCCTAAACCACCAACAATACCATCTGTAAAAATGAATGCACCAAGTACCATTGTACCAATAATAGAGCCAACATAAGATTCAAACAAATCTGCTCCCATACCAGCAACATCACCAACATTATCACCAACATTATCTGCAATTGTTGCAGGATTTAAAGGATGGTCTTCTGGGATACCAGCTTCTACTTTACCCACTAAATCTGCACCAACATCTGCTGCTTTTGTATAAATACCTCCACCAACTCTTGCAAATAATGCAATTGATGAAGCACCTAAAGAAAAACCAGAAAGTACGTTTAACACTAGAGTTAAGTTTTCTGCACCAGACCATATATTTTGATAGACCATAAATAAAGTGCTAAGTCCTAAAATACCCAAACCTACTACTCCTAGTCCCATTACTGCTCCACCAGCAAAAGCAACTTCTAATGCTCTACCTAAAGATGTTCTCGCAGCTTCTGTAGTTCTAACATTTGCTTTTGTGGCAACTTTCATTCCAATAAATCCTGCTAAAGCAGAACAAATTGCACCGATAATAAAAGAGATGGCTACCATACCACTAGATCCTGCTTCTGCAGATCCTTTAAAATATAGTAAGATTGCTACAGCAACCACAAAAATTGCTAAGACTTTATATTCAGCTTTTAAAAACGACATTGCACCTTCAGCAATATTCTTGGCAATACGAGCCATTTTTTCATTACCGACTTCTTGTTTAGATACCCATCCGCTTTTTAGAAAAACGAAAATTAAAGCTAAGACCCCAAAAAGAGGTAAAAATTTCACGATTAATTCCATAATTTAGTTAGTTGATTTTAAATTAATTAATTTTTAACGATGCTAAATGTAGTAAAATTAAATTGATAAAAAAAGCATACCTAAATTAAAGATAATGTATTTTAAGCACCTTTAATTTATGTTTTCTATACTATGATTTTTGTCAGTTTTTTTTGAATTATCAATTAACTTTTGATATTGTAAACAGTATTTTTATAATTATAACTTATTTAAAAAGTAAAAACAATACTTAATAGGCAAAAAAAAACACCTTAAAAGTAAGGCGTTTTTCTATTTATGGTTATTTACTTATATGGTAAATGTTCTTTTTTTCTTATGTTCACTATCATCATAACGTTTTACGCATTCGTGATAGATTTTTATAGCTTCTGCTGCATTTCCCCAACCTCCAGTATCTACTTTTTTCTTTTCTAAATCTTTATATACTTGAAAAAAGTGTTCTATTTCTTTTAATCTATGAGGATTTAAATCTGCAATATCTGATTTATTACTCCATATTGGATCAGAAACAGGTACACAAATTATTTTTTCATCAGGTCCTTTTTCATCTGTCATATAAAAAACCCCAATAGGTCTAACTTCCATAACAACCATTGGGTAAGTAGGTTGATGTCCTAAAACAAGAACATCTAAAGGATCTGAATCTAAAGCTAAAGTTTCTGGTATAAAACCATAATCTCCTGGGTACATCATAGAAGAAAATAACATTCTATCAAAACGTATTTTATGTAATGTAAAATCGTATTCATATTTGTTTCTACTTCCTTTAGGAATCTCTATTAAAACGTCAAAAGTTAATGTATCTTTTATTTCTTTACTCATGTTCTCTTTTATGTTTGATTTATAAACAAAAATAGTGATTAATTAAGTTTTATTCTAGGTTTTACTTATAATTTACGCAATGCTTTTCGAATCAAAAGAGTAGCATATTTTTTCTATTTATTTACAAATCTAGTTTAATACCTACTCTTACTGCAAATTTTGGAGTTGTTAAATAACTAAAATTTTGATGGACTGATCGCCATATAAAATCTACACGAAGTGGATGAATATTTCCAATACCAATATTTTCTACTCCAAACCCATATTCATAGTAAAGATTATCAGTAGGAGCAACGTATATTATGTTTGATCTATTAATAGCTCTATTTGCATCAGAAATAGTACCATAGACAGTTTTAAAGTTGATGAGGCCTCTTAAATTTAGTTTTTTTATTAATGGAATTTTATTAAAAATCAAACCATTAAAATGATGCTCAAAATGTCCTGAAATATAAGTATCTGAAACAAAATCATAATAATTAATTAGAGAAAAAGTTCCATTTGTAATCCAGAATGTTTGGTTGGCTGGTATTGGATTTAGTAAAGAAATTGGCACATTTCCAAATGTTTTACCTCCGTCTAAAGTAGTTATTAAAAGTCCTAATTTTCCTAATAAAATAGGGTGGTTGTAATTAATTTGAAGTTTATCATAATTATGAGTCCCATTTAAGATACCTTTATATCCTCTTCTATAATTGATAATAAAAGCAGGAAATAAATTTTTTCCCATTCTTTGCTCAATTCCATAACCATATTCAAATCTTCCAGGAGTATAAATAACATAAAGATCAGAACTTACATCGGTAACATTCGTATTTATATTACCCTCTTTATTTAAGTAGTTAATTGTAAAATCTTTAGGTGAAGCACTTCTAATTTTATTGTGTGCAACAGAAAGCCCCACATTTAGATTCTTTTTTAATTCGATATTAAATTTTATGGCTGTTTTTTTTACTGCTGATAAAAAGAAATTATCTCCTCTAGCAAATAATGCATTGGCATCAAATATATTAGCATTTAACCCATTTGTGTTTAGTAGTTTTGCTCCTAATTGTTCTGTATCATCAAGATAAGCTGCTGCAACTCCTATTCTTGGTTTGTAAGAAAGTAAGTATTTTGCTTCTGTGCCAAATTTGTACTTTTTATCTCTAGTTCCATAAGCTAAAAAGCCAGTTAAACGAAATCGATCATCTACAGTTTTAAAAGTTCTAAAGCCTGCTTTTAACTTTATGCCTTCAACACTATTTCGTGTTATTGTGTTCCAATATTGCCCTATTTGAAAACTTGGTGTAACGTTTATATAACCAGAAGATAATGTATTTAAAACACCAGTAAGTTTCTTTATTTTTTTATTGTTACGAACACTTTTAATTAAGGCAGAAGTTTTTTTAATGTCTTTGTTTTTTCGTTGAAATTTCCAATAATCATCATCTTTTTTAAATTGATCTGGTCTAAATTTCACAATTTTAGTTGTGTAGAAATCATCCGTTTTTGGAAGATTAAATTTGTAATCAGAAAAGTTATTTATTTTAGTAATTGATAAACCTTTGTTTTCATCACCTTTACCAGAAAAAGTTAAATCTGCCTTGTAAATATCTTTTATTGGTAGATATGTGCTATCATTTTTAATTAAATATTCTTTTTCAAAGGATAATTTTCTTACAAAATTAAGATTGATATCTTTTCGAACTCTCATCTTAACTTTAGTAATACAGAAGTTTTTGTCTGCAATCCAAACACTACCCTCAAAAGCTAAATCTGCATCTCTTCTTGGAAAAAAGTAGATAGAATATGTTTTTTTATTATTTACGATTACACTGTCTTGTAAAACATAATCATAGGTTTCAAAACCTGTAGTTGAAATAGGGCTTACAAAAGACTTTCTAAAAATAGTGATGTTGTTTTTATATACATCTATTTCATTAAAAGCATCTGTTATTTTTTGAAAAGCAAATCCGTTTTGTTGAACACCACTTGTCTTTTCAGCTTCAATATCTTGTCTTTCTGTATTGGTTTTGTTGTTTCCATATACATTTGTGATGACTTCTTTTAAGTAAATGGGGATATAAGAATTGACTCCATCTTGACTAACGGGGAATTTTTTCTTGTAAAAATTGTAGTTTTCTTTAAAGACTCTTTTTAAAGAAACAGAGTCTAAGTTATTTAAACCTATTTCAGTTGAAAATGATTTTTTGTACTCGTAGCTATCAAAAATGTTTAAACCGTTTTTCTTTTTATGCTTCCAAACCTCTTTTAAAATTCTGTATGCAGGATTTTCTTTTTTACGAAGCCTTTTTTTAGGTCTGCTAACAATAATAACTTCATTTAGTTGGGAGGTTTCCTCTTTTAAAATTATTTTTAAGAACCCTGTTTTCTTTGTAACTTTTTCTATTTTTGATCCAAAGCCTAATAAAGAAAATTCTATTTTACCATTATTTTTTTTTAATGTAATTGAAAATTTACCCTCAAAATCAGTAGTTGTTCCTAAAGTTGTTTTTTTTACAATTATATTTACAAAAGGTAGTGGTTCGTTTTTTTCATCAAAAACCTTTCCTTTTATGGTTAGCTGTGCATTTACAATAGTTGCAAATAATAGTAAAAATAAGGTTAAAAGCGCCTTCATATTTCAAAGCAAAATCCTTTTTCTACAGATGTAAAAAAAGGATTTTTATTTTTTTTTTAAAGCTACGTATTATTTTTTATACATTACTTCTTTAACAGCATCAATTACATTCTGAGCATTTGGAATCCATTTTTCAAAAAGAACAGGAGAGTAAGGTGCAGGAGTGTCTGAAGTTGTAATTCTTTTAATTGGTGCATCTAAATAATCAAATGCTTCATCTTGTATTCTGTAAGTTATTTCTGAAGAAACACTTGCAAATGGCCAAGCTTCTTCTAGAATAACCAATCTATTTGTTTTTTTAACCGATGTAATAATGGCATCATGATCCATTGGACGAACAGTCCTTAAATCAACAATTTCAACAGAAATTCCTTCTTTAGCCAATTCATCAGCAGCTTTGTAAGCTTCTTTGATAATTTTTCCAAAAGAAACAACAGTTACATCAGTTCCTTCTCTTTTAATATCTGCAACACCAATAGGTATAATGTATTCTCCTTCAGGAACTTCCATTTTATCACCATACATTTGTTCAGATTCCATAAAAATTACTGGATCATCATCTCTTATGGCAGCTTTTAATAAACCTTTTGCATCATAAGGGTTTGAAGGTACAATTACCTTTAAACCAGGTGTATTTGCAAACCAGTTTTCAAAAGCCTGTGAGTGTGTTGCCCCTAATTGACCTGCAGAAGCTGTTGGCCCTCTGAAAACAATAGGACAATTAAACTGACCACCAGACATTTGTCTGATTTTTGCAGCATTGTTTATAATTTGATCAATTCCTACTAAAGAGAAGTTGAATGTCATATATTCAACAATTGGTCTTAGACCATTCATTGCAGATCCAACTGCAACACCAGCAAAGCCAAGCTCAGCAATAGGTGTATCAATTACACGCTTTTCACCAAACTCATCTAACATACCTTTAGATGCTTTGTAAGCACCATTATATTCTGCAACTTCTTCACCCATTAAGTAAATGCTTTCATCTCTTCGCATTTCTTCAGTCATGGCTTCACAAATTGCTTCTCTAAATTGAATTGTTTTCATCTAGTTTAAATTATTATTGATATTACTGCTACAAAAGTAAGGAATTAATTGTCAATTTTTAATTACAATTGTACAAACTAATCGTTTTTTTATCTTTTTTTTAATAATTGTTAAATAAATTAAAAAATACTATGCATGCATAGTATTTTTTAAAAAAAAGACGTAATTTCGCAAAGCACAAAATTAAAATAAATTTTATGAAAATATTAGTTTGTATTAGTCACGTTCCTGATACCACATCTAAAATTAATTTCACAGAAAGCGATACAAAGTTCGATACAAATGGGGTACAATTTGTAATAAACCCTTATGATGAGTTTTGTTTAACAAGAGCAATGTGGTTTAAAGAAAAGCAAGGAGCTACAGTTACTATTGTAAATGTTGGAGGAGCAGAAACAGAACCTACATTACGTAAAGCATTGGCAATTGGTGCAGATAATGCAATTCGTGTAAATGCAAGTCCTACAGATGGATTACAAGTGGCAAAAGAATTGGCAGCAGTTGTTAAAACTGGCGAATATGATTTGGTATTAGCAGGTAAGGAGTCTGCAGATTATAATGGTCAAATGGTTCCTGGAATGTTGGCAGCTTTGACCGATTTTAATTTTATAAACGGTTGTGTTGGTATTGAAGTTGATGGAACAACGGTTTCTGCAACCAGAGAAATAGATGGTGGTAATGAAACTTTATCATCGAGTTTACCAATAGTTATTGGTGGTCAAAAAGGTATTGTTGAAGAGAAAGATTTACGTATTCCAAACATGCGTGGCATTATGATGGCTCGTAAAAAACCTTTAAATGTTATTGAACCTGTTGCAGCAGAGATAGCAACAAATATAGAGTCTTTTCAAAAACCAGCACCAAAAGGAGCTGTAAAATTAGTAGCTGCTGATAATATTGATGAGCTAATTAGCTTATTACATAATGAGGCCAAAGTAATATAAATATTTTGTATTGGTTTATGTGTCATTTTTAAGTAACTGTAAAAACAATTACTTAAAATTGTCACAGTTTTACAATGAAACGATTAAACAATTACACTTTTACACAATTAAACAAAATAAAAAATAATTTTGTTAGTACAGTCCACTAAAAACAACTTACTAACAACTAAAAACTATATAATATGTCTGTTTTAGTTTTTGCCGATTCATCGGAAGGAAAATTTAAGAAAACTGCTTTAGAAGTAGTTTCTTATGGAAAAAAAGTTGCAGAACAATTAGGTACTAATGTTGTAGCACTTACAGTAAACGCTGCTGATTCATCAGAATTGTATACTTATGGAGCAGAAAAAGTCATCGCAGTTTCTAACGATGCTTTTAATACTTTTAATGCAAAACAATACGGAGCAATTGTTACAGAAGTAGCAAAAAAAGAAAACGCTACTGTTGTAGTTGTAGATTCTAGTATTGATGGTTTTTATTTAGCACCAATGATTGCTGTTCATTTAGAAGCTGGTTTTGCAACCAATGTTGTAGATGCTCCATCTAATACAAACCCTTTTACTGTAAAAAGAAAAGCCTTTTCTAACAAAGCATTTTCAAATACAGTAATTTCTACTGAAAACAAAGTAATTGGTTTGGCAAAGAATTCTTTCGGAATTCATGAAAACCCTGTTTCAGGAACTACAGAAAATTTCGAAGCTAGTATTATAGATTCAGGTGTAACATCAGAAAACATAGAAAAAGTTACAGGTAAAGTAACCATTGCAGATGCAGATGTTGTTGTTTCTGCTGGAAGAGGTTTAAAAGGTCCAGAAAACTGGGGTTTAATTGAAGATTTAGCAGACGTTTTAGGGGCTGCAACTGCTTGTTCTAAACCTGTTTCAGATTTAGGATGGCGTCCTCATGGTGAACATGTTGGGCAAACTGGTAAGCCTGTTGCCTCTAATTTATATATTGCTATTGGTATTTCTGGTGCAATTCAGCATTTGGCAGGTATCAATGCATCTAAAGTAAAAGTGGTCATCAATACAGATGCAGAAGCACCTTTTTTTAAAGCAGCAGATTATGGAATTGTAGGAGATGCTTTTGAAGTTGTGCCTAAATTAATCGAAAAATTGAAAGCATTTAAGGCTGCTTAGTAAAAAAACAATTTTTAAAGAATAAAATCTTTTTTTTGGGCATGCTCAAATTATTTTAAGTTTAGTTATTTTAATAAACCTATCAGAAGTATAACTTTTGATAGGTTTTTTTAAAAATTTTAGGCAACTTTAAATAATTTCGTTAGGCATTTAGCAATTGCTTTCCGCTAAAAATTGTGAGAGCTCTAATAAAAGCTTGTCTTGAGCTTGTAGAAAGGCTTTAATTCTTCAAGTAAGCAGAACTATAACAAATCTTCATATTTTAAAGAAATATTATTTACGAAGCTATTATTTTCATTAAATTGTGCCCTCAAAAGAATCTATCTTAAAAATTTACAATAAACCTGGTATCTTTAAGTCTAGTGCAAAGGTTTTGAGTTTTAAATGAATGATTTAGTTCTATATTTTGTTAGAACTAACATTGATTTACTTTTTAAATAGCATATTTTTTTACATAAATAAATTTATGAGTTTAATACAATTAACAATCAAAGGTATTTCATACAGTCAAACTCAAAGTGGTGCTTATGCATTGGTGTTGAGTGAAATGGAAGGCACAAGAACGCTACCTATAATTATTGGAGCTTTTGAAGCACAATCAATAGCCATTGCTTTAGAAAAAGAAATTAGACCTCCAAGACCACTTACACACGATTTATTTAAAACTTTTTCAGACCGCTTTTTAATCAAAGTAAAAGAAGTTTTAATACATAAATTAGTAGATGGTGTTTTCTTTTCTAGTTTGGTTTGTGAAAGAGAAGGCGTTGAAGAAGTAATAGATGCAAGAACATCTGATGCTATTGCAATTGCAGTGCGTTACCAAGCACCAATTTATACCTATGAAAATATTTTAGAAAAAGCAGGTGTTTTTCTTAAAATTGAAGAAGAATTTGGCATAGAAAATACGTCAAAAACAGAAGAAGTTTCATCAGAATTAGAAGCCTTAATTACCGATAATAAAAGTACTTTTTCTAATGTGTCTTTAAAAGAATTGCACGATCAATTAAATAACGCTGTTGCTGATGAAAATTATGAGTTGGCTGCAAAAATTAGAGATGAAATTAGCAAGCGTTAATTAAACGCTAAAAAAATAAAGAAATACAGATTGTGTTTTTTTATTAAAATAAAACATAAATTTTATTCAGTTTATTATCAATTAAACGATTACATACCAGAATGAAACAATACCATGATTTAGTAAAACACGTTTTAGAAAACGGAAACGAAAAAGGAGATAGAACAGGCACAGGTACAAAAAGTGTTTTTGGGCATCAAATGCGTTTTGATTTAAGTGAAGGTTTTCCAATGGTTACTACCAAAAAACTACACCTAAAATCTATTATTTATGAACTACTTTGGTTTATAAAAGGAGATACTAATATTAAATATTTACAAGAAAACGGCGTTAAAATTTGGAATTCTTGGGCAGATGAAAAAGGCGATTTAGGACCAGTTTATGGACATCAATGGCGTAACTGGAACAGTGATGAAGTAGATCAATTAAAAGAAGTAATTCACTCTTTAAAAACCAACCCAAATTCTAGACGAATGCTAGTTTCTGCTTGGAACCCTTCTGTATTGCCAGATACTTCAATTTCATTTTCAGAAAATGTTGCCAATGGTAAAGCAGCATTACCTCCTTGTCATGCTTTTTTTCAGTTTTATGTTGCAGATGGTAAATTATCTTGTCAGTTATACCAAAGAAGTGCAGATATATTTTTAGGAGTGCCTTTTAATATTGCTTCTTATGCACTATTTACAATGATGATTGCACAAGTTTGTGGTTATAAAGCAGGAGAGTTTATACATACTTTTGGCGATGCACATATTTATAATAATCACCAAGAACAATTAGAGTTACAATTGTCTAGAGAGATTAGACCGTTACCAAAAATGAAGATAAATCCATCTGTAAAAGATATCGAAAATTTTACTTTTGAAGATTTTGAGTTGTTAGATTACAATCCTCATCCAAATATTAAGGGTAAAGTTGCAGTTTAAAACTAATTTTATTCTCTTTAAAAAAAAAGAGCTTTTAATTTAATTAAAAGCTCTTTTTTATTTTAATATTATATATTTAATACGCTGTTTTCTGCACCTGCAAAATCATTCCAAACAAGTTCATCTGCCTGTTCTTCATTGATGTAAGCTCCATCAACTAAGTATCTAAATTCGTGAGATTTTCCAGATTCTAAATTAACAGTACCTTTAAAAGAACCATTTTTTAATTTCTTTAAAGGTGTTGCTTGTTCGTTCCATTCGTTAAAGCTTCCTACAACTGTTACTTTTTTAGCTTCTTCAGCAGCAACTGTAAAAGTTACTTTACAAACTGGTTTGCTTTTTAAAAATTGTTTTTTGATAGCCATAATTATTTTATTAAAAGTTTAAGTAAAAGTATGTAAGAACTAACATTGTACAAAGATTATTGTTTAATATTATTAAAGAATTATCAGTTTTGTAAAATGCCTTTACAAAATATTGGTAATCAAAAATAAAAGGGAAACAAAATTGTGTTTTATTTAAAATAGACAATCTCTTTTTGATTGATTTTCAGGCTTTTCACAAAAAAAATGTACTTATACGTCTAAAAAAACGACTTAAATTACGCTTAAAACGTCAAATCTTCAGAGAATTACTTTAATTTTGTTTAAAATATTAAATTTTATGATTACAATTATTGCCGCAATTGCAAAGAACAATGCTTTAGGAAAAGACAATGATTTAATTTGGCATTTGCCTGCAGATTTAAAGAGATTTAAAAATGTAACTACTGGTCATCCCATTTTAATGGGCAGAAATACTTTTGAATCTATTGGTAAACCATTGCCAAATAGAACAACCATTATAATTACTAGAAATAAAGAGTATTTTAAAGATGGTTGCTTAATAGCAAACAGTCTTGAAGAAGCTATTAAACTAGCAGAAAATAATGAAGATATTTTTATAATTGGTGGTGCACAAATTTATAAGGAAGCTATTGAAAAAGACTTAGTAGAGCAGTTAGATATTACACAGGTTCATAAAGAGTTTGAAGCTGATGTTTTTTTTCCTGAAATAGATTTAAATATTTGGAAAGAAACCAATAGAGAAGACTTTAAAGCAGATGAAAAAAATAAATTTGATTATAGTTTTGTGAGTTTTCAAAAGATAGCTAATTAGTTCTATTGGTTCTAAAACCACCACCTAAACTCATTTTATATTTTTTTTGTGCAAATAAAAAGTAGTTGAATAATTTATAATTTACTTCGTAACCATAATCTATATTGGGTTGATAATCAATGATATTTTCATAAATATTGGTGTTAAATTGATTTGGACTATTTGCTCTAATATTCCAAGAAATTACCCAAGCATTATTTCTAGCCTCTAAATAGTTTTGAGAATAAAAACCTTTGGGTTGTGCTACAGAATTTAAAAATTGATTAAAACCAATATCAAAAATAATAATTTGATATTCTAAACTATCATTTGCAATTACAACAGGTTGTTCTTTTATATTTGTATTGTTTTTAATTTTTGATGAACTACAAGACCAAAAAATAAGTGCGACAGAAAACAATAAGAGTATTTGTTTAAATATTTTCATAATAGTTAAAAGTATTAAAATTATATAAGATTTACAGGTTGATGCTGAATACTACCTATTTGACTTTATAAAGTTGATTCATAATTAAAAATATAGATTTCTTCCCGAGCTTGTCAAAGGATGTTTAAAGATTCACGCAAAAGTATTCAACAAGCTCAGGCTTATAAAACGTTAATTGAATTGTGATAGGTTAAAAATAATATTTTATCGGCTTTAAATAATTAAATTGGTATACTTTATCAATTTCTCGTTGTTCAAAAGTAGTTTTGTTGACTCATTTAAAAAAACGAGAATGAGTGAAAGTAAGTTTCTAAAGAGTAAACGTATTTTTTGAGTTCAAAATTTTTATAATATTGATTGCTATGAATGCTTTAAACACTACTTTTCAATTTTAAAATAAAAGAATGAAACATCGATGTTTTTGGGTAACAGATAGTGAAATTTATAAAGACTATCATGACAAAGAATGGGGAACACCTGTTTTTGATGATACAACGTTATTTGAGTTTTTAATTTTAGAAACCTTTCAGGCTGGTTTAAGTTGGATTACTATTTTAAATAAAAGAGAAAATTTTAGAAACGCTTTTGATCATTTTGATTACAAAAAAGTAGCCCTGTATGCAGAAAATAAAATCCAATCATTACTCCAAGATAAAGGCATTATAAGAAATAAACTAAAAATAAGAAGTGCTATTACAAATGCACAGTTATTTATAGAAGTTCAAAAAGAATTTGGCTCTTTTTCTAAATTTATTTGGAGTTATGTAAATAACCAACCAATTATAAATGTTTTTCATTCTAAAGAAGATGTACCTGCAACTACAGAATTATCTGATAAAATTTCTAAAGATTTAAAAAAACGTGGTTTTAAGTTTGTAGGATCTACAGTAATGTATGCATATATGCAAGCAATAGGAATGGTAAATGACCACACAACCAACTGCTTTAAATACCCTAATTAATGAATATTTTTGAAATACCTAAAGAAGATTTTAATAAAATAATAGCTGTTTTTAATAGAGAGATTGGTCGTTTTATTTTCTTTGTATTTGTGTTGTTTTTTGATAGTATTTATTTTGCTGAAAACGTTACAAATTCGCAAATATTAATCAATATTTTAATGTTAGCAGGTTTTTTTAAAATGTATTTTAGATCTACTCCAAGAGTAAAAGAACTCATGATTTATGCTGTTATTTTAGGTTTTGGAGGTGAATATTTATTTTCTAGAATTTTAGGAATGTATACTTATCGATTACAAAATGTACCTTTATATGTGCCAATTGGGCATGCAGCTTTATATGGCAGAATTTTTATGTTTAGCAAAGCTTCTGTAGTAAGAAAATACAACAAAGCTGTAGAACAATTATTTGCTATTTTTATTGCTGTTTTTGCCACTATTTATTTAGTGTTTTTTACAGATGTTTTTGGTTTTGTAATGACTCTTTGTGTGTTTTTATTGCTTTGGAAAAGACCAAAAGACAGACTCTTTTTCTATGCAATGTATATTTTAGTTGCTGTTTTAGAGATAGGAGGCACTGCTTTTGGATGTTGGAAATGGCCAAATATAGGCTTTGCAGTTTTTGAATTTTTACCAAGTAATAATCCTCCAAGTGGCATTAGTTTGTTTTACTTTTTATTAGATGTTAGTTGCTTTTTTATATACACACAAAAACATAAAATTGCTTGGTCTCGATTACAGGTCCTTAAAACAAGACAACGCATAAAAAGCTAAAAGATACAACATGGCAAAAAAAGTAAAAGATCCTGGTTTTGGATATAAATCTAGCAAAAATGCCCAAGATATTATTAATGATGATGGGAGCAGTAATGTTAATCATATCAACAGAAAAAAGAACATTGGCGATTTATATGCCTATTTTATAGACATTTCTTGGATTCACTTTTTTTTATTGATAATTTTTGCCTACACACTTTTAAATATTGTTTTTGGGTTGTTTTATGTTGGTATTGGTATTGAACAAATAACAAAACCTAAGGGAAGTTTTTTAGAAGATTTTTTAAACGGATTTTTCTTTAGTGCACAAACACTTACAACAGTTGGTTATGGAGGTATAGCACCCAAAGGAATCTCTGCAAATTTTATTGCAGCTTTTGAGGCAATGATTGGTTTGCTTAGTTTTTCATTTATAACAGGTTTGTTATATGGTCGTTTTTCTAAGCCAAAGGCAAGTATTAAATTTAGTAAAAATATTATTTTAAGAGATTTTAAAAATCAGCGAGCAATTATGTTTCGCTTAATGAATAGTAGAAAAACAGTAATGATAGAGCCAGAAATTAAGGTAACACTATCTATTACAAATAAGGATGAAAATGGCGTTTTTAAAAGAATTTTTTTACTTTAAATTTAGAAAGAAACAAAATAATGTATTTACCAACAATTTGGACAGTTGTACATGTTATTGATGAAAAAAGTCCTTTGTATAGATACACTAATAAAGAAATAAAAAATTTAGATGCTTTTTTATATCTTCTTTTAAATTATCACGAAGAATCTTTTGCTCAAAAAGTGTATCAAATTTATTCGTATGATTTTGATAACTTAGAATTAGATGTAAAATACGTGCCTTCAGCTAGTTTTGATGAAGAAGGTTTTACCATTTTAGACCATGATAAATTAAGTGAGGTAGAAAAAATGTAGTTTGCTAATTCCCAAACAAAAAACGAATTGCCACAAAAATTGCAATAATTAATCCACCATAAATAATTACTTTTTTTCCAGCACCTTTATAATAACGATCGTGGTTTTTAATATCTTTTCTGTAGCTATAAATCATTAAAGCTATAAAAGCAAAGATAAAAAAAATCATAAAAACAATTCTTCCTGTTGTAAAATAAGCACCTAAAAACATAGTTTGTGTTTTTTTAAAGTTGTTTGTGAATAGCAAAAGAGAAGCCTTTATTTTATCAATAAGTTTCTATATATTGTCTACCTAAAATCATCAAAATTTTGATTTTGTAAAATTACAAATTAAATAAAGAAAGGTATCGTTTTTATAATAACTTCTTGTATCATTATATCAGTCATAAAATTATTAATAAATGAAAAACAAAATAGCAGCAGTAACCGAATTTCATACTGCATTTAAATTAAATATGCATCAAAAACCAATTGTAAATATTGGAGAAGATAGAAAAAACCTTCGTTTTGAGCTGATGAAAGAAGAAAATGAAGAGTATTTAGAAGCAGCACAAAACAATGATTTGGTTGAGGTTGCAGATGCTTTAGGTGATATGTTGTATATTTTATGTGGCACAATTATAGAACATGGAATGCAAGATAAAATTGAAGAGGTTTTTAATGAAATTCAGCGAAGTAATATGAGTAAATTAGGCGAAGATGGCAAACCTATATACAGAGAAGATGGTAAAGTGTTAAAAGGGCCTAATTATTTTAAACCTAATATTGCTAGTATTTTAGAGAAGTAAAAGATATAATAGTTTATATAGTTGATGTGGAGAAAAACTATTTTTTGTTGTTTAATATTTCACAATTACACTAAGATTTTGTCAATCTGAGCTTGTTGAAGACTTTTTTTGTGAATACTTAAAATATCTTTCTACAAGCTCAGCAAGACAGTATTGTTTTTAAAATAGATTCAAGATAATAATCTTAAAATGTTTTTTAGCTTACAAATATCTATTATACCAGCTTTCCTCAAGAGGAATTTCCCAGTTATTATCAAAATCAATTTTAGAGGTAATTAGGTTGTCAAAAATGATGCTTTTTCCAGTAAGAGCTCTATTTTTTAGTAGTTTTTTAAAGTCTTTTAACTCTTTGTATTGTATATGTTCTCCTTGTTTAAAACAAGCATTCATTTTATCTAACAATTCTACTTTATATTCTTGCTGTAGTGCTAAAATAAATGAAACAGAACAATCAATGTCTGAGTTTGTTAAAGCTGTGTTTTCAGTATCGGCAAACAAAATAATAAAACGGTTGTATAGAAATTTGTATGAGGCTTTAAAGTTTTCATCATCCGTTTTCCAACTTTCAATAAAAGCTTTTACTTTGTTTTCAATACCTTCAATTTCATTCGGATAAAATTTTCTACTAGAAGGGTAAATCCAAACTTTTGCATCATCAGTAATTAAAGAATAATCTACAAGCATTTTTATATAATTTTTCGGTGTAAAGATACAGAAAAGAAAAACTGCAAATCCATTTATGAACTTGCAGTTTTAATTTTTATAATTTAAATAATTATGCTTCTTTTAATGCTGCTTTTTTTACTAATTCTACAAAATCATCTTGTACACTTTGTCCTTTATTTTTATTGTACCAAACTTGTAAATCTTGTTTAAAATTAGCATCTAAGGCACCATGTTTAGCTTTGTAATCAGCAACCATTTTTGTAGCAACTGTAGGTCTTGGTCCCCAAGTGTCTATTACATTGTTATCTGTGTCTAAAGCAATTAATTTTGGAATTGATTTCCCTCCATTTGTTAAAAATAAGTTCATCAAATCTTCATTATCATCACGTAAAACCAATTTTAGATGAATATTATTATTGGTTTCTGCAATTTTGTTAATTACAGGTAAGTTTTGAGCAGCATCACCACACCAACCTTCTGTAATTACTAACCAAGTTTGTGGTTCATTTACTTTTTTTATTTGAGTAACTGTTTCTTCAGAAATTTTAATCGTTTTATCTAAACGTTTCATTCTTTTATCATTTAACAAACTATAATTTGTTAAAGCATCAGATTGCTCATTACCTGTAGCTTTACCCTCTGCTAATAAATTGCTCACTAAATCTCTATATTCTTGATATTGATATGTGTTTTCTAAACTTTTTTCTATAATTTTTTTCATCACTTATTATTTTAGGTAAAGGTATAGCTATCGTTTTTTTTTAATAGTAACCTTTGTTACAAATAGCTCTTATTTTTGTTTTTTAAGTAGACGAAATAAAACAGAAACCTTACAAAGTTTATTTTGATTGATAATTTAAATATTATTGATTGTTACAATTTATATAAATTAAGATTTTGATGCTGCTAAAATGTGTATTTTTGTAATTAAGAATTATATGAAGTGAAACAAATAACCATCTTACTTTTAGCAATACTCATCTTTTCTTGTAAAAGTAATAAGAAAGAAATTGTAGAAACAATTCAAGAAATTCCTGAGAAAAGTACCGCAAAAAAACACGCTTCTGCTATAGATGTAAATGCTGATTTTGAAGATGTAATAGCAGATTGGAAAGAGTTAAACACTGTAAAACACTTTTTAAAGAAATTTGAAAAAGTATCACCAAATGAAGCTTTAAGTAATGCTTTAGAATTAAGAGATTTAGTAAAGAGTTTAAAAGACAGTATAAAACCTGCAATTTTTGATATTCCGTCTTTTAAAGCAAGAGTAAATGTTTTAGAAAATGAAACTTTACGTTTGGCAGATTTAACTTTAATACCTGCAATTACCCCAACTGAAATTAATAGTCAAGTAAATAAAACGATTGGTGCTTTTTCTGCTGTAAACTCTAAAATAAATAGTATACTTTCTAAAAAACGTTTTGAAGACGAAATCGATATTAAAGTAGATTTTATTGGTATAGATTCTACGATGATTGATAGTACTACTAGAAAATCTATCAATCTTAAAAATAAAGAGGAATTAGAAAAAAAGAAAAATAAGCAGTAGTATTAGAAGCTATTTCCTGCTTTCCACTATATCTTTTTGCAGAAAAAGCAAAAAGGATGCCGTTTCAATCAGGGCTAAGCTTGTTTGCCAATTCATAGATTTATTTTTATTACTTTTAAATCTAAGAAACAACCTCACCAACAACTTTAAAAATCAACTCATTTTCAAACCCCTTTCTCATTAAAAAATCAGTAAGCTTTTTCTTTCTTTTATAAATATTTGGTTCAGAAATTACGTTATTTCTGTTTTCTGTAATTCTGTAAATAGTTTTTATGTATTCAGTTTCATCAATTTCTTTTAAAGCTGTTTTAATGTTGTAAGCAGAAATATCTCTAAATTTTAATTCTCTAACAATACGTGGTTTTCCCCAACTTTTAATTCTGAATTTTCCACGAGCATAACTTTTAGCAAAACGTTCTTCGTTTAAAAAGTTATCTTTCATCAGGCTTAAAAGAATCATTTCTTTTGCTTCTGGTATCAACTGATAATCCCACATTTTTTCTTCTATTTCTTTGTGACATCTATCTTGGTAAACACAGTAGTTTTCTAACTTTCGTTTAATTTCATCAACCGTAAAAGATTTTTTTTCTTTTTTTAACATGTTCTCGAAATTACAAAAAAGAGGTTAAAATCAAATTGATTTTAACCTCTTTTTTTAAGTATGATGATATAAAGTATAATAATGATTAACCTATTTGGTCAATTTGATTTTCTAATTTTAATTGTCCTTTAATTCTCATTTTAAACTTTGTAATTAAAAAGAATAAAATAGGCACAACTACCAATGTTAAAAAAGTAGCAATTAGTAAACCATAAATAACAGTCCAAGCTAAAGGTCCCCAGAAAACAACATTATCTCCACCCATATAAATATTAGCGTCAAACTCGCCAAATAAAGTAAAAAAGTTAATATTTAAGCCAATTGCTAAAGGAATCAATCCTAAAATAGTAGTAATTGCAGTTAACAATACAGGTCTTAAACGTGCTTTACCTGCTTTTACTACACTTAAAAACAATTCATCAATTGGTAGAAAATCTTTTTCATCAATATTTAAATCCTCTTTTCTTCTATCAATTAAAAGTTGTGCGTAATCTAGTAGAACAACTCCGTTGTTTACTACAATTCCTGCGAGTGAAATAATTCCCATCATTGTCATCATAATTACAAAAGAACTTCCTGTAAGTACAATACCACCAAAAACCCCAATAAAACTTAAAAAGATGGCAATCATAATAATTGCTGGCTTAGAAACCGAATTAAATTGAAAAATTAAGATAAAGAAAATTAAAGCCAAACCTTTAAAAAACGCACCACCTAAAAAGGCTTGTTGCTTATTTTGCTCTTCAATTTGCCCAGTATAATCGATTCTAATATTATTAGAAATACCATTATAACTTTTCATTTCTTCTTTAATTTGATTAACAACAGCACCAGCATCTACATAACCAGGTGCTAATTGAGAATATACAGTAACTACACGTTTTGTATCTCTGTGTTTTATAGCACTAAAACCAGAAGTATTACTTTGTGTAGCCACAGCAGAAACAGGTATCGATTTTATCTGGCCAGTATTGTCTCTAAATGTAATTTTTTGATTAAAAAGTGCACTTTTATTGTATCTGATATCTTTGTTAAAACGCACATTGATATCATAATCATCTCCATCTTCTTTATAGATACCTGCTTTTGCACCAAAAATAGCGTTACGTAATTGTTGGCCAACTTGCCCAGTTGAAACGCCTAACTCTCCTGCTTTTTCTCTATCTACAAGTACCTTCATAGAAGGCTTGTCTTTGTTTACATCAATTTTTAACTCATCTACACCTGGTACGTTTCTAGAATTTACAAAAACCCTCATTTTTTCTGCTGCAGCAATTAATTCTTCATAATCATCACCTTCTAGTTCTATGTTAATTGGTGCGCCAGTTGGTGGTCCATTTGCATCTTTTTCTACAGAAATTAAAACTCCAGGATAAATACCTGTTAAGGCTTCTTGTACTTTTTGTCTTAAAACCTCACTGTCTTGTCCGCGTCTGTATTTGTACTGACGCATAGAAGCTGTAATTTTACCTTTATGAGGCATTTCTGCTGCAGACCCTCCATCTGTTTGGGGGTTTCCAGCACCTTCACCCACTTGAGAAACAGCACTTTCTACCATAAAATTGTAGCCATTATCCATGTAGATATTTTCATTTAAAATACTAGCTACTTTTTGCTCAATTTCTTTGGTAATTGTATTGGTTCTTTCTATATCTGTACCTTGAGGATATTCAATATAAACCACAACTTGATTTGGTTTATTATCAGGAAAAAATTCAATTTTAGTTCTTTGAGTTCCTACAGACCATCCAAAACCAGCAAAAGCGATAAATAATAGAACAAAAGTACCAATAGTAATTGCATAAGGTTTCCAATTAGAAAGAGCACTTTTTAAAGTTTTTTCATAAAAATTCTCTAAAGAAACTAAGGTGTTTTTCTGAAAATAATTAGCAGCTTTTCTTAAGAATAATCTGTACACCCACAACATAATTGCTGTAAATATCATTACAGAACCTAAGCCTCTATATTCGCCACCAAAAATTAAAATTAGCAAACCAATTAGACCAACAATTAAAGAGATCGTAATTAATTTTTTAACAGGCATGTCTTTGTCTTCTGTTGTCATAAACTGAGAAACTAAAACAGAATTAAAGAAAATAGCAACAAATAAAGACGATCCTAAAACAACAGAAAGTGTTATTGGGAAGTAAATCATAAACTGACCAAAAAGTCCAGGCCACAAACCTAAAGGAACAAATGCAGCTACTGTTGTTATAGTAGAAATAATAATAGGAAATGCAATTTCTCCAATCCCTTTTTTAGCAGCTTCCACTCTAGAGAGGCCTTCCTCATCCATTAAACGATATACGTTTTCTACAACCACAATACCATTATCTACCAACATACCTAGTCCCATAATTAATCCAAAAAGAATCATGGTATTTAGTGTGTAACCCATTGCACCTAGTATCATTAAAGACATAAACATAGACATTGGTATGGCAAAACCTACAAATAAGGCATTTTTAAAGCCTAAAAAGAACATTAAAACAGTTACAACTAATATAATTCCAAAAATAATGTTGTTAACCAAATCATCTACTTGACCAATGGTTTTGTCTGATAAATCGTTGGTAATTGTTACATTTAAATTAGAAGGGAAAAATTCTGCTTTTGCTTTTTCTACAATTATTTTTACTTGATCTGCAGCAGCAACCATATTTTTTCCTGCACGTTTTTTAACATCTAACATTACTACTTGTTTGCCATCTTTTCTGGCATAGGTAGTTTTGTCTTTTTCTCTAAAACGAACAGTTGCTACGTCTTTAAGGTAAATAGGACTTCCTTTTTCTGATTTGATTACAAAATTGTTTAAGTCTGTTGGTGTATCTATTTCTCCTAAAATTCTAACGGTTCTTCTTTGGCCACTTGCAATTAAATTTCCAGCAGAAGAGGTTACGTTACCTCTTTGTATAGCAGCAGTAATATCATCAAAACTAACTTGCATTGCCATCATTTTGTATATGTCTACAGCAATTTCTACTTCTCTGTCTTGTACACCTCTAATGTCTGCCTGTTTAACTTCTGTTAAATCTTCAATATCATCTTGTAAATATTCTGCAAATTCTTTTAATTTTTGAAGTGGAAAATCACCAGAAATATTGATATTTAAAAAAGGTACTTCTTCAGAAATATTTAAATCAAAAGCATTTGGATCTACTTTTGCACCATTAAAAGTAGGCCAATCTTCAGACGCTTTTTCGGTATCTAACTTGTCTTTGACACGTTGTTTGGCAACTTCAACATCCATATCGTCATCAAATTCTACTATAATCATAGAATAATCTTCTTGAGATGTTGAGGTAATTTCTACAATACCACTAATTCCTTTTAATTGGTCCTCTAAAGGATCTGTAATTAGTTTTTCTATATCTTCAGCAGTATTTCCAGGATATAAGGTACTGATGTAAATTTTAGTTTCTTTAATTTCTGGAAAATCTTCTCTTGGCATATTGAAATATGCAGACATCCCTAAGCCTAAGATTAGAATTATTAAAACATACATGGTAGTTTTGTTAGAAATTGCCCACGATGAAAGTTTAAATTCTTTATCTGTTTTTTTCTTATTTTTAGTCATTAGTTGTTCGTTTTTAGACGTTCGTAAATTGTAGTCTATTCACTAATTTTAATTTCTTGTCCGTCTTTTACAGTTCTTGCACCAGCTTGTATCAAAATATCTCCTTCAGCAACACCTTTTAAAACTTCTATAATATCTCCTTGGGTTTTACCAGTTGTAACAACCACTTGTTTTGCGGTTCCTATATTATTGTTGATATTTTTAATTACATATACATATTGTTGTCCTTCCGCATTTTCTGATAAAATACTTTGTGGAATTAAGATAGCTTCTGTGTTTGTATAGTCGTTAATTTTTAGTTTAGCAGTAAGATTTGGTTTTATACTTCTATCTTTATTTGGTACTGCAATTTCTACTTTAAAGGTTCTGTTAGCAGGGTCTATAAAATTACCAGTTTGCCTAATTTTTGTGTTTAAAGAGCTTCCTAAAACAGGAAACATAATTTCTACAGCCTTACCAGTTCTAATATCAGAAATATAATTTTCTGGAACTGAAGCCTCAATATACATATTATTAAGGTTTACAATTCTAAAAACTTCAGAACCCATGCCAGGAGCAACAATAGTACCTTGGTTTTTAATAACATCATCAATAATACCAGAAAAAGGAGCTCTAATTGTAGCTTTTTCTAACTGTTTTTTTAGTTGAGCTAAAGTGTTTTTTTGAGCAGTAAATTGTGTTTCTGTTTGTAGGAATTGAATTTCTGATCCTATTTTTTGATCCCAAAGTCTTTTTTGACGTTCAAAAGTAGTTTTAGCCAATGCTGTTGTAGCCTCTAATTGTGCTACTTGTTGTGCCATTCCTCCATCATCAATTTTTGCTAAAATTTGTCCTTTAGAAACTTTTTGACCTTCTTTTACAAAAACACGCTCTAAAGTACCTGGCATTTCAGGATATATTAGAACATTTTGTTTGGTTTGTACATTTCCTTGCAATTCTAAATAATGGTTAAAAACTTGTTTTTTTAACTGAATGGCAGTAACTAAAGGTACTCTCTTTAAGGTGTCTAATGTTTCTATTTCTGTTATTAATTGTTTAATTTTTGCAGAAATTTCTTGTACCTGTTTGTCTAATTCAGATTTTTTAGTTCTAATTTGTTTGATGTCTTTTGTAGCAATAACTTCTGCAATGGTTTGTTCTTTTTTTTCTCCACAAGAAACAATTAGAACAGAAATTGCAAGTAATAAATATATTTTTTTCATGGTTTTTTATTTTTTGATTGGTAAGTTTAATGCGTTTTCTAAAGTTGCTTTTTTAGCAATAACATCTAACATAGATTGTATATAGGTTTGTTGCTGTGTGTATAATTGGTTTTGAGCTTGTAATAAATCAAAACTAGAAGAAATTCCTTCAAAAAATTTAACACGTTGTTTTTTTTCTATTCGTTCTGCCAAACCAACATTTCTTTTGTTTGTTTGGTAGTTTTCTATACTTAATTGATACTCGCTTTTTGCTTTTTTAGCTAATAAATTTAAGCGTTGTTTAGTTTCTTCTAATCTTAAGTCAGCGTTTTCTAGAGCTATTTTAGCTTGTGCTGTTTTGGATTTTCTACCAAAACTGCTAAAAATTGGTACATTTAGGCTAACACCTACTAAAGATTGTTGAAACCATTGTTGGTTTCTATCTAAAAAACTAAAAGATTCTGAGAATGCTTGAGTACCATAATTTACAAAAGCAGACAAACTTGGTAGTGCTTTACTTTGCTCTAACTTCATCATTAATCTTTTTGTTTCTTTATCGTTTTCAGAAATTCTAAAATCTATGTGATTGTTTACATTAAAATTTTCAGTAATCAATGCTAGGCTAATGTTATCTTCTGCCAAACCATCTAAAGTATCTGTTAAAGTAAGTTTTGTTTCAATAGCATTTCCTAAAGAAAGATTTAGCATTTGATATGCAATTGCCTTCATTCTTATGACACTATTTAGTTGATTTTTAAGGTTTCCTAAGGTAATTTCTAATTGTTCAACATCTTCTTCCTCATTCAATCCGTTTTCATAAATCTTTTTAGCATCATTGTAATTTTTATCTAAAATTTTGATGTTTTTTTTAATGATAGCAATGCTTTTTTCTGTTATTAAAACATTTCCATAAGCATTTATAATTGCTTCTCTAGTTAGCATTTCTGTTTTTTCTTCTGCTTGTTCAGATATTTTTAAAAATGTTTTAGAGGCTTGTAAAGCTACTAAATACGAGCCATCAAATAATAATTGTGTTAAAGTAACAGAAGCGTTTACATTTTGTGGAGTCCCAAAAACTACAGGTATAAAACCATCTGGCGAGTTTGGGCTACTTTCTCTATTAAGGTCAAAAAAATCTTCTACGGTTTGTACAACAGATTCTCTATTATCAAAAGCAGCTGCAGGCAATAATGAAACAGGTTGTTTTAGAAATTTTTGATAATCAATAGCAGCATTAATTTGTGGTAAACCAACAGCTGTAGTTTCCCAAACTTTTTCATTGGCAGCATTGATATCATTTCTAGCTGTTTTTGTGTTGTAACTATTCTCTAATCCATAAATAATTGCTTCTTTTAGAGATAATTTCATGTTTTTCTCTTGAGCACTTAGGCTACTCAAAAAAAGAAAAGAAATGGTTACGAATACTATTTTTTTCATTCTGTATTTATTTCTGTGTTAGTTGTTTCTTTAATTCTATTACACCTTTTTCTGTTGCAATACCCCTTAAATGGTATTCTAAATAATTCAACATTAATTCATTCATAGAAAAATTAGTTAGTGGAAAAACCTCTTGATCTTTAATACCATTCATTCCATAAAAATAAATTCTAGCAATAAAATCTACATTAATATCTTTTCTAAATAAATTTAGGGCAATACCTCTATTTAAATTCTCCTTAATAGTGTCTTGCATTACTTGAAATTGCTTTTGTTTTAAAGAGATGTAAATTTTAGGGTAATATTTTTGAAGTTGATATTGAGGCGAAGATTTTTCGTCATTTAAATGTTGCATTACCATTCGTTTAATAGAAAAAATTTCTTCTATTGGGTTTAACTTTTTTTGGCAAATACCTTCTATGCCAAAACAAATAGTATCAAACATAAAATCGGTAACGCCTTTAACAAGCTCTGTTTTGTTCTTAAAAAATTTGTAGATAGTTTTTTTAGAAACACCAAGGTTACTAGCAATTTCATCCATTGTAACGCTTTTAAAGCCAAGGTTTAAAAATAGATCTTTAGATATATCTAAAATTTTTTCTTTCATATTTTTTAAGCTCTAATAAAATAATCACAATGTGATTTGTTTAAGTTCGCCAGTTAAATTAATCCTACTTTTTTACTGAAACTTATTTTAATTTGTTGCAAATATACAATTGGAAACTTTAGAAACAAAAATAGTTTCCAAAGTTTTAATATTTTTTTAACATTGAAGTTTTAGGTTAAAAATTCTTTACGCTATTTTTACAAAAAATAAAGATTTGGATATTTTACATTATCAAAAAGATTTTATTAATTTTTTAGAATCTAAAAAGTGGGTACATGAGCCTAAGAACTTATATGAACCAATAGATTATATTATAAAGTTAGGTGGTAAAAGAATGCGACCAATTTTAACTTTAATGGCTGCAGATATTTTTTCTGGAGGATATGAAAAAGCAATGTCTGCTGCATTGGCTGTTGAGGTTTTTCATAATTTTACCTTAATTCATGATGATATTATGGATGCTGCTCCTTTAAGAAGGGGTAAGGCAACTGTACATGAAAAATGGGATACAAATACAGGCATACTTTCTGGAGATGCAATGTTGATTATGGCCTATCAATATTTTGAAGATTATGATCCTATAATTTTTCAAAATTTAGCGAAATTGTTTAGTAAAACAGCTCTAGAAGTTTGTGATGGGCAGCAATTAGATGTCGATTTTGAAACCAGAAATGATGTTACTATTGATGAATATATCAATATGATACGTTTAAAAACCTCTGTTTTAGTTGCAGCTGCTTTAAAAATGGGAGCAATAGTTGCAGAAACTTCAGATGAAAATGCAAGTTTAATTTATGATTTTGGATTAAATCTAGGACTCGCTTTTCAGTTACAAGATGATTATTTAGATACTTTTGGCGATCCAAAAACTTTTGGAAAACAAATAGGAGGAGACATTATTGAAAACAAGAAAACATATCTATATTTAAAATCTTTAGAGGTTGCAAATAAAGATGATCGTGAAAAATTATTGTCTTTTTACAATCAAAATATACAAGACAATTCAGCTAAAATTATTGAGGTTACAAAGATTTTTGAATTAAATAATATTCCTGATTTGATAAAAGAACAGATTCAAAATTATACAGAAAAAGCTTTTGAAACGTTATCTTCTATGAATATTACTGAACAAAGCAAACAAGGACTAAAGAATTTTGGACTTTGGCTAATGAATAGGTCTGTGTAATTTTTTTATAAAAACTATGTTAATTATTCAAAATAAATAGTACATTTGCAGCCAATTATTTGGTCCCATAGCTCAGTTGGTTAGAGCATCTGACTCATAATCAGAGGGTCCTTGGTTCGAGCCCAAGTGGGACCACCTTTATTTACAAGCCTTACAGAGATGTAAGGCTTTTTTTTTGTTTCATCAGTACAACATATGTATAACCAAAGTTCTTTTTTTTAACTAATTTTGAATGAACCCCAAAAATTAGGTGAAATGGAAAGCAGAACAGTTTTATTAGCTCAAAATATTATTCAGTTAGAGGATGATTACAATAACTACTTAGATAAAAAAGTTTTTATTAATGATAGATCCGTCATAAATTTTTTGACTACTTGCTTATTTTTCTTTGGATCTTTATTGGTTATTTCAAATTTACAGCACCCATTAACTTGGCTTATAAGCTTCTTAATAGGTTATCCGCTTATAGGTTATCTTTCTATGAAATATTTAGAATTTAAAAAAGCATACAAAGGAATCAAAGCAAATAATTTTTTAGGATGCAGAATAAAGTCCTTTAACAAAAAGGGTATTAATTTTGAAACCTTAGGAATGGATGCTGAAAACTCACTAAAATTTAAAAACCTTTTATCAGGAAATATGATACAAGGAAAAGTATATTTTAAAGCGCCAAATAAAAGTAAGCTAGCTGCAAATCACGGAACCTTATTTACGATATTAAATCATGTTGCTTATAATGGAATAAGAAACATTAGTAAAAAAGCATTGTTCGTAATTATTAATGAAAACATTCTTATTGCGGGTAAATCAATAAATCCAGGCAGTTATTCAGTATCTTATTCTCTTTGGATTAACGAAAAAGACGAAAAGAAACTTTATGAAAGAGAAGTATTGCTAAAAAAGATATTTCATAATCATTAAACTTAAATTATTATAGATTAATCAAACGTTAACTGCGTTTAATGTATTGTTTACAGGCTATTTAGTGTCATATGTTTGCATCTCAATGTGGATGGCCATTCACTTATTTTTTAATTCAAAACCATGAAATTATGAATAAGGATAACAGTATGATTGAGATATTACAAGATATTAAAAGTCTATTATCTCACAACAAAAAAGTATTAAACATAGACGATTTAGAAAGCTATACAGGTTTGTCCAAATCTAAACTTTACAAGCTTTCTATGCTCAAATTGATCCCTACAGGTTCTAATAAACACATTCGTCAAAAGTTTTTTAGTAAAGAAGCTATTGACGAATGGTTGTTAGGTAAGCCAAACGTCTCTGACGAGTTTTTAGAGCAACAAATAAATGCTCAGTTACAAAAAAACAGAAAACACTAAATTTTCTGATTCTTTTAGTAAAAAACAAAAAAAAGCGTAAAGTCTTCACTTTTTACGCTCTTAACAAATTTTTTTAACCATAATCTGTATGCAAATATACAGGTTTTAAAACAAATCTATATGAGTAAAATACCATATATAAGGATTGGTACGGCCTATTTTAAATTAGTAAAAAGACCATCCATTAATGGAGAATTTAACGAATGCCTTGTGAAATGGGATGTAAATACCATTATTAGAGATCATGGTAAGAAATATCTATCTCAAATAGAGTGCTTTGATGGTAGTGTTTGTTATCCAGATCATTTTAATTATAATAAAAAGATTTATGGCTTTTACAATACCTATGCAGCTTTAAATCATAAACCTGAAAAAGGAGATGCTAAACAGACACTTTCTTTTTTCAAACATATTTTTGGTGAACAGTTTGAACTAGGATTGGACTATTTTAAATTATTATATGAAAAACCAACGCAATCACTCCCGATACTTTGTTTAGTTTCTGTAGAAAGATCTACAGGTAAATCTACCTTCTTAAAATATTTAAAAGCAGTTTTTGGAGATAACATGAGCTACTTAGATAATCATTCTCTAGGAAGTAATTTTAATGCCGATTGGGGAAATAAATTACTTCTAGGTTCAGATGAAGCTTCAGTACAAAATGAAGAAATACAAGAAAAATTAAAATACCTATCAACCTCCAATAAAAATAAAATTGAAGGGAAAGGTAAAGAACGTATAGAAGTAGACTTTTTCGGAAAATTTGTTATGTGTAGTAATAAAGAAGATTCCTTTATAAAAATTGATGCCACTGAAATTCGTTATTGGGTTTTGAAAATACCCAAATTTGAAAAGGAAGATGTGTTTTATTTATCTAAACTCATTAAAGAAATCCCTCATTTTTTAGATTTTACAATCAATAGACCTTTTGCTACTGAAAGAAAAACAAGAATGTGGTTTACTCCAAAGCAAATAGAAACTTTAGCGCTAAAAAAGTTGATGAACAATAATAGAAATAGAGTTGAAAAAGAGCTACTTAGTTTAATTATTAGCGCAATGGATAGACATGAGTTAGATGAATTGCATTTCGTGCCTTTAGATCTCGTAAACGCTTTAAGTAGAACGAGAATTAAATCTGACCAAACACAAATTCGACAACTTCTTAAAAAAGACTGGAAATTAGTAAATCAAAAAAACTCTTTGAGTTACAGGAAGTTTGTGGTTTTATCTGATGGCGAAATTGCCTTAATAGAGAGCAAAGGACGTTACTTTTCAATAAATAGAAAATTTATTTCAGAAAATTTTGATGAATCGATGACAGACTAACTTATTTATATTTTTTAAGTAGTAATAATAAGGGTTTAGCTCGCTCATCGTTTTGTCATCACTTTGTCATCACTTTTTAAACCGATGAGCCAATTTTAACTAAAAAAAACAATAATGATGAAACGATGACAAAGTGATGACAGCTAATAGTCAATTATATCAAGGGCTATGAGCTGTTCTGCATCATTTCATCAATTTTAACTAAAAAAAAACACACCATGCAACATAAAAGAATAGACTGTAAAATAGCGAATAAATTGGATTTCATTTTAGCTCTAAAAAAGTTGGGCTTTAACCCTGTTAGAGAGAATGAAAGTAGTGCTATGTATTTAAGTCCTTTTAGAGAGGAACGAACAGCATCATTTAAAGTATCTAAACAAAAAAACGTTTGGATAGATTTTGGTGATCGTTCAGGAGGAACAGTCGTAGATTTTATTATGAGGTTAAAATCATTTTCTGTGACGGAAACTCTTGATTTTCTTTCTAATGATTTTTCTTTTTTTTCTTTTCACCCGCAAATTTTAAAAGAAAAAAAAACGAGTGAAAAAATAACCATTATTAAACCAGATTCTATAAAACACCCAGCACTTATAAGTTATTTAAAGTCTAGAAAAATTCCAATAAATATTGCCTTACTATTTTGTAAAGAAGTAAGGTATGAATTTTCAGGAAAATTATATTTTTCAATAGGTTTAAAAAATATTTCTGGAGGATGGGAGTTGAGGAATAAAATTTTTAAAAATTCGTCTTCCCCCAAAAATTATACACACATAAAAAATTCGTCTTCTGTTTTAATTGTTGTAGAGGGAATGTTTGATCTACTTTCTATAATAACACTTAATCCAACTTTTATTAATACTAAAGACTTGTTGATTTTAAATTCAATTTATTTTTTAGAAAGTGCAAAGTTAGTTTTTGAAAATTATGATAAAATTGAACTTTATTTAGATAGGGATGATGCGGGTTTTAATGCTTTAAAAAAGTGTGAGAATAAGAAAAAAAATATAATAGATATGTCTTTTAAATACAAGGGTTTTAAAGATTGGAATGCTTTTTTATTAGCGCAATAGAATATTTATAGTATTGGCTTAGCCAGTCGTGGCTTTAATTCCTGTTTAGTGCCTACTTCGTGCCCTAAAAAGGAATCAAAACCCGCTGGCTTATTCACAGAAAATGTTCATAAGAAAAAAACAAAAGCAAAAATGAAATCAAATTCAAACAATAAAGTGAAAGTCGTTTTTTATCTCAATGCTGAGGATAAAGAAATCATTAAAATTCAATGTGAATCACTACAAATAAAACCTTCTTTTTTTTATAGAAATGCGGTTTTAGAAAAGTTAGGTAAACCAGTATTTACAAAAAAAATTAA
The DNA here is from genome assembly GCF_947497695.1 of uncultured Polaribacter sp. Lineage (GTDB taxonomy): Bacteria > Bacteroidota > Bacteroidia > Flavobacteriales > Flavobacteriaceae > Polaribacter. The sequence continues at coordinate 364,444 of NZ_CANMHM010000002.1, read as the reverse complement.
TGATTTAGATACTAGAAAATATTTGACTTCTTTAATTAGAATTGGGAATAATTTAAACCAAATAGCCAAAAAATTAAATTCAAATGAACAATTTTTAATTGCGGATCAACAAGTTGTTTTGGATGAAATTAAAAACATTAATAATCATATTATAGAAATAAATTCAAAATTATAGAGCACTATTATGGACGAAAACACAAGTAAAGCAATCTTTAATTTAATGCAAAAAGTAGTAGATAAATTAGATGCTATTTCTAAAGAGGTAAATAAAAAAGAACCAACTGAATTAGAAAATATTATAAAAAAAACTAATGTAGCAATAGCTAAATTGGTTCCAGAGATAGTTAAAACTCAATCAAAACTTCTGCTAACAAGTTCAGTTATTAGGGAAGAAATCATTAATTATATAAAGGAAAATAAAATTACCCCTACTGTTAATAATCATACTGAATACAGTTTACTAGGTAATAAATCTCATTTTAAACCATGGGTATTAGGTGTTTTCTTTTTTGGCTTGATAACATTTTGGTGTTCAATAAAATATCTTCCGTCATATTTTATAGAAAAGAGTTTGTTAAGTAAAGAAAGAGAAGAATATCAACTTTTCTATAATTATGTTTACTTAAAACAGTTTAAAAACGACGAACCTAATATTGCAGGTGAAACTCTAAAAAAGGTAAAACAAAAAGACACCTTATTTATGAAAGAGTATCACATACTTTTAAACACTTATCAACGAGAAATAAGAAAGCAAGAATTAAAAGAAGAACTAAACTCACTTGATAATAATGATAACTAAACTTGAATCGATATCATACCTACAAAATGCGCTTGGGTATTGTGAACGTGGTGGAGAATTGATTATTTCAAATAAATGTATTGGAAATAGCTTTCAAATTAATTCTCAAATGGAACAAAATAATGCTCTAAATGATAGATGTATAAAAAACACGTTTCATATAAAAATTAGAATTGCTCCAGAAGATAAAGGAAAGTTAAATACCCAAGATTGGATTGATATTTCTCATGACTATGCTAAAAAAATAGGTTTCCAAAACAATCCTTTTGCAGTCTATATCCATGAAGAAAAAACAGAAAATGAGCATATTCACATTGTCGCTTCACGTATTAAATATAATAACTTAGCGGTTAGTGACAGCTATACACATTATCAGAATATGGACTTCTGTAGAGATATTGAAAAAAAGTATAAACTAAGACAGGTAAAACGTGTTTTAGAAACTGTAAAAAAACAAGAAATATTTACTAAGAATGATAAAAGGATTGCTCCATTGGAAGAAAAAATAGCTTCTGCGATTAATCAATCTGATTCTTTTAAAGATTTTGAGTTTCATTTAAAGAACATGGGAATTAAAACAAAAAAGGGAAGAGGAATTGGCTTTATAGATGAAAAAGGTGTTTATATAAAAGGTTCTGCTATTAATAGAAGATACTCTTTAAAAGGGATTGAAAAGCTATTGTCTTATGAGCAACAGGAAAAACAGATGAACAAAAAGAATAGAGGTTTTAAAATATAAAGCTGTAAGTATATATTTATAACTTTATACTTTTGTTGTTTTATATTCTTATACTTTTATACAAATATATCAGTAGTACGTGACGCCTGCCGCTGAGGCACATTTTAAAAATCAGTTGATTTTTAATGCTTGCTAATTAAGAAAAAATCAACTGATTTTTAAAACGGAAAAAAAACAGACAGAGTTTAAATTACACTCCCATTGAATCTGTTTTTTAATAAAACCTAACATCTTCTTTAGCTCTTGTAATTGCAGTATATTGAAATTTTAATGAAGGCATAAAGTAGGAATTTACCAAAACTCTATCCCATTCACCACCTTGTGCTTTGTTGCATGTAATAGAATGACCATAAGTTGCTCTAATTGCACCAACATATCTATCGTCCCAAGGCATTAAACTTTCTCTAAATACTTTGTTTTTTTGAAACCTTTCATGACGTAAAATGTTTTCTTGTTTTGCATGAATGCCTTGTGGATTATTTAATGAATCTAGAAGTAAATAGTCATCAATAATTTCTAATTTACCTTCCATGTTTTTTGATTCAATTTTTATTGGAACAAAATTTAAACCTGCTACTTTTTCAGTTTTTGATAAGTCGATGTCTTTTACAACAATATGATCACCACTAAATAATTGAAAATCATTTCTTTTCCAAGTTTGGTTGACTAATAATAAATCTTCTTTTTCTACCAACTTTTTATTGAAACCATAAATTTTATTTCTCACATTGTTATTAAACATTTTATTCATATTGTGAGTGCAACCAATCGAAATAATAGCATCTTGACCATTTGCTACATAATCTAAAACATAATCTCGTGAAGCATCTTCTATAGATAGTTTTCTAATACCATTAAGAGGTACGTGTTTTAAATTATTTTCAATGCCCAATCTTAATTTTGTAGCGTTTTTAAGAACATAGCTTCCATCTTCTTGTCTTTTAACTTCCGTTAAAAGTTCTGCTTTTCCAGATAAATTAAAAGCAGTATTTAAATATTCTTTAGAAAGTGCTAAAGATATTTTTTCATTCACAGGCGGTAATTGATTATTATCTCCTAAAAAAATTATTTTGTTAGAAACATTACCAGATTTCACAAATTTTATTAAATCTGATAAAAGTGAGTTTTTAGATTTGAATAGGCTGTCAGAGTCAATAGGAGGTTTTGCTGAAATCATTGAAGCTTCATCTATGATGTAAACATTAAAATCTTTTACATCATTATTTTTCAAACGAAAAACAACTTCTCCTGTTTTACCATCTGAAGATACATTGTAGATTAGAGAATGAATAGTACTATTAATTGTTTTAGATTTTCTTCCTAAAATTCTGGCAGCTCTGCCTGTTGGTGCTGCTATATTGTATGCAATACATTTAGTGTTTAAATAACCAATTAATGCAGTTGTAATTGAAGTTTTACCAGTTCCTGCAGCTCCGCATAAAATAAAGAAATCGTCTTTGTTTTCTTTTTTAACAAAGTCTGACATGCCTAATAAGGCAATTCTTTGTTCTTGAGTTGGGCAGTCAAATTGTAAGTGATCTAAAATTGTAATTGCATTTTTCATAAGCTATCTTTTTAATGATGATACAAATTAAAGATAGATGTGTGCAGTGTTTGCGCAATGATTATAAATTGTCATTAATGTTTGAAGTAAAGCTTTCTAAAAAACCTAAAAAATTGAAATAATACTTATTATGAGATGGAATTATTTCGTCATATACTTTTTGTTGATAATACGTGGGCGCTAAACCTCTATGGTTTCTATTTCGTATTAAATATAAGTTATTTCCTTGATTATATATTTCATCAAAACTTTGGGTATTAAACTTAATTAATTCGTTAAAATAAAAATAATAAAGTACGGCTCTAAATTTATGATTGAAAAACCAATTTTCGTTTAAAATATTAAAATGATTTTCATTTCTAAATTTCATCATTATAAAACGTCCTATTTTAGGGCCTCGAGAATTTCTATAAAATTCCTTAGAACCTGAATTGATTATTGAGGTAAGATAATCATTTGAAGAAGCAATAACTTTCTTATTTAAACGGTGTTTCTCATATAGGTGAATTACGATATTTTCAATTTGTTGAAACATAGCTAAACTAAAATCTTCAAAATTATCTTCTCTTCGGAATTGTTCCATTCTAATGAAATCATGAATTAAAGTTTCTTTAATTTCCTTAATTTTAAAATCTTTATAAAATTTATTAGCTTGATCTGCTATTATTTCTTTGATACAATATTCGTGAATATTTTTAATTAAAGTGCTTTCATTATTTACTATAGAATCATTTTGAAAACGCTTTGATAACTCCTCCTTAAACCACAAATTTTCAGAATCACTACTAATTTCTTCAATCAATTTAAGAAGTTTTTCTAAACTTTCTTTTTTATGTTTTGCCATATTATTTATCGTAAAGTTTCATAGCTTCATCCAAGCCTTTTTCAAAAAGAATAACTAATATTTTATTAATATCATTTTTCCTATTGTATTCTGCTTTATTTTCATTCATAGTATCTTGAAACATTTGATCGTTTTTTCCACTTTTATTTAAATCATAAGAAGAACCTAATTTATTATCCAATGATGTTTTAATTTCGTTTTGTCCAGCCTTTAAAGTAAGTTTATCAAACCTTTCTTTAAGTTTAAGGTAAGTAGAATCACTTTCTCCTTTTACCATTTTTAAATATAACAGCTTTCCTTCAAGCACCATCATCATATTAGGATTCCCTTTTTTAATATATCCTTTTTCTTTTAAGTATCTCTTTAAGAATAACCCATAAGCTTTGTCGTAACCAAACCTCTCCCATAAGTAAAAATTATGTCTTAGACTTTTAATGTAGCTTCGTTTAATGTTTATTTTGTCATTTACAACCAAGCCAGTAACTTCCTGTCTATAACCTCTTTTCTGTAATCTGACTTTTGTTTCTTTTATATGGAAATTTTGATCTTTTATAATACGTCTTAATTCAATATCAAAAGTGGTGTCTTTTTCAAAAATTACTTCTTCTTTCTCTGATGATATTTTGTATGTGTTATGGTTACTGCTAAAAGTAATATCGTCTGCATATCTGCTATAATCCAAATTAAAACGATTGGCAAGACCTGTCAGTTTAATGTCCATTCTTTCACAAATAGCATTGGTAAGCGTTGGTGATGTTGCTGCGCCTTGTGGTAAAACAGAAGCCTCTTTTTTAAACCAGTTTTTTGTGTCAATATCTAGTCTTTCAACTTTCATTGTGTGGCAACATAATGTTTTAATCATATTGGCAATCTGTTTTCTGTTATCAGAAGTACCTAAATTAAAAGGAGCTACAGTTAGTCTTCCCCAAACTCTTGCTGCATCAATACTTGGAAAGAAGTCTTTTAAATCAATATTATAAACATAATTTTTATTTACATGCTTTTTAGCATTGTCGACAATAGATTTATTAGGAATAAAACCAGTTGCAGCTTCGTGAGGTGTATGAAGTATATGAAGTATTATATTTAAAGATTTTTGAAACTCTAATAAACCTTTACAAGGAGCATGAATAGTTCTTTGAGCTCCCGATTTTTTCTTGATTTCAAAAGTGTGATAATATTTCTTATCAGAACTAAATTTCTTACTGTCTTTAGAGATGAAAAAATTTAATTGTGTTATGGTAAATGGAATAGTTTTTTCCTTATAAATAATCTTTTTAGAAAAATTTAAAAGGTGAAGAAAGTCCTCTTTGCTATTCATTTTAGCAAAAAGTTGTTTTATGGTTTTTTCTTGGTCAATAGCTAATTTCATTTTTTTTTGGAATTGATTTATTTTTAAAAATAAAAACCGTAGCATCAATTCTTTCTTTATGAACTGTAATAAATTAATAATTATAAATAATTAAAAAAATAATACTTTAAAAAAAATATAAAAATATATTATTATAGAAAAGACTTAACTTCAATACAATAACAATAATAACATTTAGTTACAGTAAACTGCAACCTTCTGCCGAATACAGCAGAACACCTGCCGAAACAGGTAATCAATTTTTTATACTACGGTTATATTTCAAAGAACAGTGCAAATATTGTTTCATACAATGCAATCTATCTGCACGTTAATAAATCATTAAAACGAATATAAATCAAATATTAGGTATAAACAAGATTCATTCTGTCTTAAAATATGTGCGGAATAGCTGCATTAATGAATTTTAGATTTGCATCAGTAAATAAGAGCGAATTCATAGCTATTTTAAATTGCTTTACAAGTAGTTTTAACTATATTTAAAGTCGCTATAATTATCTATTGAAAAAGAAGAAATGTCTACAAACAAAAATGCTATTTTAAGATATCAAACATTAGATAAATGTTTTAGAAACCCTGGGAAGAGGTACTTTATTAATGACTTAATTGAAGAATGTAATGAAGCATTATTCGATTATGATCCTTCAAATTCTGGAATTCAAAAAAGACAGATTTACGATGATATTCTTTTTATGAAAGATTCAAAAGGCTACAATGCGCCAATTGAGGAAATTAAAGAGGGTAGAAGTGTGTATAGAAGATATAGCGATTTAAATTTCTCTATTAACAATCAGCCAATAAACGAATCTGAGGCAACTCAATTAAAAGAAGCTTTAATGACTTTAAATAGATTTAAAGGAATGCCGCAATTTGAATGGGTAAATGATTTATCAACTCGTTTAGAGTCAAGTTTTGGTTTGTTAACTTCAGATGAACCTGTAATTGGTTTTGAAAACAATCCTTATGTTTCTGGTTTAGAATATATTTCAGTTTTATACCGAGCAATTATTTATAAGACACCTTTAAAAATTATAAGTAAAAGTTTTACGAAAAATACTGAGGAAGAATATGAATTACATCCTTATTATTTAAAACAATATAACAATCGTTGGTTTGTTTTTGGATATAATGTATCAGAAGGGATAGTTTTTAAAAAAGCGCTTGATAGAATTGAAAGTATAAAAGAATTGAAAACTGAATTTATCAATTCAGGAATTAATTTTGAAGAATATTTTGAAGATGCAATTGGTGTAACTGTAAAAGACAATCAAAAACCACAGAAAGTAAAAATAAGAGTAAGTAAAGATTTATGGCCTTATGTGCAAACAAAGCCCATTCACGAATCTCAGTCTTCTGGAAATAAAGAAAATTTAAAAACTTTAGAAAAAGGGTATCTAGACATTACTTTACAAGTAGTTTTAAACTACGAATTAGAATCTAAAATTTTAGAAAGAGGAGAAGGATTCGAAGTTTTAGAACCTTTGGAGTTAAGAAATAAAATCGCAAAGAGAATTGGAGTATTAACCAAAAAATACTCATAAAATATTATGGAAAGAATAAAATTATCAAACTTTAGAAAAATAAAGGATAGCTGGGATTTAGATTTAGCTCCAATAACTTTTTTTACAGGAACTAATAATTCAGGGAAATCTACTGTAATAAAATCTCTATTAGTTTTAGAAGATTATGTAAAATCTAATAATCACTTTGAATTAAATTTCAATGGTCAAAATTTCCATAAACATAAAATAGAAAATTATAAGAACGCGATTAATAGAGTTAATTTCAGAGAATTTAATAAAGACATTCATTTAGAATATCAGAATAATGGTTTTGAAATATCTATTTTATTTCAGCCTGGTGTACATTATTATAATGGTACATTGAAAAAGCTAAAAATGGTAAGGACAGATAAGGCTACTTTAGAAATTGATTTAGTTAGTCTAAATAACTATCAGCTCAAAGTTGATGCACTTCTTTTGAATCAAAATGACAAGGAAAATATTGAGGATAAAAAAGATAAATTAAAAACACTAGCTTTATTACAAACTACTTCAAATCTTATAAATTTTGACAAGAAAGAACTAAAAGAACTCGAAAAAGAAATAGAAAAATATACAGATGAAATTCAATTAATCGATAAGTCAAATTTCCATTTAGAAAACATTAAAAAAGAAAACAGTGATGTCTTTATTAATAAATACAAAAGTCTAATAAGTGAAAATAGAAAAAAAATATTCGAGTTAAATCAAACTATAGCGGATACTGAAAAAAAATTGAAAATACTTCAAAAAAAGAGGAATGAAATTGTTCATCAGAAAAAAGACCATTTAACATACAGTCCAACCTTTTCAGTTGATGATTTTGATATTTCAAATAGAAGAATTGATAAAATTATAAGAACTGTTTTGCCAAAGTATTTAGTTGAGAATAATTTAGGTCAAGATAGAAAAAAGAATAACTTTAAAAATTCAGACCAAAGTCTAGAGCTAGATAAAGCTAACAAACTTGGAGATGAGCTTTTATTAGCTTTGTCCTTTAATGTTACACATTTAAGCCCTCACAGAAGTAACCAAAATAAATTATTCTTACACGAAATTAAAGATGTAGATATTAATTATTTGGTTAAAAATCATTTTGAAAAACAATTGCATTCAGATTTAACTGTTTTAGAGTTTATGAAAAAATGGATGTCTAAAAATTATTTCGATATTGGTGATGATTATAGAATTACAACTTACGAATCTACAGTATCAAAGATTGAAGTTTTTGAAGGTGAATCTTGGATTAATTTGTCAGACAAAGGTTTTGGAGCAGGACAAGTATTTTCAATTCTTTTAGCAATAGCTTCAAGTATCATAGAAAACCATAAAAAAATAAATGAAAAAGGAGCATTGTTCGAGGAAGATTTATCAATAATTCTTATCGAAGAACCAGAGGCAAATTTACATCCAAAACTTCAATCCTTATTAGCAGAATTATTCTTAGAAGCTAATCTAAAATTTGGTATCAATTTCATTCTTGAAACTCATTCAGAATATATGATTAGGATGTCTCAAATTATCGTGAAGCAGATTAATGAAAAAGAGGAAAATACTAAAATTCCATTCGAAGCTTATTATTTCGATAAAGATGCTAAACCATATTCTATGATTTATAGAAAAGATGGTAAGTTTACAAATGAATTTGGTTCTGGTTTCTTTGATGTGAGTTCTAATTTAGCTTTTGATATTTTATAATTATGGATATTTATATAGATAAATCTAACTTAATATCTTTTGTGAAATCGAAAAGTCATGAGTTGTTTGATGATTGCAATAAATTATTAAAAAAGCAGTTAAATGTTTATTTTAACTTTCCTAAAAACGATTTAAAAGAAAGTCCTTTGTTATTAAATTGGATAACTACTTTAAGTCAAGGTATGGGAGAGCATAATGAAATAAAGTTTGATTATAAAGAGCCAGCAAGACCTTTAAAATCTAATAGTTCTAATACTTTTTGTTCTAACAAATTAACTTCCGTGTATTTATTGGAAGATGATGATACTGATAAATTTAAAAATGCAGGTTGTGTTTTAGTTGGTAAAGTAGGTGAAGAAATACAAATTCTTAATAAACTTTTCATTAATCAAAATGATTACGATTTTGAGAGAAAATGGAGAATTAATGGAAACGATTTTAAAACATGGAGTGATTTAAAAGAATATTCATTGCCTTTAACAGATATACTAATTATAGATCCTTATATTTTAAGCAATAAGGATACTGATACAGATACTGTTGATGTAAATTTAATAAATTATTTAGACGTCTTGTGTATAGAATCATTTACGAAAGCAAATGTTATCATAGTAACAGATCCAAGTCGTTCTAATTATACTTTTGATGAAATCAAGAAAAAAATAACTTCTAAATTGTCAAGCCAATTAGGTAAGCGACCAACTTTTACGCTTATTTTTACAAAACGAGAGCATGATAGAGGTGTTTTAACAAACTATAGTAGAATCTATTCAGGAGATACGTTTAGTTTTTGGAATAATAGAGGTCAAAAAATAACGAATGGAAGAGAAATTTCTTATTCAAGCTTGGCTAAAAAAGAAAACCATGATTTGGCAAATAAGTTAATTGAGGATATTCAACATACCATTACATTTTTAAATGAAAACAATCCAGATTATATACAAGGAGATAAAATATCAAATTTCTTGAATTTTTAACCAATGCACTTTCACCGCATACATAAAATATATATTTGTACCATATAGCAACAATAACAAAACAATAAATGAGCACCAATAATAACAAAGTAGACGTAGGTTTTATCTGGAGAATTACAGACGATGTATTAAGAGACGCCTTCAAGAAAAATGAAATAGGAGATGTGTTATTACCATTTGTAGTAATAAGAAGATTAGATTGTATGCTCGAAAATGTAAACGAAAAAGTACGCAAATCTTACACCGATTTTAGAGACAAAGTAAGTGAAGATAAATTAGACCCAATCCTAAAGAAGGCTGCAGGAGGTTTAACGTATTACAACACCTCAAAACACACCTTACATTCTTTAAAAGACGAACCACAATACATAGAAATCAACTTTAATAATTACTTAAATGGTTTTAATGCAGAAGTAAGAGATATTTTAGAAAGCTTTCAGTTCGATAAAGTAATTGCACGTTTGGTAAAAAACCGTTTGTTGTATGAAATGATAGATGCTATTTGCAAAATAGATTTACATCAAGATACGATTGATAACCATTCTATGGGATATGTTTTTGAAGAATTGATTCGTGTTTCTAACGAGCAATCTAATGAAACAGCAGGAGAGCATTTTACGCCAAGAGATGTAATTGCACTAATGAATGCAATTATCTTTACTCCAGAAAAAGAGGAATTATCTAAATCAGGAATCATTAGAACTATTTTTGACCCTGCTTGTGGTACAGGTGGAATGGTAAATTTAGGTAAGAATTTTGTATTAGATGAGGTTTGTAAAGACAACCAAAACAAACCTACTATTTTAACGTTCGGACAAGAATTGAACGAGCAATCTTGTGCCATTGCAAAATCGGAAGCCTTAATATCTGGTGAAAACCCAAGAGATGTAAAACACGGAAACTCATTTACAGACGATCAATTTCAAGGCAAGAAATTCCATTATATGATGGCAAATCCGCCTTATGGAGTTACTTGGAAAAAAGATAAAAATTATATAGAAAACGAAGCATTAAACCCTGCAGGACGTTTTTATGCAGGAACACCAAGAACAAGTGACGGACAATTATTGTTTTTACAACATATGATTTCTAAAATGGACGAGAAAAATGGTTCTCGTATTGGTGTGGTAACCAATGGTTCTCCTTTGTTTACTGGTGATGCAGGAAGTGGCGAAAGCAATATTAGAAAATGGATTATAGAAAACGATTGGTTAGAGTGTATTGTTGCCTTACCAAAAGATTTGTTTTACAACACAGGTATTAACACCTATATCTGGTTTTTAACCAATAAAAAAACCAAAGAACGTAAAGGAAAAGTACAGTTGATAAATGCAAATGCAAGCAAAGTAACAGGTACAAATGCCAAAGGAAAAGAAGAAACCGAGCATATTTTTGCACGTTCTAATAAAAAAAGTTTAGGAAACAAACGAAACGAGTTAACCCAAGAACACATAAATGAATTAACAGATATTTACACCAAATTCGAAGAAAACGATTATTGTAAGATTTATAATAACGACGATTTTGGCTTTTACCAATTAACCATAGAACAACCTTTGTACAAAGAGGGTAAAAAGGTATTAAGTAAAGGAAACCCAAAACCAGACTCTAAAAAAAGAGACAAAGAAAATGTACCGTTAACAGAAGATCTAGAAAGTTATTTTACCAAAGAAGTGTTACCACACGTGCCAGATGCTTGGATAGATTATGACAAAACACGTATTGGTTACGAAATTAATTTTACCAAATATTTTTACGAATACAAAGGTTTACAACCTGCATCTGAAATTAAAGCAGATATTATACAATTAGAAAAAGATATTGCAACACTTTTAAATGATTTGTTGGTATAATGAAGAAATACGAAGTATATAAAGAGAGTGGAATAGAATGGATGAAAGAAATCCCTGATAATTGGTTGAATATTAGATTAAGGTATTTGTGCGACATTACAACAGGTGATAAAGACACAATTAATCAAGTTGTAGACGGTGAGTTTCCATTTTATGTTAGGTCTAAAGACATAAAGAAAATTAATTCTTTTTCTTATGATGGTGAAGCAATATTAACTGCTGGAGATGGAGATATTTGTAAAATATGGCATTACGTAAATGAAAAGTTTGATTTTCATCAAAGAGTTTATATGCTCTATAATTTTAAGTCTGTAAATGGTAAATTTCTATATTACTTTTTGAAAGAAAACTTTATTCACGAGGTTTTAAAATTATCAGCTAAATCTACTGTAGATTCTTTAAGGTTACCAATGTTTTTAAATTTTCCATTGTGTATACCCGAGAATTCCAAAGAACAAACCCAAATAGCGAATTATTTAGACCACAAAACTACTATTATAGATGGGTTAATTGATAAAAAAGAGCAACTTATAAAAAAGTTACAAGCCCAAAGAAAAGCCATTATTAATGAAGCAGTAACCAAAGGTTTAAATAAAAATGCCAAAATGAAAAATTCTGGTATTGAATGGTTAGGAGAAATCCCTGAACATTGGAGTTTTATCAGTATTTCTAAAGTGGCTAAAAGCAATAGATATTCAATCACTGGAGGTCCATTTGGTTCTGACTTAAAGCAGGAAGAGTATACAGAAAAAGGAGTTAGAATAATTCAATTACAAAATATAGGCGTTGGTGAGTTTAAAAATAAATATAAAATTTTTACTACTGAAAAAAAAGCTGATGAATTGTTCAGTTGTAATGTTTTTCCAGGTGATTTAATTATAGCTAAAATGGCTGATCCAGTTGCAAGAGCTTGTATAGTTCCAAATTTTGATGAGAGGTTTATTATGGCATCAGATGGAATAAGATTTGAAGTTGATGAAACTAAATGTTATGTAAAATTTTTAGAATACGCTATAAACTCTAAATATTTGAATTTTCAAGCAGAATTAAAAAGTACAGGTACTACAAGATTGAGAATTGGTTTAACTGAATTTAAAAAATTCAAACTTCTTCTTCCAAATTTAAAGGAACAAGCAAAAATCTTATTTTTCATAGAAAATAAAGGTGGTATAATTATCAAATCTGTGTCGTTATTAAAAAATCAAATCAAAAAACTAAAAGCATATCGTCAAGCTATCATTAGTGAAGCAGTAACAGGTAAAATAGATGTAAGAGATTGGCAAGCACCAAAAAAGTAGAAAACAATGGCAACTTCAAATTATTGGATCGTAAAAAATGAAAATTTCGAGTTTATACAAAAAATTAAGGGATATAATGCCCCTAAAAATATTGTTCATTTAACAAAGCCAATTTATTTGTCTAATGGTGTCAGCGTAAAATATACTGTAGTATATAAAAGAAAGAAAAAAATAAATTGTTCAAGATTAAATTTTATCTATCAAGGGCATATTATCTATAAAAGAGATATTGCACACACATCTTATTATATGGATAAATTTGGGAATTTTGTAGATGATTTAAACAGCATTAGTAATTTATCTAATCAAGAATTAGCAGCGTTACTGCTAAAAGCACAAACCAAAGCTTGGGAAATAATAAAGAAAGAAAGAGAACAAATAGAAAAGTTAATTACAAAATTGAAAAATAAAAATCGTGAAAAAGAGAAAGCACTTGCTGACTTAAATCAGATTATTTCATTAACTAAAAGAGAACTTTAATTTTACGATTAAGAAAAAGAAAAAGTTATGGCATCAGGAACTAAAGAAATTCATTTCGAAGAACATATAGAAAATTATTTAACTAATAGCGTTAAAGAATATACAAGTGTTTCATCTGCTTTGTATGATAAAGATTTGTGTGTAATTCCATCAGAAATTATTGCCTTTATAAAAGACACACAACCAAAGCAATACCAAGCATTAGAAAAACAATATGGTGCTTTAGTAGATGTTAAAATTGTAGAAACCATTGCTAAAAACATCACTAAAAATAAAACGTTAGACGTTTTAAGAAATGGTGTAAAAGATAGAGGACAAAAATTAACGTTGGCGTATTTTAAACCTGCGCATAACAAAACACCAGAACACGAAGAAGCGTATGCAAAAAACCGTTTAAGTTTAGTGCGTCAGTTTCAATATTCTAATCGTAACAAAAACGAGATAGATATTGTGTTGTTTATTAATGGGATTCCCGTAGTTACAATAGAACTTAAAAATGCGTTAACGAGACAAAATCATCACAATGCAATTAAGCAATATATGCAAGATCGTGATCCGAAAGGAGAACCTTTTTTAGAGTTTAAACGTTGTTTGGTTCATTTTGCAGTTGGTACAGAAAAGGTTTTTATGACTACGCAATTAAAGGGAAAATCTACTTTCTTTTTACCATTTAATAAAGGCTTGGTTAATGAAAACCCTAATGGTTTTGCAGTTTCTTATCTATGGGAAGATGTTTTAAGAAAAGACTCTTTATTAAGCTTGGTGCAAAACTTTATAAGTGTACAAGTTGATAAAGAGAAGGTTTATAATCCATCTACAAAAAAGTTAGAAGAAAAGAAATCTACAAAATTATTGTTTCCTCGTTTTCATCAAAGAAGAGCGGTAAACAGAATTTTAGAAGCCTTAAAAGAAGACGGAACAGGGAAAAATTATTTGGTACAACATTCTGCAGGTTCAGGTAAATCGAATACCATTACTTGGTTGGCATATCAATTGGCAAATTTTTATCAAAAGTATACAGACAGTAAAGCATTATTCGATTCTGTAATTGTGGTTACAGATAGGCGGGTTTTAAACAAACAGATTCAAGATAATATCCGTCAGTTAGACAATACACCAGGTGTTGTTGCGTATTTAGATGAAAGAACAACTTCGCAAGATTTAAAAGATGCCATTAATGATAAGAAGAGAATTATTATTACCACAATTCAAAAGTTTCCTGTAATTTCAGACGTTGTAGGTAGCTTTTCTGATAGAAATTATGCTGTTTTAATAGATGAAGCACATAGTTCTCAATCTGGAGAAACATCAAGACATATGCGTAAAGCATTAAGTTTAGAGCAATCTGCAGAAGCAGAAGCGCATATAAAAACAGCAGATGAAATTATTGCTGAAGAAATTGCTAAAAAAGGAAAACAAGAAAATATTTCTCAATTTGCGTTTACGGCAACTCCAAAACCAAAAACGTTAGAGTTGTTTGGTACAAAAATAAATGGTCAATTATCCGCTTTTGATGATTATACCATGGAAGAAGCCATTAAAGAAGGCTTTATAAAAGATGTGTTAAAAAACTATATGTCTTTTAAACGTTATTATAAATTGATAAAACATTCAGAAATTGACGATAAAGAATACGAAAAGAAAAAAACGGTACGTGTTTTAGCTAATTATGTAGATTTACAAGACCACGCAATCGATAAAAAAGCACGAATTATTTTAGAGCATTTTGTAAGTAAAACGCAAAATGAAATTCAAGGACAAGCAAGAGCAATGTTGGTTACAAAATCGAGATTACACGCAGTAAGATTCAAACGTAAGTTCGATGAAATTATGCAAGAATTAAACTTGCCTTACAATGCGTTGGTTGCTTTTTCTGGAACTGTAAAAGATGATGAAACTGGTGGCGAATACACAGAAAGTAATATGAATAATCTGGAAGGTAAAATCAGTATTCCAGAAGCTTTAAAATTACCAAAATTCAGAATTTTAATTGTTGCCAATAAATTTCAAACAGGTTTTGATGAACCTTTGTTACAAACCATGTTTGTAGATAAAAAATTAGGTGGCGCAAACACAGTACAAACACTTTCTCGTTTAAATAGAAACAGAAAAGGGAAAGACGCAACCATGGTTTTAGACTTTGTAAACGACCCAGAATTGGTGCAAAAAGACTTTCAGCATTTCTATGGTAAAAACTATATGGAAGAAGAAAATGAAACAGATCCTAATAGTTTGTATGATGTTTTAAACACAGTAGAAGATTACAAGGTTTTTTACGAAACAGAAGTAAATGCTTTTGCCGAAATATTTTTTAGACAAGGCGATAATTTTGAGTTAATTCAACCAATTTTAGGTTCAATTTCAAATCGTTTTGCAGATGAATTAGAAGAGGAAGACCAATTAGGTTTTAAAGCGGCAGCAAAGTCGTTTATAAAAATTTACCGTTTTTTAAGTCAGATTATTACGTTTACAGACGTAGAATTAGAAAAGAAATATGTTTTCTTAACAGCATTACTTAAAAAATTGCCTTATGTACAAAGTAGTTTGCCTTTAGATGTTGTAAATGATGTTGAGTTAGATAGTTATAAGATTCAGTTTAAGTTTGAAAAAGATTTATCATTAGTAAAAGAAGATGGTGAAGATTACGGAATGGCACCTGAAGGAGCTGGAGGAAGTGTAGATGAAGATGTAGATTATTTATCTAATATTATAAAAGTTTTGAATGACACCTTTGGTTTAGAACTTACGGGAGAGGATAAAATAGATTTTAACCGTGTCAAGAAAAATTTATATGACAATCAAGAATTAATGTCTTATTTCAATAAGCAAAATTCAAAAAATGATATCAAAGACAAATTTGAAGAGGAAGTGGATGATGAATTTTTAAACTTCATAAACACCAAGTTAGATTTCTATAATAAAATGACCGATGACAAAGCGAACAGCATGTTTAAGAATTTGTTATTTCAAGAAATTTATAATCGTGAGGTTCGGGGTTTAGACAAGTAGTTCTAGTAAAGTAATATACTTATATAGGCTCAAAAAAATACAATTAGCTATGATTATATTTTTAGATTTAGATGGTACTCTAACAAATACTACCCATCCTTATTTTAAAAAAATGAAGGATGGTGTTGATGAAACTGATATTTCATTAATAAGAAAATATGTATTTCCAGATGCTCTTGATTTTATAAAAAATCAAATTTTAATTGGCAATAGATTATTTATTGTTTCTGATAGTCACCCAAGGTATGTGAAACCTATTTCAGAACAAATTTTCAATTTACCTTTTTTAAGCTTAGCTGATAAGCCTAATGACAGAAGAACAAGAGACTTTATTGAATCTATACCTGACCTCAAAATAGCATATAAAGAAAAAGATAATTTCATAATTGTTGGAGATAGTTGGTTAGATATAGCTTTAGGTAGATTGTTAAATATAAAGACGGTACTTACTAAATTTTATAAAAGCTATGTAAAAGAGGTGCGAGATGATATTGGGGATGATAGAAGACCTATCAAAGAAGGCCCTACATATTATGCTAAAAATTTTAAAGAACTGTCTAGTATAATTTCTAACCCTTTAAAAAACTTATTAGCTTTAGAAGCCGTTTTTCAAGGCAAAGAAACAGCAAATGCAGTAAAGTTTACATTTCAGAAACACGTAAATGGTTTTACAGCATTCCGTTGTTTAGCCAGGCAAGAAGATGGGGTATGTGATAAGTATGCAAGAGCGGATAAATATTTTCAAATTGGTCACCCAAATAGATCTATTGATTTTCTTGAAAAATTATCACTATCTGTTTCTAATTATTTAAAAAAAGTTGAATCTTCAAAAAAAGTCAATTGGGATTATTTATCTTATGTGTCAGATAAAAGAACAACAATTCCTTCAAATAAAATGAAGCAGATATTTGATTTGGTTGAAAGCAATATTTCAAAAGTTAAACTTTTTGAATGGGATAACAATGTAGTAGGTAGTTTAAGAAATCAACCTGATTACGCATCGCGTAGAACGTTTATTTCTAAATATCTTTCAACTAATAAAATATATGATTTAAGCGAAAAAAGTATTATCGTTATAGATGACCAATTCACTTCCTCAGCAACAGCTTATGAGATTGCTACTCAATTGAGAAAAAGAGGAGCTAAAAACATTCTATTCATAGCGCTATTTTATTTAATTTTACCACTATCAAATAAATTATGCCCAAGGTGTAATAAGGACATGAAGATAAAAATAAACCGTAATAATGGCAACAAGTTTTATTCGTGTACACCACCAAAATATAAAGGTAATGGCTGTGGTTATTTAATAAATATTTACAATGAACAATAGAATACTACATATTCTAGCACTTTCCTTGATTAAAGGTGTTGGAAGCGCATTTGTAAAAAGGCGTATAAATGAGATTGAAACATATATAGATGATCTTGACTTATTAGGTAACATGCTTGGAGGAAAAGTTACAATTGATGTCATAAATGAAAACTTACCGTTAGCACAGAAAATAATTGAAGAATGTATTGAGAACAACATTATAATGACTTCTATTATTTGTGATGATTACCCATCATTATTAAAAGAGATTAAAAATCCACCTTCAATTCTTTACTTAAAAGGTAATGTTGCTAATTTAGAAAAATGCATAGCTCTAATTGGGTCTAGAAAATCAGATGAATTAGGAAATGCCATTGCTTCTAAAATTGGCAATTATTTTTCTAAGAATTGGTCAATATGTAATGGCTTAGTAGACGGCATAGATAAAAATGCTATTTTAAATAATGAATCCGTTTTTCCAAACATAACAGGCGTCATATCTGGCGGATTAAATTACCATAAAACGTCTTCGAAAATAACGATAGAACTAGCTGATAAAGTATTAAATAATAATGGGTTGCTAATTTCTGAAAACCCTCCAAATAAGCGTGAAGATCAATTTTCAGGAAGCAAGGCAAGTAGAATACAAGCAGGTGTGTCCAAAGGTGTTATATTAATTCAAAGCAGTAGCTCTGGAGGCTCAAAATATACCATTAAAACATTTTCTGAGCTAGAGAGGTTGTTAGGAGTTGTTAATTTTATGGGAAATGTGAAATTTGAAGAAGAAGAATTGTTCTCTGGAAATAGATTGCTAATAAATAGCGGGATAGAAGGAGTAGCAAAGATGTGTGAAATAAACAAACTAACCACGATTAAGACAAAAAGCATTATTGAAATAAAAAACAAAGATGATTATAATTTTTTCGAAAAAGCATTACTAAAATAAGACTTAATGAATATTAAAAAACTTCCGAGTTTTTAAGGATAAAACAACTTTTCAGTTAAGACCTTTTACCATTTTAACAAGACCTAATAATTCAGGTAAGAGTTCTTTTATTAAGTATCTATTGTTGCTTAAGGAAGGTGTTTCTTTATTAAATTTCACAAAAGGAGAGCATAATTTAGAAAATTATGATAATGTTTTGAATTGGGAAAGTGATTCAAAAGAAATAGAATTTGAAACTGAAATCGAAAATGAGTCAAATGTAAATTATACATATCGCCTTATTTAAAACCTTGCGAAAAACGATGTTTAATTAAGTAATAAATCACAAGCATCATCTAATTCACTAGTACCTAATTCTTTTAAATACGCCTTAGTGGTACTTAATTCTTGATGCCCTAAACTCTCACTAATCACTTCGGTAGAACTCCCATTAGTTCTCATACAATTAGCGAAACTATGTCTAGCCACATAGCTGGTAACGTTTTCTTTTATGCCACAAAGTCTAGCTATTTCTTTTAAGTCTTTATTAAAAGTAGTCAATACTTTATCCTTTCTATTTTCAATTTGTTTAGATGTAAGATTGTCTTTAAGCAGTATTGGAAAAATATATTTTGTATTAGTAAGCTTATTTGTTTTGTAATAATCTAAAATTTGTTGAATAGGCTCTAGTTTCTTTATAGAAAAATTAACACCTGTTTTAGATCTTTTATACTTCACTCTATCTTTTGAAATATTAGTATCCGAAAGTAGGAGCATGTCTATAAAATTCATTCCTCTTGTAAAGAAGCTAAATATAAAATAATTCCTTGAGTTTATTAATTCTGGGTATTCAGACAAATCTAGGTCTTTAATTTTATTTATATCCTCAAGATCTAATGCGCTTTTTATACCCGTACCTTTAAGTTTAGAAACTTTGTACACTTTAAAAGGGTAATTACTCTCCTTAGTAAGGTTTCTTTTAATAGCTTGATTATAAACCGCTCTAATAGCTCTCATTTTAACACCAATGCCACCACCTGTGCCACCTCTTTTTCTTAAGAAAACTTCATATCTATAAAGAAAATCTACATTTAAATCTTCAAAATTTAATTCAACCGAATTTTTATTAAATAACTTCAATGATCTATAAGTATCATTATTAACCCTTGCGCTGCCAGTTCTGTCGCTATCCAGCATTTCACTAGTTATAATACTAAAAAAGCTAAAAAAATTATTATGTAAAGGGTTCGTGATAATTAGAAGCTCTTTTTCAAAGGCACTAAAACTAAAATCCTTCTCTTCTAATTCAAAATTGTTTATAATTTTTAAAACCCGAGATTTATATTTAGTCAGTACTCTGTTGTTTTGAATTGTATTGTCGTTTTTTGAATTAAACTCTCCAGTTTTTCCATTCCATTCTTTTAAGGATGAATTAAAATGTGTTCTAAAAAATTTAGATTTCCTGAAGTGTGTAACCCTTAAATAAATAGGGTATTCTTTATTGGTTAACTTTGTTTTTCGTAATACAATTTTTATAGTAGGCATAATTCTTAAAGTAACAGTACAACATTAGTACAACAATTGATGGGGTAAAAGTAAATTAAATATAACTAAAAGAAAAGTTATATTATTTAAAACATTGAAAATCAATTGAAAAGAAAATTAATGAAGCTATATGAATACTAAAAATAGCTGACTCATAATCAGAGGGTCCTTGGTTCGAGCCCAAGTGGGACCACAAGTAATTGCAAGCCTTTACAGAAATGTAAAGGCTTTTTTTATGTGTTTTTTAGAAGAATTTAATTTTACCAATCGTAATTTTTATGGGCATCTAATCTTATAAAAATAAATAGTAAAATGGTAAAACCCCATAAAGAAGAGCCTCCATAACTAAAAAAGGGGAGTGGTATACCAACAGTAGGTAGTAAGCCTATAACCATCCCTATATTTACAATAACATGAAAAAAGAGTATCGAAGCTACACCATAGCCATAAATTCGCCCAAACTTGTTTGAGTGTGATTCAGCGAGGTAAATAATGCGATATAACATCAACATAAATGTTATAATTACTAAACTGCTTCCTAAAAACCCCCATTCTTCACCTACAGTACTAAAAATATAATCTGTATGTTGTTCAGGCACAAAATCTCCTTTGGTAATATTCCCTTTTAAATATCCTTTTCCCTTAAATCCGCCAGAACTTATTGTTAGTTCTGATTGATAAGAATTATAGCCAATATTTTTTTTATCTGTTTTTAAGCCTAAAAGAATTTCAAAACGATCTCTATGATGCTGTTTAAAAACGTTGTTATAAGTATAGTTAGAGCCAAATATAAATAAAGTACTTACAATGTATATTGCTAAAATTTTATGCCAATTAAAACGAAGCAGTCTTTTTCCATCTTTATAAACAGTATAAAAGATAACGATACTGATTAAGATGAGTAAGACAAGTAATACAGATATATAATTAAATAATATGGTTAAAATAAATAAGATAATAAATATTGATCCAAAAATAATATAGTTTAACGTAAGTCCTTCTCTATTTAAAACAAAAAAGAAAGCAACGTAAATTAGAGCAGAACCAGCATCTGGCTGAAGTGTAATTAAAAAAGCAGGTGTAAAAACAATGATAAATGCTTTAATTTGGTTTTTAACTAACCCTAAATTATATTGCCTATCACTTAATAATTTTGCAACTGCTAATGCCGTAAAAGCTTTTACAAATTCAGAAGGTTGTAAGCTCATTGGGCCAAAACTAAACCAAGATTTAGCACCGTTTATTTCTTTACCAAGAGGAAAGAGTAGAATTAGTGCAAATATTGATATCATATAAAAAACACTCGAAAATTGTTCGTAAAATTTAGAGTTAAAAAATAGAATAATAATAATGATAGGAATGCTTAAAATAATCCAAAGAATTTGTTTTCCGTATTTTGTAGAAAAGTCTAATATTTGATGATTTTCTTCAGTTTTAGAGGCTGCATAGATATTCATCCATCCAAAGCCTACTAAGGCAAAGAATAAAAAAACTAAAATCCAATCGATATTTTCAAAAATATTATTTCGTTCTTGACGCAATTTCTTTGGGTTTTTGATATAACTTGTCGTAAATACTTTCTAAACTTAAGTCTAACATTTTCTGTTCTCTATATTTATTTGCTTTCGATATTTTTCCTGTCAAATATTTTTCAATGATTAAACTTGTAATTGGTGCAGCAATTGTTGATCCATAGCCACCATTTTCTACAAAAATAGCTAATGCAATTTTAGGGTTTTCTTTAGGTGCAAATGCAACTAAAATAGAGTGATCTGGCAGTTGTATTTTTTTACCATCAATTCTTACAAAGTTTTCTGAAGTACCTGTTTTTCCACAGATTTCAATCCCTTTTACTTGACTCCATCTTCCTGTTCCTGTTTTAAAAACTTCATGCATTGCTTCAATAACAGGCAGAAAATGTTTTTCATCAATCGTTGTTTTTTTTGCAATGGTGTATTTAGGGTTCTCAATTGGTTTTTTATCAACTTCTTTTAAAACATGTGGTGTAAAAAAATAACCTTTGTTTGCTATTGCAGCAGTAAAGTTTGCTAATTGAATAGGTGTTGTTAAAACTTCTCCTTGTCCAATTGCATTTGATATATTGGTAGAGCCATTCCAAGAATATCTATATCTACTATCATAATATTTTCCATTAGGGATTAAGCCTTTTTGCCCTGCTGGTAAATCATACCCTAAATAATTACCTAATCCAAAACTAAAAACATGTTTTTGCCAATTATCTAACCCTTCTGATGGATTGTTGTTTTTTTCTACAATTCTCTTATAAGTATTAGAAAAATAACTATTGCAAGATCTTGCAATTGCTGTTTTTAATTTAATAGGTCTTCCTACAATTCCACAGTGACATCCCATAAATTCGTTTTTTCTTTTACCATATTTAAAGCCATGGTAACATTTAAAGGACGTTTGTTCGTTAATAACATTCTCTTGAAGTCCAATTAGGGCATTCATCATTTTAAAAGGAGATCCTGGAGGATATACAGCTAACAAACCTCTATCATAAGATGGTTTGCTTATTTTATCATTAAAAAGTAGGGTAGAGTTTTTAGATCGTTTTCTACCAACTAACATATTTGGATCATAAGTTGGTGCAGTTACCAATGCAAGTATTTCACCTGTTAAGGGTTCAATAGCTACAATACCACCTCTTTTTCCAGACATTAGTTTCTGTGCATAGCGTTGTAGTTCTATATCTAAAGTTAATGTTAAGTCCATACCATTTTTTGGTAAAGTATCTAGCTTACCATTTAAATAAGACCCTGTAACTTTATTAAGATTGTTTCTTTGTAGATATTTTTTACCCTTTTTACCTCTAAGATATTCTTCATACTGTCTTTCAATACCATCTTTACCAATTAATTCTCCAGGTTGGTAGTAGTTGTTTTTTTTGGCTAAAGCATCATTAACCTCACCAATATAGCCCAAAACATTGGCAGCTGCATTAATTGGATATTCTCTAATAATTCTTTTTTGAATAAAAAAACCATTGTATTTGTGCAGTTTTTCTTGAAGAAAAGCATAATCTCCTTTTGCTAATTGCTTTAAAAAAACAGAGGGTAGGTAAGAAGCATAATTTTCAGCCTTTTTATATCTTCTTAAAAAGTCTTTCTTGTTAATTTTTAAAAGACTGCAAAACTCTAAAGTATCTAAAGGTTTTACTTGGTTTGGTTGCACCATAACATCATAAGAAAGCTGGTTGGCAACCAAAAGTTTTCCATTTCTGTCATAAACATAACCTCTTTCTGGGTAATCATATTTAATTTTTACAGCAGAGTTGTGTATAGGATCGTAACTATCACTTCTTAATATCTGAAGTTGAAAAAGTCTTCCTATAAATACAAGACCAACTAATGTAATTAATAAATAAAGTAAAAAACCTTTTTGCATTATTCGCTTTTAGTGAAAACAGAGGTTGCTAAAAAATATAAGATTAATGTAAAAACACTTGTATTTAATGTGTTAATCAAAACCATTGATATATTATGAAAACTAAAATTAGCAAAAGAAAAGTAAATAAGATGATGAATTACTGTTAAAGTTGATACATATATAAATACTTTACCAAAAGATTCTTGGTGTAAGTTAAAAAAAGGATAATCTGCAGGGTTTTTTCTAAAATAAATTCTTACAAACGAAAGCCTAAAATAAGCTATAAATAAGGTTGAAAAAGCATGGATGCCTCCAGAATCTGAGAAAAAATCAATAAAAAGACCAAGAAGGAAACTTATAAATAGAAATGTAAATCTATTTTCATTCAATGGAAATAAGAAGATAAAAGCAATGTATAAATAGGGGTTTATATTTCCTAGAAAATTAATATTGTTTAGTAATAGTACTTGTAATAAAAACAAGAAAAAAAATAATAAAATTTGATTTATTCTTTTATTCATTAGTACCGTTTTCTAAAGATTTTATTTCTATTTTATCTAAATTTTTAACAACATAAACATACCTTAAATTACTCATGTCGTTAAAAAGTTGAATGTCTACTTTGTTTTCAGCAGTGTTACCTTGGTTAATCTTTAAAATTGAACCTATAGGAATTCCTTCAGGAAAAATGGTAGATTTTCCTCCTGTTTCAATAGTGTCTCCAATTTTTAAAGGAGCTTGTCTAGGAATGTCATGTAATTGAACAATGTTATAATCTTTGCTATCCCATTTTAGAGTTCCGTAATAAGAAGTTTTTCCTTTCAGTCTTGCGTTAATTTCACTGTTTAAATTTAAGATAGATTGTACTCTTGTGTAATTATTTGAGGTGCTTTCTGTAATACCAATAATTCCTTTATGATTAACAATGGCCATTTCCTTGTCAACTCCTTGGTTTTTACCTTTATTAATTGTTAAAAAATTAAAAGGTTTAGAATAATTGTTATTGATAATTTTAGCTTGACTATAAACACTTTTTTGAAAAAAAAGGGTAGAATCTATTGCAATAGAATCTTTAGAACTAACAATTTTGTGTTGTTCTAATAAATTTTTCAGGTGTTTATTTTCTTCGGATAAATGTTGGTTGTCTTCTTTTAGATGAAGATATTCTGAAGTGTTTGCAAGTTTTGTATAAAACCCACCTGTAATTGCATTTGCAGAATTAATAAATTTACTTTTATGAAAATTAAGGTTGTTAAAGATTAGTGTTAGTGCAATAAACTCTAAAAATAAAAAAAACAGAAAATATTTAAACTTCTGAAAAAAATAGATAATCTGCTGCATTGTTAGAGTTTAAAGGCTGCTAATTCATTAATACATTTTTGTATTTTTTTAATTCTTTTAAAGCAATACCAGTTCCACGAACTACAGCTCTTAAAGGGTCTTCTGCAACATAAACTGGCAAATCTGTTTTTCTAGATAAACGTTTGTCTAATCCTCTTAACATAGAGCCTCCTCCTGCCAAGTAAATACCTGTATTGTAAATGTCTGCTGCTAGTTCTGGTGGTGTTTTAGAAAGAGTTTCCATTACTGCATCTTCAATTCTTAAAATAGATTTGTCTAATGCTTTTGCAATTTCTCTGTAAGAAACTTGCACTTGTTTTGGTTTTCCACTTAACAAATCTCTACCTTGAACTAACATATCTTCTGGTGGAGTTTCTAGATCTTCTGTTGCTGCACCAATTTTGATTTTAATTTTTTCTGCAGTTGTTTCACCAACATGTAAATTATGTTGAGTACGCATATAATACATAATATCATTTGTAAACAAATCTCCTGCAACTTTTACAGATTGATCACAAACAATACCACTTAAAGCAATTACAGCAATTTCTGTGGTACCACCTCCAATATCAATAATCATGTTTCCTTTTGGTTCCATAATGTCGATACCAACACCAATTGCAGCTGCCATTGGCTCATAAATTAAGTAAATTTCTTTGGCATTCATGTGTTTTGCAGAATCACGAACAGCTCGTTTTTCTACTTCTGTAATTCCTGAAGGAATACAAATAACCATTCTTAATGCTGGTGGAAATACTCTTTTTTTGATGGATGGGATTTGCTTTACAAACTCTTTAATCATCTGCTCTGATGCTTCAAAATCTGCAATAACTCCGTCTTTTAAAGGACGTATTGTTTTGATGTTTTCATGGGTTTTTCCTTGCATAAGGTTGGCTTCTTTACCAATTGCAATGATTTTTCCAGAAATTCTATTTCTAGCAACGATAGAAGGACTATCAATAACCACTTTTCCGTTGTGAATTATCAATGTATTTGCGGTTCCTAAATCAATCGCAATATCTTCAGTCATAAAATCGAAAAAACCCATAAAATATCTTTATTGTATTATTTTTGATGTATTGTTACAAACTTACTAAAATTCTGATTGTAAATTACATATTAATTATTAATGTTTAAAATGTCTTGTACCTGTCATTACCATAGAAATATTGTTTGCATTACAATAATCAATACTTAGTTGATCTTTGATAGAGCCTCCAGGTTGAATGACACTTTTAACTCCTGCTTTATCTGCAATTTCTACACAATCAGGAAAAGGGAAAAAAGCATCACTTGCCATAACACATCCATTTAAATCAAATTTAAAAGAAGTTGCTTTTTCTATAGCTTGGTTTAAAGCATCAACTCTACTTGTTTGCCCTGTTCCACCAGCTAATAATTGTTTGTTTTTTACCAGAATAATTGTGTTAGATTTTGTGTTTTTACACAATTTAGAAGCAAACAATAAATCATCTATTTCAGCTTGTGTAGGTTTTGTATCTGTAACGTACTTTAAATCTGCTAATTGATCTGTAATACTATCTTTATCTTGTACTAAAGTGCCATTTAAACATGTTCTTACAGAAGTTTTTGGCAATGCAACTTCATTTTGAATTAAGATAATTCTGTTTTTCTTTCCTTTTAAGATTGCTAAAGCATCTTCTGCAAAAGAAGGAGCAATCACTACTTCACAAAACAAGGTGTGTATTTTTTCTGCAGTTTCTTTGTCAATTTCTGTATTGGCAATTAAAACACCCCCAAAAGCAGAAACAGGGTCTCCTGCTAATGCATCAGTATAAGCCTCACTTATGGTGTTTCTTTGTGCAAAACCACAAGCATTATTATGTTTTAAAATTGCAAAAGTTGGTGCTTCTCCTTTAAATTCTTCAATTAAATTAACTGCTGCATCAACATCTAATAGGTTGTTGTAACTTAATTCTTTACCATGTAACTTATCAAACATAGCTTCTAAATCACCAAAAAAGTATCCTTTTTGATGTGGGTTTTCTCCATATCTTAAAACGGTACCATTGGTTTCACTAATTTTTAAAGCAGCTTCAGAATTATCAGCATTAAAATAATTAAAAATTGCTGTATCATAATGAGAGGAAACATTAAAAGATTTTGCAGCAAACTTTTTTCTTTGCTCTATAGAGGTAGTTCCTTTATTTTCTGATAAAATTGATAAAAATTCGTCATACTGTTCCATTGAAGAAACCGTAAAAGTGTCTTTAAAGTTTTTTGCGGATGCTCTAATTAAAGAAATACCACCAATGTCAATTTTTTCTACAATGTCTTGTTCTGGAGCACCAGAAGCAACTGTTTTTTCAAACGGATATAAATCGACAATTACCAAATCTATTTGTGGAATATCATATTCCGCCAATTCAGCAACATCACTCTCGTTGTCTTGTCTGTTTAAAATACCTCCAAAAACTTTTGGGTGTAAAGTTTTAACTCTTCCTCCTAAAATAGAAGGGTAAGAAGTAACTTCATCAACAGGAACCACATCGATTCCTAGTTCTTTAATAAATTTTTCTGTGCCTCCTGTAGAGTAAATTGTTACATTTAATTCGTTTAATTTTTTTACAATTGGTGCTAAACCATCTTTATGAAAAACGGAAATTAAAGCAGATTTAATAGTTTTTGAAGTGCTCATTTTTTATTGTGTTGTTAAAAACGCAAAACTACACAAACAATGAATGATTACCAATAAAAAGATAGTAACAAAAAATAGAAGTAGTTAACAAAAATAAATTACAAAATGGTGGCTACTTTTTTACAAACATATTCTAAAAGTTGTTCGTCTTTTTGGGTAAATACATTTGCTGTATGTGAATCAATATCAATTTGGCCAATATTTTTACCATCCACAAAAATAGGTATTACAATTTCCGATTTTACTTTCCATCCACAAGAAATATAGTTGCGCTCTTTTGTAACATCTTGCACAATAAAATTTTGTTTGCTAATTGCTACTTGCCCACAAATACCTTTACCAAAAGGAATAATAGTGTGCTCTGTTGCCTCGCCTTTATATTGTGCTAGCTTTAATTCGTTTTTATTACCGTTGTTAAAATAAAATCCAACCCAATCATAATAGCTTATTTGTTGTTCTAAATAATTACAAATTGCCTGTAGTTTTTTTTCTTTTGTATTGCTAGAAATAATAATAGTATTTATTTTTTGTTTTAAAATATCTATATTCATTTTGTATATTCATTTTGTATATTCGTTTATTAATAAGTGGCTAAATTAATCAATATTATCAGTGAATAAACATCGAAACATTATCCTTTTTTTAGTTAAATTTTTTGTAAGTTATTTTGTGTTGGTGGCTTTGTATAATGGGTATTTACAAAAATCTCAACAAAAAACAATTACTTATAAAACATCTACTATTACAACTGCTGTAGCTGAGCAAACAGTTAAAGTTCTTTCAATGTTTGGGTATGATGTTTCTGCTGTTCAGCATGATAAAGAAATGTCTGTGAAATTAATTATTGAAGGTAATTATACTGCTAGAGTTATAGAAGGTTGTAACTCTGTAAGTTTAATAATTTTATTTGTTTCTTTTATTATTGCTTTTTCAGCATCCTTTAAAACAACTTTTATGTTTGCTTTTTTGGGGAGTATTTTTATTTATGTTGTAAATGTGTTAAGAATAGCCTTTTTAACAGTAATGATTTATAAATTTCCAGATCAATTAGGTTTTTTGCATGATTTTATATTTCCTGCAATTATTTATGGTGCTATTTTTTTATTGTGGGTTATTTGGGTGCATCAATTTTCTAAATTCAAAAAATGAATACATATTTGAAAATTACAGTTGCTTCTTTACTTTTTCTAATGTTTTTTGCAGTCAGAGCATTTGCATCTGAGTTATTTTATGATCCATTAGTAGTTTATTTTAAAAATGACTATTTGTATAAAAACATAGAAAATATTGATATTTGGCGTTTATTAGTACATATGTTTTATAGATATTTTTTAAACTCAATACTATCTTTAGCTATTATTTGGGTTTTGTTCCAAAGAAAAGAATACCTAAAATTTGCCACTTTTTTCTTTTTAATTGCATTTGTATTTTTGATAATTGTTTTTGTCTTTTTGATTAAAAATAATTTTGAAACTGGCTATTTATTGCCTTTTTACATTCGTAGATTTATCATACACCCACTACTTTTATTGTTGCTTTTACCTGCTTTTTATTATCAAAAATTAAGTAAAGAATAATTTAACAATTTTTTAGCGATGGTTATTGTAAATTTGTAATCGAAATGAAAAATTTATTATTTAAAATAACCTCATTTATACTAGCCCTTTTAGTGCTGTTTTCTACGTTTTCTTTTACAGTAGAAAAACATTATTGTGGTGATTTTTTAGTGGATGTTTCTTTTACAGGCAATTCTAAAGGATGTGGTATGGAATTGAAAAACATACCTGTTAAGAAAAAAAAATGCTGTAAAGATGAAGTACATCATATCAAGGGACAAAATGAATTGCAGCAAGTTTCTATTGCTAATTTTAATATTGAAGAACAACAAGTTTTAGTCGCTTTTTATATTTCTTACAATGATTTATTTGTTGAAAATCAATCAAATAAATCCACTTATAAAGATTTTTCTCCACCAGATATTCCATTAGATTATCAGGTTTTATACCAAACTTTTTTAATTTGATTTTTATTAAAATGAACTTATAGTGTTTCTTTTACCACTATAATTCTCTTGAAATTGTTATTCCGTGAAAACAGGAATCTAAAACGCAATATTCAATATTTAATAAAATCAAAAACAATGAAAAAATTTATAATAAGCAGTTTTTTATTGCTAATTCCGTACATAATTTTCTCTCAAACAACATTTAAAGGGATGATTATGGATAAAAATAATCCAAAAGACAACCTTGGTGTTGTTGATGTTACTGTACATTGGCTCAACACAAACGTAAGTGCAATAACAAATAAAAAAGGCTGGTTTACAATTGATTATAAACCTGAATATAAAAAATTAGTCGTTAATTCTTTAGGCTATAAAACCGATACAATTACAATAACAAGTTTAAAACCACTACATCATTTTTTAACTCAAGAAAATGACTTAGCAGAAATAATTGTGAAAACAGAAAAGAAATCTACCTATAAATCATTCTTTTCTACAGAAAACGAATTTACAGTAAATTCAGAAGAATTATTAAAAGCAGCTTGTTGTAATTTGGCAGAAAGTTTTGAAACAAACCCATCAATAGATGTTAGTTTTTCTGATGCTTTAACAGGTACTAGGCAAATACAAATGCTGGGTTTAACAAGTCCGTATTTGTTAATTACGCAAGAAAATATCCCTTCTGTAAGAGGAGCAAGTCAAGTTTTTGGACTCACATTTACTCCAGGTACTTGGGTAGAAAGTATTCAGATTACAAAAGGTGCAGGTTCTGTTGTAAATGGTTTTGAGAGTGTTTCTGGACAAATAAATACAGAGTTGGTAAAGCCTTTTACAGACAACACTTTCTTTTTAAATGCCTACTCTTCCTTAAATGGTAGGTTAGAATTAAATACGCATTTTAACGAAAGAGTTTCAGAAAAATGGCAAACAGGTTTTTATATTCATGGAAATTATAGGGGAGAAAAATTTGATAATAATAACGATAATTTTTTAGATGCTCCTTTAGCAAATCAAATCAATGTAATGAGTCGCTGGCAGTTTACAGATGCAGAAAAAGGTTGGGTGAGTTTTATAAATTTACGTTTTTTAAATGATGAAAAACAAACAGGAGAAATCGATTATAACCCTTCAACGGATAGAGTTTATCAAAACACAAAATTAAGCTCTGACCAAGTGTGGGGAAGTGAAATTGATACCAAACGTTTTGACGCCTCTGCCAAATTAGGGTATGTTTTTCCAGAAACTCCTTATCAAAGTTTTGGTTTTCAGGCTGCATTTAGCCAGCATCAACAAGATTCTTATTTTGGTTTAAATGTATATGATATTAAGCATCAAAGTGTGTATTCTAATCTAATGTTTAACTCTATTATTGGTGATACAAGAAGTAAATTTAAAACAGGACTTAGTTTTACTTATGATGATTATAAAGAATTGGTAAACCTTAATAATTTTAAAAGAAATGAAAATTCTTTAGGTGCTTTTTTTGAATATGCTTTTAATAATTTAGATAATTTTAGCTTAACAGCAGGATTAAGAGTAGATACACATAATTTATTAGGTACTTTTATTACACCTCGTTTACATTTAAGATACGTTCCTTGGGAAGATAGTGTTTTAAGAGCATCTATAGGAAGAGGAAAAAGAAGTGCAAATATTTTTGCAGAAAATCAACAATTATTTGCCAGTTCTAGACAAATAAATATTGATAATGTTGGGGGTAGTATTTATGGGCTCAATCCTGAAATTGCATGGAATTACGGAGTTTCCTATATGCAAAAATTCAATATGTTCAATAAAAAGGGAGAAATTACCTTCGATTTCTATCAAACAGATTTTGCAAATCAAGTGGTGGTTGATTGGGAAAATCCACAAGAAATTTCTTTTTATGATTTAAATGGTAAAAGCATAGCAAATAGTTTTCAAGTTGAAGTGAATTACAATGTAGCAGCTCATTTTAATTTAAGAACAGCATACAAATACTTTGATGTTGCAACAGATTATAAGAGTGGTAATCTTCAAAAACCAATTCAACCTAAAAATAGGTTTTTTGCAAACCTTTCCTATGAAACAAATTTAGAAGAAAATGGTTCTCAATGGAAATTTGATGCTACTTTTAATGCAATTGGTAAGCAACGATTGCCAAATACAAGTTCTAACCCTATACAGTACCAATTATCTAAATTTTCTAACCCTTTTCAAACATTAAATTCTCAAATAACAAAAGTATTTTCAAACAAGTTTGAAGTTTATGTTGGAGCAGAAAATTTAACAAATGTTCAACAAAAAAATCCTATTTTAGCTAGTGATAATCCTTTTGGGTCAAATTTTGATAGCACTATTGTGTATGCACCAATTTTTGGACGTGCATTTTATACAGGTTTACGATTTAAAATAATTTAGCAATAATCAGCCCTTATGGTCTTTAAAACCTTAAAGGTCTTAACTCTTTTAAGTATGAAAAAAATAGTATTTATATTAAGTCTTTTTATGATTAGCTTTACTATGCAATCACAAGAAATACAAAAGCAAAAAAGTGCAAAAGTATCTTTTAAGGTAGATGGAATTTGTGGCATGTGTAAAAAACGAATTGAAACAGCTGCTTTAAAATCAAAAGGTGTAAAGTTTGCAATGTGGAATGTAAAAACGCATCAATTAAATGTAATTATGGATGAACGTAAAACAGATGTTGAAACAATACAACAAAGTATTTTAGCAGTTGGTCATGATGTTTTTGATGTAAATGATAAAAAACTTTTAGCAACTAAAAATGCCTACAGTTCTGTTCATCCATGTTGTAAATACAGAGACCAAGAAATTATATTAAATCATCAAGGTAATTTACAGAAGCAAAAGAAGCATTAATAAGAGTTTTTAAATGTTGTACAGAATTTATGTTGTAGAATTATCTAAACGAGTTTTTAATGAAAACGTAAAGTTTAGAAATGCAAACCCTCAGTTTAATGGGGTATTGCAGTGTTTGTATGTAGGCATGACAAGTAAAACGCCTAAAGAGCGTTTTGTGCAACACAAAACTGGATATCGAAATAAGAAAGGGTGTAAATTATCTTCTAATATTGTAGAAAAATATGGACTGTATTTAAGACCAAGTCTTTATAATGGTATTGACCCAATAACCACCAAAGCAGAAGCTCTAAAAGTAGAAAAGGGTTTAGCTTTAGAATTGCGTAGACAAAAGTATGCAGTTTGGTTTAATTGATTTTATAAAAAAAAACTATAATGTCTATTTTAAAAAAAAAAAGACATTGCTACCTTAAGTTTGCAAGTTTCAAAAACTCAGGATTGATTAAATTCTGAGTTTTTTATTTTATATACTTTTACGTTATTAGAAGTTGTAAAATAATTAGGATGTGTTTATGTTTTTTTTAAGATAATGTATTGTTTTATAAAGTAGTATAGCTAGAATAAATTGTTTTAGAAGATTCATGTAATTTTCTTTAACTTAGAATTTATTTGTTTTATAGCTGTTTTTTTAAATTCCTAATTCTGTTTTTTTATCATTTATATTTATTAAATAAAACTAAAAATAATCTTGATTTAGTGTAAAAGTGTTTTTGTTGATGTTTTTAGTTGTTTTATCCATTTTTTGAAATTAACAAAATCCTAAATTGCAATTTATAAATGTTAATATATTGTTAATCCAAAATTAATATTAAAATAAAGGTAAAAGTAAAATTGTAATTTACATTTTTTTAAACCTAAAATCAATCTAAAACAAATATTTAAGTATGAAGAATACAAAACATCTAATAGTCTTATTTGTCTTACTTACTCAAACTGTGTTTTCACAAATCACAATTAAAGGTACTGTAAAAGATCCAGAAGGAAACCTTCTTCCTGGGACAAGTGTATTAGAAAAAGGAACAGCAAATGGTTTTTCAACAAATTTTGATGGTCAATTCGTTATAACAGTTAAAAACTCAGATGCAGTTTTAGTTTTTGCTTATTTAGGCTACAAAAAGAAAGAAATAGCGGTTAAAAGTCAAAAAGAAATAAATGTAATACTAGAAGAAGATGATAATCAACTAGAAGAAATTGTTTTGGTTGGTTTTGGTACTCAGAAAAAAGAGAGTTTAGTAAGTTCTATTACTACTATTAATCCTGGTGAATTACAAGCACCAACAAGTAACCTTACTTCTATGTTAGCAGGTAGAGTTGCAGGTATGATTGCTTTTCAAAGAAGTGGAGAGCCTGGTTCAGACAATTCAGATTTTTTTATTAGAGGTTTAGGGTCTTTTGGTCCTGGAGGTAGGCAAGGTCCATTAATACTTATTGATGGTATTGAATCTACAAATAGAGATATGGCAAGATTATTACCAGATGATATTGAGTCTTTTTCTGTGCTAAAAGATGCTGCTGCCTCTTCTATATATGGAGCTCGTGGTGCAAATGGAGTTGTTTTAATTGCGACAAAAGCTGGTAAAGTAGGTAATGCCAAATTTGATGTTAGAATAGAAAATAGATTTTCTTCTAACACAGATAATTTTAAATTAGCAGATAATATTACGTATATGAGATTGGCTAATGAAGCAAACTTAACAAGAGATCCTTTGTCAATACTTCCTTATTCTCAGAATAAAATAGAAAGAACTGCTGCTGGTGACAATCCTTTGTTATATCCAAATAACAACTGGATTGATCGTTTAATTAAAGATTTTACATGGAATCAAGCAGTGAATCTAAGTGCAAGTGGAGGTAGTGAAAAAGCTCGTTATTTTGTGTCTGGGTCATTAAATGTAGATAATGGATTAATAGAACAAACAAGCTTAAATGGTATAGACACAAATGTAAAGCTTATTAATTATTCTTTTAGATCAAATGTAAATTTACAATTAACAAAACGTACAGAAGCAATTATTAGAATGTATGCTCAAATTGACGATTACAGTGGGCCTATTGGAAGAGGTGCAGGCGTTTTTAGTTCTGCTCTATATTCTAACCCTGTTTTGTTTCCTGCAATTTATCCTGCAGAGCTTTCGCCCTTTACAAACCATCCCTTGTTTGGTGGTGCAGAAACAAGGCCAGGTAGTGGTGTGTTAGCTCAGAATCCTTTTGCAAACGCAGTAAGTGGTTTTCAAGAAGATAAAAGTTCTACTTTTCAAGTTCAAGTAGAGTTAAAGCAAGACCTAGACTTTATAACAGAAGGGTTAAGTGCAAGAGCAATGGGGTATATTAGAAGATTTCAGTTTTTTAGTACAAACAGACGTTTTAATCCATTTTATTACTCAGGACGAAGAAATCCGCAGAATGGTGAGGTAATTTTAAATGTAATTAATGATGGTAGCCAAGGTGCTATTGGTGGTATTCCAGGTGCAGGTACAGAATTTTTAGACTTCAATGCAGGGGGTACATCTTTAGATTCTAGAATACATTTAGAAACAGCATTAAATTATAATAGAACCTTTAATAAGGTACACAATGTTTCTGGTATGTTGATTAATCTTTTACAAAGTTTTCAAAGACCAGGTAATACACTAGATACAAGTTTGCCAAGTAGAAATAATAGTTTTTCTGGAAGATTAACTTATGATTATGATAAAAGATATTTATTTGAGTTTAATTTTGGTTACAATGGTTCTGAACGTTTTGATGATGGAAATAGATTTGGTTTTTTCCCTTCTATGGGATTAGCCTATAGAATTAATAATGAAAAATATTTTGAGCCTTTAAAAGATGTGGTTACAGATTTAAAATTAAGAGCCACTTATGGTTCAGTTGGTAATGATAATATTGGTACAGGTGCAGGTGTAAGTCGTTTTGTATATGTTGCAGGTGTAAATTTAAATAACAACACATTTGGTTCTACTTTTGGTGAGGATTTTGGTTTTAGAAGACCTGGTGTATCAATTGGTAGTTATGCAAATTCAAATATTAGTTGGGAAAACTCTGAACAGCTAAACTTAGGATTGGATATTCAATTATATAATTCTCTAACTTTAAATTTAGATTATTTTGAACAGACAAGAACTAATATTCTTCAAGGAAGACAAGATATTGGAGCGACACAAGGTTTGCAAGTAACTCCAAGTACCAACTTTGGTAAAGCGAAAAGCGAAGGTTTTGAAATAGCTATGAATTATGACAAGCAATTTGGTAGAGATTGGTGGACAAGTTTTCGTGGAAACTTTACCTATTCTAAAAGTGAGATAATTCAATTTGCAGAATTAGATTATCCAGATGAATTGTCTTATTTAAGACAAAAAGGAAACTCTGTAGCACAAACGTATGGATTAATTGCAGAGCGTTTGTTTGTAGATGATGAGGAGGTTGCAAATTCTCCAACACAATTTGGTGATGTTCGTGGTGGAGATATTAAATATAGAGATGTAAATGGAGATGGGGCAATTACAAATACGGATCGTGTACCAATTGGTTTACCTACAGTACCAGAAGTTATATTTGGTTTTGGGGGTACAGTAGGGTATAAAAATTTCGATTTTAGTTTTTTCTTCCAAGGTTCTGGTAGATCTAGTTTCTTTATCAATCCAGCATTAATACAACCATTTTTTATCAACGGAAGTTCAGAAAGTGGCTTGTTAAAAGCAATAGCAGATAGCCACTGGTCTGAAGATAATAGAGATGTGTATGCATTTTGGCCTAGATTAAGTGTCAACCAAGAAGTTAATAATAATCAAGTGTCAACTTGGTGGATGCGTAACGGAGCTTTTTTAAGACTAAAAAATATTGAATTTGGGTATAACGCACCAGAAAATTTATACCAAAAATTAGGGCTTAAAAATTTAAGAGTATATGCAAGTGCTATCAATGTAGCTGTTTGGAGCGCATTTGATTTATGGGATCCTGAGCAAGGATCTAATGGACTTGGCTACCCAATACAGGGGGTTTTTAATTTAGGACTAACTGCTAGATTTTAAAAATATGATTAAAATTAAAAAAAATAAAATGGGTTTAAATTTTAAAAAAAATAAAGTATTTGTTTCTCTAATAGCATTAGTTATTGGTTTACAATCGTGTAATAACTTCTTAGATATTGTGCCTGAGAATGTTGCAACTATAGACAATGCTTTTACATTAAGAAACGAAGCAGAAAAATATTTATTTACATGTTATTCTTACATACCACAAAATGGTAACGTTTCTTTTAATATTGGTATGCTGGCAGGTGATGAAATCTGGAAAAATAATATTATTTTACCAAATACTCCAAGTTATCAAATTGCAATAGGTACACAAACATCTGGTACTGTTTATCAAAATGTTTGGGAAGGAAATAGAAATGGAGCGGGTCCAGGAAATAATTATCCTATTTATGAAGGTATCAGACATTGTAATGTTTTTATTGAAAGAGTAAGCAATACTAACAATGTAATAGATTTAGATAGTTCAGAAAGAGAAAGATGGATTGCTGAAGCACAGTTTTTAAAAGCATACTATCATTATTATTTACTAAGAATGTATGGACCAATTCCAATTATTGATGTAAATATTCCAATTGAGGCATCTACTCAAGAAATTAATATTTTTAGAGAGCCTTTTGATGATTGTGTTACTTATATATCTAATTTATTAGACACAGCAGCAGAAAAATTACCAGAAGATATTCAAGACGCTACAAATGAATTAGGTAGAATCACAAAGCCAATTGCTTTAAGTATAAAAGCTAAATTGTTAACCATGGCTGCAAGTCCATTATTTAATGGAAACCCAGATTATGCAGGATTTATTGATAGTAAAGGAAGACAATTAATAAGTACAACAATTGACCCAACTAAATGGGAGAAAGCTGCAGCAGCTACTTTGGCAGCAATTCAATCTGCAGAATCAGTGGGTAGTACGTTGTTTTATTTTCCTCAAAATCAATTCAATCTATCAGATACTACATTAACTAAAATGAGTGTGAGGCAAGCACTTTCTGAAAGATGGAATCCAGAAATAATATGGTCTAACCCTAACAGTCAGACTACAAATTTGCAACAATTAAGTATGGTTCCTTTAGATCCAGATTATACACATACTTTAGCTCAAAAAATATTGTCGCCTCCTTTAAAAATTGCCAAAATGTTTTACACTAGAAACGGTGTGCCAATGAATGAGGATAAAACGATAAATTTTGGAAGTGATACAGATTTAAGGGTTGGAGATGAAGCACATCGATACAATATTTTAGAAGGCTATAGAGCTGCAAGATTACATTTTGATAGAGAACCACGTTTTTATGCCAATCTAGGATTTGATGGTAGTACGTTTTATAAGGATGATAGTCCATCTAGATCAGATGAAGATACTTGGGTAATCCGTTCTAAATTTAATGATTATGCAGGGAGTAATGCAGGGGTTCTTTTTAATGTTACTGGATATTACATTAAAAAATTAATAGATAGAAGAATGTCTAACTCTTCTCAAAACGCATATAGACCTTACGCTTGGCCAGAAATTAGATTGGCAGACTTATACTTAATGTATGCAGAAGCTTTAAACGAAGTAGAAGGTCCTACAGCAGAAGTTTTAAGATATACAGACTTAGTAAGAGAAAGAGCAGGATTAAACGGAGTTGCTGAATCTTGGACAAATTTTTCTTTAAACTCTGCAAAATTTACTTCTAAAGAAGGAATGAGAGATATTATACATCATGAAAGATTGATAGAATTATCTTTTGAAGGGCATCGTTTTTGGGACTTAAGAAGATGGAAAAAAGCAGCAGATGAATTAAATAAACCTATTCGTGGTTGGAACTTTTTTGGAATCACAGAATTAGAATACTATCAAATTAGAAATATAGAACAACAAACGTTTGTAGCTCCAAGAGATTATCTTTGGCCAATATCTGAAAATTCATTATTGCGTAACCCTAACCTAGTTCAAAATCCAGGTTGGTAAACCTTAATAAAACAGAATAATTATGAAAAAATTTATATTAAAATATAGCTTAATTATGCTTTGTATAGCTTCAGTGTTAGTAGCCTGTGATCAAAGTGATAATGTAAATGCTCCATTGAGCAATGATACAAGTAAGCCAGGACAAGTAAGTGAAGTTTCGGTAACTAATTTTTCTGGTAAATCTGAAATCACTTATACTTTACCTGAAAATGATAATTTGTTGTATGTGAAAGCAGTATATACTATTGATACTGGAGCAGAAAGAGAAATAAAATCTTCTTTTTATAAAAACGGATTAACAGTTGATGGTTTTTCATTAGCTGGGGCTCGTGATATTAAGTTGATATCGGTAAGTAGAAATGAAGTAGAATCAGATCCTGTAACAGTAACTGTAAACCCTACAAATTCGCCAATATTTGAAATTTTTGATTCTTTAAATGTTGGGCCTGATTTTGGTGGTTTATTTGTGGAAGCTAAAAATCCAGAAAGAACAGATGTTGCTATATTAGTAATGGAAAAAGATGATAACAATGACTGGGTAAATACAGGAAATAGTATTTATACATCTACCGATGATATTTTTAGAACAGTTAGAGGTTTAGATACACTTGATTTTGATTTCGCAATTACTGTAAGAGACAGGTATTTAAATACATCAGATACATTGTTTAAAACAATAAAACCTATTTTTGAAGTAGAAATGCCTAGAACTCAATATGCTGGTTTTCCTTTACCTAATGATGCACCAACAGAAGACTTTGGTTTTGGTTTAGATAGATTGTTTGACAATAATTTTAGAAGTTGGCCAAGAATTTTTATTACAGATGCATCTGCACCAGCACCGCATTCTTTTACAATAGATATAGGTCAAGAATTAAAAATAAGCCGTGTTCGTATTTGGGATTACCCACAGCAAACAGGAGCAGGCTTCTTTTATTATTGGCAATTTAATATGCGTAAATTTGAAATTTGGGGTTCTAATAACCCAAGTTCAGATGGTAGTTGGGATAGTTGGGATTTGTTAGGAACTTATGAAGTAATTAAACCTTCTGGTTTACCATTAACACAACAAAGTGCAGAAGATTTAGAGTTTGCACAAGATGGTTTTAACTGGCCTATTCCAATCACATCACCTAAGTATAGATACTTAAGAATCAATAACCTTGAAAATTTTGCAGGTGGTGGTCGTTTAGCTATTGCAGAATTAAGAGTATATGGTGACCCTAGATAATTATAACAAATAAATTAATTAACAAATTATGATTAATAAAATAAAAAAAATAATTAGCCACATATTTCTTTTCAGTATACTACTAATTGGTATTAATGCTTGTGACGCTTTAGATGAAGATGCTTATAAAGTTTATACAGATGGAGGTGAAATTCAGTATAGAGGTAAATTTGATTCTGTGCAAATATTTCCAGGTAGAAATAGAGTACAATTAAGTGCAATTGTTAACTCAGACCCACGTGTAACCTCTTATAGAGTGTATTGGGGCAATAGAAGTGATAGTGCAGTTTTTCCTATACAAAAATCTCAAATTGCAACTAAAATCTCTCAAATAATTGAGAATTTAGATGAAAACACATATAATTTCGAAGTTCTTACTTTTGATGATCAGGGTAATAGTTCTATTCCTGTATTTTCAATCGGTAAAGTTTTTGGTAGTAATTATGAAGCTATTTTATTAAATAGATCCTTAGTAAAACAAGCTTATCAACCAGCAGACAACTCTGCAGTTGTTCAGTTTGCACCTATAGACACAACTTCTGGTATCATTGATTCTGAACTAGAATATACCGATAATCAAAATGTTACAAAAACGTTTAAAATATCTGCGGATAGTTTAGATGATTTAATTTTAGAAAATTTTGATTTAGGTAATACTTTTAAGTATAGATCTTCTTATGTGCCAGATCCAACAAGTATAGATACATTTTATACAGCATACAATGTAATAAAACCAGATGAACCAATTACTATAGCACCTTATTTTGTTAACGCTTCTGCACCTTTTACAATTTTAGAAAGAGAAAACAGCAATCGTTATGCTACACCTTCTGATTGGATTCTCAATGATGGTGCTTTAAATCATAATGG
The DNA here is from genome assembly GCF_947497695.1 of uncultured Polaribacter sp. Lineage (GTDB taxonomy): Bacteria > Bacteroidota > Bacteroidia > Flavobacteriales > Flavobacteriaceae > Polaribacter. The sequence continues at coordinate 324,133 of NZ_CANMHM010000002.1, read as the reverse complement.
ATTTGGAGTTGTAGATACTCAACGAAGTGATGAATTTAATTTGGTAAGTGGTTTTGGCGGAGAACCAGATATTGTGAATGGTAAAATACATCAAAGAATGCGTTTAGAACCAGGTACATATACATATACTGTTTCAGCTAGAGCTAACAATTTTGTTAGTGAAAATGATAAAGTGTATTTTTTAGCTGCACTAGGTAGTGAATTGCCAGATGTAGATAATGTAGAAGCTTCTACAAACACACTAGCCTTTAAACGTGTAACAACTTCTGCTGCGCAAACTTATGAGACGGAGTTTACATTAACAGAAGATTTTACGAATATTTCAATTGGTATAGCAGTTGCTAATGATCCAGGTCAAAATAGATTTATGCAAATAACTTCTTTTGCATTAAAAAAGAAATAGATTACTAATATCTATTTAGCTTCTAAATGGTTTTTATTACACTTATCTCTACAATTAGTAGGGTTGTAGATGTAATAAAAACCTTTTTTTTATGAAAACGATAAAGTAAAGTAAGTGTATAAGTAATTGAATTCTAAATATTACAAAAAAGATAACATGTTTTATTAGGTTTTTACAGATTTATATTTTTAGGCTGATTAATATCTATTTTAGTAAAATATTGAGGAAATATTTGTTGTAATAATAAAAAAATTACGGAATTCTATATAATAGTCCATATAATATCTATTTATGTCTATTAATTGAATACAACTTTAAACTAATTTTAACAAAATATTTAAACTTTAATATTATGATAAAAAAAATTACATTAATGTTGCTGTTTTGTGCATCAACATTTATTTATGGACAAACCATATCTAACTTTGAGCCAGGAGATCCAGGAGTAGATGCTACTGGAGGAGGGATTGTAGCTTCTGTAGAAACAAACCCAGTAATGTCTGGATTAAACACATCTGCCAATAGCTTAAGAGTTAGTAGGTCATCAGCAGCAAATTGGTGGGCTTTAGTAAATGTAGATGTTACGCCAGATATTGCAATAGCTGCAGCACCAACAGACACAAAATACATTAGTATGTTGTTAAACTATCCTGCACAACCTGATATAGCTATTCGTGTTTCTGCTGCAGCGGGTAATAATGGGAGTAATGCTATGATTACTAGGGCTTTAAATTCCTATGATGCTTCGGCGGCAAATACATGGCAACAAATAGTTTTTGAAGTAAAAACAGATGGTGATGGTGTGCATAGTTTTACAACTGGTACATTATTTAAAGTTGTAATTCATCCAGATATGGGATTCAATAATATTCCTGCCGGGCAAGTATTAGATGCTACAACATTTGGTTACATAGATAATATTCAAGTTTTAGATACCAATCCTTTAGCTAATGATTGGTTAGGAGTTACTTCAGTAGATTGGAATACTGCAAGCAATTGGTCTAAAAATGCTGTGCCTAGTGTTACAGATTTAGTGACAATACCAACAGGTACAACATTTGCACCTTCAATAAATGCAACTACAGGAGTCAAAGTTCAAAATTTAACCATTAATGCAGGAGCTACAGTTACTGTAGAAGATGGTGGTTCTTTAATTATTACGGGTGTTTCTAGTGGTGCTACAGGTTCTATTAAATATACGAGAACACTAACAGCTGATGCAGACCCTGCAAAGGCTTGGCATTTGGCAACTTCTCCAGTAGCTGGTGTAACTATTGTAGATTTTATTGCAAATAACACACTAGCTAATGGTACTACAAACCCTACCTTTAGAGGTATTGCAAATTATACGAACGATGGAAACGGTTTTAATTACTATGATGTTAGTTATGCTGGCACAGATGCATTTAATGTAGCTAAAGGTTTTGCAATAAAAAATGCAGCAGCTGGTACTGTAGAGTTTTCAGGATTTTTTAGAAAAGCTGATAGAGAGATTACTATTTCTCAAGGTACAGACAATTTTAATTTAGTAGGTAATGCATTTTTAGCCTACATGAATTTGGGTACTTTTTTTACAGATAACAATGCCGTTGATAGATTGTCTGAGGCTACAATTTGGTTATGGGATCCAAGTGCAAATGCTGGAAATGGTGGTTATATTACAAAGATGTCTGGTACAGATGCAGCTTTTGAAATTGCTCCTGGTCAATCCTTTTTTGTAAGTGCTGGTCCTGCTGCTTCAAATGTTGTATCCTTTTCAGAAGCCAATCAAAGTCATCAAACAGATACTTTCTTAAAAAGCACTTCTAATAGAACAGAAATACAATTAAATGTACAACAAGGTGACTTAATTAATAATACAAGTTTATATTACATTGAGGGTACCACTACAGGTTTCGATAATGGTTTTGATGGTTCTTTATTTACAGGTATTGAAAGTGATCTTTCTATTTATACAGAATTAGTTGCAGATGTTAATGGCAGTAAAATAGCTGTACAATCGTTACCAAATTCAGATTACGATAATATGATTGTTCCTATTGGTTTAAAAGCTGAAGCTGGAAAAGAAATTATCATTTCTGCTGAGTTATTAAATTTACCTGAAGGAATCAATGTTTTTTTAGAAGATAGACTAAATAACACAATGACAAACTTAAACGATGGAGACTTTACTATTAATTTAAATGAAAATGTAAACGGATCAGGAAGATTCTTTTTAAGAACATCTGCAAATGTACTTTCTACTAAAAACATCGAATTAACTGATGTAAGTATTTTTAAATTGGGTAATGGTACTTTAAGAGTTACAGGTTTAGAAAATGCAAATGGTGTTATTTCTGTTTTTAATATAACAGGAAAACAAATGATGGCTCAAAAATTTGAAGCTAATAGCACTTTAAATATTAAATTACCAAATTTAGCTACTGGAGTGTACATTGTAAGATTAAACACAAATAACGGAACAGTAAACAAAAAAATAATTTTAGAATAATTTACGAGAAACTTTAAAGAAGAATATTATGAAAAAAACCACAGAAACAAACATAGAAATTACTCGTAAAGAAGCTATTAATAAAATAGGTAATTATGGTAAATATGCAGCTTTAACGGCATTAGGTACTTATCTAATTCTAAGTCCACAAAAAGCACAAGCTGCGAGCCCTGAAGCCCCAGGTACTGGTTTTTAATTTTTTTTATTTATTTTTATGAAGTAAATAAAATACTAATAACAAAAGCTCTAACTAATAAGTTGGAGCTTTTATTATTAAAAAATGACAACCTTTGTTTTTAGTATTTAAAACAATATAAGCCATTTAATCAATATTATTATCTATCTTAATAAAACTTAAACTATGTATTTTTATCTTCTAAACTTTTTAAATACATATATGATGAAAAAAATTACTTTATTTACCCTACTTACATTTATAACGACTGTTAGTTTTGGTCAACTTGAATTACAGAGTTTTGAAGTTGCTGCTGATGCTGAAAGCTTTGCTCAAGCATCTTCTATTGGTTTTGAGTATGTAGAAAATCCTTTTAAAGACGATAATAATGATTCAGATAACTGTTTGAAAATATCTAGTACTGATGGTGCTCATGCTTGGTGGGGGCTTATTCGTATTCCTGTAGATCCTGTTGTTACAATATCTGCAGCAGAGTCTAAATTTTTAAGTATTATGGTTAATTACCCTGCACAACCAGATTTAGCTGTTCGTCTTTTGGGGTCAGGTGTAGCACAAATAAATGGTACTAATCCACAAGTTTTAAGGGCTTTAAATCAATACGACTCATCAGAAGGAAAAGTAAATACTTGGCAAGAAATCGTATTTGAAATTAAGGATGGTCCAGACGCTTTTGCATATACTCATGGAGATTTAGATAGAATTGTATTTCACCCTGATGTTGCTGATAGAAACGAACCAAGTGGAAGAGTGATAAGTGATGTTGTATTTGGTTATATTGATAATATTCGTATTTTAGATGAAAATCCTTTAACAGCACTTAGTGTTGAAAATATTTCTTTAGAAGATGCTATATCTATCTACCCAACTTCAGTAGCTTCTACTTTTAAAGTAAAAACTACGCAAACAATTAACAATGTATCTCTTTTTAATATTTTAGGTAAAGAAGTTTCTAAAAACATGGTAAATCTAAATAATGAAGCTTATGATATTAGTTCTTTAGTCACAGGAGTTTATATTGTAAAAGTTACTGTTGATAATGGTAGTTTTATGACAAAAAAAATAATAAAAAAATAAATATTTTGTTATAAATTATTTAATTTTTAAACTAAAAAAAATCTCGACTTTTAAAGTTGGGATTTTTTTATGGGTTTACATTATACAATAAAAGTTTTTTTTTAGAATAGCGACCTTTAACAAAAGTTAAAATAATTTTGTAATAAAATTACTTTAATTTTTATGAAATGATTTCTTAAACTCAGTTGGAGATTGCTGTTTGTAAAATAGAAATTGTCTATTAAAGTTAGAAATGTTATGATATCCAGATTGTTCTGCAATATCTATAATAGTTGCTTCTTTTTCTTTTATTAAGAGTTTACATGCATTTTCTATTCTTAGCTCCATTAAAAACTGAAAATAGGTTTTATTGGTTCTTTTTTTAAAATATTTGCAGAAAGCATTTTTAGTCATATTTGCAATTTTACTAATCTCTTCTAGCGTTATTTTTTTTGCAAAATTATTCATGGTATATTCAAAAATAGTACGCATTCTGTTTCCTTCATTCACAGAATATTTTTTATCGTAAATAAAAGAAGACAAACTTTTAAATTTTGTGTTAGAAGTATTGTTAATCAATTGTAGTAAAATTATAAAACGCTCTAATTTAGAACTCAATTTTAACTTTAAAAACTGTTTTTTTATCTTTTTAGTGTTCGTTTTAACTTTAAAACCATGTTTAGATTTAACAAAGAAACGCTCTAAATCTCTCATTTCTTCCAAATCAAAAAAGGAGTCCCCAAAAGATTTTCTGGTAAAAAATAAGCTTATCATGTGCACTTTTTCGTCTTTTTTAATATCGCTTTTAAAAACATGAGGTACACAGCTACCAATTACAAAAATATCATTTCTTTTAAATTCGTTAATAGTATCGCCTACAATTAAAGTGCCTTCTCCTTTTTTTATAAAGCAAATTTGAATTTCTTCATGTTGATGTAATTTGTCATAAAAAGCCTTACCAATATCTTGCTGAAAGATAAGTGCATCATTTTTTTGTTTCGGTATTTGAAATGGTAAAACTTTCATTTTTGTAAAAATAAGTATAAAATATGCTTAAATTGTTAATTTAATTATAAATATGGATAATAAAGTATCTATAATGGATAACTAAAGATTAATTTAAAACAGCTTTTTCTATTTATTTTTGATAAAAAATAAAACAAAAACACTACAATTATGAGTTTACAATGGAATGGCGTAATGCCTGCAGTGTTTACATGGCTGAAAGAGTCAAAATCTGGTACTCTTGAAATTGACTATGATGTAACACAAAAACAGGCCGCTGGTATTTTACAAGCTCAAGGAAGGGCAGGAAGTAAAATGAGCGGACTTGTTGGTTCTGGTACTTTAGGTGAGAATAGTTACTTGAGCAACAAACAACGACTCTCTTTACTTAAATCCCTTTCTGAGGTTGCTAAAGATTACAATGTTCCTTTGATTAGCGGAGCTGCCGCTGAAACTAAAGAAGAACTTGCCAAAATTGTTGAAGGACTTGCAAAAGTTGGAGTTGATACAGTTATGGTTATGCCACCTAAAACTAAGGCAGTACCTTCTGAAAAAGAAATGTATGAGTATTATGCACTTTCTGAAGCAACTGCAAAAGATGTAGGTGTAACAATTATGCCTTATAATAATCCTGATGCAGCTGGTTATCATGCAATTTCAACGAACCTTCTCACAAGACTTTCTGTTCTTTCTAAAGTAACTGCTCTTAAAATATCTACTATAGATGTTTCAATTATTGAAACTTTGATGTTAGAAAATAAAGATTTAAAAATTTTGGCAGGTGTAGACACAGTTACTGTGTATGCAGGTCTCGCAGGTGCAAGTGGTGGAATTACAGGAGTAGGCACTATCTTCCCAAAAGCAAGTGTTACTATGCAGGAGTATGTTTTAAAAGGAGAATGGAATGAGGCAAACAAAATTTCTCGGGCTTTAAATTCTTTATCTTATTTAGATGCTCAGCCATTACTTATGGAATATCTTAAACTAGCCATGGGAATTCATCATAATGATGTTGCTGGAGGACTGCGAACCTTTGGTAAGAAATTAACTCAACAACAAATTAATGATGTTAGTGCAAGATATATTCTTGCGAAAGAAAGACTTGAAGTTCTAGACTTATTAAGTTGATCCTTTCATATATTCAAAAAATTTGAAAAAAACATTTAAAAATAAGTAAAGATGATTACAGGGAAAAATTATATTGGTAATATATTATCAGCAGAAGGAACAACAAAATTCACTACTTTTAATCCGCTAGAAAATAAAGAGAACGAGTGGACTTTTACAGAAGCTTCTACAGAAGAAATAAACGAAGCATGTGAATTGGCAGCCAAAGCGTTTAAAAAGTACTCAAGAGCTTCAGGAACAAAAAAAGCAGAGTTTCTTAGAGCAATTGCAGATGAAATAGAATCTTTAGGAGACCATTTATTAGAAGTTTATTCTTTAGAAAGTGGTTTGCCAAATGGAAGAGCTGCAGGAGAAAGAGGAAGAACTTTAGGTCAATTGAGATCCTTTGCAAATCATTTAGAAGAGGGTACTTGGGTAGAAGCATCAATAGATACTGCAAAACCAGATAGACAACCAATGCCAAAAGTAGATTTAAGAAAAATGAATGTAGCTTTAGGACCAGTAGTGGTTTTTGGAGCATCTAATTTTCCATTAGCATTTTCTACAGCTGGAGGTGATGCTGCTGCAGCTTTAGCAGCAGGTTGCCCAATTATTGTAAAGTCACACCCAATGCATGCAGGCACTGGTGAGTTAGTTGCATCAGCAATTTTAGAAGCAGCGACAAAAACAGGCATGCCAAATGGGGTATTCTCTAACTTAAATTCTAACGGAATAGAAGTTGGGCAACAATTGGTGAAAAACTCATTTATTAAAGCAGTAGCTTTTACCGGAAGTTTAAAAGGAGGAAGGGCATTATATGATTTGGCTGCAACAAGAGAAGAGCCAATCCCTGTTTTTGCAGAAATGGGCAGTATAAATCCAGTAATAATTTTACCAAAAGCACTAGAAAATAGAGCAAAAGTAATTGGTGAAACGTATGCAGGTTCTATTACTTTAGGAACTGGACAATTTTGTACCAATCCAGGTTTAATTTTAGCTATAAAATCTGATGGATTAACCGAATTTGTAACCAGTTTATCCTCGCAAATTTTAAAAATAGACGCTTCTTGTATGTTACACCCAAATATTGCAGATGCGTATGAAAAAAATAAAAAGAAAGCATTATATCAAAATAGAGTGCAAGTTTTAGCTGAGAATTCTAATAATGTAAAACCAAATTTTGCTAAACAAGTTGTAGCAACAGTAAGAGGGGATACTTTTTTAGAAAACCCAACATTGCATCATGAGATTTTTGGACCTTATTCTTTAGTTGTTCAATGTAAAAGTATAAATCAGTTAGAAAAAATTGTCTCAAAATTAGAAGGGCAACTAACAGGAACTGTAATTTCTGATGAAAATGAAGTGGATAATTATATAACTTTAATTCATGAATTAGAAAATAGAGTAGGGCGTATTATTTTTAACGGAGTGCCAACAGGTGTAGAAGTTTGTGCATCTATGTTGCATGGTGGTCCTTATCCTGCATCTACAGATAGTAGGTTTACAGCAGTAGGTGTAGATTCTATAAAACGTTTTGTAAGGCCTTTTAGTTATCAAGACTGGCCAAATAATTTGTTGCCAGCAGAGCTTCAAAATAAAAATCCGTTAGGAATTTTAAGAAATGTAGATGGAGAAAAAACTACTAAAGCTATATAAATGAGCAAAAGTACATTTCATTGTATAGATGCACATACGTGTGGCAACCCAGTAAGGGTTGTAAAAAGTGGTGGTCCAAAACTTGTAGGTAATAATATGAGCGAGAAACGACAACACTTTTTAAAAGAATACGATTGGATTAGAAAAGGTTTAATGTTTGAACCAAGAGGTCATGATATGATGAGTGGAAGTATATTATATCCACCTCATAATCCAGAAAACGATTTTGCTATTTTATTTATAGAAACTTCTGGTTGTTTGCCAATGTGTGGTCATGGTACTATTGGTAGCATTACCATTGCTATTGAAGAGGGGTTGGTTGTACCAAAAATACAAGGAAAAATTAGAATGGAAGCTCCTGCAGGTTTGGTAGAAATAGCATATCAACAAAGAGACAAAAAAGTAGATTGGGTAAAGTTAATCAACGTAAAAAGTTATTTAGCGGCAGAAAATTTAACTATAGATTGCCCAGAATTAGGAACACTTACTTTTGATGTTTCTTACGGAGGAAATTATTACGCAATTATAGATCCGCAAAAAAACTTTACAGGAGTGCACGATTTTACTGCGAGTAAAATTGTACAATATTCACAAGTTGTTAGAGAAAGAATCAACTTAAAATACCCAAATTTATTTGTGCATCCAGAAAATGAAACAATTAAAGATGTTACACATTTATTATGGACAGGGAAACCTTTAGACCCAACTTCTTCTGGTAGAAATGCTGTTTTTTATGGAGATAAAGCCATTGATAGAAGTCCTTGTGGAACAGGTACTTCTGCAAGATTGGCACAATTATACGCCAAAGGAAAATTAAAAGTTGGCGAAGAATTTATTCATGAAAGTTTTATAGGATCTAAATTTACAGGAAAAGTGGAGCAAGTAACAACTTTAAACGGCAAATTAGCAATTATACCAAGTATAAAAGGTTGGGCAAAAGTATTTGGTTACAATACTATTAGCATAGATGCTAAAGATGACCCTTATGCACATGGTTTTCAAGTGATTTAATTTGAGGTTTATAATATAATTGAAGTATTTTTTAAGAGTTTTTAGAACCAGAATTATTACTTAAAATTTAATCAAAATAGAATTTAATTACACAGCAATGTTTAAAAAATACATCAATTTAATTTTTGGAATTTTAACATTTATCTATTTTATAAGTCTGTTTTTTGATGAAACACCAAAGAAAATAGGAAGTCTTTCTTTAAATATTTGGTTGGTAAGATTTGTTTGGTTGTCAATATTAATATCTAATTTCTCTAGATTTATAATATTAAGAAAGTAAAGTACCAATTTAAGTATAAAGAAAAATTGCATAAAAAGCGAACACTTAAACTATTGATTTATTTACAATCTTTAGTTAATTAGTTTTTAATTTAAAAGTATAGATGAGTAAAAATATTGTAATTATTGGTGGTGGAATTATTGGCTTGTCAACTGCTTATTATCTTCAAAAACAAGGGTATAAAGTTACCATTATTGATAAAACAAATATGGATACTGGAGCATCGCATGTAAATGCGGGTTATATAACACCAAGTCATTTTATTTCTTTGGCAGCACCAGGAATCATTACAAAAGGCATTAAATGGATGTTTGATTCTTCGAGTCCTTTTTACGTAAAACCAAGAATAGATCTCGATTTTATAAAATGGAGTTTGGCTTTTAAAAAATCGGCTACTAAAGAAAAAGTTGCTAAATCAATGAAACCAATTTTAGATATTAATTTATTTGGAAGAGATTTATATGAAGATTTAAAAAAGACAAACGACTTTAATTTTCATTATGAAAAAAAAGGATTGTTGATGTTGTATAAATCTGATAAAATTGGCGAAGAAGAATGGGAAGTTGGAAAAAAGGGTATTGGGCAAGGTTTACAAGTTGAAAATTTATCTGCAAAAGAAGTTCAGAAATTAGAGCCTAATGCTAATTTAAACATTAAAGGAGGTGTTTACTACCATTCTGATGCACATATGACTCCTAATGTATTTATGAAAGAAATGATTTCTTATCTAGAAAAAAATGGTGTTACTTTTTACAAAAATGAAGAAGTTAAAGATTTAGAGGTTTCAGTAGGAAAAATTTCATCAATCAAAACTAATAAAAGAGAATTAAAAGCGGATGAAGTTGTTGTAGCTGCAGGGAGTTGGAGTCCATTACTCACAAAAAAGTTGGATTTAAAAATCCCGATTCAAGCAGGGAAAGGGTATAGTATAAACGTAAAAAGCGATACTAAAATTACCATTCCAGCAATTTTATGTGAAGCAAAAGTAGCAGTAACACCAATGAATGGGTTTACACGATTTGCAGGCACTATGGAAATTGCTGGGATTAATCATGATATTAATCTAAAAAGAGTAGAGGCAATTGCAAATGCAGGGAAAAGTTATTATCCAGATTTAGCAATTACATCCGAAGAAAAAGAAACTACAAATTGTGGTTTAAGACCATGTTCTCCTGATGGATTGCCCTATATTGGCAAGTCTAGAAAATGTAAAAATTTAACTGTTGCAACAGGTCATGCAATGATGGGTTGGAGTTTAGGACCTGCAACAGGAAAATTAGTTTCAGAAATTATTTCAGGAGTAAAAACCTCTGTAGATATTGCTTCATTTCATCCAGATAGAAAATTTTAAATATGAATAAATTCGGAATTGGAGGTTCTACTTCAGCAATAGAATTAGCAAAAATAAAACCTTTACAAAATAGTGTAAAACCAATACAAAAAGCGGAGTATAAACAGCGAATTTACAAGATTTGTGGTTTAATGAAAGCTAATAACGTAAAAGCAATTTATGTAAATGCAGGTGCAAATTTACTCTATTTTACAGGCACACACTGGAATGCAAGTGAAAGAATGGTAGGTGCAATTTTACTCCCAAATGAACAGGTACATTATATTGCTCCGAATTTTGAAAAAGGAACGATTCAAGATTTTTTAGAAGTAGAGGGAGAAATTCATTGCTGGGAAGAAGACGAAAATCCGCAACAATTATTTTTTGATATTTTAAAAGATAATCATATTTGTGATGGAGAAATTCAGATTGATGAAACTACGCCTTTTTCTATCATTAATGGGTTTTCAGAACAAAAAGAAACCTTTAAAATAACCATAGCAACTGCTTTAATTTCGGAATGTAGAATGATAAAATCGGCAGCAGAAATTGCTATTATGCAGCATGTAATGGATATTACTATGGAAGTGCAAAAAGCTGCCGCAAGAATTTTGAGAGTTGGTATTTCTGCAAAAGAAGTAGAAAATTTTATTCATGAAGCCCATAAAAAACATGGTGTTTCTTCGGGTTCTTATTTTTGTATTGTTTTATTTGGTGTAGATTCATCTTTTCCTCATGGAGTTAAAAATCCGAAGAATTTAGAACTTAACGATATCGTTTTGGTAGATACAGGATGCCAACTCTATGATTATATTTCAGATATTACAAGAACGTATGTTTTTGGCGAGGCTAATGAATTACAACGTAAAATTTGGAACATCGAAAAAGAAACACAACAAGCTGCTTTTGAAGCTGCTATTTTGGGTGATTCTTGCAGTTCTATTGATGAGGCATCAAGAAAAACTTTAGAAAAACATACTTTAGGACCAGATTATAAATTGCCAGGTTTACCTCATAGAACTGGTCATGGAATTGGGTTGCAAATTCATGAATATCCTTACATAGTAAGAGGAAATAATACCAATTTAAAAGTAGGCATGACGTTTAGTAACGAACCAATGATTTGTGTATCTAATGAATTTGGAATTCGTTTAGAAGATCATATTTATATGACCCAAAATGGTGCAAAATGGTTTACAGAACCAGCATATTCTATAGAGAATCCTTTTGGAGTTTTATAGTTTTCTGTAAATAAAATTATTGTTTTATTATTTTTAGTGTTTCAATAATGTTATTTTCATCAATACATTTTATCAAATATAAACCAGTAGATAAACTACTTAAATCATATTCTTTTATAGTAATTCTATTTATGTTTTTAGTTATTTGGTTTCCTAAAAAGTTATAAAAGTAAACTTCTTTTAATGTTTTTTCTGTAGAAATTTTTAACATATTTTCTACTGGATTTGGTTGTATAGAAATTACATTGTTCTTAAAATTTTCGGCAGATGAAGAGAGGGTTACGCCTTCTAAAAGAACTATTTCATCAATATAGCCAACCTCTCCAAAGTCATTTAAAATGAAACCTGTAGGTTCGTTTTCAAAACCTAAATCAGGAAAAATAAGAATATTATTTACTTCAATTTCATTTTCTTGAGCAATAATAGGAAATACAATTGTTTGCCAAGTATTAAAATTTGTATATTTTTCTAACGGTCTAATAAGTGTTGAAATAATAGTTTCTGAATTCTCTTTTTCGTTAGCAACTTGTAAAGCAATATCTGGTTGTGCTTTGTAATTTACCATCATTTGAATATATCTTGTGGTATTTGGAGCAATGGTAAATTTATCAACTGAAAAACTAATTAATGCATCAGCATTGTTGGATGTTCTCCATACTTTAACGGAATTTTCTGAATTGTTTATAACGCTGTTATTTTGTCCGTAAATAAATACAGAACAACAAAAAAGTGAAATAATTATAAATAATATTTTTTTGGTCATTATAAATATTTAGGTGTTTTTAGTTTTGTACTTTAAAATAAGATTCATCAATTGGTTAAAAAAACTTCATAATTTCATCAGAAATTAAGTGATGGCCAGCAGTATTTGGGTGGTTAAATGAAGATAAATAACTGTTTACATTATTACCTGCAATCACAGCCTCTTTAAATTGCTCATAACTATCAACTATTGCAACACCGTTTTCTTGTGCTAATCTTTTAACCTGTTCTGTATGCAGGTACAAATCTGTAGTTGTAGACAACATATCTACATCTCTAAAAGGTGATGGTGTTAATAAAATAACTTTAATTCCTTTAGCAATTGCTTTTTTAATCATTTCATCCCAAGCAGCATAAGGTGCTTCTAAACCTTTAGAACGATCATTTAAACTATAATCTATAAACAAAACATCTGGTTTATGCACCAAAACATCAGCGTCGAATCTTGTAGCCCCTTGTATAGAATTTTCTCCACCAATAGATGTTTTTATAGTGTTAATTACTGCTGTAGGGTACTTGGTAGATAATTTTTCTAATATTTGATGAGGATAAGAATTTAATGTTTCTACAGTTGGTGTTTGATAATAACCAGAAGGAACTGAATGTCCGTGAAAAACTAAATTTATTGTTCGGTTAGAAGGCCAGTTTTTGGTTAATTCTGTTTTTATATTGGTTAAATATTTTTCATTACTAGTATCAAAACCATCTGTTTTATTAACAGTAATTTTATCTATATAACCAAAAGAATCTGTGTTATTTAACACAAAACCCTTAGGTGTATTACTAAAACCAGCATCTGGAAAAATAATAATAGCTTTTATAGTAATACCATTTATACCACCTTCTATAGGGAATACTAAATTTTGCCAATTTCCATAATCTGTATATTTATTTGTAGCTCTAATAGCAGTTTCTGGGTTTCCATTAGAATTCTCATCTTCTCCATCTATTCTAATAACTACATCTGTTTCTGCAGGGAAGTTTACAGCGATATTTAAAAATTTAATTGTATTTGCAGGTATTTCTACAGCAGTTACAGGGAAAGCAATCAACTCAAACCAGTTTGTACCAGTTCTGCTAAACTTAAGACTATTTGCAGAATTATTAATGGTATTAGAATTAGGGTTAGGAACAATTGAAAAAGAGCCTCCATGTCTTGATACTACATTTTGATGACCAGGCTCAAAATCTTGAAGCAGTTCGCTTTGATTGATACTTGAGTTATTTACTATAGAAAATTGTGCACCGTTTCTAGAAACAACATTGGGCGAATTTGCTTCAAAATTATTTAAAGTGGTATTTTGACAAAAAGTGATTTCTAAACAACAAATTGATAACAGAACTAAAAAAATTATTTTATTTTTCATTTTAGATAAAATTAATTAGAAAGTAAAGATAGTTTGATTTACTATTTACATAATAGACCATTATACCTAAAGTATAGATGATATTTTAAATTAAGAAAAACTTTTAAAGGCCTCTATATTTAAAGAATTAAGATGATGAATAAGGTTTAGACTCTATTAATTAGATTGTAAAACCACCTTAAAATTAGGGAAACCTAATTTCTAACAGATGATAAATATCATATTCTAAAATTATTTTTTTTCTGAATTTTGCAACAGGCAAAAGAGTAAATATGAATTCTACACAATGTTTTCACTGTGGCGATTCTTGTGATGATGATGTAATTAAATTCGAAGAAAAAAGTTTCTGTTGCAACGGTTGTAAAACGGTGTATGAAATTTTTTCTGAGAACGACTTAACTTGTTATTACGATTTTCAAGACAATCCAGGGGCGATTCCAACAGAAATTCAAGGAAAATACGATTTCTTGGATAACAACGATATTACCGAAAAATTATTAGATTTTTCTGATAGTAACACACAGATAGTAACCTTGTATATACCTCATATTCATTGTAGTTCTTGTATTTGGGTGTTAGAAAACTTACATAAATTAAACCCAAAAGTAGCTGCTTCTCAAGTAGATTTTCCTAAGAAAAAAGTAAGAATAACCTATCATTCAGATACAATTACTTTAAAAGAAATTGTGCTGTTATTAAGCTCCATTGGTTATGAGCCTTACATTAGTTTAGAAGATTATGAAGCAGGTAAAAAAAATATTGATAGAAGCTTAATTTATAAATTAGGTATTGCAGGTTTTGCGTTCGGAAACGTCATGTTTTTATCATTTCCAGAATATTTTGAAGTATCAGAATTTTGGTTAGAGGAATATAAAAATGTTTTTAGAGGGTTAATGCTCTTCTTTTCTTTACCCGTTGTTTTTTATGCGGCCAATGATTATTTTATTTCAGCCTATAAAGGATTGCGTTCTAAAATATTAAATATTGATATACCTATTGCATTAGGAGTTTTAGTATTATTTATAAGAAGTGCAGTAGAAGTACTTTTTAATTTAGGAACTGGTTTTTTTGATAGTTTAACAGGTTTGGTTTTCTTTTTACTATTAGGAAAATTTTTTCAACAGAAAACCTACAATTTTTTGTCTTTTGAAAGAGATTATAAATCCTATTTTCCAATTGCAGTTACACGTATTTCATCAAATCAAAAAGAAGAAAATGTGCCTATTTATGATGTTGAAAAAGGAGATCGTTTGTTGATTAGAAATCAAGAATTAATTCCTGTTGATGGTATTTTAATCAACGGAAACGCACAAATAGATTATAGTTTTGTTACAGGAGAAGCAGATGCTGTTGTAAAAAAATCTGGAGATAAATTATTTGCAGGAGGAAAACAACTTTCTGGAGTATTAGAAATGGAAGTTTTGGCTTCTGTTTCTCAAAGTTATTTAACACAATTATGGAGCAATGATGTTTTTAACAAAGACCATAAAACGTATTTTAAAACCATTACAGATACCATTAGCAAAAACTTTACAATTGCTGTTTTATTAATTGCGTTTTTAGCAACTTTATTTTGGTTGTTTTTTGATGCCAGTAAAGCATTAAACGTTTTTACAGCTGTTTTAATAATTGCTTGTCCTTGTGCAATTGCATTGGCTGCACCTTTTACTTTAGGTAATATGTTACGCATTTTTGGAAAACAAAAATTCTATCTAAAAAATGCAACAGTTATAGAGCAATTAGCCCAAATAGATACTTTAATTTTTGATAAAACAGGTACTTTAACTACTAATAAAGAAAGTACTATTACTTATGATGGAGTTGTGTTAAACGAACAAGAAAAGTCCATTTTAAAAAGTGCGTTAAGAGCTTCAAATCATCCTTTAAGTAGAACTTTATATGATACTTTTAAGGAAGTTGAAGTAGTTAAAATTACTAATTTTGACGAAATTGTAGGAAAAGGAATTCAGGTTTCTTACAAGGATAATCATTTAAAATTAGGAGCATCAACCTTTGTTAAAAATGAGATTGATAACAATACTTTAGATACTGCTGTTCATATCAGCTTTAATAATATTTATAAAGGAAAATTCACTTTTAAAAATTCGTATAGAAAAGGTGTAAAACCCTTATTTAATTCTTTACAAAACAACTATAATTTAGCTGTTGTTTCTGGAGATAATGAAGGGGAAAGAAACTATTTAGAAGAAAATTTACCTAAAGAAACACATTTATTATTCAACCAAAAACCAGAAGATAAATTAAATGTAGTTGCTAATCTTCAAAAAGAAAATAAAAAAGTAGCTATGATTGGTGATGGTTTAAATGATGCTGGAGCTTTGGCTCAGAGTAATGTTGGTATTTCTTTATCAGAAAACATCAATGTATTTTCTCCTGCTTGTGATGCTATTTTAGATGCCTCAAAATTTAATAAAATTGGTCAGTTTGTAAAAGCATCAAAAAAAGCAATTAAAATTATTAAGTATTGCTTTATACTCTCTTTATGTTACAACGTAGTAGGTTTGTATTTTGCAGTTACAGGACAATTAATGCCAGTTATTGCAGCAATTTTAATGCCTTTAAGCTCTATAAGTATCGTTGTTTTTACAACAATTTCCACTAATTTATTAGGAAGAAAAATAAACTAACGCTTTTGTGGCTTTGTTAAAAAATTATAAAAATGAAACAATCATTAGTACAAAAATATAACATTCCAGGACCAAGATACACCAGTTATCCAACAGTGCCTTATTGGAACAAAGCAGGAATTGAAAAACAAGATTGGTTCACATCTTTTAAAACATCATTTAAAGAAAGTAACGCTTCAGAAGGCATTAGTTTGTACATTCATTTGCCATTTTGTGAGAGTTTGTGTACGTTTTGTGCATGTCATAAACATATCACAAAACGTCATGAAGTAGAGGAGGAGTATATAGAAACTGTTTTAAAAGAATGGAAATTATATGTTGCTTTGGTTGATGAAATTCCGGTAGTGAAAGAACTACATTTAGGTGGTGGAACACCTACTTTTTTCTCAAAAGAAAACCTAAAATTTTTAATGGATGGAATTTTTGAGATTGCAAAAAAACACTTAGATGCAGAGTTTAGTTTTGAGGGCCATCCAAATAATACTACCAAAGAGCAATTACAAACTTTATACAATTGTGGCTTTACAAGAGTAAGTTATGGTGTGCAAGATTATAATGAAAAAGTACAAGAAGCTATTCACAGAATTCAACCTTTTGAAGCTGTAAAGCAAGTTACCAAATGGGCAAGAGAAATTGGCTATACCTCTGTAAGTCACGATTTAATTTTTGGCTTACCACATCAAACCAAAGAAAACGTTATTTATACTATCAACAAAACAAAAGAATTACAACCAGATAGAATTTCGTTTTACAGTTATGCACACGTGCCTTGGGTAAAAGGCGTTGGGCAAAGAGGCTTTAATGAAGATGATTTGCCAAAAAATGATGAAAAAAGAGAGTTGTATGAAATTGGTAAAGAATTATTTGCAGAACTTGGGTATGAAGAAATAGGCATGGATCATTTTGCACTAAAAACCGATACTTTGTACAAGGCAATTACCAACAAAACTTTGCATAGAAATTTTATGGGCTACACAGCTAATAAAACCCAATTAATGATTGGTTTGGGCATGTCTGCAATATCAGATTCTTGGTATGCATTTGCACAAAATGTAAAAACGGTAAAAGAATATCAGCAATTGGTCAATGCAGGAGAAATTCCAATTTTTAGAGGACATTTATTATCAAAAGAAGATAGAATTATTAGAAAACATATTTTAAATATGATGTGTCATTTTTCCACTTCGTGGGATGAAAAATCGTTGCAAATTAAAGATATTGAAAAACATTTCTACTTATTATTAGAAATGCAAAAAGATGGTTTGGTTTTTATTGATGAAAAAGAAAAAACACTAACCATACCAGAAAAAGCAAGACCCTTTGTAAGAAATATTTGTATGGCTTTTGATGTGCATTTACTAGAAAATAAGCCAAAAACACAGTTGTTTTCGATGACGATTTAGTTCTAAAGTTTTTATTTACCTCTCATTTCAACGATAGGAGAAATCTCACTCGATTCCATAATTATATGCTCTTTTCTTATAAGATTTCTCCTAAAAGTCTGAAATAACAAGATTCAAATTATTGTTTTAACCACTTTAATTAACGCTGTTTTTGCAAAGTTTTGTTAAGCTGTAAGAAATGCATAAGCCAATAAAGGTAACAAAAGAACAACAAACTGTCTAAGAGTTGAGAGAAACCAAACCAAAACACAACTATTTACTATGACTATTTTAAGATAGTTTTAAGAAACATGACAATCGTCATATTTTAATAAAACCATCAATAGTATTTTTGATATATCAAACTATCAGGCAAGATATGAGCGTAATATATTTACTACTTATCATAAGTATAATAGTAGCAATCTTATTTTTTATCGCATTTATTTACTCAGTAAAAACTGGGCAATTCGATGATTCTTACACACCATCTGTTCGTATGTTGTTTGATGATGAATTAGTAAAAGAAACAACAAAAAAATCAACTTTAGACTAAATTAAATATTATTATGGAGATGCAACAGTTTTATTACGATAATAAAATCGTTAAAAAGTTTATCTACGCAACCTTACTATGGGGAATAGTTGGGTTTTCTGTAGGATTGCTTTTAGCTTTTATGTTTTTATTCCCAAATGTTACAGAGGGAATTTCTTGGTTAAGTTTTGGTCGTTTAAGACCCTTACATACCAATGCAGTTATTTTTGCCTTTGTAGGAAATGCAATTTTTGCAGGAGTGTATTACTCGCTACAAAGATTGTTAAAAGCAAGAATGGCAAGTAACTTTTTAAGCAACTTTAATTTTTGGGGTTGGCAATTAATTATTGTTGCAGCTGCAATAACTTTACCTTTAGGATATACAAGTTCTAAAGAATATGCCGAGTTAGAATGGCCAATAGATATTGCCATTGCTTTGGTTTGGGTTGCATTTGGTGTAAACATGATTTGGACAATTTTACAGAGAAGACAACGTCATTTATACGTGGCAATTTGGTTTTATTTAGCAACCTTTGTAACAGTAGCTGTTTTACATATATTTAATAGTTTAGCATTACCAGTAGGTTTCTTAAAATCTTATTCTGTGTATGCAGGTGTACAAGATGCATTAGTGCAATGGTGGTATGGACATAATGCTGTAGCGTTTTTCTTAACAACTCCGTTTTTAGGTTTAATGTATTATTTTGTGCCTAAAGCAGCAAACAGACCTGTGTATTCTTATAGACTATCTATTGTGCATTTTTGGTCTTTAATTTTCTTATACATTTGGGCAGGACCTCACCATTTACTATACACAGCTTTACCAGATTGGGCTCAGAATTTAGGTGTTGCTTTTTCTGTGATGTTAATTGCTCCTTCTTGGGGTGGTATGATTAATGGTTTATTAACATTAAGAGGTGCTTGGGATAAAGTACGTACAGATCCTGTTTTAAAATTTATGGTAGTAGCCCTTACAGGTTATGGTATGGCAACTTTTGAAGGGCCAATGTTATCCCTAAAAAATGTAAATGCAATTGCTCATTTTAGTGATTGGATTATTGCTCACGTACACGTTGGTGCATTGGCATGGAATGGGTTCTTTACATTTGGTATGTTGTATTGGTTAATACCAAGAATGTTTAAAACAAAATTATATTCTACGGCATTAGCAAACGTACATTTCTGGATTGGTACTTTAGGTATTATCTTATATACATTACCAATGTATGTTGCAGGTTTTGTACAAGCTTCTATGTGGAAACAATTTAACCCAGATGGTTCTTTAACCTATGGTAACTTTTTAGAAACCGTAAATGAAATTATACCAATGTATTGGATGCGTGCCATTGGAGGTACAATGTTTATTATTGGTGCAATTGTAATGCTTTATAACGTAGTTAGAACTGTAAAATCTGGAAGTGGTGTTACAGATGAACTAGCAAAAGCAGCAGCTTTAACTAAAGTGTCTAAACACAGAACTAAAGGAGAAACATGGCACACTTGGATTGAGAGAAAGCCAATTAAATTAACACTTTATGCAACTGTAGCAATTTTAATTGGTGGTGCTGTGCAGATTATTCCAACCTTATTAGTAAAATCTAACATACCTACAATTAGTAGCGTAAAACCTTATACACCTTTAGAGCTAGAAGGACGTGATATTTATATTAGAGAAGGTTGTGTAGGTTGTCACTCTCAAATGGTAAGACCTTTTAGAAGTGAGGTAGAACGTTATGGAGAATACTCTAAAGCAGGTGAGTTTGTATATGATCATCCATTTTTATGGGGATCTAAACGTACAGGACCAGATTTACATAGAGTTGGCCAGAAGTATAATGATAGCTGGCACTTAAACCATATGTATGATCCTCAAAGTACTTCTCCTGGTTCTATAATGCCATCTTATAAATGGTTAATTACAGATGAATTAGACAAGTCTAATACAGAAGCAAAAATGGAAGTAATGGTTACTTTGGGTGTTCCTTATTCTGATGAAGAAATAGCAAATGCTCAACAACACATGTTAGCACAAGGAGCTAAAATTGAAGAAAACTTATACACTGATCCAGATTTTGCAAAAAATTACGAAGCAGATAAAAAGTATGCTAAAGAAAATGGTGAAGCTTTTGTAGAAATGAGAAACAGAGAGATTGTTGCAGTGATTGCATATATCCAACGTTTAGGAACAGATATTAAGGTAAAAGACGAACAACAAATCTCAAAAAAATAAGACAATGTTTAAATTTATAAAAGGTCATATGGAAACAATCACTGGTATAGAAATATATCCATTGATATCATTAGTCATCTTCTTTACTTTTTTTGTCGCCTTATTTTTGTGGGTTGTTACAGCTAAAAAAGAATATATAAATAAGGTAAGTAGCTTACCATTAGATAATTAAAAAGAAATAAAATGAAAAAATATTTTAAATCTACGGTATATGTAATTTTTGTAATTGTTACGTTTTTAGCACTTGCAAAGTCGTTTATGGTGTATCAAAATCCGTTTGATGTTTATGAAAATCCATTAGTTTGGTTAGCTTTAATCGGTTTTATTTTGGTAGTTGTATTAAAAGAAACAGTCAATGTAATGGCTATTAACAAAGCAACAGAACTACAAAATGAAAAGTTAGGTATTGTACCAGAAGAAGAGAATGCTTGGCTTAAAAAGTTATTGCAATCTTGGACGAGTTCTAAAGACATAGACAGTGAAGAAGAAATTATTTTAGACCATAATTATGATGGTATTAAAGAATTAGATAATAATTTACCACCTTGGTGGGTGTATATGTTTTATGCAACGATTGTTTTTGCTGTGGTGTATTTGGTTAGGTTTCATGTTTTAGATGGCGATAATCAAATAGTAGAGTATGATAAAGCAGTTGCACAAGCAAAAGCAGCCTTAAAAGAATACAAATCTAGTGCACCAGCTACAGATTTTATTACAGCAGAAAATGTAACATTACTTACAGATGCTAGTGATTTAAGTAGAGGTAAAGCAGTTTACAATTTAAATTGTGCTTCTTGTCATTTAGCTGATGGAGGAGGACAAATAGGCCCTAATTTAACAGATGAATATTGGATTTTAGGAGGAGGAATTAAAAACGTATTTACTACTTTATTAAATGGAGGTAGAGATGGAAAAGGAATGATTTCTTGGAAAAAAACCTTAAAACCAGCTGATATGCAAAAAGTAGCTAGCTATGTAATTTCAATGCAAGGTACAACGCCTGCTAAAGCAAAAGCTCCACAAGGAGAAATATGGGTAAATCCTGAGGCTAAAGTTGAATCAGAAAGTATTGCAACAGAAGTTGTAGAATAAGCAAATTAGTGTTATTATGGAAACTCCACAAAACGAACAATTTAGAGATAGTATTGGTACTATTGATGCATCTGGGAAGCGTTCTTGGGTGTTTCCTAAAAAGCCTAGTGGACTATTTTACAAATACAGAACGTATGTAAGTTATTTTTTACTTGCTTTTTTATTAACAGCTCCCTTTGTAAAAATTAACGGGAATCAATTTTTACTCTTTAATGTTTTAGAACGTAAGTTTAATATTTTTGGTTTTCCATTTTGGCCACAAGATTTTTACCTTTTGGTGGTTTCAATGATTATTGGTGTTGTTTTTGTTATTTTATTTACCGTAATTTTTGGTCGTATTTTCTGTGGATGGATTTGTCCACAAACCATTTTTTTAGAAATGGTTTTTAGAAAAATAGAATACTTAATTGATGGAGATAGAGGAAAACAAATTCGTTTAGATAAACAACCTTGGAATGCAGAAAAGATTAGAAAAAGACTTTTAAAATGGTTTATTTTCTTTGTCATTTCTTTTATCATTGCCAATGTGTTTTTAGCCTATTTAATTGGTGGCGATGTACTGATAAGCTACATTACAGGTAATCCTTTAGACAATATTAATACGCTTATTTCATTAATAATTTTCACCTGTATTTTCTATTTTATTTTTGCATGGTTTAGAGAGCAAGTCTGCATTATAGCTTGTCCTTATGGTAGGTTGCAAGGAGTTTTGCTAGATAATAAAACCATAAATGTTGCGTACGATCACAAACGAGGAGAAAGAGAAGAAGGACGCTCTAAATTCAAGAAAAATGAAGACAGAGCTGCTTTAGGAAAAGGAGATTGCATCGATTGTAAACAATGTGTTGTAGTTTGCCCTACAGGAATCGATATTAGAAATGGTACACAATTAGAGTGTATCAATTGTACAGCTTGTATTGATGAATGTGATCATATCATGGAAAGTGTTGGTTTGCCAAAAGGATTAATTAGATATGCAAGTGAAGATAACATCACTAAGAAAAAACCGTTTAAATTAACTGCAAGAATAAAAGGATACTCTGCTGTTTTATTAATTTTAATAGGTTTTTTAATAGGAATGCTATTTTTAAGAAATGATGTTGAGGCAAGTATTTTAAGGCTACCAGGGCAATTATATCAGCATAAAGAAAACAATATTATTAGTAATGTGTACACATTTAAAGTGATAAATAAAACAACGAAAGATATTGGTGATGTTAGTTATAAGTTACTTTCTCATAAAGGAACTATAAAGTTGGTGTCTAATCAAGATTTTATAATACCAAAACAAGGTTTAGCAGAAGGAACTCTATTTATAGAACTTAATGCATCAGCTTTAAAAAGTGAAAAAGATAAAGTAGAAATTGGTGTTTTTAGTGGAGATAAACAAATAGAAACAACAATTACTAATTTTCTAGGACCAAGAAGTTATAAGTAAATTTAGTTTTAGTAGTTAGTGAAATTAAAATTAAAACATAAAGTTGTCATTTCAACGTTAGGAGAAATCTTACATAAAGAGTTTTTATACTTTTATGAATTGTTACATTTAGTCTGTGTTGAATAAATCAGAAATAAAGGCTTTGTTATCATTTTAAAAGTTAAAAAAAGTAGTACTAGTTTTTTTATCAGCAAAAAATAAGAAATTATGAAAATTAATTGGGGAACAGGAATCGTTATTGCAATCGTCTTTTTTATAAGTTTTATTCTATATTTTGTGATTACAATGAGTACAGATACTTCTTATAAACATGATCTTGTTACAGAAAAATACTATCAAAAAGAGCTACAATTTCAAGATGAAATTAATGCAGAAAAAAATGCATTCGCACTAAAAGAAAAAGTAACAATTCAAAGAGTAGAAGAGGGGTTGAAAATCACATTTCCTACTGAGTTTTCTCCTAAAGAAATTAAAGGAAAAGTGTTCCTGTACAGACCATCTAATAAGCAATTAGATTTCGAAATACCTATTTCGATAACTAATACATATTTGCTCGTGCCTGAGAAACGTTTGTTAGATGGTCGTTGGAACATTAATGTTGCCTTCAAATATAATGATAAAGAATACTTAGTTAAAACAGAAATTCAATATTAATGTTTTTATCAGCAATATTATTTGGTTTAATAGGGAGTTTTCACTGCGTTGGTATGTGTGGACCTATTGCTTTTATGTTGCCTATTGATAGACAAAATAGAACTAAAGGTTTTTTTGAAATTTTAAGTTATCATTTAGGTAGGTTACTCACTTATAGCTTAATAGGTTTGCTGTTTGGTTTTTTAGGCAAAGGTTTTTATTTCTTCGGATTTCAACAGCAATTGTCTATCATTGTTGGTATTAGTATGATAATAGCGATTGTTTTTCCAAAGTTTTTCTCAAAAGTAAATTTTTCTAAAAGTATTAGTAATGTTATTTATAAAGTAAAAAATGCTTTAGGTAAAGAGTTAAAAAAGAAAGGAAATGATACTTTTTTTACCATTGGTTTTTTAAACGGATTTTTACCTTGTGGGTTAGTTTATATGGCTATATTTGGTGCTATAGCTACTACAAACCCTTTTTCTGGAAGCTTTTATATGTTTTTATTTGGTTTAGGCACAATTCCTTTAATGACAACAGTTGTGTATTTGGGTAATTTTACAAAAGGAACTTTTAGAAAAAGAATACAAAAAGCAATACCAATTGTGGTTGTTTTTATTGGTGCTTTATTTGTTTTAAGAGGTTTAGGTCTTGGTATTCCTTATATTTCTCCTGCTCCCGTTTTAGACATTGTTTCTTCTAATAACGCTTGTCATTAGTTTTTTTCTTATTTTATTTAATTTTTTAGCGATTTATAATCCATAATCTAACACCATTAATATAAAAATAGTTAAATTACATTATCAAATATTTAATTTGAGAAACTATTTGTTCTCAGAAAAACTATATATTTGGTAACTATAAAAATAATACCATTAAATGAAATTTATTTACGTAAAATACTGTTTTCTATCCGTTTTGTTTTTTACGTTTAAAAGTTACTCGCAAGAAACATTACCTATATA
This sequence comes from uncultured Polaribacter sp., assembly GCF_947497695.1. GTDB lineage: Bacteria > Bacteroidota > Bacteroidia > Flavobacteriales > Flavobacteriaceae > Polaribacter. The sequence continues at coordinate 299,308 of NZ_CANMHM010000002.1, read as the reverse complement.
CCAAGATTATTTGTCAGACAATGTGTTTTTGGTACATCCTTCTGCAGCAGGTATTGGTAACTCAAGTAAATTACGTTTAACAGCAAGACAACAATGGGCTGGTATAACCGATGCTCCTGCTTTACAAACATTAAGTTTTCATACCAGATTTGGCGAGTATTCTAAAGCTGGTTATGGTGTAGTACTTTTTAATGATAAAAATGGTTTTCATTCTCAAAAAGGAATACAAGGTACTTATACGTATCATTTACCATTAAGTAGTGGTAATATATTTGAGCAACTCTCTTTTGGTTTAGGTTTTTCTTTTGTTCAAAATCAAGCAGATCAAAGAAGTTTTTTAGGAGATCCCAATGTGGCTTCTATAGTACAAAGTACAAGTTATTATAATGCAGATTTTAGTGTTGCCTATCATAAAGGAGGTTTTTCTTCTTATTTTACAGTTAAAAATTTGTTGCTAACTGCAGAAAATAATTTAAATATTCAAGAACCTTTAGATTTAAGAAACTATATTTTTACTGCTGGTTACTTTTTTGGTAAAGAGAATTCAATTCAATTAGAACCCTCTGTAATGGTTCAATTCAGACAAAGTACTGGGCAAAGAATAGCAGATTTTAATTTAAAAGCTTATAAAAACTTATCTAAAAGTCAGCTTTGGGCAGCAGTGTCATACAGAAGTAGTTTTGATGTAAATGCTATTGATAACTCTCAATTTGTAACACCTATTATTGGTTTAAATTTTGATAAATTAATGTTTTCTTACACGTATACAAAGCAAGTAAATGATATCGTTTTAATTAATTCTGGTTTTCATCAAGTTACTGTTGGGTTTAATTTATGGACTAGGAAACAAAGGGGTGCAGCATGTCCTAATATAAACTCTTCTGCAGGTAGGTTTTAAAAGTCCATTTCATAAATAGTTAGTTTTTTATGGTTATTAGAAATTAACATCTCTAATACTTTTTTGTCTTTATTGATGTAAAACTGATGTTCACTATTTTTATTTTTATCATTGATTAATTGATACTTTTCTAAAACTGCTTTTGTTTGTTTAGCAACGGCTTCTCCAGAATCTATAATCTGCATTTTATCGCCAACAATTTTTCTAATTTGAGAAATTAGATAGGGGTAATGTGTACAACCTAAAACTAAACTATCAACATTTTGTTTTACCAAAGGAATGATATATGAAGATAATAAAGCTGTCATTTCTTTAGAATCTAGTTTTCCGTTCTCAATTAGCTCAACCAATCCTTTTCCTACAATTTCTTTGATTGTAATTTTTTGGTTGATGGTTTTTGATGTTTTTTCAAACAAGCTACTATTTAAAGTTCCTTTCGTTGCAAGAATACCTATTGTATTGCTTTTAGTGTTTAATGCAGCAGGTTTTATTGCAGGTTCTATACCAATAAAAGGAATATTATATTTTTCTCTTAAAACATCTATTGCGTTTGTTGTTGCAGTATTACAAGCAACTACAATAATTTTGCAATTTAACTTCAATAAAAATTCAGTATTTTTAATAGATAAATTTATGATGTCTTGCTTGCTCTTTTCGCCATAAGGAGCATTTTTACTGTCTGCTAAGTAAATAGTATTCTCATTTGGTAAAAGAGCGTTAATTTCTCTCCAAATAGAAGTTCCTCCAACACCAGAATCGAAAATGCCAATTGAAAATTTATTTTGTTTTACCATCTCTTGTAAAAATAAAAAAACCTACTGAATTTCAGTAGGTTTATATTTTATAATTAAGGTTTTATTAAAATCCTAATTTAGCTTTTACAGCAGCATATAAATCTTCACCTTTTTTTACTAATAAACCTTTACCAATTGATGCATCTAATACATAAAGTACACCTTTAGCAGCAGCAACCTCTTCAATAGCTTTTTGAGCTTTCTCAATAATAGGTTTTAAACCTTCATTTTGTTGTTTTTGCATATCTTGATAAGCAAACTTTCTTGCTTGTTCAATTTTAGCAGCCTCACCTTGAAGTTCTTGAGCTCTTTTATCATTTGTCTCATTTGTTTGGCTTTCAGATTCAGCTACATATTTTTTTTGTGTAGCTTCAATTTTCTTTCCCATTGCTGTAATTTCATCTTGGTAGCTTTTACCAAGTTTTTCCATATCTAACTTTAATGTTTTAGTCTGTGGCATTTCTGCTACTAATTTTTCAAAGTCTATATGACCTACTTTTTGTGCATTTGCAAATCCAACTACTCCTAAAGTAAATACAGCAATTAATAGTAACGATTTTAAATTTTTCATTCTTGTTTTGATTTAATTATTATTCTTAGTATTTATTCTTAATTTGTTTTTTCTTATTCAGGTTCCTGATTTCTTTTCTTTAGCTCTTCTTCTTTCTTTTTTCTTAAAGCTTCTTTTTTAGCAAGTAATAATTTTCTTTTTTCAGCTCTTTGTTTTAAAAGTATTTCTCTTTTTTCTGCAATTTCTTTCTTCTTAGCTTCAGCTTCAGCAATTTTCTTTGCCCTAGCATCTTCTTTTATACTATTAACATCCTCTTGTATTGTTGTTGGCTCAGCACTTGGAAGCGGTACTTTCTCTTTTTTTCTTAATGCATTTTTTTCTTCAAGAAGTGCTTGTTTTTTTTGTTCACGTTGTTTTAATAGTTCTTCTTTCTTTTCTTCTATTTCTTTCTTTTTGATTTGAATTTCATTAATTTCAGCTTCCTTTTCATTTTTATCTTCAGAAGTAACAGACTTTACTTTGGTTGCTGTTTCTTCTTGAGTAATTGTTGTTTCTTCTTTAGCAAGAGGTGTTTTTGTTTTGTTTCTTAACGCAGCTTTTTTATTAAGCATCTCTTGTCTTTTTTCTTCTCTTTGCTTTAAAATTAATGCTCTTTTTTCAGCTATTTGTTTCTTCCTTGCTTCAACATCTCTAATCTTTTTCGCCTTAGCTTCTTCTTTTTTTCTGTTAATTTCTTTTTGATTAGCAGTTAAGTCTTTTTTTGGACTACTTTTCTTACTATTATTTCTTTCCTCTCTTTGTTTTTCTTTTAAAGCTATTGAACGTGATCTGTCTATATCTGCTAAAACAAGTTCGCTAATATCGTATTTTTTATTTGAATACAACATCACCAAATCACTAGATTTATCAAAAACAAAATCATACTTTTTTCTTTTACTAATTGTCTGAATAGCAGTATAAACTTTATCTTGAATCGGTTTTACCAATCGCTTTCTTATAGAAAACATATCGCCATTAGGACCAAAATATAAAGATTCTAATCTTCTTAATTCTTCTTGTTTTAATGTAATTTCTTCTTCCTTTTCTTCAATTAAATCTTTTGTAAGAATTGCTTTTTCGTTTGCTAGGTCTGTTTTAAGCACTTCTATATGTCTAGCTTGTACGTCTAACTTTTTTCTCCATTTTAAAATTTTAGCTTCCAAAGTGTTTTGTGCTTCAAGATATTCAGGTACGTTTTCTAGAATATACTCCATATCTATGTAAGCAATTGTTTGACTTCTTTGTGACCAAGAAAAACTAATAGTAAATAAAAGAGCGACTAATAAAAATATTTTTTTCATTTGTATAATGTATTTAGAAAAAACCGTGCCAAAAAAAATAATAACAAAATTAAGTTTTTTAGAATTGTCTTCCAATAATAAAATGTGTTTGCCAGCCAGATTTCTCTATCTGTCCTGGTAAAGGATCAAAACCATGTGCAAAGTCTATACCTAATAATCCAAAGGCAGGCATAAATATTCTAACACCAACACCAGCTGAACGTTTTAATTCAAACGGATTAAATACTTCAAAATTGTCATAAGAGTTACCCGCTTCTAAAAAAGCTAACGTATAAATAGATGCAGATGGGGCGTCTGTAATTGAATAACGCATTTCTAATTGAAATTTGGTGTAAATAGAGCCTCCTTCAATAGAAGATAATCGATTGTTTTCATAACCCCTTAAACCTACTACTTCTCTTCCGTCTAATTGAAATTGTGCAATTCCATCACCACCAACAAAGAATCTTTCAAAAGGAGATAAGCCTACTTGAGCGTTGTAAAACCCTAAATAACCCACTTGTGAGTTTGTCATTAACACTAATTTATCAGTAAAAGAAGTGTACCATTTTCCTTTAATAGAAAATTTGTAATACTCTAACCATTTATATTTGTCTGCAAAAAAGTCATTTGCTTCAGCGGTTGTTTGTGGCTCAGTTGGATCACTATAATCTTTTCCGTTTACTAAAGAATATGGGAAAGTTGCTTTAATACCTATTGAAAATTCTGACCCATAAGTAGGGAAAATTAAACTTGGTCCTGCAGAATTTCTAGATAGTACTGCGTTGTAAGATAAATTGTTTAGATTTCCGTTACTTAAAATAGCATCTCCAACTCTAAATTGATAGTTGTTTAAGTTGAAACTTTGATAGGCAATTGTTTGTGATAATTGAAAATAATCATCAGGCCATTTTAAACGTTGCCCTAAACCAATAGAAGCTCCAATAATTCCTAAACTTTGGCTTCTATCTACATCAAAAGTTTGTCTGTCTAATTGGTATTGATTTGACGAATATATAGAAAAAGATAATGATTTTGGTTTTTTACCCCCTAACCATGGCTCTGTAAAAGAAAAACTGTAGGTACTAAAAGTTCTACTAGTTTGTAGTCTTAGGGCTAATGTTTGGCCATCACCCATTGGTAAAGGTTTGTATGCTTCTTTGTTAAAAATGTCTTTAATTGAAAAATTGTTAAAAGATAACCCCAAAGTACCTATAAAAGAACCTCCTCCATAACCACCTTGTAATTCTATTTGACTACCTCCTTTTTCAACAACTGTAAAATCAATGTCTGCTGTTTTATTATTATAATCTGGCACAACATCTGGCGATACATTAGCGTCAAAGAAACCTAATTGACCAATTTCTCTAATGGATCTTATAATGGCACTTCTACTAAATAAATCTCCTGGTTTTACTCTTAGTTCTCTAAATAAAACATGATCGTTTGTTTTTTCATTACCAGAAACAGTAACTTTTCTAATACGTGCTTTTTCATCTTCTCTAATTCTAATTTCTACTGTGATAGAATCATTTTTTACTCTGGTTTCTATGGCATCTACAGATGAAAATAAAAATCCATTATCTTGGTATAGTGTTGATATGTCTTGAGAAGTAGGGGTTCCATCTCCTTTAATACGTTCTTCTAAAACTGCTGCATTATATACATCTCCCTTTTCAATTTTTAAATATAGCTGTAGTTGTTCGTCTGTATATTCTTTGTTACCTACAAAAACTATGTCAGAAAATCGATATTGTTTTCCTTCTTCTAATTCTAAATTAATATTGATTGTATTATCATCATTCCAAGAAATGTTATCACTAAGAATACGAGCATCTCTATACCCTAATCTACTATATTTATCTAGAATACTTTCTAAATCTTCTTGAAAATCTTCTTCAATATATTTAGATCCTTTCCAAAAACGACCAAGAAGTTTTTCTTTGGTGTTTTTCATCGCTTTTTTTAAGCCTTTCGCAGAAATAGCTTTATTACCTTTAAAAACGATGTCTTTAATTTTTATTTTTTCACCTTTATCAATAAAAATTGACATGTTAACAATATTTATATCTGTGGTGTCTTTTTTAACGTCTAAATTAACTTTGGTTTTTAAGAATCCTTTATCGGTATATTTTTTTGTAAAATAATTTTTACTGGTAACAACAAGATTGTCTGTAACCATTGCACCCGTTTTTAATTCGGCATCTTTTAAAAGTTCTTTTGCTTTTCCTTTTTTTATACCTGTAATTCTAACTTTGTTTAGTTGGGGTAATTCTAAGACATCAAATTGCAGATACACAGTATTTCCATCTAACTTAGAAAGATATACATCTACATTACTAAATTGTTTACTTTCATATAGTTTTTTGATAGCACTGGTAAGTTTATCTCCAGGAAGTTTAATTACTTGTCCGTTTCTTAAACCGGTAAAAACTCTAACCGTTTCTTCGCTAAATTTTTTAAGACCTGTAACACTAATACTTCCTAAAATATATTCTTTTCCTTTTTCAAAGGATGTGTTTTTAACTGAAGTAGTATCTTTTTTTGCAATAGATAAACTGTCGTTCTTTGTTTGTGCGTTTACACTAAAAGTAAAAAATAATGCGATTAGCATTATTGTAGCAGAAAATAATTTCATAGAAAATTTATTCTGTAATTTGTTCGCTTGTCTTTCCAAATCTTCGTTCTCTATTCTGATATTCTATAACTGCATCGTAAAAATGCTCTTTTCTAAAATCTGGCCAAAGTACATCTGTAAAATATAATTCAGCATACGCCATTTGCCAAAGTAAGAAATTACTAATGCGTTGTTCACCACTAGTTCTTATCATTAAATCAACATCGGGCAAATTAAACGTATATAAATGGTTATTTATAGTATTTTCATCAATTTCTTCAATATTTAGCTCTTTATTAACAACTTTTTTAGATATGTTTTTAATTGTATTAACAATTTCTTCTCTAGAACCATAGCTTAATGCGAAAGTTAGAACAATATCTGTATTGTTTTTGGTTTCAGAAATTACATCATTTAAAACTTTTTGAGCTTTTTTTGGTAAAGTATCAATAGCACCAATTGAGTTTACTTTTACTCCGTTTTCTATAAATCCTGCAAGTTCTTTTTTTAATGAATTGATTAATAAACTCATTAAAGCATCTACTTCTAGTTTTGGTCGGTTCCAGTTTTCTGTAGAAAAAGCATATAAAGTGATTGCTGCTACATTAATTTCAGAAGCTGCTTTTACAGATTCTCTAACGGCATTTAATGCATTTCTGTGGCCAAAAATTCTATTCATTCCTTTACCTTTTGCCCAACGACCATTGCCATCCATTATAATGGCAACATGTTTTGGGGTTCTTTGTAAATCGATTTGTAGTTTTTTATCCATATCTATTATAAACCTTTTGTGTAACAGGCTGGTCTTCCAAACGTATAAATTAAAGAAATACCAGTATACATATACCAATCATTTCCTGTGCCTTCTAAAAATAAATTAGGTGTTTTGTTAGAAACAAAATCTAAGTCATCTTCAAAAGTATATCTAAACTTCCCTTCAATAGCAAATGCTAAATTACTACTTAATTTAGACTTATACCCCATCCCAAATGGAATAGCGAAAGATGTTTTTTTACCATAATTAATTTCTGTAGTTGTATAAGACTCTACGTTGGTATAATTAAAAGCAACCAGCTCTAATAATAGGTAAGGAGTCCAACTTTTATGAAAACGAGATAAATCATATTCGTAAAAATTAAATTCCATTCCAACAGCAAATTCATTTACAACATTTGTAAAATTAAGAGGTCCTGTTAATCTATTTTTTCTATAGTCTGTACTAGCATTTGCATCATCTCCAGAAATAGGTAAGTAGCTAAAGGTTGCTCTTAAAGCAATTCTAGGGTTCCAATTGTATTTGTAAAAGATAGCTCCTGCAGGTTTATTTGGGTATAGATAGTATTCTCTACCAATATCGCCAACATAATTTGTTGCTCCTACAGAGAATCCAATTTCATGAAGTTGCCCTAATATTATAGAGGTGAAACTTACAAACGCAAAAAACAATATTTTTTTTTTCATCCTAAAATAGCGAGCAAATATAGAAATTTCAAATTGCTTAGTAAAGTTAATATTCAGTCTTTTTTGAATAACAACTTTTTTAGAGAAATATTGCAGAGAATGCGTTAAAGGTTGTTTTTGTTTCTAATGTCTTCTCCCCATAAAAGTTTACTTCTTAAAGTCTTTAAAAAAGACTGATTTTTTGGTAAAATACTTTTGATGGTAAAATCGTTTTTTTTGATAAAAATCTTAGTGTTTTTTGGAACTGTATTTACTCTAGAATCTAAAGATATCAAGTAACTTTTTTCTCTAGAATCTACTTCTAACTCTATTTTTGTTTCATCAGAAATAACCATTGGTCTTGCGTTTAAGTTGTGAGGCGCAATTGGTGTAATTACTAGGTTTTTAGAATCTGGTAAAATAACAGGGCCATTACAACTTAAAGAATATCCGGTAGAACCTGTTGGAGTAGAAATAATTAATCCATCTGCCCAATAATTGGTAAGATATTCTCCATTTAAATAGGTTTTTACACCAATCATAGAAGTGGTGTTCTTTTTGGCTACAGTAACTTCATTTAAAGCAAAATTTAATTCAGACAAGTCTGATGTTTTTGGTTCAGTTCTTATGGACAATAACGTTCTTTCTTGAATTGTATATTTTCCATTAATCACTAACTCGATACTTTCTTCTATTACATCTTTTGCAACAATTGCTAAAAAACCTAATCGACCAGTATTAATACCTAAAATAGGAATGTTTAAATCTCTAATATGTGTTGCAGAGCGCAAAAATGTACCATCTCCACCAATCGTAATCATAATATCAAAAGAACTGTCTAAATCATTAAAACTAACAAATGATTTGTAAGTGTCTGTTAAAACGTTACCATCTACTAGTAAGTTGTAAAATTGACTTTCTAGATAAAAATCAATGTTATTTTTTTTTAAAACTTGTAATAAGGTTTTAATTTCTTTTTCTGATGAAATTGCGTAAGATTGACCGTAAATTGCTGCTTTTTTCAATATATAATGTTTTACTTTATTCCTTACAAAGGACTACATTTCTAGGTATTTTTGTAAATAATCAGATCTGCTTTTTAAATCTTCTAAATACAGATCATTTTCATGCATGGATATAATTTTATAATCATACCTTCTAAAAGTTTGCATTATCTCATTAATTTCATCAGTAACTACTTTTATAGTTACTTGAATAGTATCTGCTTTTTTTTCTGAAATATATAAACCCAATAATTCTCCACCATTTGCTTCAATAATTTGAGTAACCTGACTCATAGAATAATCATTCTTTAATTTTTCGATAATTAAAGTTTCACTTTCTTCAATCATAAAGGGGCTTGTAGAAAAAACATCTAAAACATCACGTAAATCAAAATAACCAATATATTCTTTATGGTCATTTAAAATTGGGATAATGTTGGTGTCATTGTCCGCAAAAATTTTCAATAATTCTAATACTGTTGCTTTTTTATCAGCAAAAAAAGAATTTAATAAATGTGCATACTCAACTAATTTAACTTTCTTGTTATCAATAGTCTGTAGGTCTTCATCTGCAAAAGAGCCAATTAATTTATTGTTTTCTATTACAGGAAAATGGGTTATAGGGTAGTTTTTAAACACTTTAAGAGCACTTTTTACAGTGTCTTTTAAGCGAAGTGGTTTAATTTCTTCTAAGATGTAATCGTTCATATTCATGCAGTACGAATATAGGATAAAATGATTTAATAAATTATATTTGCAGTCTAATTTTAGATGAAATGCTTAAAAAAATAAAAGGACATTAATTTTACAAATTCCATAATTTTTTTGTTCGTGAAATTATCATTTATCTACACGAATTTCAATTGAATAAAACTCAATTATTAGTGATTTTTTTGGAATTTGTGTCTATATAAAATGTAATTTTTAAAGTGTTCGTCTAATTTAATTTTTAAAAATGACAAAGTTAAGTGTAAATATTAATAAAATAGCAACTTTAAGAAATTCTCGTGGTGGAAATGTGCCAAATTTATTAAAAGTAGCAACAGATATAGAGGATTTTGGTGCACAAGGAATTACCATTCATCCAAGACCAGATGAAAGACACATTCGTTACCAAGATGCTAGAGATTTAAAAAATACGGTAAGAACAGAATATAATATTGAAGGAAACCCCATAAAATCTTTTATGGATTTGGTTTTAGAAGTAAAACCAACTCAAGTAACTTTAGTACCAGATGCGTTAGATGCTATAACCTCTAATGCTGGTTGGGATACCATAAAACATCAATCTTTTTTACAAGAAGTAATAAAAGAATTTCAGCAAAACGGAATTAGAACTTCTATTTTTATTGATACGGATGCTAAATTAATTGAAGCTGCTGCAAAAACAGGTGCAGATAGAATTGAATTATATACAGAAGATTTTGCAACACAATTTGGTTTGAGTAATAAAAATGCTGTTAAACCCTATACAAAAGCTGCAATTTTAGCTCATCAATTAGGTTTAGGTATTAATGCAGGGCATGATTTAAGTATAGATAATATTGAGTTTTTTAAACAAAACATTCCTAATTTGGCTGAAGTTTCAATTGGTCATGCACTTATTGCAGAAAGTTTGTATTTAGGTTTAGAAAATGTTGTGAAAATGTATTTGCATCGCCTTAAATAAGTTTGCAGTCTCAGTTTTAAGTCTCAGTCTAATTCTCAGTCTCATTATTTCATATGCAGTTTTCAGTTATACTGGATGAAAAACTTTGTGAATCTCTGAGATTTCTCTGCGAATCTCTGTGTAACAACAAAAAAACATAGTATGTCAAAAAATCCAATATTACATTCAACTATAAAAGGAATAGGAAAACCATTATTAATTTTACATGGTTATTTTGGCATGTCTGACAATTGGAAAACGTTAGGGAATCAGTTTTCTGAAGAATTTCAGGTTCATTTAATAGATCAAAGAAATCATGGACGTAGTTTTCATGAAGATGAGTTTAATTATGATGTTTTAGTGGAAGATTTGTATAACTATTTGCAACATTATCAATTAGAAAAAGTACATATTATAGGGCATTCAATGGGAGGTAAAACTGCCATGTTGTTTGCTGTAACGCATCCAGAATTGGTAGATAAATTGATTGTTGTAGATATTTCTCCAAGAAAATATGCACCACATCATAATGCTATTTTAGCGGGTTTAAATGCTGTTGATTTTTCTGTTCAAAATACTAGGACTTTGGTTGATAAAAAACTGGCTGAATTAATACCAGAATTTGGCGTTCGTCAGTTTTTGCTAAAGAATGTGTATTGGAAAGAAAAAGGACAATTGGCTTACAGATTCAATTTAGCATCGTTGACAGAAAATAACCCAGAAATTGGAGAAGGATTGCCTTCTTTTACCATTTTTGAAAAAGAAACTTTGTTTTTAAAAGGTGCTAAATCTGATTATATTACCCAAAACGAAACACCTATCATTGAAGCTCATTTTCCGAATTCTAAAATTGTAGAAATTAAAAATGCAGGGCATTGGTTGCATGCAGAAAATCCCAAAGATTTTTATAGTGAGGTTTTGGAGTTTTTAGGGTAGTTTTTTTTGAGGTTTGTTAGCGTTTTTTAACTTTAGAAACAAACCAAATAATTTATAAAATGTACCTTTGATACTTTAATTTTTTCAATCTTTTTAATAATCAAAAATGAACATAGAAAACGCCCAAAAACAAGTAGACGATTGGATTAAAACACACGGAGTTCGTTATTTTAACGAGCTAACAAACATGGCACAATTAACAGAAGAAGTAGGGGAGGTTGCACGTATTATTGCAAGACGTTATGGTGAGCAAAGTGAAAAAGAGTCCGATAAAAATAAGGATTTAGGAGAAGAGTTGGCAGATGTTTTATTTGTAGTTTTGTGTTTGGCAAATCAAACAGGTATTGATTTACAAGATGCTTTTGAGAAAAAATTAGATATTAAAACAAAACGCGATCACGATCGCCATCACAAAAATAAAAAATTAAAATAAATGACTTTTTTAGAAAAAATAAAACAGCCTATATTTTGGTCTAACTTTGCAAAAGTTGCCATCCCTTTTTTTATAATTGTTACTTTGGTATCTTTATTAATGAATAGTTCTAGTGCTATTTTTAGTGGAGATTTTAATAAGGTTTCTGAAGCCAATTTTACGAATGGTAAATGGAAGAATTTCTTTGGATTTAAAATTGTTTTTAGCACATTTTATGGTTTGTATATTACCAATAAAAAAATGAAGTAAGTGAGTTGTTGTGTTTATAAGATGTCTCTTAACGCTAAAATCCCAGAATAATTGTCACTTCGATTTTAAGAGAAGTCGCATAACAAAGAAAACACAAAGTTGAGTATCGTTATATGATTTCTCCCAAAATGTCGAAAAGACAAAACTGGGTGGTATGTATTTTCATGTATTCAACAATTGTTTCTTAAAGTGATTTTGCTTTTTTTTTGCAAAATTGTATCGAGAAGTTTTACAGGTGTTTTAATGCTTTCCAAAAGCCTTAACTCCAGCTCTAATTTCTATATCTAAATGATTTTTTCTAGGTGTCAAAGGGCAAGAATACCTGTCATTATAAGCACAATAAGGATTGTAGGTGTTATTAAAATTTAAGATTAAGGTGTTTTGTTCAGTTATATCTGTTGTTAAAACATCCATATAACGACCTCCTCCATAAGATTCATTTCCAGAAGTATCATCTGTAAAAGGTAAAAACAGGTTGTTTTTATATTTTTCGTCATCTAAATTATCCTGACTTTGGTAAACTGTTAATTGGCAGTTTTTTTCTTTTAAATTAAAGCTTAAAATACCATATTCTTTATATAAGGGTTTTCTATCTGTGGTAGTTGCCATTTTAAAAGTAGGTGCGTTTGTAGTTTTTATAAATGTAGCTTCTACAATAAAGCTAGAATCTACTTTAAAAAAGTTTAAACCTTTAAAATTTTTTAAATCTTTCTTTTTTAAAGGCGATTTTGAAGCGTCTTTATAAGTAGCATTTAATTTTTTTTGATAGTCAGTGTTACCCATTAAAGGGCGTTTTCCTTGAGAATTACAAGATAAAAATATAAGGAAAGTTAGCGTTACAAATACTGTTTTTTTCATTTTTAATTAGAATAAATGCTTAATTTAATTGTGGCTTTTTATGTTCTATTATTACATGTAAAATTAATCAAAATGAATGATATTTTCGGCTACATAATTTAACGTTAATTGTATAATATCATCTTCATATTTTTCAAACTCTGTATCTAAAGTGTCCCATAAATCAATATTAGCCTCTTTTTGCATAAGAATTTTTCTACGAATATTTAGGTTTTTAGGTACAGGTATTTCTGGAAATAAAAAGATAGCTTTTGTTAAAATGTCTATTGTTTTTTCTGCTTTAATTGCTAAATAGGCTTGAAAAATCTCGTGTGTAAACTGCCCAGAAGTATTAAAAAAGAACTGAATAAAACCACCTTCTGTAACATTTTGTTCTAAAATATCTATGTAAATAAAGTTTTTTTCAAAAGTATTTAAGTTTGTAAAGTTATCTTTTTCTGGTATTTTTTTACCGATAATTTCTCCGATTCTTGTAATTTTTTCAGCGTCGTTATTTAATAACAAAGCAATTTCTGTAGAGGTCATTTTTTGTTTTTTCTAAGTTCTCTTTTTCTCATTGGCATTCCATCAATAATTGCAAATAGTTTTTCTGTTGATAAAAGTGAGTCTTGTTCTAGTTTAATACCTCCATCTAAACCAATTAAGATTGCTAAAAAAGGAGTGTTTTCTTTGTTAAATTGATGAAATAGTTTGGAGGATTGTATCGATTTTTCTTCAAAATTAAGATTGTATTCATTCTTAGAGACTTCATAAATTACTAGTTTTCTATCTAATAATTCTGTTTTATCTTTCTTTAAAACTTTTAATTGATTTCTATATTTTAGATCATTTTTATCATCAGAAATAATTAATAGCACCCTGTTTTTCCATTGATGTTTTTTAATATTTTGCCCAAAAGCAATCATACTAAAGAGCATAAAAAAGGAAAGGATTTTTAATTTCATTTTTATAAGTTAACAGATTATTAATTGTTTACAAAAGTTCTATTTTAATACAGAAAATTCAATACTAGAATCTGTAAAAATGGTATGTGTTTGAGTTTTAAAGTCTTTTTTATCAGCTTTATAAATGTTTTCTACAAAGGTTTGTGGATTCAAATCGATTAAAGGAAACCAAGTACTTTGTACTTGAATTTGTAATTTATGACCTTTTTTAAATGTATGAAAAACATCTTGTAACTTTATGTTTACGTCTGTTTTTTTATTAGGGATGAAAGGTTCTGGAAATTCAAAACTATTTCTAAATCTGCCTCTCATTACTTCACTTCTAACCATTAAATGATAATTACTCATTTTTAAATGATTTTGTAATTTTTCATTGTTTTCTTCTATATCAGCAGGATGAACATCAATTATTTTCACAATCCAATCTGCTGCAGAACCTGTGGTTGCTACTTTTAATTTTGCTAAAATATCTCCTGCTAACGTATAATCGTATTTTAAAATATCGGTTTCAAAAACTAAAACATCTGGCCTTCTTGCAGCAAAACGCTGATCGTCTGTCATATATTTTCTAGGTGTGAAAACGGTTTTTATATCCTCTGAGTAAGGTACAGGTTTTTTAATATCACTAATAAAACTAATTTTTTCTGTCGATTTTGTATCTAAAGTTAACTTTTGATTATTAGATAGAAACCAATTTTCTTTTGCAACATCTTTTGGTGGCCAAGAATCGTAACTTTTCCATTCTTTTTTGCCAGTATCAAAAACATAGGCTTCTGGCAAACTAGAATTTTTATCACCTTTTCCTTTTAAAAAGTGGTTAAAAAATTTGGTTTCTATTTCTGATTGAAACTTTAACGAAATGGAATCTCCAAAATAATAATTGCCAACATAATTTCTACTGCTAGCACTTGCCCATTTTCCATGATCCCAAGGGCCAAAAACCAATGTGTTATAATTTTCTTTTCCGTGTTTTTCTATTCTTTTATAGGTTTCTAAAGGGCCATATAAATCTTCTGCATCAAACCAACCTCCAACAATCATAGTAGCAACAGAGCTTGGTACTTTATTTAAATACTGAATAATGCCTTTCTTTTTCCAGTTTTTATCATAATTGGGGTGATCTATAATTTCACTCCAAAAAAAATCATCCGTTAAACCTTTACTTTTTGTGGAATCAATTTCTGTTGTATTGTATTGAAAATATGTATTTAAGTTTTTTAAAGGACCTATGTCCAAGAAAAATTGATATTGATCTTGTGTGTTCATTTCAGGAAAAGTATACCAAGCAGTATCTGTGGGTTTGTCTTTGTATCTTCCAAATAAAGAAATCGCTTTAAAATAACTTAATAAAAATGCTCCATTATGATGAAAATCATCAAAGAAAAAATCGCCAATACACGCTTGTGGAGATACTGCTTTTAAAGCAGGATGAGCATCGATTGCAGAAACTGTAGCATAATATCCAGGATATGAAATTCCCCAAGTACCTACTTTTTCATTGTTATTTTTTACATTTTTAACGAGCCAATCAATGGTGTCATAAGTATCAGAGACTTCATCAGATTGGTTTGCTTTTTTAGTAGGAATATATGCACGCATATTATCATAAACACCTTCACTCATCCAACGACCTCTAACATCTTGATATACAAAAATGTTTCCTTGTTTCATTAAATGGATATTAGGACCAATTTTAGTTTTCATTTTGCTTTTTCCATAAGGCTTACAACTGTATGGTGTTCTTTGTAGTAAAATAGGATATTTTTTACTTGTATCTTTGGGAGAATAAATAGTTGTATGGAGTTTTATGCCATCTCTCATTATAATATTTACTTCTTTTTTTGTGTAATTATTCATCACAAAAGTGTCTTCTTTTTCTGTGGATGTTTTACAAGCTATAAACAGAAAGATGCTAAAAGATAGTAATGGTAAAAAATGTTTCATAGTTAATTTAACTAGTTTTTTATAAATTTACGAAACAAAAAAGAGTTGTTAAAATTAAGTTGATTGTTTAAGTTAGCTTTTACTGAGTTTTGTCCTTTCGACTTTAGGAGAAATCACATAAAGTAGATGGTTTTTATAGTGTATTTTTTATGTGATTTGTGCTAATAAGTTGTGGTTAAATGGAGTATTTATAAATTAATAAAGAATTTAGCCTCTATATTTCAATTAACTGGCAAACAATTTTAGCCCAGATTGAACGGTTTGTTTGAGCTCTTTTTTATGCTTTTTCTGCATAAAAAAAAGCGAGTAGTGAAAGCTGGAAATAGCTTCAAATAAAAAGAATACTAGATTTTTATCTTTATAATTCTAGAAGATTTTTTCTTTTTACCAAGTAAAATAACTTCATTTCCTGAGGGTGTAATAACGCCTTCATTTACTTTGTAAAAAACTTTAGATTCTTTATCGTCAATCAGTTTTTTGTACTCAAAATCACCATTTGTATCTAGTGTAATAGCATATAAATTAGATTTTTTTGAAGATGATTGTCTAAAATGAATTCTGTTATTACTTAATTGTTTAATATTATCAGAACAGTTGATAAAATAATGCATTTTATTGTTTACAGAAATGGGTGTAAATGAACTATTATTATAACCAGTTTGTGCTTTGTTAATGTTTCTAGACCACAATAAATCTCCTTGGCTACTTAGTTTTAAAGAGATAATATCATCATAATGTTGAATGGTATAGGTAGTCATTATACCATTTTGCCCTATTGTTGTATGAACAGTTATGTAATCTTCTTCTGCACTTATAACGATGCCTCCATCATCTTGTACTTCTACACTTCTAAATTCCATACCAGTAAAACCTTTTTTTGCCTTTCTTTTCTTTTTTCCTGCTCTATCTCCATATTTATCAGTTAAAAAAGTAGCTGAAAAAGGGTTGAATTTTTTAGCTTCAATTGCTAATGTTTCTGCATTTATATTGATTAAGCAAGCACCATTAAGTCTGCCTTCATCTTTATTTCCGTAAAAACCAACACAAGATAAATTTCCTTTATTCTGTACTAAACTTAAAGAGCTAATAAACTTATCTGGGTTTTTAAAACTCACTGTTTTTTCTCCGTTTTTATCTATTTTACTCAGTTCAAAATGATAGTTTGTTTTACCTTTTTTCTTTTTTCTTGTCGAGTTATTTTCATAAGATTTTCCTAGAAAATATAGAGTTCCATCTTTATCATCAACTTCTATAGTATTGTATTTAAACAAACGATCTTCTATGTCTTTAATAATTAATTTTTCATAGACTAATTCAAAATTATCGTTGTAAACAAATACTTTGTGCGTTTCTTTATCAGCGTTTTTAATATCAAAATTAATAGCAAAAAATTGGTTGTTTTTAGACATGGTAATTTTTCCTAAATGATCTGAATCTCTTTGACTAAAACCATTGTTTATAAAAAATGGAAATACCATCATTCCAAAATATTTTTTAGAATTTGCCTCTGAGATAGAAAGGAGTTCTTTTGTAATAAAATTAAAATTATTTAAATTAGAGGTTAACACATTGTAAATAAGTGTTTTTTTGATTCTAGAGGAGTCAAATTCTAGTAAGTGAAGTTGACCATCTTTTACAAAAGCATTTTCTATTCTATTATTTTTAACTTCTAAAGTGTGTTCTTTTTTTAGATTTAGTTGAGCATCAAAATGCTGAATGTAATATCCTTTTAGCGTTTTTATAATTAATCCGCCATAAAATTCTCTTATGGTTACCAAACCTCCATTGCCATCATTTAAAGAAAAAGATAACGCACTATTTTTTTTCTTGTCTTTAAAAATTTCTCCTTTTGTAATTTTAAAATTTTGAGAAAATGTAATGCTACTTACTAATAATAGGATAAATAATATTTTATTTTTCATTTTTTTAAATGCGAATATAAAATTAAAATCAAGGAAAAGAATGCTGATTTAAATTAGATTTTTTTAAATATTATTTGAAGAAGCCTTTTTTAAAAGATTTCTCCTTAATTTTGCAAATATGGAAGGTACAAAAAAATTACAATTAACAGATTGGTTACCAACTACAAACAAAGAAGTTAAAATACGTGGTTGGGATTATTTAGATGTTATTTTATTTAGCGGTGACGCTTATGTAGATCATCCGTCTTTTGGGCCAGCAGTTATTGGCCGAATTTTAGAAAGTTATGGTTTGCGTGTTGCTATTGTGCCTCAGCCAAGTGTAAATGATAACTTACAAGATTTTGAAAAATTAGGGAAACCAAGGTTATTTTTTGGTTGTACTGGTGGTTGTATGGATCCTATGGTATCTAACTACACAGCAAGTAAAAAAAGACGAGATAAAGATGCTTATACGCCAAATGGAGATAAAGGTTTTAGACCCGATTATGCAACTTCTGTGTATAGTAAAATATTAAAAGAAAAATTTCCTGATGTGCCAGTTTTAATTGGTGGTATTGAAGCTTCTTTAAGACGTGTAACGCATTATGATTACTGGTCTGATAAGTTGTTGCCTACTATTTTAGAAACTTCTAAAGCAGATATGTTAGTGTATGGAATGGGAGAGCAGCCATTACGTGAAATTGTATCATTACTTCAAAAAGGAGTGCCTTTTTCTAGCTTAAAAAACATCAAACAAACGGCTGTTTTAATTGATGAAAAAAATGATAAAATACCTGTTGTAAAAGATTGGGAAGATGTTACTATAAATTCTCATACAGCATGTTTAAAAGATAAAAAAACCTTTGCTTCTAACTTTAAAACAATAGAACAAGAATCTAATAAGTTACAAGCTCGTAGAATTTTACAGGATGTTGAAGGGAAAACGTTGGTAATAAATCCACCTTTTCCTACCATGACAGAAAAGGAAATTGATGGTTCTTTTGATTTGCCTTTTACACGTTTGCCTCACCCAAAATATGACAAACGTGGGCCAATACCTGCATTTGAAATGATAAAATTCTCTATAAATATTCATAGAGGTTGTTTTGGTGGATGCAGTTTTTGTACTATTTCTGCACATCAAGGAAAATTTATTGCGAGTAGAAGTCAAGAATCGGTTTTAAAAGAAATTGATAAAGTAGCAAATATGCCAGATTTTAAGGGCTATTTGTCTGATATTGGTGGGCCTTCTGCCAATATGTATCAAATGAAAGGGAAAGTACAATCTATTTGCGATAAATGTGTAGCACCTAGTTGTATATCGCCAGTAATTTGTTCTAATTTAGATACTTCTCATAAACCTTTAACAGAGTTGTATCAAGCAGTTGATAAACATCCAAAGATTAAAAAATCTTTTATTGGAAGTGGAATTCGACATGATATGTTGGTGCCAGAGTTTAATAAAAATGCAGATCCAAAAGAATTGGATGCTTATACAGAAGAGGTGATGACAAAACACGTTTCTGGTCGATTAAAAGTAGCACCAGAACACACTTCTGATCCTGTTTTAAAGTTGATGCGTAAACCTTCTTTTACGTATTTTCATAAGTTTAAAGAGCGTTTTGATAAAATCAACATTAAGAATAAATTGAACTTGCAATTAATACCTTATTTTATATCAAGTCATCCTGCAAGTGAAGTAGAAGACATGGCAAATTTGGCTGCTGAAACAAAAGATATGGGGTTTCAGTTAGAGCAAGTACAAGGTTTTACACCAACACCAATGACAGTTGCTACCGTTATTTATTATTCTGGTTATCATCCATATACTTTAAAACCTACTAAAACTCCCAAGACAAAAAAGGAGCGAGAAGACCAACATAAATTTTTCTTTTGGTATAAGAAAGAGAATAAAGATTGGATTAAAAACACCTTGAATAAAGTTGGAAGACCTGATTTATTAAAGAAATTGTTACCAGAAAATAATTCTTGGAAAAAAAATAAAACTTCTCATAAAAAAGCACAACATACCTTTGATGATGCCATCCCTTTTAATAGAAGAAAAAAGAAAGTTAGAGGAGCTACTTCTTCTAAGAAAAGAAGGAGGTAGGTTCGTTTATAGTATTAGTTTTGATGTTTTCCTCTTGGAGCATTGCCTTCTTTGAGGATTATTTTAGAATGTAACAACTTAGCAGCTTCAGCTGAACCTTTTACTTTAGAGCTACTTCTATTAATCATTTCAGATTCAAAATCTGTGAGTATGTTTTTCTTAACTCCAATATCTTTAAATTGAGAAGCTGCGTTGTAGTTTTTTGACACTGTTTTAACCAAACTTAAAGCATCTAACAAAGCTTGGTTTGCACCTTGTCCTTTAAACGGACTCATTGGATGAGCAGCATCACCAATTAAAGTGATATTAGCTACTTTATTTAAGAATTCTGGTTTTAATAATTCTCTGTCATAAACAGGATATCCAGAAATTTGATTTTTTAGAGTAGCTGCAATAATTTCTGGAATAGGAGTGTGCCAATGTGTTCTTTTAATCGCGACTTCTTTAAGTGCTTTTGATCCTAACTTATTCAATTCAATAGCGATTTTTTCTGATGTAGGAAAACTCAATTGCCACATTATTGAACTTGAATTATAAGGCATCATATAAATACGTTCGTTTCCATTAGCTGTTTGAAAAACAGTTTCTGAATCTAATAAATCAGATTTTAAATCTTTTACATTCTCTAGAGGACAAATCCCTAAAATAACCATACAATCTAAATATTGTAAGGGTGTTTTTTTACCTCCAATGATAATTTTTCTAACGGTACTTCTAATTCCATCAGCTCCAACTACTAAATTTGCTTTTGTTGTTTTTACTTGATTATTTACTTTAAATTTTAACTCAATATTTTCGTTGCTAGATCCTTTTATTTCTAATAATTGATGTCCCCATTTTACAGAATCATGTCCATTAAGTTGATCTAATAATGCCAAACGTAAAGATTGTCTTGCAATGTGAATGTTTTTACGTTTTGGAGCTTTTTTAGCGTTAGCTCTTCCCCATTTTCTAATTCCCCATTCACCAATAATTTTTCCTTTTGATGTAAAAACAATGTGTTTTGTAGAGGTAATGCCTTCTTCTAATTTTGTAATTCCTAAAGCTGTCATTGCTTTACTAGCTTGTTGAAGCGTAAGTCCATAACCTTGAGAACGCTGGCTAAAACTAGTGTCTTTTTCAAAAAGTGTAAACGGAATTCCACGATGTAAACAAGCAACTGCTAAAGCAACACCACCAATTCCTGCACCAATAATAGCAATATGAGGATATTTTTGGTGGTCTTCTGTTGTTTGTTTACCAGAAAGAATTAAACCAGAGCCTTTGCATTTTAAGCAACTTTGTAATTGATTTTTTTGACGAGTTTGAGACTTTTCATCGCAATTAATTTTCTTGTTTTTTTGACGTGCTTTTTTTGTAGGGCGCTGTTTTTTTTTACCTAAACCTTTACAGTTTTTGCAAGCAACCCAATACAATTTTTTATCAATTTTTTTTAGCACTATTTATTTTTAAATCGTTTTTGAGTTGAAAGAAAAGCTTTATTATTTTTGTACAGCAATCATCATATGAGGACTAAAAGGCAACAAATACTCATCATTTTGAGTTAGATTTTGCAATGCTTTTAAAGTTTTTGATTTCTTTTTATCTAGCATATTTGCAAAATATTCTTGGTCTAACCAAATCATTCCTTCTACTGCAAAAAGGTTTATAAAGTTGAGGTTTTGTTCTAAAAACTCTACTTTTAAATCTTGTGGTTTGTGATAAAAAGCATCTGCTAATAAAAAAGGAAAATCTTTAGGAGCATTGTGTATGCCAGTTGTTAATTCTTCTTTACACATTTCAAAAAAGGAGTTGGCATGTAGCATGCCATTCATTAACCCCACAACTGTAGAGGCAGTTGCATTAATTGCAAAACCTAAAATGATTCCATCTTTTTTAACCACTCTTTTGGCTTCTAAAATAGCAGCAATTCTATCTTCTCTTTTTTGCAAATGATATAAAGGGCCATGTAAAATAACCAAATCTGCAGTATTGTCTTTAAAAGGCAATTTTTTAGCTTCTCCAACAGCAACAGAAAAAGGGTTTTTTAGTTTTTTAGCCCTTTTTTCTGCTAATTTAATATGTTTTAAAACAGGTTCTATTAAATGGACTTGATGGTTGTTTTTTGACAGCCATTCAGCATATTTACCTGTTCCTCCTCCAACATCAATAATCCTAGAATTCTGTTTGGTAATATGTATTTGTATCAGCTCTTTAATACGTTCAAACTCAAAAATTCCCATCCCTTTTTCTAGTCTGGTTTCTTCTGAAGCTTTGTTGTAAAAATCGTTTAACTCTTTGCTAATTAGCGTTTTGTTTTTCACTTTAATTGTTTTAAGCCCGATGTTAAAAATGCTTTTATGGGTACAGCATTCATAATTCTTAATTCTTCTAAAAAGGTGCTTTCATTGCCTAGAAATGCTAAAATAACTTCTGGGGGTAGCTTTTTAAACATGATTGAAAAAACTTCTTTTCCTTGTAGTTTATGAGAGAGCAAAACATCTAACAAGGTTTTATCATACCAATGATACATTTTTTCTCTAAAACTTATTTTTTTTAAGGGTATTTTATCTTCTCTTAAATTTTTAATGATTGCTTTGGTGTTTTTCTGAATAAACTGAAAAGTATAACCACTGCTTGCTTTTGTAAAACCTCCTGCAGTGCCAATATTTACAATATTTTTTGATGCTTTTGGTTGTCTTGTAAATTTAGATAAAGACATTGGTATCACTCCAAACTCTTGATGAAGAATCTCATATTCATCTATTTTTAGAGTATTTTTAATGTAATTTTTAAGTTCAGTAACATAAGCAGCTTCTTTTAAAACTGCTTTGCTAAATAAAGTATACTCAATTAATGCTTCTGTTGATGAAGTAGGCAAAACATACATAAAGGTAGCACCTTGATTTTGATGCACTCTAAAATCCATCAATGTACCAACTTCTTTATTAAAAACGGGTGTTTTAGTTTTAATAACCCAACCTTTAAAATGTTGTAATAATGAGTTTTTTGTAGTTATTTTTGGATTGAATAATGCTGTAGAGTTAAAAACATATTTTGAAGTATATACTTTTTTTGAAGTTTTAACTTTTGCAGATTTTTCATCAGCATTTATTGCCGAGATATCTTCATTTAAAAAAGTAACATTCGTAAATTTAGAAGCCAATTTTAAAACATGATTATAGAAATCTAATCCTCTAATCATTTTGTACTTGTATTGTTTTAAATCGAATTTTGTTTCAAAATCAGTTGTTAAAAACTCTAATTTTTTCCATTGATAATGTACAATAGATTCAAAAATACCTGCTTCTTTTTCCCAAAAACACCAAGTTCTATCGTTCGATTTTTTAGTGTCTTTATCAATCAGTAATATTTTTTTATGTTGTAATTGCTCATCAGAAAGTAACCCATATAATAGACTTAAACCTGCACATCCTGCACCAGCAATTATATAATCGTACTTCATAAATCAACAATTATTTTACTTTTTTTATAGATAGCGAAGTTAATTGAAATTAAGTTGATACTAAAATGTGAAATAGGCCTTAAGAATTGTCACTTCGACGAAAGGAGAAGTAAAATAAAAGTAAATGCACAAAGATGTGCAAACTTTATATGATTTCTTCTTTTGTCGAAATGACAGAGTTATTATTTAATTTACTTCGATTTAACTCCAGTAAAATGATCAGATTTAACTTTAAATAATACATTAAATGTAGTTAAACTGCCATAAATCCTAGTAATATATTGTTGCAAATCTATTTTGTCTTGGTCTTCTAGTGTTTTACTAGAATTTATTTTTTGCTCCATTACTCTAATTCGATCTCTTACCATTACAATTTTATGGAAAAAGGTATCAATAGGAATTTCTTTGTTAGCAACATTTGTGTCTTTAGGTTGTAAAACAAGCGTTCCATTTCTCCATTTATCTGCAATGGGAGCAATTTCTGTTGTATCAGACCATTTTCTTAAAATCTTTTTTAAGCTACTCTCTACCTCGCTAAAACTTACAGTATCTACTTCATCTTCTACAGCTTCAATAACCTCAAAAGTGTCATTTATATTGATGGTTTCTAATCCGTTTTCAATAAAAGTTACCCAATATTGTTTATTATCTACGTTTGTAACCACGCCTAATCCAAAACCAGCATGTTTAATTCTTGAGCCTATACCTAATATATTCATGTATTTTTTAATTTTTAGTGAAGATAATAAATCTATTGAAAAATATACATTATTTAAAATACCAAAGTTTTTAGATTTTAGTAACAAACTATTTAATCACTTTAATATCTAAATAGAAAATCATGTATTTAAAAGTTATAAATAGCTCTATTTTAGTAATTCTGGTGTAATGCCATTCACATAAACATCAATAATATTTAACTCCTTAGCAAATTCAGAACCATTAAAATCAGTAATATCATCGACTGTAATTTGTTCATTATAAAAATTTAAATAAATAGAAGAAAGTGGAAGATATGTCCAATGCCATTTTTCTTCTTCATAACCCTTTCTGCCATTTTCTTTGGATGTATATACTTGATAAAAGCCAAATTTAGCGGCATTTTTTAATAGCCAATTGTATTCTTTTAACCCTTTACCTTTTGTAAAATAAGCGTTATTTAAATTATTAAGATCAATATCTGTACCCCAATGATGTCTGGAAGTTGATGGCATTGAGCTAAATTCTAAAATTTTTTTAACTCTTTTAATTGTAGGAATGTTTTTATATTTATCATTCCATTTGTAATTCCAGATACGTTTTTGATGGTCAAAATTTCGGGTTCCAGAAATAATTTTAAATGAAATATGTTCTTTATTTGCAGCTTTTTCCATTTTTAAAAATGCAGATAAAACCTCTTTTCTTACATATATTTTTTTGGATGATTTTTCTTTTGGAACAATCCTAAAATCGGCATTTTTTGTATAGTCAAACTTTCCTAAAACATAATCATTGTTTAAATACTTTGAATATGCTATTGCTGAAATTTTCTCTTTAGAATTTTTAACAACATTAGTGCTATTCTTTTTTTGATTGGGTTTACAATTGATAAAAGACAAAAACAGAAAATGATACAAATTCAGTTTTATATATAATTTAAAAATGCCCAAAGCTTTCTATTTTTAATATAATTTTTATTGTTTTCATTTTGATAGGCTTCCCGTTCAAAGCTAATGTTTAAGTATGCTGAATTAAAGTTTTTGTAAACGATAAGCTTAAAAAGCCACTCTAAAATATACATCAGATAGAAAAATATAATTAATAATTCTAGCTGTTGTTTTAAATGAATTTTTTCATGATTGATTAAAATGGAATCTTCTTTTAATTTTTTCGTTCTTAGAAAAATAAATGGAAATAGTGTAATACCATCATAACCAGTAGGAACAATATGTTTAAAAATAAAAATCATAATTTGTTATAGACAAATATAATACCAATTTATGAAAGGATTTGGCATGTTTTTTGGTGTTTTAATATATATAAAGCATCAGTTTTAATGCTTTTATCACATTTAAAAATAAATATTATGAAAAAATATATTCTTTTAATTTTAAGCATAATTGTATTGTATTCTTGTAATACAGTTAAAGTTTTAACAGATTACGATTCTAAAACAGATTTTAATAAATACAAAACCTTTGCTTTTTACAAACCAGAAATAGACAAAGCAAAAATTTCTGATTTAGATAAAAAAAGAATTTTAAGAGCCATAGAAACAGAATTATTAGCAAAAGGGTTTATGAAATCAGAAAATCCTGATATTTTGGTTGGTATTTTTACTAAATCTAGAGAAAAAGTAAATGTCAATCAAAATAATAATTTTGGTTGGGGTTGGGGCTGGAATCCTTGGATGTGGAATGGTATGAACAATAATATTAACGTAAATCAATACACAGAAGGTACTTTGTTTATAGATTTTATTGATGCTCAAAAGAAAGAGTTGGTTTGGCAAGGAATTGGTACTGGAGCTTTAAAACTTAACAATAGAGAAAAAAAAGAAGCAAGAATAAAAGAGTTTGTAAAGGAAATTATTTCAAGATTTCCTCCAGGACAAGAATAGTAACTTTAAAAAGCGTTCATTAGAACGCTTTTTTTATGAATAAAAATGATATTTTTGTACTGTGGATAATAATAAGATAGCATTAGAAGAAGGAGATTTTTATGTAAATGAGCAAGGGTACAGAGTTTTTACAGAACAGTATCATTTAAAAAGAGGATATTGCTGTAAAAACGGTTGTAAACATTGTGCTTATGGTTATGATAAAAAAACAGATACTTTTAAGTAAAAGTAACTTTTAAAGGAAAATAGTTTCCAAATAGTAAATAAACGATAATAAAAATGATGAAAAGAGTTTTAATATTAGTAGTAGCATTGCAATTTGTTGGTTGTGCAGAGTTGCAAAAAGTAGCAACCCAAGTAATACAACAAAGTGCAGGTTTAAGTCAAGATCAAATTGGTAATGGTTTACGTCAGGCATTAGATCATGGTATAGAAAACCAAGTATCTAAATTAACAGCAACAAATGGGTTTTATAATAATGATCTAGTAAAAATATTATTACCACAAGAATTACAAGCTGTAGATAAAGGTTTACGTCAATTAGGTTTGGGTAATTTGGCAGATCAAGGTATTAAAGCCTTAAACAATGCTGCTAGTGATGCTGTAAAAACGGCAACACCTATTTTTATAGATGCAGTTAAAGACATGACCTTTGCAGATGCTAAAAATATTCTTTTAGGAAATAAAAATGCAGCGACTTCTTATTTACAACAAAAAACAACCAATAGTTTAACAGCAAGTTTTAGTCCGGTTATTAAAAATTCTTTTTCTAAAGTTGGTGCAGATAAAATTTGGAGTAATTTAATTAATAAGTACAATTCTATTCCTTTTGTTACTAAGGTAAACCCAGATTTAACTCAATATGTAACAACACAAGCTTTAAAAGGTGTTTTTACTATGATTGAAGTAGAAGAAAAAGGAATTAGAGAAAAAGTAGGTTTAAGAGATACAGCTTTGTTACAGCAAGTTTTTGCTTTGCAAGACAATAAATAATTAAGATAAATAAATGTTAATTAGAGGCTATATTGTTAAATATAGCCTCTTTTTTTATGTGTATTCTATAAGTAGATATTTTGCCTATTACTTTTGATGTTGTAATCTTTGAGTAAGGTATGTTATTTTAAAGTGCTTTATTTATTACGATTTTTATCAATTGCTAGATTCATTTTTGTCTCAAACTTTAAAAGATGATTTTGATAGAAAGGGTACAATCATAATTTTCCTGCGTATATATATATATATATATATATGAGATTAATTTGAGGAAGTTTTCACTTTTAGCAATAAATATTTTTTAAAACTGTAAGTCATTAAAAAATAATTTAGATTGTTCTAGGGGTTAGAACTTATATCATAGAAGTGTTTTTCATCAATTTTTAACGTTGTTTTAAATCAAAGTTAAAAGATACTATTTAGATCTTTAATTTTGTACACAACTAGTTTTTAGGATAATTTTAAAAGTCCCTTAGAAAAAAAATCTAAGGGACTTTGTTTATGTTAAAATTTCACATTGTTGTGAGATATAACTTATGTAAGAAAATTTGTTATTACATCATTCCTGGCATACCTCCACCCATTGGAGGCATTGCAGGAGTATCTTCTTTAATATCAATCAAAGCACATTCAGTAGTTAAAATCATACCAGCAACTGAAGCAGCATTTTCTAAAGCAACACGTGTTACTTTTTTAGGATCAATAATACCAGCATCTAGCATGTTTACATATTGATCAGATTTAGCATCATAACCAAAATCTTTTTTACCTTCTAATACTTTATTGATAACAACAGAACCTTCACCACCAGCATTTTCTACAATCGTTCTTAAGGGAGCTTCAATTGCTTTGTTTACAATTTGCACACCAGTAGTTTCGTCTAAGTTTTCTGTAGTAATTTTTTCTAATACTTTTTTAGCACGCACTAAAGCAACACCACCTCCAGCAACAATACCTTCTTCTACAGCAGCTCTTGTAGCATGTAAAGCATCATCAACTCTATCTTTCTTTTCTTTCATTTCTACTTCAGAAGCAGCACCAACATATAAAACAGCAACACCACCAGCTAATTTAGCCAAACGTTCTTGTAGTTTTTCTTTATCGTAATCAGAAGTTGTTGTTTCAATTTGAGATTTAATCTGACCAACTCTTGCTTTAATAGCAGCTGCATTTCCAGCTCCATTTACAATCGTTGTATTGTCTTTATCAATTGTAATGCTTTCTGCTGTTCCTAATAAATCTAAAGTAGCGTTTTCTAAAGAGAATCCTCTTTCTTCAGAAATTACAGTTCCACCAGTTAAAATGGCAATGTCTTCTAACATTGCTTTTCTTCTGTCTCCAAAACCTGGTGCTTTTACAGCAGCAATTTTTAATCCACCTCTTAATTTATTTACTACTAAAGTAGCTAGGGCTTGGCCATCTACATCTTCAGCAATAATTAATAAAGGACGTCCAGATTGAGAAACAGGCTCTAATATTGGTAAAATTTCTTGTAAGTTAGAAATCTTTTTGTCGAATAATAAAACATACGGATTTTCTAAATCTGCAATCATTTTATCTGCATCTGTTACAAAATAAGGAGATAAATAACCTCTATCAAATTGCATACCTTCTACAACATCCACATACGTTTCCATTCCTTTTGCTTCTTCAACAGTAATTACACCTTCTTTACCAACTTTGGTAAAAGCAGTAGCAATTAAATCTCCAATAACATCATCGTTATTTGCAGAAATTGCAGCAACTTGTTTTATTTTATCAGAAGAATTACCCACTTTTTGAGTTTGCTTTTCTAAATCTGCAATAATTGCAGTAACTGCTTTGTCAATTCCACGTTTTAAATCCATTGGGTTTGCACCTGCAGCAACGTTTTTTAAACCTTCTTTTACAATTGCTTGTGCAAGTACAGTTGCAGTAGTTGTGCCATCACCAGCTAAATCGTTGGTTTTAGACGCAACTTCTTTTACCATTTGAGCTCCCATATTTTCAAGCTCATTTTCTAACTCAATTTCTTTTGCTACAGAAACCCCATCTTTAGTAACTGTTGGTGCACCAAAAGATTTAGAAATAATTACGTTTCTTCCTTTTGGTCCTAAGGTTACTTTTACTGCGTTTGCCAATGCATCAACTCCACGTTTTAGTCCGTCTCTTGCTTCAATATCAAATTTTATATCTTTTGCCATTGTTTTATTTTTGCTTTTAGCTACTTAGCTCTTGGCTTTTAGCTAAAAAAGTTATTATAATTTTTAGTGTTCATATTGCTAAAGGCAAGTAGCCAAAAGCAAATAGCTGTTTAAATAATTGCTAAAATATCAGCTTCACGCATCATTAAGTAATCTTTACCTTCTAACTTTAAATCTGTTCCACCATATTTGCTGTATAAAACAGTATCTCCAATTTTTACAGTTAAAGGTTCGTCAACTTTACCATTTCCAATGGCAACAACAGTTCCTTGTTGTGGTTTTTCTTTTGCATTGTCTGGTATAATTAATCCAGATGCTGTTTTAGTTTCTGCTGGAGCAGGTTCTACAAGAACTCTGTCTGCTAAAGGTTTAATGTTTAATCCCATTTTTATGTTTTTTGATAATTAAATTATTATTTACAAACTCATTTTAGTCAGAAATTATGCCACTACAATAAAACTGACATTTTTTCAACGATTGATTTTGTTGATGAGTTTAATCCATAAAAAAAATGCCAACGTGTCATTTACATTGGCATTTTTTAAACTATTTAATAGCTACTTATTGTAAACTATCGTTTGTGTTAGTTTTAGGCTGTTCAATTGGTGTAGTTGTTTCAACACCATCCAAAGTATTATCTAATTGAAAGTTTGTATCTGTACCTCTATCAATAATAAAGTTTGATAATAAGATCAATGCAAACATTGCAATTGCCAATGTCCAGGTTGTTCTGTCTAAAAAATTATTTGTGTTTTGTACGCCACCTAAAGACTGTGCACCACTACCTCCAAAAGAAGAAGATAACCCTCCACCTTTAGGATTTTGAACCATCACTATTAATATTAATGCAATGGCTACTATCAAAATTAAGATTAAAAATGCCGTGTAACTCATATTTTATTTTTTTGTAAAATTTGTATTCTTTTAATTTGGTCTGCAAAGAAACCACTTTTTTCTGGATATTTCAAACTTAAAATTCGATAAGCTTGTATAGCGTTTTCATACTTTTTTTGTTCTAAATATACTTTTGCTAATGTTTCTGTCATTAATGACGAATCTTGCTTATTTTTTTTAACAGGAACATTTATTTTTTTTTCTTTAACTACCTTTTTTATTTTTGGATTGTTTTTTATAAACTTATTAATTAAATCTTCTTTTTTTATTGGTTCTTCAGCTTTTTTTACATCACTTCTTGCAATTGGTTTTTTGGTAGAAAGTTGCAGCCACTGATTAAAAGAGTGGTTTTCTGTTGCAGGAAAAGAAATTGGTTTACCGATGGTTAATTCTTCTTTAACTTCAACAACTTTTTTTGCTTTCTTTTCTGTAGATTTTTTAAAGATATTAAAAGTGGTATCTGTTGTTTTTTCTGTTGATTTTTTTTCAGAAACTTGCTCTTCAATATTTTTTTTCTGATTGATAAAACTTTTTGAAGTAATATAATTGAATAAGATAGTTCTATCTAACGTGTTAGAAGCTGTTACTTTTAGTTCGTTATTATATTTAAAGCTGTCTTGGTTTTTTAAACCTTTTAAATACAAAGCTCTAGCTGCTTGAAAATAGGGGTGTTTTTCAACAATAACTTTTAGTTCTGCAGTTTCTAATTGCAGAATATCTTGCTTTTTTTCTAGTATGTTTATAAATTTAGAAACTACCATTTTGCAACTGAAGCGTTAAAAACATCTTGTGTTATTCTTTCTAATATTTCGTCTAATGCAGCCTCTAAGATACTGCCAGTAAGTTGAGCACTTCCATCAAAATCTGAATAAAAAGAAAACTGTTTTTCGAAATTATCTTTTTCTATTAATTTATTTTCAAAACGTACATTTACTGTAATTGTAAGTCTATTTTGTGCTGCAGTTTGTTGTGCTGTAGCACTCATTGGGTTAATTCTATATCCTGTAATTTCTCCACTAAAATACAAATCTCCATTAGAACTTACTGTAGTTAGGTTGGTTTGTCTTGTAAATAAGTCTAGCATGTCTTGTGTAAAACGCTGACTTAAGGTTGGTTCAATTAAAGCTGCTTCATTTGGAAAAAAATCTACTTGTAACGTTTTAGCATTACCAGTACTACCTCCTGTAAAAGAATAGGCACCACAAGCAATAAATAATAAAGCGGTTATTGAGATTAGTGTTGTGAATATTATTTTTTTCATTTTTTTATGTTGTCACTTTGAGTGATTTTTAATTGGAAACGAAAGCGAAATATTTGTATCGAGAATAAAAAGTTCTAGATACAATTTCTAACAAAAAATCGAAATAACTTGAACTGATATTAGTTTACTTTTAAACAGTTACACAGTTTTAAAGATCGTATTGTTTAATTTTTCTATATAAAGTTCTTTCAGAAATACCTAGTTCTTTGGCTGCTAATTTACGTTTATTGCTGTTTTTTTCTAAAGATTTTTTTATCATTTCAATTTCTTTGTCTTGTAAAGATAAAGATTCATCTTCTTCTATGGTCTCAATAAAATCATAATCTTTTTCTGTGGATGACTTTTGAGGAATATTTAAGACTTCAACATTGTTATCTAAAGCTTCTTTATTTTGGTACATTTTTTCAATTAATTGATGATGTTCTTCTTGTACTTCTTCCACATTTCCACTTTTCATCAAGTCTAAAGTCAGCTTTTTTAAGTCGTTGATGTCATTACGCATATCAAATAAAATTTTATACATAATATCACGTTCTGTAGAAAAATCATTTTCTTTTTTACTGCCAATTACTGCAGGTAAATTTCCTTTGTTGTTTGGTAGATATTGTTGTAATTTGGTTGCAGTAACCACTCTTTCTTCTTCAATAACAGAGATTTGTTCTGCTAAATTTTTAAGTTGACGAATGTTTCCTGGAAAACGATAGTTTAATAAAACAGAGACTGCATTTTCATCTAAACGAATAGATGGCATTCTGTATTTCTGAGCAAAATCTGCAGCAAACTTTCTAAAGAGTAAATGAATATCTTCATTACGTTCTCTTAAAGCAGGTAAATTAATTTCTACGGTACTTAATCTGTAATATAAATCTTCTCTAAATTTTTCATTCTGAATAGCAGAATGCATATTAACATTGGTTGCAGCTACAATTCTAACATTTGTTTTTATTACTTTAGATGATCCTACTTTTATAAACTCCCCATTTTCTAAAACACGTAATAAACGTACTTGAGTTGTTAAGGGTAATTCGCCAACTTCGTCTAAAAAAATAGTTCCTCCATCTGCAACTTCAAAATAGCCTTTTCTGTCTTGTGTTGCTCCTGTAAATGAACCTTTTTCATGACCAAATAATTCACTATCAATCGTTCCTTCAGGAATTGCACCACAGTTTACAGCAATATATTTTGCGTGTTTTCTATGTGATAATTGATGCACAATTTTAGGAATACTTTCTTTACCAACTCCACTTTCACCAGTTACCAGAACAGAAATATCTGTAGGTGCAACTCTCACTGCTTTTTCTAAGGCTCGGTTTAAGTGAATATCGTTACCAATAATGCTAAAACGCTGTTTTAATGCTTGTAAGTTTTCCATTTCAATAGTTTTTAAAGTTGAAAGTTTATAAAGTTTTAAAGTAAGATTGGTAACTTTTAAAACTTTTTACTTTGTAACTTTTTTACTAAATATTAATTATTATCAGAATAACCAATAACAGTTCCTTTTAAGGTTGCAGAAGTACAATCTTCTACTTTTACCATTACAAAATCCCCTAATTTATAGTCTCCTTTGGCAAAAACAGCTACTGTATTTTGTGTATTTCTACCTTTCCATTCATTTGGGTTTTTCTTAGAAGTGCCTTCAATTAAAAATTCTTCTGTTTTGCCTAAATGTTGCTGTGTTCTGTATAAAGCGTGTTCTTGTTGTAAATCTATAATTTCTTGTAATCTGCGTTTTTTTACTTCAAAAGGCACATCATCTTCCATTTTATTACCTGCTAAAGTTCCGGGTCTTTCAGAATACGAAAACATAAAACCAAAGTCGTATTTTACATATTCCATTAATTCTAAAGTATCTTTATGGTCTTGTTCTGTTTCGCCACAAAAACCAACAATCATATCTTGAGATAAAGACATTTCTGGTACTATTTTAAAAATATTATCTACCAATTCCATATATTCTTCACGAGTATGCTGTCTGTTCATGGCTTTTAACATTGCGTTACTTCCACTTTGTACAGGTAGGTGTAAATACTTGCATATATTTTTATGTTTTGCCATAACGTGAATGACGTCTAAATGCATGTCTTGTGGGTTAGACGTAGAAAAACGAAAACGGGTTTTAGGAAAATTTTCAGCACACATATTTAGCAATTCTGCAAAACCAATTGCTGTTGCTTTTTGCATTTCAGTAGCTTTTTTAAAATCTTTTTTTAAACCACCACCAAACCATAAATAGCTATCAACATTTTGCCCTAAAAGCGTAATTTCTTTATAGTTTTTATCGACCATAGATTGTATTTCTTCTAAAATACTTTTAGGATCTCTACTTCTTTCTCTACCTCTTGTAAAGGGGACCACACAAAAAGTACACATATTGTCACAACCTCTTGTAATAGAAACAAATGCTGTAACTCCATTGGTATTTAAACGTACAGGAGAAATATCTCCATACGTTTCATCTTTCGATAAAATTACATTTACGGCATCTCTACCTTCATGCACTTCTTCTAATAAATTGGGTAAATCTTTGTATGCATCTGGCCCTACAACTAAATCCACTATTTTTTCTTCTTCTAAAAATTTCTCTTTTAAACGTTCTGCCATACAGCCCAATACACCAACTTTCATGTTTTTGTTAGACTCCTGTTTTACGCGGTTGTATTTCTGTAAACGTTTACGAACTGTTGTTTCTGCTTTTTCTCTAATAGAACAAGTGTTTACCAATACCAAATCTGCTTCTTCTAAAATTTGGGTGGTGTTGTAACCTTCTTTGTCTAAGATTGCAGCAACAATTTCGCTATCATTCATATTCATTTGGCAGCCATAGCTTTCTATGAATAATTTTTTAGTATTGTCTTTTTTATTCTCTGTAACAAGGGCTTTTCCTTGTATTTTATCGTCTATGATTTTTTCTAAGTGTTCCATCTCTCAATTTATCAACTAAAGCAGCACAAAGATACAACCAAATTTGAATTTCTGTGACAAATTGGCAGAAAAATACAATTCAATTTTGTTAATTATTTACTGAAATTTGATTAAATAATTTTTTTTCACAAAAAACTGACTACTTTTGCATTTCTAAACACGAACCTTGTTTTGTGTTAATTACGACAAAAGAAAGAAATATGGCAAAGAACTTAGTAATTGTAGAGTCACCAGCAAAAGCAAAAACCATAGAGAAATTTCTTGGAAAAGATTTTCAAGTAGAGTCTAGTTATGGTCACATTGCAGATTTGCCATCCAAAGAGTTAGGAATAGATGTTGATGGAGATTTCTCTCCAAAATATATTATTTCAGATGATAAAAAACCAGTTGTAAAAAAGTTAAAAGCATTAGCAAAAAAAGCAGATACTGTTTGGTTAGCAAGTGATGAGGATCGAGAAGGAGAGGCAATTGCTTGGCACTTAAAAGAGCAATTAGGTTTAATAGATGATAATACAAAACGTATTGTTTTTCATGAAATTACAAAAAATGCCATTTTAAAAGCAGTCGAAAATCCTAGAGACATAGACTATAATATGGTAAATGCACAACAAGCACGTAGAGTTTTAGATAGGCTTGTTGGATATGAATTATCGCCAGTTTTATGGCGTAAAGTTAAAGGAGGCTTGTCTGCTGGGAGAGTGCAGTCTGTTGCAGTACGTTTAATTGTTGAAAAAGAAAGAAGTATACAAGAGTTTAAAACAGAAACTCATTATAAGGTTATTGCAGAGTTTTCTAATAATGAAGGTAAAAAGTTTAAAGCAACAATTCCAAAGAATTTCGATTCTAAAAAAACTGCAGAAACATTTTTAAAGTCATGTGCAAATGCAGATTTTTCTATAGCTGAATTAACTAAAAAACCAGCAAAAAAATCTCCTGCAGCACCATTTACAACATCAACTTTACAACAAGAAGCGTCTAGGAAGTTAGGTTTTCCTGTGGCAAAAACAATGCAAGTAGCACAGCGTTTGTATGAAGCAGGTTTAATTACGTATATGAGAACAGATAGTGTAAATTTATCTGTAGATGCAAGAAACGCAGCTGAAGAAGAAATAATAAATTATTACGGAAAAGAATACAGTAAGCAACGTGTATTTAAATCGAAAGCAAAAGGAGCTCAAGAAGCTCATGAGGCAATTAGACCTACAAATATGAAAATGCATGCTGTAGATACAGAATATGATCAGACTAGATTGTATGATTTAATTTGGAAAAGAACATTGGCTTCTCAAATGAGTGATGCTCAATTAGAGAGGACTAATTTTAAGATAGAAAATTCTGAAAACTCTAAAATCTTTACAGCTAATGGAGAGATGATAAAGTTTGATGGTTTTTTAAAAGTATATTTAGAAGGAAAAGATGATGATGAAGAGGAGCAAGCAGGTATGTTGCCGAATTTAAAAGTTGGCGAGGCTTTAGAGTACAAATTTATCAATGCAACACAGCGTTTTACAAGTCCTCCTTACCGTTTTACAGAAGCATCTTTAGTAAAACAATTAGAAGAATTAGGTATTGGGCGTCCATCTACTTATGCACCAACAATTTCTACAGTACAAAGAAGAGGATATGTAGAAAAAGGAGATGATGAAGGCTTAGAAAGAGAGTATGAGCAAATGATTTTGGCAGCAGGAGTAGTTAAAAGCCAAATGCTAACAGAAAAAACAGGTTCAAATAAAAATAAATTAATCCCTACTGATATAGGGAATATTGTAAACGATTTTCTAGTAGCCAATTTTTCTAATGTTTTAGATTTTGGTTTTACAGCAAAAGTAGAAAGTTCTTTTGATGATATTTCTGAAGGAGATGAGGATTGGATAGAAATGATTAAAGGATTTTATTCAAAATTTCATGAAACTGTAGAAGATGTTAAAGAAAATGCAGAAAGAGAAAGTGGAGAACGTATTTTAGGGAAACATCCTGAAACAGGGAAAACAGTTTTAGTGCGTTTGGGTAAATTTGGGCCAATTGCACAAATAGGAGCACCAGAAGATGAAGAAAAAGTATTTGCAAGCCTAAATAAAGATCAAAATTTAGGGACTATTACAATTGAAGAAGCTTTAGACTTGTTCTTGCTTCCAAAAACTTTGGGTGGCTATGAAGATGAAGAGGTGATTGTTTCAAACGGTCGTTATGGCCCTTATATTCGTTTTGGAACTATGTTTGTTTCTTTGGATAAAGGAGAAAACCCGATGGAAGTAGATTTGCCAAGAGCAATAGAGTTAATTGTTGCAAAACAAAAAGCAGATGCCCCAATTTATTATTACGAAGATTTACCTGTGCAAAAAGGTGTGGGGCGTTTTGGGCCTTTTATAAAATGGAATTCTATTTTTATTAATGTAAATAAAAAATATGATTTTGATAATCTTTCTGATGACGATATTATTGAGTTAATAGAAATAAAAAAACAGAAAGAAATTGATAAAGTTATTCATAACTGGGAAGATGTTGGTATTCGTGTAGAAAAAGCAAGATGGGGACGTTTTAATGTTTTAAAAGGTAAAATTAAGGTAGAATTGCCAAAAACTACTGAGATTGAAAAAATGACTAAAAACGAGGCTATCAAGTTGATTGAGGCTAAAACCCCAAAGAAAAAAACTACAAAAAAGAAAACTACTGCCAAAAAAACTACAAAAAAGAAGTAAGGATTTATTATATTGCATCCTTTATCACAATAAAATTAATGAACCAAGATTTTTTAACCCCTATAAAAAATTCAGTTGTAACTCATTTAGAGTTGCAGTCTGACTTGTGCTTGGGTAAAAAAATCACTATTCATACAGAGCATGAAGGTTTTCCTGACTTAGAAAATGTTCAAATCGCAATTTTAGGAGTTCAAGAAGATAGAAATTCAGCCAATAACTATGGTTGTGGTGAGGGTTTACATTTTGTTAGAGAAAAATTATATGAGTTGTTTCCTGGAGATTGGAATACAAATATTGCCGATTTAGGAAATGTGTTAAAAGGAAACTCAGTTACAGATACCTATTTTGCTGTTTCAGAAATTATAACTGATTTATTAAAGAAAAATATCATTCCTATTATTATTGGTGGAGGGCAAGATCTTACTTATGTTAATTATAGGGCTTATGATGCTTTAGAGCAGACTGTAAATATTGCTGCTGTAGATAGTCGTTTTGATTTGGGTAATTTAGATGATGAGTTAACCTCAGAGTCATATTTAAGTAAAATAATTATGCAGCAACCCAACAATTTATTTAATTACAGCAATGTTGGTTATCAAACTTATTTTAATTCACAAGAAGAAATTCAATTACTAGATAATTTGTTTTTTGATGCTTACAGGCTAGGTAAAGCAAAGCAATTAGAAGAAATTGAACCCGTTTTTAGAAATGCAGATATTGTATCTATAGATATAGGTGCTATTAGGCAAAGTGAAGCACCAGCCAACAATAATGCCTCTCCAAATGGTTTTTATGGTGAAGAAATTTGTGCAATTTCTAGGTATGCAGGTATTAGTGATAAAGTATCTTCTTTTGGTGTATATGAGTACAATGCTAGGTTAGATACAAACAATAAAACAGCACATTTAATAGCTCAAATGATTTGGTATTTTATTGAGGGTGTTAACTTTAGAGTAAAAGACTATCCGTTTTCAGGAAAGGAAAATTATCAGAAATTTACGGTTTTGTTAGATGATGATGATCCTCTGATATTTTATAAAAGCAATAAATCTGGAAGATGGTGGATAGGAATAAAAATTTTATCAGATAATAAATATAAAAGACATGCGTTAATACCATGTACTTATAGTGATTATATGGATGCAACAAAGCAAATTATTCCCGAAAAATGGTTTAAAGCGATGAGTAAATTAGTACAATAAAAATTTTAGAACAAAATAACGTTAAAAATACAATCTTAAAATTGTATTTTAGCAAAAAAAATAATAGGTTTACGAACTATTTAGTAAAGACTTTTTAAATATGAAGAAAGCAGCAATATTTGCACTTTTAATGGTAGTTTTTTACAGTTGTGGCTCTAACGAGCGAGGCGAGTTGGTTGGTGTTCAGTCAAATAAAAGATGGTTTTCAGAAACTCCTTTTGGTATGGTTTTAATACCAGGAGGTTCTTTTACTATGGGTAAGCAAGATCAAGATGTAATTGGTACTATGAATGCTCCAACCAAAACTGTTACAGTAAGGCCATATTATATGGATGAAACAGAAATAACAAACAATGAATATAAAAAGTTTGTTTATTGGGTAAGAGATTCAATTGTTAGAACAAGATTAGCTTACCAAGCAGAATTTGCAAGTTTTGGAGCAACCCCTGATCCAAAAGGAAGAGCATCAAAACAAGGGATTCAAAAATATAAATTTAAAGATACAATTGATAAAGCAACCCCTTATCAAAAGTATATGTATGAAAATTATTACAGCTTTGATACTATACAGCCATTAAATTGGGAGGAAGAACTTGTTTGGGATACAAATGATTTTCCTGATATGGATTATGTAGAAGTTATGGATTCTGTATTTATTAGCAAAAGAGACGCAGCTGATGGAGTTAGAAGATTTAATACCAAAAAATTAAAATATAAGTACATTTGGTTTGATAGAGATAATGCTGCTAGAAAAGGAGGAGATAGGAAAAAATTTGTAACAACAGAAGTTTTAAACATATATCCAGATACAACTGTTTGGGTAAAAGATTTTAATTATGCATACAATGACCCAATGCATCAAGATTACTTTTTTCATCAATCTTATGGAGATTATCCTGTTGTAGGGGTTTCTTGGGGACAAGCAACTGCTTTCTGTGATTGGAGAACAAAAATTAAAAATGACTACTTAAATAACAGACCTAATAATATTACAGTACCAGATTTTAGATTGCCTATAGAAGCTGAATGGGAATATGCAGCAAGAGGTGGTTTAGAATTTGCAACATATCCTTGGGGTACAGGAGGTACTACAAGTGATAGAGGTTGTTTCTTAGCAAACTTTAAACCAGTAAGGGGTAATTATGCTGTAGATGGTTCATTATATACAGTAGAGGCAAAGTCTTACAATGCAAACGATTATGGTTTGTATAACATGGCAGGTAACGTTTCTGAATGGACAAATACAGCTTACAATTTATCTTCTTATTATATGGCTTCTACAATGAATCCCAATGTTGAGGATCGAAAAAATAAAAGAAAAATTGTACGTGGTGGATCTTGGAAAGATGTAGCGTATTTTTTAGAAGTTCACTCTAGAGATTATGAATATGCAGATACTGCAAGAAGTTACATCGGTTTTAGAACAGTACAAGATTATATTGGTACAGACAACATTAAATAATTTAGTTTAAAATAAAATAATAGAGAAGTATATATTATGGCACAGTCAAGAGCGTATAAAAGAGGAATGAATTTTGTTTATGGAATGGGAGCAGCAGTAGTTATTATTGGTGCATTATTTAAGATTCAGCATATATCTTATGGTCCTTTAACAGGTGGTTTAATGTTAACAATAGGATTAGTTGTAGAAGCATTGGTTTTTGCAATATCTGCTTTTGACACTCCAGAAGATGATTTAGATTGGTCTAAAGTATATCCTGAGTTAGGTATAGATGGTGTTGCAGCTGATTCAGAAATAGAAGTAGCAGAAGTGGGAGATCAAGGTTTATTATCACAAAAACTAGATAATTTATTAAAAGAAGCCAAAATAGATTCTAACTTAATGGCAAGTTTAGGTGCAAGTATGAAAAATTTTCAAGGAGCTGCAGAAGGATTATCTGCTGCATCAGAGACAGTTTCACATACAAATAAATATAATGAGCAAGTAGCTATGGCAGCAACGCAAATGGAAACATTAAATGATTTGTATAAAGTACAATTAGAAAGTGCAAGCGTACAATCTGAATTAAATGGAGCTGTGGTAGAAAATACAGAAAAATTAAAAGAACAAATGGAGTCTTTAGCACAAAATTTATCTTCTTTAAATAGCGTTTATGGAGGTATGCTTTCTGCAATGTCTAAATAATCAATAGTTAAATAAATAGAATATTAACTTAAAAGAAATTAATTAGAATGGCAGGAGGTAAAATGTCCGCAAGACAGAAAATGATAAATCTTATGTATCTTGTATTTATTGCAATGTTAGCAATGAATATGAGTAAAGAAGTTTTATCTTCTTTTGGTTTTATGAATGAGAAATTGACTGAGAATAATATTTCAACAACGGCCAAAAACAATGAAGCTTATGCTAATTTAGCAACAAAAGCTTCTGAACAAGCAGCAAAATTTGGACCATTAAAACTAAAAGCTGATAAAATAAAACAATATTCGGCAGATTTTTATCAGTATTTAGAAGAATTAAAATCTAAAATGACAGCTGATATTGTAGATAAAAAAGATTATGAGTCAATGGATAAAACTGCTTTTTTAGATGAATATTTCTTTAAAGGTGATAAATTTACTAAAGAAGGTAATGAGTTCTTAGCTAAAATTAATGGATACAGAACAGATGTTAATGCAGTTTTAGGAAATGGAAATAAGTTTTCTTCTGTATTAGATAAAAGATTCTCTACAAAAGCACAAACAAACAGAGATGATAAAAAAATCCCTTGGTTAGAATATCGATATAAAGGTTTTCCTTTGGTGGCTTCTTTAGCTAATATAACCCAAATGCAAGCTGATATTAAAAACACAGAAAGTGATATAATATCTAACCTGTTGGGTGGTAAATTAGAGGAGGCGTTGTCTCTAAATAATTATAAAGGAATTGTTAGTTTAGATAAGTCTGCTTATTTTGCAGGAGAAAAAGTTAAAGGTCAAGTAGTTTTAGGACGTTATGACGCAACTTTAGTGCCCAATAAAGTGATTTTAAATGGTAGAGATGCTACAAGTTTAGTTAAAGACGGACAAGTAGTTTTAAATATGCCTGCAGGTAACGTAGGAGAAAAAACAATTAAAGGAACTATATTTTTCAAGGAAAATGGAGAAGACGTTCCTGTTGAGTTTAATAGTAAATATTCTGTTATAGCTGAACCTAGTGCAGCTGTTGTTTCTGCTGATAAAATGAATGTAGTATATAGAGGTTTAAGTAACCCTATTTCTGTTTCTTTACCTGGAGTAAGTGATAATAATATTAGAGTTTCTGCAACAGGTGGTAGTTTATCTGGTAGTGGAGGTAAATATACAATTAGACCTTCCTCTGGTAATACTGTAAATATTAATGTAAGTGCTACTTTAAGTAGTGGTAATACAGTAAACTCTAGTAGTACTTTTAGAATTAAAGACATTCCTGCAGCAATGGGTTCTGTTAGAGGTAAATATGGTACTGTTAGAATGCCAAGATCAGGATTACTTAATTCACCTATTAGTGCAGGTTTACCTGATTTTGAATTTGATTTACAAATTAATGTACAGAGTTTTAAAATTAAAGTGCCTGGCCAATTAACTATAATTGTTAATGGAACTCGTTTAAGTGATGCTGCTAAAAGAGTTTTAGGTAAAGCTAGAAGAGGAGACCAAATTAATATTTACGATATTAAAGCATCAGCTAATGGTTTTAACCTTAAAAAAGTTTTACCAGTTAATATTGAATTAACAAACTAGAATTAAAAGAATAAAATATGTTTAAAAATTGTTTATTACTATTTTTCGTTTTGATGATAAGTGGTTCAATAAATGCGCAAGCAAATCTATTGAACGCAAAAAAGATTGCTCAAATAGGAGTGAAAAATAAGGAAACATTAATTACTGATAATGATGGCCCTTTACCTTATGGATATATTGATGATAGAGATATATTGTGGTCTAAAGTAGTTTGGGAGTTTGTAGATTTGAATCAAAAAATAAATTTACCTTATTATTATCCAATTGATACTACAAATATATCTACATACAGAAGATCTTTGTTTGATACCCTTGTAAAAGGAATTAGACAAGGTAAAATTACTGAAGCATACACAGATTCCTTTTTTAATACAAAAATTACAAAAGAAGAAATTAATGATCGTTTGGTAAATGTAAGAACAGAAGATGGGTATTCTGATACTTATACCTTACAGTCTGCTGATATTGGTGGTTATATGATAAAAGGTGTTTGGTATTTTGATAAAAGACAAGCTGAATTAAAATACAGATTGTTGGCTTTAGCACCCATGGGAAAAGATGTACAAACTCTTGGACTTGAAGACATTGAAGATCAAAATTTATACGAATTATTTTGGGTGTTTTTTCCTTCTGCAAGAGAAGTAT
This sequence comes from uncultured Polaribacter sp., assembly GCF_947497695.1. Lineage (GTDB taxonomy): Bacteria > Bacteroidota > Bacteroidia > Flavobacteriales > Flavobacteriaceae > Polaribacter. Next base: position 257,136 of record NZ_CANMHM010000002.1, on the reverse strand, counting down.
TGCATGATGTTAAAATATTTAACCCAAAAAACGCTTCTCATCCAATTTCTTTTGACCACTTATTAAATGCAAGAAGATTTAGTGGTACAATTGTAAAAGAAGAAAATATGTATGGTAACAGAGGTATTAAAGATTATGTGAGAGGTAGTGCTTTATTCCAACTACTAGAAGCTGATAAGATTAAAGAAGACATAAGAAATAGAGAAATGGATATGTGGAATTATTAATTATTCGCATTTTATAATATTTAAAACGTTCCAAACTTTTGGAACGTTTTTTTTTGATGCTATTTTGATACAAGAACCTTTTTGTATTATCAATTTCAATTTTTTGAGTAGCTATTACTAAGAATAAATTTAGTAAATTTTTTAAGTATCAATTTTAGTTTAAAAAAGAAATAACAAAAACGCGTATTTTTATACCATGAAAGTAGATTATATTATAGTTGGTTTAGGTTTAGCTGGTTTGGCTTTTGCTGAGGAGTTAATAGCTGCAAACAAAACATTTTTAGTGTTTGAGGATGCTTCCCAAACATCATCATTAGTTGCAGGAGGTGTATATAACCCAGTTATCTTAAAGCGATTTACACCAGTTTGGAATGCTAAAGAACAATTAGAAATTGCAATTCCTTTTTACAATAAAATTGAAGAGAAGTTAAATATAATTGTTGATGAAAAATTTATTATTAAAAAAGCTTTTAAATCAATAGAAGATCAGAATAATTGGTTCAGTGCTCTAGATAAACCAAGGTTAGTTGATTATTTAGATCCTAAATTAGATGAGAATTCTTATAATGGAGTTGTTGCAGACTTTAGTTTTGGAAATGTAAATGAAGCTGGTAGAGTTGACACTGCAAAACTAATAAAAGAGTATATAGCTTATTTAAACGCAAAAAAAATAATACGTTTTGAGAAGTTTAATTATGATGTACTTAAAATTGAAGAAGAAATATTGACTTATAAAGACATTAATGCTTCTAAAATTGTTTTTTGTGAAGGTTTTGGTGTTAAACAAAATCCATATTTTAATTATTTGCCTTTAAATGAAGCAAAAGGAGAGTTGATAACAATTCATGCACCTGAATTGAATATCGATTTTTTATTAAAATCGACTCTTTTTGTCTTACCTATTGGAGATAACAACTATAAAGTGGGGGCTACTTTTAATTGGACTGATAAAACCTCTAAACCTTCTGAAGAAGGAAAACAAGAATTGGTAGATAAACTAAAAAAGGTGATTGATGTGCCTTATACTATTGTAGATCAAACAGCTGGTATAAGACCTACTGTTTCTGGCAGAAGACCTTTGGTTGGTATACATCCATTATATGATAATTTAATTGTTTTGAATGGTTTAGGAACTCGTGGAGTTATGATTGCACCAACTGTTGCTAAGAATTTGTTTAATTATTTGTACAATGAAGCACCTTTAGATGAAGAAATAGATATTATTCGTTTTAAACATCTTTATGAGAAAAGTATAAAGAAGGAATAGCTTTAAGAAATTTTCTAAATTACAAGAACTGTATTTTGGAGTTTTCAATATGCGTTAAGGATTGAACGGTCTGTTTGAGCTCTTTTCTTCGTGCTGATTTTTATCAGCACGAAGAAAAAGCGAGTAGTGAAAGCCTGTTTAAACGCCCAAATACCTATTATTTTACTTTTTTTACAGCATCTTTGTCATAACTCACAAACATATTTATCCAAATTATTCTTGCCAAACGTAAGTTAAAGGGAACTAATACTACCAAGGCAATTATAATTGCTGCAAAAGACTGTAAAAGTGATGCATTAAAAATAAGTGTAGCAATTAAAAATGTAACAATTGAAATTGCTACTGTTAAACCATAATTAACATACATAGCACCATAAAAGAAAGAAGGTTCCATCATGTATTTTAAATTACAACATTCGCAATTATCATGTATTTTAGTTACTTTATTAGGATTATATGTAAATTTACTGACATAGAATTCCCCTTGATGGCATCTAGGACACTTAGCTCTTAAAATACTATACAATTTGCTTCCTTTTTTAAACATAATAGACTATAAATTTGTATACTTTTGCAAATATAGAGTTTTAAACTTTTTTCTTAAGTAACAATTATTACAATACATGTTAAACGTACATAATTTAACAGTTTCTTTTATGGGAACTGATTTATTTTCAGGAATTACATTCAAACTAAACAAAGGAGATAGAATTGGTTTGATTGGTAAAAATGGGGCAGGAAAATCTACGCTTTTAAAAGTGCTTTCTAAAGATATTGAAACGAGTGGAGGAACAATGGCTTTTGATAAAGATATTAGAATGGGGTTTTTAAGACAAGATATTGATTTTGTTGAAGGAAGAACCATTTTAGAAGAAGCTTACCAAGCCTTTGAAGAAATTAAAGAAATTGAGTTAAAACTTGATGAAATTAATGAACAATTAGCAACTAGAACAGATTATGAAAGTGATGGTTACAGTGATTTAATTGTTGATTTAACAGAGAATACTGAACGTTATGAACTGTTGGGTGGTTACAATTATCAAGGAGATACAGAGAAAATATTACAAGGTTTAGGTTTTCAAAGAGAAGATTTTGATAAATTGACAAATACTTTTTCTGGAGGTTGGAGAATGCGTATAGAATTGGCAAAATTACTTTTACAGAATAATGATATTTTGTTATTAGATGAGCCAACAAATCATTTAGATATAGAATCTATTATTTGGTTAGAAAACTTTTTAAAAGGATATTCTGGTGCTATTGTTTTGGTGTCTCATGATAAAATGTTTTTAGATAATGTAACCAATAGAACTATTGAAATTTCTTTAGGTCAGATTTACGATTACAAAAAACCATATTCTCAGTTTTTATTATTAAGAGGAGAAATTAAAGAAAAGCAACTACAGGCTCAGAAAAATCAAGAGAAAGAAATTAAACAAAAACAACATTTAATAAACAAGTTTAAAGCCAAAGCAAGTAAGGCTTCTATGGCACAATCTTTAATGAAACAACTAGATAAAGTTGAATTAATAGAGGTTGACCAAGATGATAACCAAGCCATGAATGTTCGTTTTGCTATTTCTAAAGAACCTGGTAAAATTATTGTAGAAGCAGAAAATCTTTGCAAAAGTTATGGAGATAAGCATGTTTTAGAAAATGTAGATTTATTAATTGAAAGAAATAGTAAAATTGCTTTTGTAGGTCAAAACGGACAAGGGAAATCTACATTAGCAAAAATGATGGTAGGTGAAATTCCTTTTAAGGGAAACTTAAAGTTGGGGCATAATGTAGAAGTTGGTTATTTTGCTCAAAACCAATCTGAAGAATTACCCCCAGAAAAAACAGTGTTAGAAATTATGGAAGATGCTGCAACAGATACTAACAGAATGCGTGTTAGAGATATGTTAGGTTCTTTCTTGTTTGGTGGCGATGCTGTAGATAAAAAAGCCAAAGTGCTTTCTGGAGGAGAAAGAAATAGACTTGCTTTGTGTAAATTATTATTACAACCTTTTAATGTATTAATAATGGATGAGCCAACCAATCACTTAGATATAGCCTCTAAAACGGTTTTAAAAGAAGCTCTAAACAATTTTAATGGAACTTTAATTGTAGTTTCTCACGATAGAGACTTTTTACAAGGATTAACCAATACTGTTTATGGTTTTAAAGATAAAGTTATTAAAGAATATTTAGGTGATATTGACTATTTTTTAGAGCAACATCAGCTTGAAAACCTGAGAGAAGCAGAAAAAAGAACAGTGGTTAAGGTTGATAAACCTACAGATAAAAAAGAGGCACAACAATTATCTAGAGAGCAAGAAAAACAATTAAAGAAATTAAAAAACAAACTTTCTAACATTGAAACTGAAATTGCAGATTTAGAAACTGAAATTGCTAAAATAGATTTAGAATTAGCAAATAACTATGATGAAGTTTCTACTAGACCTAATTTCTTTGAAAAATACAAAGCTAAAAAAGCTAAAGTAGATACTTTAATGGAACGTTGGGAAACTGTAGAAGCAGAAGTTGCTAGTTTTTAGTTTAGCAGAAGTTTTGGTTTGTTTAAACTGTTTTATGTACTGGGATAAAAGTATAATCTAACTTTATTTTTTTCTTATTTGAAAATTAATTAATAATATAGTTAAATATCTGTCATTTTACCTTCTTAAAGATTCTCTTTTATTAATACATTTAAAAACAGTATAATCAATAAATACTATTGTATTTTTTTATTTTATAAGCAGCTTTTGTTCTTTATCAAATTATTATCTACTATTTTTGCAACATTAAATTTTTAAGATTGACTGATACAACTAATTCTTTTTTTGACAGTGAGGTAATCACTGAAAATCAACAAATTTTTCTACCTATATTAGAGGAAAAAAAAGTAGCTCTTTTTATAAAAAGAGAAGATTTAATCCACTCATTTGTTTCTGGTAATAAATTCAGAAAATTAAAATACAATTTACAAGAAGCTAAAAAATTGAAAAAGAATGCAGTACTTACTTTTGGAGGTGCACATTCTAATCATATTGTAGCAACAGCTGTAGCTGGAAAAATGGTAGGACTAAAAACTTTTGGAATTATTAGAGGCGATGAATTAGGCAAAAACATTACACAAACTTTAGAAGAAAACGCAACTTTAAGAGAGGCTCATGAAAACGGAATGAAGTTTCATTTTGTTTCAAGAGAATTATACCGTCAAAAAACTTCATTTGGTTTTATTGAAAAAATGAAAAATAAATGGGGTGATTTCTATTTAATTCCTGAAGGAGGAACCAACGGTTTGGCTGTAGAAGGTTGTGAAGAAATTTTAACAAAAGAAGACAAACAATTCGATTATATTTGTTCATCAGTAGGAACAGGGGGAACAATTGCAGGAATTATAAAAGCTAAGAAAAAGAAACAAAATGTGCTTGGTTTCCCTGCTTTAAAAGGAAATTTTTTATCCGAAGAAATAAAAAAATATGTTATCAAAGATAAAACTTGGAAACTTCAAAAAGGGTATGATTTTGGTGGTTATGCAAAGTATGATGAAGCTTTAATTGGTTTTATTAATGATTTTAATGCTAAAACAGGTGTTTTACTAGACCCCATTTATACAGGAAAAATGTTATTTGGAATTATAGATTTAATTAAAAAGGATACTTTTGAGCAAGGGACTAAAATTTTAGCGATTCATACAGGAGGTATTCAAGGAATACAAGGAATAAATAAGAAATTAGTACAAAAAAATAAAGAAATAATTAATTGTTTATGAAGTTGAGAATTGTATTTTATGTCTGTTTGTGTTTCTTAGCAAGTTGTAATTCGCCTAAGAAAGCTGTTTTTAATAAGAAAAAACCGGTTAAAGCTTCAACAGAAAAAGTAGTTCAAAAAGTAACTCAGAAACAACCAAAAAAACAACCCAAACAAGTAGTTAAACAAGTTAATAAAAAGGTTTCTTCAGAAAAAAAAGTTACTAAAATCACTAAAAAGATAGCTAACAAAAATCCTAATTTAAACGGAGTTACACTAGCGTATATTAAAAATTATGCATCAATTGCTGTAAGTGAAATGCATAAAAGTAGAATTCCTGCAAGTATAACTTTAGCCCAAGGTATTTTAGAATCTGGAAATGGAAGAAGTGAATTAGCCTCAAAATCAAATAATCATTTTGGAATAAAATGTCATTCTCAATGGCAAGGAGATCGTGTTTATCATGATGATGATACAGCAGGAGAATGTTTTAGAAAATATAAGTATGTAAAGAGTTCTTATAGAGATCATTCTGCATTTTTAACTGATAGAAGTAGATATGCTTTTTTATTCAACTACAAAATAACAGATTATAAAAGTTGGGCTAGAGGTTTAAAAAAAGCAGGTTATGCTTCAGATAAAAATTACCCAAATAAACTGATAAATCTAATTGAAAAGTACAGTTTATATGAATTTGATAAAGGAGCAGGTACTTCTAAAACATTACCATCAAAAACTGTGGTAGCTAATTATTATAAGGTAAAGCAAGGAGATACACTTTATTCTATTGCAAGACTTTTTGGTACTTCAGTTGCAAGAATTAAAGCATTAAATAATTTAGGCAATAGTCAAATTTCTATTGGTCAAGATTTATTAGTAGAGGAGTAGTATGATTAGAAGTTAGTCTTATTTTCTACTAAATGTGCTAGTATTTTTTCTACTCCATAGTTGTCATTACTTTCTGTAGCATAGTTAGCAATTTCTTTAATATCTTTATGAGCATTTTTCATAGCAAAGCTATATTTTGCTTCTTTTAACATCTCTATATCGTTATGATAATCGCCAAAAACCAGAGTTTCTTCTTTTGTGATATTTAATATTTTTTGGACTTTTCTTAACGCATTTCCTTTATTTGCTTGATCTTCTGAAATGTCTAGCCAGTTTTTACCAGAAACTTTGATAAGCATTTCGTTTTCAAAAACCTTAATTTTTGGGTAAATAAACTCTTCAGATGAAATAGAATGGTGGATTGCAATTTTTAGAAATTGTTCAGTATCTATAATTTCAGAAAGGTTTTCAACAATTTTATAGCTGTTATAATATTCTTGAAACATATTGACGAAATCGTGATTTTTAGATTCTATAAAAGCGTCGTTTTTACCACACAACACTATGTTTGTGTTTTTAATAGATTTTAAAACAGGGAATATTTTCTTTATTTTTTCTGCGGATATTGGGCTAGAAACTAAAAGTTCATCCTTCTTTTTTGCAATCCCTCCATTTTCAGCAATTACAAAAATATCATCTTTTATTGGGGCTAATTTCTGTACAATACTGTTGTATTGTCTTCCACTTGCTGCACAAAAAATAATGTTTTGTTTTTGTAGTTTTTCAAATAATGTAAAGAATAAATTACTTACTTCTCCTTTAGAGTTTAGTAATGTACCATCCATATCAGAAACTACTAATTTAACTTTAGATAAATTCATAAGGTGTAAAAAAATAAAGAATTATAGGATTCGTTTGGTAGAATTTCTTTCTACTAAATCTGTTTTAACAACAATGGTTTCAGGTTCTTTTTTAATATCAGATTTATCTTCAAGTCTATTAATTAGTCTTTCTGCAGCTGTAGCTCCCATAATTTCTCCATGTTGGCTAACAGTTGTCATTCTTGGACTAGAATGTCTGGCTAAAATTCCGTTAGAAAATGAAATTACAGAAAAGTTTTGTGGTATTTTATAACCAAGTTTTATTGCAATTTTCATAGCTGCAATTGCAGAAGATTCATCAGTAGCAATTACACTATCAATTGTGTTATTTTTAAAAATTGGTTCTAATATTTTTTCATAATTTTTATAATCATCATCAATATTGATAATTAGGTTTTTTTGTTCTTCAATTTGATGATCTTTTAAGCCTTTTAAATACCCTAATTGTCTTCTTCTTCCAATTTCTAAATTATTTATAGTCGATACAAAAGCAATATTTTTATGTCCTGATTTTACTAAATAAGCAACAGTACTTCTAGCACTGTCAAAATTATCAGTCACAACTTTATCGCATTTTAAACTGTCTGCAACTCTATCAAACATAACAATAGGGGTTCCATTATCTAATACTTGTTGAAAATGCGTAAAATTATTTTTTGAAATAGTTTCTTCTGAGAGGGATAGAATAAACCCATCTATACTTCCGTTAGAAAGCATTTCTATGGTTTCAACTTCTTTTTTAAAAGACTCATTAGAAATACATGAAATTATTTTATAACCTCGATCATTTGCTACTTTTTCTACGCCGTTAAAAACTTGTGCAAAAAAATAATTTAGCATGTTAGGAATAATAATTCCAATTGTTTTTGTTTGCCTGTTTTTTAAACTTAAAGCATTAAAATTAGGCTTGTAATTTTTTTCTTTCGCGTATTTTTGAATTTTAGCTTTGGTACTTACACTAATTTCGTAACTGTCATTAAGAGCCTTAGAAACAGTAGAAATAGACACACCAAATTCCTTTGCAATGTCTTTTATGGTAAGTCTTTTCATCATTCATTCGAAAATTAAAATCTAAAATACAAAAATCCTATAAGATAGCATTGTAAATTAACTATTTTCGATATTAAAATTCTTAGGTTTCTTTAGAAGTTCAAAAATTATAAAACCATAAAGTATTGTATATTCTAAAGCTACAAAATATAGGTTTTCTGTCCAAGGTATGTTTGAATATGCTTGATAACTGAAAATGATTACAATGGTCCAAATTATAGGAAAACGATATTTTGTAAATACACATAAAATTAACGGGGTTGCCAAGTACCAAGGATGCACAGTTGTAGCTGTAAAATAATAGAAACATAAACCAAATAAAAGTGCTGTTATCAACTCAATCATTGATTTATTTTTTCTGTAAAAAGTAATAATAATTAAAAATACAATTGTTAAAAATGGCATTATTTTACCAATAATTGCAATTTCATTATAACCTCTAAACAAATAGCCAATTTCTCTAAAAATATAATAGAAACTGGCATTAAATTCAAAATTTCTAAACCATAAACCTACAGAATTGGTGTAGTTGTCTATAAATTCAGAGGAATAAAAAGGAAGAAATAAGAGGATGGTTGTTGCTATAATAATGCTATAAAAACCCATTAATTTTGTCATTTCTACAGAGGCAGGAATCCATTTTGTTACTGATTTATTTTTTACAAACCATTGAAAAAACAAAGGCAAAAATAACAACGGAATTAATTTTACAGATATAGAACATGCTAATAAAATTGCTGCCCAAATCCATTTTTGTTGCTGTAATTTGTACAAACTAAAGACTAAGAAAAATAACATCACAGGTTCAAAATGTAAATTGCCTGTCATTTCTATAATTATAAAGGGGTTTAGAGCGTACAAAAAAATGTTTTTTACAGGCAAGTTTATGCGTTCTAATATTTTTTTACCAAAATAAAGAATTCCAATATCAGCAAGAATAATAATCAACCTTAAAACAATGATAGATCCTAAAAGACTTTTACTTGCAAATAAAGCAGCAATTAAAAAACAAAGTTGGTTTATTGGTGGGTAATTGGTATAATGGCTCCCATTCATTTCCCCCATTCCTGCATACAAATTGTAAGCATCAAAAATAGGTTGTTTACCTTGTTCTATAAAGGTTTTTGGTAATGATAAATAAGGATTGAATCCTTCTAAAAGCATGCGTCCATCCCAAATAAATCTATAAAAATCTTGTGATAAATTGGGGATTGCAAAAAGGAATATTAACCTAAAAAGTACCACTAAACCAATTAAAGTTGAAATTTGTAGGGTTTTACTTTTGATTAAAAAATAGAAACAGCAAAAAAGAGAAAACCATAAAAACAGAAGTTTGTTAAAATCAGTTCTTTCTAAAAAATAGGCGAAAATAAAATAAAGAATACTGCTAATTAATAGGAGCAATACATTTTTATATTTTGAAAAAAAAGACACTAGGCTTTAGAAAATATAGATTTAAAAAACACGTAACTAAAACCAATAAATAGCATTAAATGAAATGGAAATAAACCAAAATCACCTCCTTGGTTTCCAACAATAAAAGCACTGTACATTCCAAAAACAAAATAAATAGCCAATATACCCTCTAAAACTACATGAATAGATGGCTTTTTTTTAATGTATTTATTGGTTTTCCAGCCATCTTTTAAAGTACCGATATTAAATTTTGGAGTTCTAATAAACTCACTTTTTTTACCAAAATGACCTTCTAACACTGCAATTGTATTGTGTAAAGAAAATCCCATGGCAATAGAAAAGAATGTGAAAAATGAGCCAATATATTTAATAAATTTTACAAAACCACCACCATAAATACTTTTAAACATGTGCCAATAACAAACAAAAAATATCAATGAACTAATTACAAAAAAGCTCATTACATAAAAATAATATTTTAAATGGGTATACTCGTTTTTAATATATAACATTGGTATGCTTAAAACTGCAACCAAGAAAATACAGGTAAACATAGAGCTGTTTAATAAATGTAATAAACTATGAACTTTTGTTTTAAAGGAAACGTTTTTGCTAGTAATAACCCGTTTCATCATTTTCTGAAAATTTTCTGCACCACCTTTATTCCATCGAAATTGTTGTGATCTTGCTGCACTAATTATTACAGGTAATTCTGCTGGAGTTTCAACATCTACTAAATATTTAAATTTCCAATTTTTTAATTGAGCTCTATAGCTTAAGTCTAAATCTTCTGTTAATGTATCTCCTTCCCAATTTCCTGCATCATAAATACATTCTTTTCTCCATAAACCTGCAGTACCATTAAAGTTTATAAAATGACCTTTACTATTTCTGCCTACTTGTTCTAGCGTAAAATGGGCATCTAAAGCAAAAGCTTGTATTTTGGTAAGTGTAGAGTAATTTCTATTGATATGTCCCCATCTTGTTTGTACAACCCCAATTTTAGGATCCTTAAAATAAGGAACTGTTTTATACAACCAATCTGATTTTGGTAAAAAATCGGCATCAAAAATGGCAATAAATTCTCCTTTTGCAATTTTTAATCCTTCTTTTAAAGCACCTGCTTTAAAACCTTGCCTATTAGTTCTTCTAATATGTTGAATATCTATTCCTTGATTTTTAATTTCTTGAATTAGTTGAGCAGTCATTTCAACAGATTCATCAGTAGAATCATCTAAAACCTGAATTTCTAATTTTTCCCTTGGATATTCTAGTTTTGCAATGTTTTTTAACAGACGTTCCATAACATACAATTCATTATAAACAGGGAGTTGTATGGTTACAAAAGGAATTTCTATTGAATTAGAAAAATCAAATTTTTCTGAATTATTTACTTTTTTATTAGCTTTTATGTAGTTAAAAAGTAAGTTTAATTGTGCCAATGCATACATAAAAATAAGCAATAGCGAAATTGAATAAATAAAAATGACAATGTACTCTAAAACCATTATTTGAAACTGTATTTAAAAATCCAACCTAATATTTTAACACCAGCAAAGATACTACCTTTTACTGTACCAGAAACTTTTGATACACCTATTCTATTTCTATATTTCATAGGTATTTCTGTATAACTTAATTTTTGTTTTAACGCTTTTAGCTGCATTTCAACAGTCCAACCATAGGTTTTGTCTTCCATATTTAAAGCTAATAACTTATTGTATTTTATTGCTCTAAAAGGTCCTAAATCCGTAAATTTTGCTCCAAAAAACAGTTTCATTAAAAAAGTTGCCAGCCAATTACCAAAAATTTGTTGTGGTGTCATCGCACCATTTTCTCTTAATTCTTTAACACGAGCACCAATGACAAAATCTATATTATTGTTTATAATTGGGTCAATAATTTCTGTAAGTTGTTCTGGGTAATCAGAATAATCGCCATCTAAAAAAACAATAATATCTGGTTTTATTTTTTGCTTACTGATGTAATCCATGCCTTTTAAACATGCGTAACCATAACCTTTTCTGTTTTCTGATAAAACAGAAGCTCCTGCATTTTTTGCATTGATTACTGTATTATCTGAAGAATTGTTACTGATTACAATAATTTCAGTAACAATTTTAGGAATGTCATTAATAACATTTGCTATGGAATCTTGCTCATTATAAGCAGGGATAATAACTTTAATAATTGGTTGTATCATCTTAAATCATTGAGACTGTTTTCATCTTTAAAAGTAGAAAAGTCTGTCCATTCTTTTAATTTCTTACCTTCTTTGTATTTGGATGCTTTTATCAATTGTTGTTCTTGGTAGATTAAGCAGTACCCATTTTTTTGATTATCTTTAAGTTGGCATTTGTGTTTTACAAAACCTTTATCATTATAAAAAGACCACCAATCATTTTTTAATCCTTTTTTAAAATGTCCTTCTTTTTCTTTGGATGAATTTTGGGCGTAAAAATACCAATATTTGGTTTCTAAATTATCTTTAAAAGTTCCTTCTTTTTTTAGAGCACCATTTTTGTAGTAAAATTTCCAATAATTAACCTTTAAACCTTCATTATAATTTCCTTCACTTTCTTTTTTTCCGTTATTATAAAAAGTAGTCCAAAACCCAACAGGTTTGTTGTTTTTAAAGTTTTCTTTAAATTTTAGCTGTTTATTTTTATGGAAAGCATGCCAAATTTTAGTTTTTAAACCATTTTTAAACCATCCTTTTTCGGCAACATTTTTATTAGAGTGGTAAAAATACCAAAAACCATTTTTTAAATTGTTTACATAATTTCCTTCCGAAACTTTTAAACCATCTTCATTATAATTTTCCCAAAAAAGAATTTTAGCCCCATTAAAAAAAGTTCCTTTATTTTTTATGCTGCCATTTTCGTTATAAAAATACCAAAAACCATCTTTGAATCCTTTTTTATAATTTCCTTTAGAAGCAATTTTGTTATTTGGATGATATGTTAGCCAATAATTACTTTTTTTATGATTTAATAACCAACCTTCTTCTCTTATTGAACCATTCTCAAAGTATTTTTTCACATATTTTTTTTGTGAAAAAAGAGGGGGAATCATCAACAGTAAAAAGAAAATTAATATAAAATGTTTCATTACTATGTTTTATCTTTCAATACATTAATTACACAGCTGTCTATGTTTAGACTGTTTGTTTATAAAGTTTAAAAATGATTTTTATGTGTGTAATTTGTTTTGGAATCCTACAAAATTAATGACTATTTTTAGAGTTGCTTATTAAAATTAAATACAATCTTTACTCACTACTTGTTTACCAATTCCATTAAATCTACATCGTTTCCTAATAAAATTTCTGTAGGGTTAATTCTACCTTTTTCTGGACCGTTTTCTAATTTTAACACACCTCTTGGGCAAACTGCAGAACAAACTCCACAACCAACACAGCTAGAACGTACAATGTTCTCACCTTTTTGTGCATAAGCTCTCACATCAATTCCTTGCTCACAATAGGTAGAGCAATTTCCGCAAGAAATACATTGGCCTCCATTTGTAGAAATTCTAAATCTAGATTTAAAGCGTTGTACAAAACCTAAATATGCAGCTAAAGGACAGCCAAATCTACACCAAACTCTATTACCAAAAATAGGGTAGAACCCAGTACCAATTACACCAGCAAAAATAGATCCTATTAAAAAGCCATAAATATCTTTTATAGTTTGTGTTTGTATTCCTAAAACAACTCCTTTTTGTGTAAAGAAAGTATATAGGGCAAAGCCAGTCATTACTAAAACAAAAATAAGTACAGAATGAATTATAATACGTTCTACTCTCCAAGAAAGTAAGGTTTTACTAGAAAGTTGTCTGTAAGGATCGCCTAATGTTTCTGCCAAACCACCACAACCACAAACCCAAGAACAATACCATCTTTTACCAAAAAAATAGACCATTACTGGCACAATAACAATTGTTAAAACAATACCCCAAACTAAAATAAATAAACCAAAACCACCACTTGCTAAAAGTTCTTTTAAATTCCATTGAAAGAAAAAATCATAATCTAATGGAAACGCATTTTTAAAATCGTACCAAGGCTTATTAAATCTTACTAAAATTTCTGGAATTAAGAATGCAAAAACAATTTGAAAAAATAAAACAGACGTAGTTCTTAAAATTTGATATTTGTTATGGCGATATTTTATATACATTCTAATAGCCATAACCGTCATAACAACACAGTATAAAAACCCATATAAAAACCATTGACCTGCAGGATTACCGCTTATTGATATACTGATAGGATCTACTAAATACACCCAGTTTACTATATAATCTGGATAAAAATATAAAAGAATATAAAAGGTTACTAAAAATATAAAAGCAAACCAACCAATCCAACCACGATTTGTTGCTGCATTTAAAAAGATACCATCATTTTTTATACCTGGTTTTCCTAATAAAATAACATCTGGTATAATAAACATTAATGCTCCAATGATGCCTAGGCCAAAAGTTAAAAACCAAGCCAATGCTGTATTTTCTGCCGCAAAACCTTTACCGGCTTTTTTTGCAAGTGTAAAACTTAAACTATGGGGTTTATCAGATATTTTATATTGATATTGCTCCCCTTTTTTAGCCCAGTTTTTTTCTGAATTGTATTTAGAAATTAACTTATTGTAATGGTTGTTAGAGGTTTCTAAAGCTGTAGTTACTCCACTTGAAAATTCGAAAATATTTAAATCTTTATTTTCTACAATAGTATTTTTTAGTTGCGTTTTTATTACCTCACTTTTAAATCCTTTTTCTTTGATAAAAGTATCTAATTCAGATTGTGTTAGGCTAAAAGTACCTGTAAATATAATTCCTATAAAAGTGGCTAACCCTATTAAAAAGATGATTAAACCTGATTGTTTTATGATTTTCAAAATTGTGTTATATTTTGGAGTTTTAATTAAAATTGTGATGACTATAAATAATCGTTTAGCGAGCAAAAATACGTTTCCAACTTTTCTTTTTTAGTAGAATATTGGTGTTGTTTTCTTTGTTAAATTTTGCTAAAATTTCAGCTTCATGTAATTTGTAAAACTCAGGGTCAAAATTAGCATCTGATAAATACTCTAAAACATGTTCAATGGGTTGGTTTTCAGTTAACCATTTGTCAAAAATTTCATGACGCATTCTAATTCCAAATGTATTGATTCCTAAAAATTGATGTGTATTTTTATCAAAAGAAATGGTAATACATTTTAGATCTACTGGATGTTGCCATTGAAAATAAGCTTCATTTTCTTTTTTTCCTTTTTCACTAAAAACCCAACCATAAGTTTGGTATTCTAGATCTAAAAATTTGGCAGAATTAAACCAATGTCCTGGCTTGTATGCTGTTTTTTTATGGCAAATAGTTTGTGCAACAGTTTCTCCCATCATTCTACCAGTATACCAAACTGCTTCTATATTTCTACGTTGTCCAATGGCTTCATGTTGCTCTGCACAATCACCTATTGCATAGATATCTTTTATATTTGTTTCTAAAAAACGATTCACTTTTACACCACGTCCTAATTCAATACCAGAATCTTTTAGAAAATCTATATTTGGTGTTACACCAGCAGTTAAACCAACTACATCACAAAGAATTTCTTCGCCTGTTTCTTCAATTATTATTGATTTTACGCGTCCGTTTTCATCTGCTTTAATTTCTTTTAAATTGGTGTTTAAACGAAGATCTATATGATGCTCTTTAATATGATTGTTTATCATTTTAGATTCTTGTGCAGGTAAAACACCATTCCAAAAACTAGTTTCACGTACTAAAAACGTAACAGGTATCTTTCTACTTCTTAGCATTTCTGCTAATTCAATACCAATCAATCCTCCACCAACAATTACTGCTCTTTTACAGGTTTTATTATCTGGAGCATATTTTTCTAATTTTTCTAAATCTTGTTTATGATACATGCCCATTACACCTTCTAAATCTTGTCCAGGCCAGCCAAATTTATTTGGTTTAGAGCCTGTTGCAATAATTAAAGTATCATAAGTGAGTGTTTCACTATTTGTAAAGTTTAATATTTTTTTGGATGTATCAATATTGCCAACAAAAGCTTCTTTTAATTCGATATTATTTTTATCCCAAAACCAATTTTCATAAGGTTGTGTATGCTCAAACTTCATGTGTCCCATGTATACATACATAAGTGCTGTTCTAGAAAAAAAGTATTTGGTTTCTGCAGAAACGATTGTTATTTTAGAATCAGAATTTTTTCTAATATGTCTTGCAGCAGTAACTCCAGAAATACCGTTACCAATAATTACAATGTGTTTCATAGTTAAATAGTTGTTGCTTTTATGTCGTTTCGAAAGTTAAGAACTTAAAATTTAAATTTGTTTTTATTTGAATTTAGAATCATTATAAATAAAAAACATTTAAAATATTTGTAAGTATATTTATTTCTTCTAGACTTATCTAAAAATTTAATCATAACAATTAATCAATTACATAATGAAAAATAACATTTCTAAAATAGTTTTAATAGCACTATTGTTTTTAAGCTATAACTTTGTTGCACAAGATGATGAAAATGCAAAAAGTAACATACAAACTTATACACCTTCTAAATTATTAAGTAAAGGACAATGGGATATTAAGTTTTTTAATAATTTATACACTGAAACAGAAGATTTATTTGGGCCAAATGAAACTAAAAGAACAAAACCTAGAGAAACTTTTTTTACATCTACTTTAGAAATTTTTACGGGTGTTTCTGATAATGAGAGGCTAAATGTTGGTGTGTTATTAGAATACAGATCAAATGCAATAAATGGTAAAAATGCTACTTCTGTTTTTGGTTTTAGTAACGATGCTAGTTCAGTAAATGGCTTAACATCTATAGCACCTGCATTAAAATGGCAACCTATAGAAGGTGTGGGTAATTTTTCTATTCAAAGTGCATTTCATATTCCTGTAATAGATCAAGAAACAGAAAAAGGATTAAAAGATGTTGAAGGGAATATCATTAATAATGCTGTGTTTTTAGATCAAAATGGATTTACATTTCAAAACAGATTCTTTTTTGATTATACGTTGCCAAGTGGAGATTGGCAGTTATTTACAGAGTTAAATACAGAATATCATTTTGGAGATGATTCTTTAGAAGATAGCAATGGAAATAGAGTTGAAGGTAGTTTTGCTAACGATACTTTTGTTTTAGCTCCAGGTGTTTTTATGAGTTATTTTCCAAGTGATAAATCTACAATTTTAGCTTTTGCACAACATTTTCAACGTTTTGGAGATTTTGAACAAGACTTTACTTCTTTGGGTTTTGGTGGTAAATACCAATTAACAGAAGTTTTAAACTTAGAGGTTTTATATAGCAAATTTGTAAGAGGAAATGCAACAGGTTTAGGGCAAAGTTTTAACATTGGTTTAAGAGCCTTGTTTTAAACAATAATTTAAATTAGGAGCAAATATGAAAATAAATAAACTCCTTTTTTTATTGCTGATAGTATGCCAAATATCCTGCAATAGTCAACAGAAAAAAATAAACGGAATTAGTTTTGTAGCTTCTAGAGATTCTATAAGTAACAAACATATAACACCAATATTAAAGGCACAAGGCAATTATGTTGCATTGATGCCTTTTGGTTTTATTAGTGATGTATCTTCTGCAAAAATTACTTTTAATTCTAAAAGACAATGGTTTGGAGAAACTAAAAAAGGGTTGCTACAATATGCTAAAAAATTTCAAAAGGAGGGTGTAGAAATTATGGTAAAACCTCAAATATGGATTCATAAAGGATTGTATACAGGGCTTATTGAAATGGATTCTGAAGAAGATTGGACTATTTTAGAACAAACATATACCAAATTTATTTTAACCTATGCAAAAGCAGCACAAGCTTTAAAAGCAAATATATTTTGTATTGGTACAGAATTAGAAAATTTTGTAACAAAAAGACCTAAATATTGGCAAAACCTAATCGTAAAAATCAAACAAATTTATAAAGGGAAATTAACTTACGCTGCAAATTGGGACGAATATAAACGCATACCTTTTTGGGCTGATTTAGATTATATTGGTATTGATGCTTATTTTCCTTTAAGTGATAAAAAAACACCAACCATTAAAGAATTTGAATTGGGTTGGCAGCCACATAAAAAAGAAATACTACAAATTCAGAAGCAATTAAACAAGCCTGTTTTATTTACAGAATTTGGGTATAGAAGTATCGATTTTACAGGAAAAGAACCTTGGAAATCTGATAGAGTAGCAGGCAATGTTAATTTAGAGGCACAAGTAAATGGACTCAAAGCAATTCACAATCAATTCTGGAAAGAAGATTGGTTTGCAGGTGGTTTTATTTGGAAATGGTTTCATAATTATGAAAATGTAGGGGGAGAAAGCAATAACAGATTTACACCACAAAACAAGCCAGCAGAATTTGTGTTGAGAGAATTATACAAGCAGAAACAGTAAAATTAAAACATGATAAATGTCTTAATTTATATCATCTATAACAGTTAAATTTGTTTGTATAATATCACAATTATGAAAAAAATTATTGTTCCCATAGATTTTTCTGCACATTCTGAGTTTGCTCTTAAAACTGCAGCATCTTTAGCTAAAAAATATAATGCAACTATTTATGCATTACACATGTTAGATATTCAAGAAATATCTTTATCTGAAAGTGAAGTGTATCAGCAAGAAAAAGCGATTTATTTTTTAAAAATTGCAGAAAAAAAAATTAAAAAATTTTTAGAAAAAGACTATTTAAAAGAATTGAACGTTATACCTATTATCAAACATTTTAAAGTTTTTAGTGAGGTAACTAAAATAGCAGAAGAGGTAAAAGCAGATTTTATAATAATGGGTTCTCATGGAGCAACTGGTTTAAAAGAATTTTTTATAGGTTCTAATACAGAAAAGGTAGTAAGGCACTCTAATTTACCCGTTTTAGTTATTAAAAATGAAATGGTAAATGCAGATTTTTCTGATATTGTACTGGCAACAGACTTTTCAGATGAGAGTATTCCTGCTTTTAAAAGACTCTTAAAATCTTTAGATTTTTTAAACGCTCAAAAGCATATTTTATATGTTAATTTACCTAAAGAAAATTTTAAAACAACTTCTGAAATGGAAAAAATGGCAAATAATTTTTTGATGAAAGCCGAAGGAAATTCAGATAGAATGATTAACGTAAACTATATTTGTGAACATACTATTGAAAAAGGAATTCTTAGCTTTGCTAATATTGTTGGTGCAGATTTAATTTCTGTAATTACACATGGTAGAAAAGGATTATCTCATATTTTTGCAGGAAGTATTGCAGAAGATATCGCAAATCATTCTACCTTGCCAATTATGACTATTAAA
This sequence comes from uncultured Polaribacter sp., assembly GCF_947497695.1. Classification (GTDB taxonomy): domain Bacteria; phylum Bacteroidota; class Bacteroidia; order Flavobacteriales; family Flavobacteriaceae; genus Polaribacter. Next base: position 238,379 of record NZ_CANMHM010000002.1, on the reverse strand, counting down.
ATTTAATACATGTCTTTTAAAAAATTATTGTTACCCCTTTTTGTTGTTGTTTTTATCTTTTCATGTACTGAAGATACTGATATTTCAGTTCCTAGAAATTTAGAAGAATATATAACATCTTCATTTAACAACAATTTTGGTGAAGTTATTGCCTGTGCAGCTTCTGCTCCTGAAAGTAAAAGTTTGTCTTATATTTTTTATTATCCAGAAGTTGGTGCTAGAGATATTAGATATTATGAAGCAGATAGTTTAAATGTAGATGAAAATGATTTTTCTAAATACAGAAGAAAAAATTTAGAGATTACAGATGTTTTTGGAGGAAAATTACAACGATTTTCTAGAACAGATGAATCTGAAAATTGGTGTTTAGTAACCTATGTTTTAAATGGTAAATTACATAAATCGAACCCAATTCGTTTAAAAAACAACTCAAAATCTACAACTTGGACGAATGAAGTTACTATTGATTTTCCTGAAACTCTAGAGCCAAAATTTACTTGGACGGATATAAAAGATGTGGATGATGCTATTTATTTTCAAGTAATATCTGAAAAACAAACAGATACATTTGTTTCTGGAACTTACACAAATGATACTTTTTTTAATTATTTTGATGCTACTAATATTGTTTTAAATATAAATGTACCAGAAACACCAGATAGTTTAGAGGAAGATATTGAATATCTTTTTACACTAATGGGGGTTAGTGAAGATAATTGGGTAAATACAGTAGTAGAACAAACGTTTATACCAAGAAATTTAGAAGAATATTTAGCTTTAAATTCAACAAAAACAATCGAAAAAATAACTGCTTTTGCTGCAAGTGCCAATAATTCTGATGAGCTAACTTATGTATATTATCAATCTTTAATAGGTGCAACAGATTTTAGGTATTATGAAACAGATAATACAGCTGCAATTGCAACTGATTTTAGTGCGTACAGAAGAGTAAATTTATCAGACAATGCAGAGTTTGGTGGAAAGTTTAGAAGGTATTCTAGAACAAATACTGAAGAAAGTTGGAGTGTTGTAACTTATGTTATTGGAGATAAGCTATACAAATCAGCTCCTGTTAAAATAAAAATGAATGATAAACCTACTGAATATATAACCATAACAGATCAAGATGATAAAATAGATTTTACAGCTAGATTAGAACCAAAATTTATTTGGGAAGATGAAAAGTATGGAGATAGTGTTACTTATTTTCAAGTAATTACCAATAGTAGCAACGACTTTTTATCAGGTACATTTACAACAGAAAAAACATTTCAGTATAATAATTTTACCAATATAACATCAAATATAAATACAGAAACCCCTGCAGAATTAATTTTTGATGACGAATATAGGTTTACTTTAATGGGCATAGATTCAGAAAACTGGGTAAATTTTATATATCAGCAATCATTTATAGCAAGATAATGAAGTTTAAAAATATTTTTATTTATCTTTTTTTATCATTTTCAGCACTTGTGTTTTCTCAAGAAAAAATAATTGCAGAAATTAAAATTAATGGTACAAAAAGGTTGAAAGAATCTTTTATTCACAAACTTTTAATTAGTGAAAAGGGAGCTGTTTTAGATTCTATTTCTTTAGAAAAAGATATCACTCTTTTAAATCGATTACCAGCTGTTAGTCATGCTTATTATCAAGTGTTTTATTCACATGATAATTTTTACAATGTGTTTATATACGTTGAAGAAAATTTTACAATTCTACCAGGAATCAATATCTGGACCACCACCAATAAACAGTTTTCATATAAATTAGATTTGTATGATTATAACTTTTTAGGAAGAAATATTACTTTTGGGGGCTTTTATCAACGCAATCGTTTTGATTCTTATGGCATCAATTTTAAAGCACCCAATTTGTTCTCTAAAAAATGGGGTTTGGCAATAAATCATCAAGATTGGAAAAGTGAAGAACCACTCTATTTTAATGATAAAACAGCTAATTTTTCTTACAATAATATTTCTTTCGAAGTTTTAGGTTTGTATCAAATTAATATTAAAAATGAAATTAATTTTGGTGTAAACCTTTTTAATGAAAAATATCAATTTTTATCAGGAGATACAGATCCATCAATCCCCACAATTCCTATAGATTTAGATAAAGTACTTTTTAAATTGGTTTATAATTATGATACTTTAGACTATTATTATCAATATGTTAATGGTTTTAAAAGTACATTGTTTGCACAGTATGTTTCTACAAAAAATAGTTATCAGAATAGTTTTTTTATTGCTTGGAATGATTTTTTCTACTACAAAAGAATTGGCGATAAAGGCAATTGGGCAAACAGAGTTCGTTTTGGCTTGTCATCAAATGAAAACACACCCTTTGCACCTTTTGCTTTAGATAACAATGTAAACTTAAGAGGGGTTGGTATTTTAATAGATAGGGGTACAGGTAGCTTTGTGTGGAATACTGAATACAGACATACAGTTTATGAAAAAGATTGGATGGCAATACAAACCAACGTTTTTTCTGATATTGGTTCTTGGAGAAATCCAGGAGGAACATTAGATGATTTTTTTGAAAAAGATAATGTTAGAATTTATTCTGGTTTTGGACTTCGATTTATTAGTAAAAAAATATACAATGCCACTTTTAGAATCGATTATGGCTTTAGTTTGCTAAATCAAAATGGAAACTCTAAAGGAGGTTTGGTTTTTGGAATTGGTCAATATTTTTAAATAACATTTCTTCACTTTTCATAAGAAACCCTTAGTTTTGCAAAAAATTAAATTAGATGAGAACTTTTGCAATTGGTGATATTCATGGAGGTTTAAAAGCCTTAGTTCAGGTTTTAAATAAATTAGGACTTAAAGAAGGTGATGCCCTAATTTTTATGGGAGATTATGTAGATGGTTGGAGTGAATCTGCACAAGTGGTTCAGTTTTTAATAGATTTGGCTCAGAAGTTTGACTGTATTTTTATCAAAGGAAATCATGATGTTTGGTGCCAAAATTGGTTAAAAGACAATAATGATGTAAATCCTTCTTGGTTTATGCATGGAGGTAAAGAAACCATGGAAAGTTATGATGGATTTTCTATCGAAGAAAAAAAGGAACATTTACAGTTTTTCGAAAACATGAAAATGTACTATTTAGATACTAAAAATAGATTGTTTTTACACGCAGGTTTTACAGCGATGAATGGTGTAGAAAATGAAACGTATACACACAAATTTTGTACAGACAGAACTTTATGGGAGTTGGCTTTAGCTATGGATAAAAACATTGGTTTAACTCACAAAACCTATCCTAAAAGATTACAACACTATACAGAAATTTATATAGGTCATACACCTACTACAAATTATAACGAATTTGAACCAATGAATGCAATAAATGTTTGGAATATCGATACAGGGGCTGCATTTAAAGGAAAGGTTACTGCTATAAATATAGATACAAAAGCCTATTTTCAAAGTGATAATTTGCCAAGTTTATACCCAAATGAAAAAGGTAGAAATAAATAGTTTTTCACCTTTTTTGTAATTTAAAACACAGAGAGAAATCTTATTAAGCTACTTTTTTTTTGAAGCTATTTCCAGCTTTCATTACTCGCTTTTTTTACCTGAAAAAGGTAAAAAAGAGCTCAAACAGTTAGCCTGTCTTGAGCGAAGTCGAAAGATTCAATCTGGGCTAAACTTGTTTGCCAACTTTTATAAAATAATTAGCGTAATTATTTTTTAGAAAACGGATACAATTCTTGATGCACAAAATCTTTAGGGAAATCTTCATCACCATTAAATCCTATTTCAATATCTCTACCAGAATGTGGTATGTAATTGGTCTTAAAAAGATAATCCCAAACACTTAAGGTTAATCCAAAATTAACCCCAAACTTTCGTTCTTTAGGTAACTTTTTAGAGTGATGCCAAATATGCATTTTTGGGTTGTTTAAAATATACTTTAACCAACCATAATCCCAATTAATATTTGCATGATTTAAGTGCCCTATTGTAATGTTAAAAAAATGGACAAACGCTACATCTTGGGCTGTAAACCCACCAATAATTGCTAAAGGAATATAACGTAAAGAGTTGTAAACAACAGGTTCCATCCAATGGTAACGTAAATGAGCAGCAAACCCCATTTGTTTTACAGAGTGGTGTACTTTATGAAAATTCCAAAGAAATTCTACTCTATGCAGTAATCTATGTGTCCACCATTGTGTAAAATCAACCACAATAAAAAAGATAAAAATTCTCCCCAAAAATGGCAATTTATTAATTTCTAAGAGTTGAAAGTTAGCAATCGTTAAACCAACAATACCTAAAATATCATTAAATAATTGAGCGGCAGAATTAGACAAAGCAATCAACACAATTAAATTCAATAAAAAGAAATTGAAAAACATGTAAAAAGTATCCAACCAAAAGTCTTTTCTAAATAAAGATTGATTTTTTCGCCAAGGAAAAATAGCTTCTAACCACCAAACAACCAAAGAAATGATGATTAATCCGTAGAAATAATTCTCCCAATTCAACTCCATTAAAACAGATTGTTTAATGTAATTCCAATAATTGGAGTAGGATGTTTGTATGATGTCTAGGTATTTGTTCATTGTATTTTATAGTTGTAAAGATCCTTTAGGGGTTTAAAATAAAGGGATTCAATTACCTATATAACCTTTAAAGTTTCTTTAAATAAAGTAATCATTTTAGGTTCTGCTTCTCCTGCAATTGCAATAATTTCTGCAATATTTACAGGTTGTAAATTTTTAGGATCACATTCATCTGTTAGCACAGAAATAGCTGCACAAGGCAAGTTGAGTTGTTTTGCTACAATAACTTCTGGCACAGTACTCATACCCACAGCATCTGTTTCTAAAATTTGTAACATTCTATATTCTGCCCTGGTTTCTAATTGTGGGCCTAAAACACTTGCATAAACTCCTTTGTGTAATAAAATGTTTTGTTGAGAAGCTATTTCAATAATTTTTGCATTTAATTCACTAGAGTAAGGAGCTAGCATATCTGCAAAAATATTACCAAAATTGTTAGCACCTTTAAAAGCCAAAGGAGAAGAACCTTGTAAATTTATGTGATCTTCAAGCAACATTAAATCTCCTTTTTTATAGTTGAGGTTTATAGCTCCTGCAGCATTAGAAATTAATAAGTTTTTAATGCCTAAACCATGCATAGTTCTAATCCCATAGGTTACTTCCCAAGCATTGTAACCTTCATATAAATGAAATCTGCCCGACATAACCAATACCTTTTTTCCAGATAATTGTCCGTAAATTAATTTACCAGAATGAAATTCTACGGTTGCTTGTGGAAAGTGTGGTATCTCTAAATAAGGTATTTCTTTATCAATAGAAATTTCGTCAATCAACTTACCTAAACCTGTTCCTAAAACAATGCCGATTTCTGGATTTTCAATTCCTTTACCTTTTAAAAAATCGATTGTTTCTTTTAATTGTTGCTGTTTCATTTACTGAATTACTAATTTTTGACTCTTCGTTTTTCCATCAATATTAATTTTAACAAGGTAAATGCCTTCATTTAAAGAAGAAATATCAATCGAATTTTGTTTGATGTTAGGTTGATGTAAAACCTGTTTGCCTAAAAGATTAAAAATACGAATTTCTACAGAAACTTTATCAAGTTGGGTAATATGAATTTTGTTTTTTGCAGGGTTTGGATATATAGAAATATTATTAACTGCAAAATTATCAATATTTAAAACATTACAACTACTACTTTTAAAAGAAGTAAAGGTGCCTACATCCCAAAACTGATTAAATCGTAAGCAGTAAAAAAACACCCTATCAAATTTAGTAATATCTGTATTTTGAGGGATGCTAGCAGTGTAACTTTGTGCACCAGAAAAGCCAATTAAACCAAACGAAATATTTTCTAAGTTTTCTGGATTTAAACTTTTTAACTGTGAAATAGATTTCCCTTCAGATTTTATAAGATACAATCTAACATCGGGTCCAGAAGCGGTTTCAAAGTTGCTAGCAAAGTTAATAGTAGCAGTATTATTAGTGTTTAAAGTTACAGAAACATCACCAGAAATATTATAAGATGGTACAGTAGTATTGTTTCCAAAACTAGAGGCATTTTCTATGCATTGTCCCTGAAGCTGTAAAAAAGAAAAGCTTAAAAAAGTAATCAGTAAAAGTGTTTTCATTTGGTGTTATTTAGAATTTATAAACGTTTGCATAATTTCAGGAATATTAATAATATCCTCATATACATCTATGTCGTTTTTAATCTCTAATAATTTCACTTTTTGATCAGTTAAATCATTTAATGTGTCTTTTCTAACAGTTTCTGTACCCCAATCTTTATTTTTAAAGACTTTTTCATGTAAAGAATTCATCCCAAGTAAATAATAACCTCCATCTTTTGCAGGTCCAATTACTACATCATTTGTTTCTAATTCTAAAAATGCTTTTTCTATGTTTTTTGATGATAAATCGTTCAAATCACTTCCAATAATCATTACTTTTTTATAACCAGCATTAAAACCGTTTTTAAAAGCATTTAACATTCTAATTCCTAAATCGTCTCCAACTTGTTGGTGTTTTTGATAAATTTCAGGATCCCAAATGTCATTTTCTCTAACTTTTACAGAATAATACACTGCTTTATCAGCAGCTACTTTTGTAGAAATATCTCTGGTTTTTTGTAATAAAAATTTATAAATATCTAAAGCAGTTTTATCTCCAACAGTTTTTGCTAAACGTGTTTTTGCTTTGCCTAATTCAGGATTTCTTGTAAAAATTAAAAGAAGGTTTTTACTGGTTGATTTTTTTATCATTGAACTTATTACTTAAAATATTTTCACCACATAGAAAACTTAGTCTATGTTTCTATGTGGTGAAATTTTTGTTTTCAGCAGTGATAACTGAAAAACTGAGATTGAATACTATGAACTAAATTTTAATAAACTTTTTCTCCTTTTGTAAGCCATTTACTCCAGTTTTTATTAAAAGTGTGCACTTTTTCTGTTGTATTACCTAAAGTATCAATTACTTGAAAATCTGCATTTTTCCATTCAAAAATACCACCATATAAATTGTAAACATTTGTATAGCCTTCTTTAATTAGTTTGTTTGCAATATTTTCTGATCTAATGCCTAAAGAGCAATAGACTACAATTTTTGCATTTTTATCTTCGGGTAATTTAGGAATTGTTTCTTTTAATTTAAACTTATCATAGCCCACAAAAATAGCATCTTTTATATGGCTAGTTTTAAATTCTTCTTCTTCTCTTGCATCTAATAAAATAGCTTCTGTTTTAGGCATTGCTAAAGTTTCAACAGAAATATAAGGCACACTGTTGTGATTCCATTTATTTAAAAGTTTGTCTAATTTTTTTTGTGCTGTAACTGATGATGTAATCAGTAGAAATAAAATAAAAATTTTCTTCATAATAATTAGGTTATAATTGTATTCCAAATCCTTGCAAACCACTTTCTATTGATGGTAAAATCTCTGTATTATCCCAAATTCCAGTAACAATAGTTCTAGAGTATTCTTCTGGAAGCAGTCCATTTTGCATTAATTTGCTTGTTAATTTATAATTGTAATTTAAGGTTTTATGTGTAAAGTTAAAACTATTATTTGAATCGTCTAAAATTGCATACCAAACATCTGGATTCCCATCATTTGCTGGCATTCCTATAACTCCTGGATTCAACCATAACTTTTCTTTTTCTTGATGATGAAAGGGCAATCCACAATGTCCTGCAATAATTACATCACTTTTAGTGGCTTCAAAATTTTGCTTTTTAATTTCCCAATCTGTAGATTTAAAAATAAATTCAGAAACATTAAAATAAGAACCGTGAACAACAGTTACTTTTTTATCAGCATAATTAAAACTAATATTATTTGGCAATGTTTTTAAAAAATCTAACGAATTTTTAGACAATTTACTCTGTGCAAAAGGATACCAAAGTTGCGAAAATCCATCACATCTAGAACCTTCTCTAAAATCGCAACCACAATCGTCTGCGTTTTCACTTAACTGAATTTCTACATTGCCAGCTATACTTTTTGCTCCCCACAATTTTAATAATTGCACAGTTTCTTCTGGTTGAGCACAATAGCCAACAACATCGCCAGTGCAAAAACAATTTTCTGGAGCAATATTTTCTTTTTCGGCAATTTGTTTTAAAGCCTCTAAAGCCTGTAAATTGCTATAAACACCACCAAAAAGCACTATTTTTCCTGATATTTTGCCTAAATCTACTATTTTTTGATCCATTTTGGAATAAAATATAAAATGATACAACTTAAAATTCCCCAAAGATTTACCCAAAGTAAACTTGCGTATTTCCCTTTTGTAAAAATTAATGCTTGAGGAAAAGCATCAAACACCAATAAGATACCAAAAATTAAACCACAAAAAATACTCAAATAAAAACTGATTTTTGGTACTTTAACACTCCAGAAAATAAAAATAGGAGTCAAACCAATTACCATTGTTCCAGAAATGGTGGTTGCAGATAAAATTTCTGCTCCGAAAAAAACGGGTAATGTTCCTAAAATAGCCACTATTATCATGGTTAATCTCCCAAAGGAAACTGTTTTTTTGATGTTTAAATCAATGGCAATCAATTTAGAAAATGATGAAAAAGTAGAATCTAATGTAGAAGCTGCAGAGGTTATCATAATAAAATTAATCACTAATAAAATAACAACTCCAAAAGCTTTTCCAACTTCAACAGCAGCTTGACCTTGCATTCCTTTTGTTTGTGCATACACCCCAATCAAACTAAATAAAACAATACAAATTGCACCTAAAATACTTGCCCATAAAAAACTTTTACGAGTTACTTTTGGCAAGGATATAAAACCTCTATCTGTTAAAACAGGATCGTGAAAAGGATAACTAAAAGATTGTAAAAGTGCTGCAAAAAAGAGGTTTAACCCGAGTTCAAAACTCCAAGTTCCTGAAGTAACTATTTGTTCTGTAGAAAAATCATCTGTAGTAAAAATGGTTCCTAAAATAATCATCAACAAAACAGAAAATAACACCATTTGAATAACATCTGTAAAAATGGAACTACTTAAACCACCTTTAATAGCGTAACTTAAAGTCAAAAGAGTAAATAGAATAATTGCCCAATAATAAGAGGAAGTACCCATTTCTCCAAAATAACTCCCAATAACCATTGTATTACTCCAAACTTCATTAAAAAGTCTGAAAGCAATCAAAATAGAAAAAATTGCCATCGCATTTTTTCCGAATTTAGAAATCAGAAATTCGTGAATACTTTTAAAGTTTCCTTTGGTTCTTAATTGATAAATAATGATTCCAGCAACTGCAAAAGACAAATAATAACCTGCATAAGCAACGCCACCAACTAGGCCAAAATCTAGTCCTAAATTTGCGGCGTTTGTAATGCTTTTAGCAAAAATCCAAGAAATAATTAAGCTCCCTGTTAATACCAAAGAATTGGGCGCTTTTTTCTTATTCACAGCTTTAAAAAACTGATCTGTGGTTTTTGCTAAAGGAGACAAGAAAAATAATATCAAACTTGATATTAAAATTAATCCCCATTGATAATTAATTACTTCCATATTTTTACAGAAGACTTCACAGGTTTTTAAGACCTGTGAGGTCTAATTTTTATTCATTCCACCAAACAGGAATATCCAAACTATTCCCATTGGTTGCACTTTCTGCAACTTTATAATTCTCTTGATTTAAAGTTTCTGCTTCAGCAGGATAAGGCATTCTAACAGGAATTAATCCGTTATTTAAGCTTGCTGAAATATTTTTTAAACTTGGAAAACCTGTTCTTCTAAATTCAACCCAACCTTCATAACCATTTATAACGGATGCAATCCATTTTTGAGTGATAATTTGCTCTAAAGATGTTTTTCCTACAGCATTAAAGTTTGCATTTCCTGCTAAATATGTGGCTGGTAAATTTGTGTTCCAATATTCAAAAGCTTGTGCAACTCCAATATTGTATAAAGTTTCTGAATTTGAACTTATAAAACCTTTTTCAGCAGCTTCTGCTAGAAGAAAACTGGTTTCCCAAGCTGTCATAAAATTAGCGTCTAAAGTAGAAGTATCTTCTCTAAAAGCACTTCCTGAAAGTGAAAAATCCGCCAAAGCAATAGATGTTGTTGATGAATTAATTCCGTTTAATAATCCATTAAATTCATCTGAATTTGAATTAGCAAAAGGTCTGAAAAATTTACCAATTCTATCATCATTCAAATCGATTAAAATTTCTTCCATAGTTTCTGATAGTACAAAATTGTTAAAATCTCCAATTCTTAATTGTGCTAATCTAAAACTGTTTGGTTCTGAATTTGTAAAATCGAAAACTGCATTTTCGTTATTGTTTTTGATGTAATTTCCTTCATTAAAAATAGTTTGTAATTGGCTTGAAACATCAACTTTACCAGAAATTCTGATTAAATATTTAATTTTTAAAGAATTTGCAAATTGAATCCAAGATTGTAAATTTCCATCATATAAAATATCTCCTTTTAAAGGAATTGAACCAGAATAGGCATTTATTGCTGCAATTCCTTTGTCTAAATTATCTAAAATTCCGTTTTCATTTTGATAAATATCCTCTTGCAAATCGTAAGCTGGAGTAACAGTTCCTTCAATTCCGTTAAAAGCCTCAAAATAAGGAACATCTCCAAATAAATCTGTTAAACCTGCAGTCATATATGCTTTTAAAATTAAAGCAGGACCTTCATACACTGCAAAAGCAGGTGTTTGTCTACTTTGTTTTAAAACAATTTCATTATCACGTAAATTGGTGTAAAAAATCCCCCAAGGATTTCCACCTAATTGTGGACTTTTCAAATCGTGTCTATCAAATAAATTAAAGTCTAAAGCAGTTCTGTGTTGTGCTAATAAATCTCCAGCAACAAAACCTTCGTAACTCATGTTTTCACCAAAATCATAAATTACTTGTCTTAAAAGTAAACTTGGTTGTACAACAACTGGTGCATTTTGATTAGTGTTGATTTCTTCAAAATCTTTGGTACAACTTGCAAATAATAGTGCAAAAATTGCGATTGTATATATAATTTTTTTCATTGTAAATTTCTTAAAAATCAAATCCTACTTTAAAACCTAAACTTCTGCTAGTTGCATAACTCATATCTTCAACGCCGCTCACAAAACCATTTCCTTGTACAGCTAATTGTTCTGGATCAAAATGTGGATTTTCTGTAATTACAAATAAGTTGTTTCCTATAAAAGAAAAGTTCATGCTAGAACTATCTTTTAACCCTAAAAATCCTTCATTTAAATTCAACGTATATCCAATAGAAAACTGACGTAATTTTAAAAAAGAAGCATCATACACATTGTTTTCCTCGTGATTTCTGTCGTAAAACTGTCTGTAATAACTCTCAGGAGAAACAGCAACAGTATTAGGTTGCCCAGTATTTACGTTAACACCCTGTGCAATAATTCCTGCATCTGGTCTAAAAGCAGTTTCAGCTAATTGGCCACCAACATTTCCTAAAGCACTTGTTCTAGAAACAATTTCTCCTCCTTGTCTCCAATCGAATAAAAAGCTTGTAGTAAAATCTTTATATTTAAAAGAATTGTTCCAACCTAGAGTAAAATCTGGATTGTAATTTCCCAATTTAATCAACTCATTATTGGCAATATATCTTCCATTATCATCCAACAAAAATTGGCCTTCTGTATTTTTAGAATATCCTGTTCCATATAAATCGCCAATTTCTCCACCTTCTTCTACTTGAAACCAAACTGTTTGGTTTGCACTATCGTAAATTCTACTGTAAGCCAATGTTAATCTGCCTTCTTCTTGAGGTAAATTTTTAATAACAGATTTATTTGCAGCAAAATTAAAAGTAGTATTCCAAGTAAAGTTTTCTGTTCTAATTGGTGTTCCTCCTAAAATAATTTCGACACCTGTTGTATTTATTTTTCCTCCATTAACAACCTGTTGATTGTAGCCAGATGAAATTGCAATTGGCAAAGAAATAATTTGATCTTTTGTAGTATTGTTATAATATGTAAAATCGATATTTAAACGATCTTTAAAGAATCGTACATCTGCACCAAACTCATAAGAAGTAGTAATTTCTGGCTTTAAATTTGCGTTCGGAATAAAAGCTTGATCACTAAAAGTAGGTTGCCCATTAAAAGGTGTTTGAGATACAAAAGCACCAGAAGTTTGAAACGGATTTGTGTCATTACCAACTTGTGCAATACTTGCTCTCAATTTTGCAAAAGAAATGTTTTCTGGCAATTCTGTTGCATTTGATAAAATAAAACTTGTTGAAACTGAAGGATAGAAAAATGAAGTTCCATCTAAAGAAAAAGGCGTAGCTAAAGCACTAGACCAATCGTTTCTTCCTGTAACATCAACAAAAAGATAATCTTTGTAACCAAATTTTGCAATTCCGTATAAAGAATTAATTCTCTTTTTAGAATCAAATTGAAAAGCTTCAATTGGTGAAGCTGCATTATTCAAACTGAAAATTCCTGGTTGAGCTAAATTGGTGGTTTGTAATTGTTTTGTGGAAGCAGTTTGGTCTAAACGATTTCCTCCAAAAGAAGCATCAAAAGAAAAATCACCAAAATTATCTGTGTAGTTTACCAAGAAGTCTGTATTTATTTCTCTGTAAAAAACATCATGTTCTGCATAAGCGCCATTTTTAAATCGATTGGAACTAAAATTTCGTTTAAATTCTCTTTTTTCTGATGAATAATCCATTCCAGAACGTAAAGAAAGACTCAATTTATCTGTAAATTTATGATTGATGGCAATATTCCCAAAAACACGATCTCTGTTAAAAGAATTGGTGTTTTCATGTAGAATAAAAAAAGGATTGTCAAAAAAAGTATAGTTAAAAGAATATTGTTGCACACCTTCTAAACCTGGTTGCCAATAATCACGTAAACTATCAATATTTAAAGACCTTGGTCCCCAAGCAACCAAAGAATAATTGGCATTTTCACTACCATAACCATTTGCAGGTCTGTTATCGCTTCTAGAATTTACGTAGTTTACAGAACTCGTAATTTTTGTTTTTTCTGTTGGATTAAAATTCAGTTTTAAAGCGGCTGTTTTTCTATCTAAATTAACACCAGGAATAATAGATTCGCTATCTAAATCTGTGATTGATAACCTGTAAGAACCTCTATCAAAACTATCATTTATAGAAATATTATTGATGGTTGTAATACCTGTTTGATAAAAATCTTTTAAATTATTTGGATTCGAATTGAAAGCTGTTGGTGTAATTGGCAAACCTGAATATAAAGAAGTATCTCCACCTCTCACAACAGTTCCATCTTCTAAAATTACAGGAGAATCAAATTGCGAAATTAAATTACCAACATTTAATCTGGGTCCCCAAGAATAGGTAATATTGTCGTTTATTCCTCCACCTAAACCATCTACATATTCAAAATCCCCAGAATTTCCTTGTCCAAATTTATTTTGAAATTCTGGCAATCGAAAAGCCGAATCTAAAGTAATGGCTGAATTGATGCTAATTCCCAAACCTTTTTTCTTACTTCCATCTTTTGTGTTAATTACAATAACGCCATTAGATGCACGAGTTCCATACAAAGCAGCAGCACTTGATCCTTTTAGGACAGTTACAGATTCAATATCATCAGGATTTACTTCCATTGCTCCATTTCCAAAATCAATTTCTTGAAAACCAGCAGCAGCTTCATTGGTGAAATTAAAAACGGTGTTGTTGTTAATTGGCGTTCCATCTACCACAAAAAGCGGATTGTTATTCGAAAAAGATGCTTCTCCACGAATGGTAATTTTAGAGGATGAACCAACGCCAGTTGCTCCTTGAGAAATAGTTACACCAGCTAATTTACCAGATAAATTATCTAAAAAATTGGCAGTTTTAACTTCAGTTAAATCTTTTGCTTTTAGTTCTTGAACTACATAACCTAATTCTTTGGTTTTTCTGTTCAGTCCTAAGGCAGTTACTACAATTTCCTCTAAATTTGTTTCAATTTCTTCTAATTGAATATTGATAATTGTTTGATTATTAACCTTTATTCTTCGAGTTTTATAACCTAAATAAGAGAACTTTAAAACTTGGTTTTTATCTTTAACTGTAATAGAATACGTTCCATCAATAGAAGAAGTTGTTCCGTTTTCTTTGGATGTTGAAATGGCAACAGAAGGAATTTCATCTCCTGTAATTTTATCGGTAATAGTTCCCGAAATTTTAATTTGTGAAAAACTGATGCTTGTTACAAACAGTAAAGTCCACATAAAAATGTGTTTCATTTAATAATGATTTTTGTGTAAATATTTTATTTTGATAAATAGTTGAATACTTTTTATCAATAGAAAAAAAGTGAATTAATTACGCAAAAATGAAAGGAGAACCTTTATTGGAGTTTGGAGTAGAAATAGTTTTTTGTAGGTTGATGATAACATCAATGAAAAACTCTTTTTGAGTAAATATAAGTAGTGTTAAGACTTTTAAAATCGATTTAGGAATCCTTTTAAAACTATGAAATATTTTTTTAATATCCTCTAAAACATCTAAATCATTTAGAATTTCTAAAAATTTAATATTTAGAACTTTAGATGATAAAATAGAAGTAATACACTTTTGTAATTTAGAAGTTTGCCAAGGTAATTTTAAGAAGGTTTCTTTATTAAAATGTTCTTTTTTGATGCCCATTAAATAAAAACCACCATCTTTTGAAGGTCCTAAAACCAAATCATTATTTTCTAATTGAAACAAAGTATCAACTAAATGACTTGTTTTTAAATGTGGAGTATCATTACCAACTGTAATAACGTTTTCAAATCCTTTTTTAAAAATCGCTTCAATTGCATTTGAAAAACGCTCACCAAAAGAAGACCCAACTTGGTTTTTTTCAGAGAAATGAAAATATTCTATTCCAGATTTTTCTACCGTTTTTAAAGTTTGATGATTCAGTGCAGAAAAAACATCCGAATAAAGAAACGATTTTCTTTCTGCTTCTTTTTCAGCAGAATTTGCAAAAATTAATATGGCAGTGTTTTTTTTCATTTTTTACTTTAGCAAGGGGTTTAAACCCCTTGTTAAATCCCTTGTAATCTTGTTTTGTTAAGCTACAACACCTTGACAGCTACTTCCTGCACCAGCAGTACAACCATAACAATGTTGGTTGATAATTATATTTCTGTCTTGTAATAACTCCTCCCTATAATCTGAAACATGTTTAACTTTACTGGCAACTTTAAGATTTAACATTTGATTAAAATCACAATCGAACAACCAACCTTCCCAACTTATTGAAATTGTGTTTGTACACATTACATTTTTTACAGCTTCAGGGTTGTAAGCATCTAACAAAGAATGCATATAATCTTCATAATTTTCTGACGCAATTAAATAATCTAAAAATCGGCTAATTGGTAAATTTGTAATGGCAAAAAGACTGTGAAAATCGATATCGAAATCTTCTTTTAATGCTTTTTTGAAATCATTTTCTAAAGCCATTTGATCTCCAGGTAAAAATGCACCTGAAGGATTATAGACCAAATCTAATTTTAAATTAGAACCTGGCATTCCATAACCAACAGCATTTAATTCTTGTAATGCTTTAATGGATTTATCAAAAACGCCTTCTCCACGTTGTTTGTCAGTTTTTCCACGAGTCCAATGTGGCATTGAAGAAACTACATGTACATTGTGTTTTTTAAAGAATTCTGGTAAATCGTAATATTTTTTATTAGCTCTAATAATTGTTAAGTTAGAACGGACAATAAAATCTTTAATTCCTGCTTTTGATGCTTCTTCTACAAACCATCTAAAATTTGGGTTCATTTCTGGTGCACCACCAGTTAAATCTAAAGTATGTGCTTCTGTTTTTTTAATGACTTCCAAACATTGTTGCATGGTTTCCACAGTCATTATTTCTTTTCTATCTGGACCAGCATCAACATGACAATGTTCACAAACTTGGTTACACATATAACCTAAGTTTATTTGTAGAATTTCTAATTTTTTAGGACGCAAGGGAAAATGACCTGTTTCTTTAATTTTTGCAGCAAATGTTGGTAATTCTCCGTTTGCGAAAATTCCGCTAGAAAGAATTTCCATTTGGCGAGATGTATTTGCAATATCGTTATTTCTTGCTTTTAATGATTTTGTAGCCATATTTATGCTGAACTTTTTTCAGTAAATTGTAGTTAAAATTCTAAATTGATACAGAATTCTTAATGTTTAATTTATTTACGTATAAAATTGTGGTTTGGTTTTATAGATTGAATAAAAAGATTCCGCTAAAAAGCGGAATAAACGACCTCTAAAATTTTGACAAAAGGCAAAATTAGAGTCTGCTTACATTTCCAACTTATTAACCTTATTCATCATTTGAACCCCATGTACTAAAGTTGCACCACTTTTAATGGCTGCACCAACGTGAATTGCTTCCATCATTTGTTCTTTGGTAATTCCTCTTTGCAAAGTATCTTTTGTGTATGCATCTATACAATAAGGGCATTGTTCTGTATGGGCAACTGCTAATGCAATCAGAGATTTTTCGCGAGCTGTTAAAGCTCCTTCTTCAAAAACTTTTCCATAATAATCGAAGAACTTGTTGCCAAGTTCTTCGTCCCATTCTGTTATTTTACCGAATTTTCTTAAATCTGATGAATCGTAGTATGTTTTAGACATGTTTTATTTTTTCAAAAATTGAAAAACAAAATTACTATTTTATTTTCCGTTTAAAGTCCAATCGTATTTTAAATAGCTTGTTTTAGCTTTTTTACTAATTTCTGTGTTCGCATATTTGTTTAAATAATCTATAACTGTCCCTTCTTTTGTAAAATCTACTTTAAACCAATCGAAAATTGATGAGATCTGAATTTTCTTATTCGTAATTTTATTTCTTGTTGAATCGTTTACAAATTCTTTCATTAATTTCTCTAAAGTTGCCTCTATATTTTCTTCTGTAAAAGCAGTATTACCTAATTTTGGGCAAGAACCTGATGCACAATTTACACCTACATGAATTCTAGCATCAAATAAATTTTTACGTAAAATATCGTGTTCTATATAATCTAAAGTGTAGGTTTTACCACCAACTTTAGCAAAAGGAATTTTCCAAGCGGTTTTACCACCTTCTTTAATATCCATAATAGAATTTAAAGGGTAGTTTTTTAGAATTAATTTAATAGTATAAGCATTATAAGCGTTTATCCAAAAAGCTTTTTGTTTCTTGGTAGACCAAGAATTATCTGGGTTGGTTTTTTCTAAATAAGAAATATAAGTATCTAATTTTGCCTCATCTGCTTTTAAAGATTTGTAATCTACAATTCCTTTTTCTGTTACATTATTTTGTAATAAGGTGTTAAAAATTTCTGTTTGGGCTTTTACTTGTGAAAATGTAATAATTGCTAAAAAGACTAAAAGTATGTTTTTCATGGTGTGATTTTTGTTTTTATTAATTAAGTAGACGAATTGCTTTTTATTTAATTACAAAAACGAATCGAAAAAAATATTTTTTAGCAATATTTAACAAAGTTAGTAAATATGAATAGGAGTTTTTAAATTTTCTAAAAGTTAGCAAGTAGTTTTAGCCCAGATTGAATCTTTCGACTTCGCTCAAGACAGGCTAACTGTCTGAGCTCTTTTTTTGCCTTTTTTGGCAAAAAAAAGCGAGTAGTGAAAGCTGGAAATAGCTTCTAATAAAATTGTTTATTTTTGCAGCCAATTATACAATTAAACTAATCAACAATTAAATAATTTAAAATGAAAGCATATATTTTTCCGGGTCAAGGAGCGCAATTTACAGGAATGGGATTGGATTTATACGAAAAATCCTCTTTAGCTCAAGAATACTTTGAAAAAGCAAATGATATTTTAGGGTTCTCTATTACAGATATTATGTTTGAAGGAACAGCAAAACAGTTAAAAGAAACGAAAGTTACACAACCTGCCATTTTTTTACATTCTGTAATTTTAGCAAAGGTTTTAGGCGATTCTTTTCAGCCAGAAATGGTGGCAGGGCACTCTTTAGGAGAATTGTCTGCATTGGTTGCAAATGGTGTTTTAACTTTTGAAGACGGATTAAAATTGGTTTCTAAGCGTGCTTTGGCAATGCAAAAAGCCTGTGAAATAGCACCAAGTACAATGGCTGCCGTTTTAGGTTTGGCAGATAATATTGTTGAAGAAACTTGTGCTGAAATTGATGGAGTAGTAGTGGCTGCAAATTATAATTGCCCTGGGCAATTGGTAATTTCTGGTGAAATAGCTGCTGTAGAGAAAGCTTGTGAAGTTTTAACTGACAAAGGAGCAAGAAGGGCTTTGTTATTGCCTGTTGGAGGAGCTTTTCATTCACCAATGATGGAGCCTGCAAGAGCAGAATTAGCTGCAGCAATAAAAGAAACTACTTTTAGTGAACCTACTTGTGCAGTGTACCAAAATGTGGTAGCAAAAGCGGTTACAAATCCAAATGAAATTAAAGAAAATTTAATAGCGCAATTAACAGCACCTGTAAAATGGACACAATGTGTACAGGCTATGATTGCTGATGGAGGAACCGAATTTATTGAAGTTGGCCCTGGTAAAGTTTTACAAGGTTTAATGCGTAAAATTGATAGAGGCGTTGCTGCAAGTGGAGCTGCTTTGGCAGAATAATTTTTAAATAATATATTGATGTATTAAAAAAAACGAACTTGGGAGAGTTCGTTTTTTTTGTTTTTTGAATATGGTTTCGTTAACGTGTTTATATATGGTTTGTTGCGTGTTTTAAGCAACCAATTTAATAAATAATTACTGACAAAGAAAATCCGCGAGGATTTTCGTAAGTAGGCAAAAAGCCAGCAATAAATTATATATGTTGTTGTAACCAGTTTTTATCCCCATTTTTCATTAATATATTTGTCAATCCAACTTATAATTTTTTCTTTAAGATTATCTTCACTTTGGGGGTATTCAACAAACTCATAACTTTTCATGGTAGAAGAATCAGAATTTTTTAAAATAATTTCAATTCTAAACTCGTTTAGTTTTCCATTCCAAGTTATTGGGTATTGATTTCTATTTCCAAAATAAATATCTTTATCAGGGTTTACGAAAAAGTATCCAATATCATTTTGTTGTGTTAAATCCGTAAATTCTTTTTTTAATTCATATTTCATTTTATTATTTTAAATTTAAAACTTCCAAAAAAGGCAAATAGACAAGAATAAATAATAGTTACAATAATTAAATGATTTAAATTTCCAAAAAGAGAAGGGATGTAAAATATCTTTAATTTCTTTAAATAAGTTTCCTTTCTTTTTTTACCAATTCCAAACTCATTTTCATAGTCTGTGTATATCTTTCCGTTTATTGGATTTCTAAAATTATTATGAGTTACAATCCAAGAGTTTTGATCATAGCTTAGACCTTCGTATCCTCCTCCGATTTTTCCAAAATGCTGAACTACAAATAAAGTTATTATTGATAAAATAATAGGTTTCAGAATTAAATTCAAAACATTCTTATGTACTTTTATTTCTTTGTTTTCCATTTTTAATTGGTTACAACTTACTCGAATATAAAATCGTTTCAATGTTTTATATTCAGAGTTAACGAAGTTAACGTTTTTAAAGTTTAGAAGCAAGCCAAATTACCTTACCAGATATAGTCATTTCTATGAGTTAAATAATATAAAAGCCAAACGAATCCGTTTGGCTTTTTCTTATAAACGAACATCAAGTTCGTTTTCTATTTTTTCTTTTGTAGGTCTTACTAATAAAAGATACACCAACAATAAAAGTCCAAATAGAACTAATTCTGGTTTAAGAATCAAAA
This sequence comes from uncultured Polaribacter sp., assembly GCF_947497695.1. Lineage (GTDB taxonomy): Bacteria > Bacteroidota > Bacteroidia > Flavobacteriales > Flavobacteriaceae > Polaribacter. The sequence continues at coordinate 218,611 of NZ_CANMHM010000002.1, read as the reverse complement.
TTAAAAAAGCTCCAGCTTCTAAAATCGCCCATCTTTTTATGGAGGCAGATTGATATTTCACCATTTTATCATCATTAGTGGTTTTTTTGTCTATTTTAGAAATACTTTTCTTGTAAACAAAATTACTTACCAAAACTGCAATCGCAGGAATAAAAATATAGTACAAATTTTCGTCTTCTAATTTTGGGCTTTTTAAATTAATTAAGTCACCAATTATAAAATAGGCAAGTGTTAAACCAGCTAATAGTGCAAAATGTATAATTTTTAAAACTTTAATTTTAGCATCCATTCTTGTTCTAATTTTGCTGCTGCCATTTCCAAGCAGATTCTAAAGCTTCATCTAGCGTTTTTTCTGTTTTCCAGTTTAGTTCTGTGTTTGCAATTGTTGTATCTGCATAAGCAGCTGTAATATCTCCTTCACGTCTGCCAACAATTTTATAATTTAGGGATTTTCCAGACGCTTTTTCAAAGGCTTTTATCACTTCTAGAACAGAGCTTCCTGTTCCAGTACCTACATTAAAAAACTCAAAATTTTGTTTGTTGTTTTTGTTAATTAAACGCTGTAAAGCAGCAATATGTGCTTTTGCTAAATCTACCACATGAATGTAGTCTCTTACAGCTGTTCCATCTTCTGTTGGGTAGTCGTTTCCAAAAACAGACAATTCTGTTCTAATTCCTGCTGCAGTTTGTGTAACAAAAGGAATTAAATTTTGAGGAACTCCTAAAGGTAACTCTCCAATTTTAACACTTTCATGAGCACCAATAGGGTTAAAATAACGCAATGCAATAGCATTTAAAAGGTGAGCTTTACAGGTTTCTTTAATAATTTCTTCTCCAATTTGTTTGGTATTACCATAGGTAGATTCTGCTGTTTTAACGGGTGCGTTTTCTGTAATTGGCAACTCATCTGCTTGACCATAAACCGTACAAGAAGAAGAAAAAATGAAGTTATCTAATTTACGATCTCTCATTTCTTGTAATATATAAACTAAAGATCCAATGTTATTTTCATAATAATCTAAAGGCTTGTGCATACTTTCTCCAACTGCTTTAAAAGCTGCAAAATGTATAATTCCATCTATTTTATTATTGTCAAAAAAGTTTTTTACATCATTTTTAACTCTTAAGTCAATATTGTGGTAATCTGGTTTTTTACCTGTAATTTCTGTAATTTTATCTAAAACAGATATTCTTGTTTTTGATAAATCATCAATAATTACAACATCAAAACCACTGTTTTGTAATTCTACAACTGTGTGTGAGCCAATAAAACCTAAACCTCCTGTAACTAATATTTTTTTCATGATTTTTGTATTCGTCATTGCTAGGAACGAAGCAATCTCTTCACTCTATTATAAGACTGCTTCGTCGTATCTCCTCACAATAACATTATTATTTAATTTACAAAATCTGAAATCGTTTTTGTAATAAATGTTAGTTGCTCTTTATCTAATTCTGTATGCATTGGTAAAGAAATTACTGTTTTAATCAGTTCATTTGTTACAGGAAAATCACTTTCTTTATAACGAGTATCTTGATACGCTTTTTGAGAGTGCAATGCAACTGGGTAATAAATTGCATTAGGAATTCCTTTTTCTAGTAAATGTTTGTGTAAATCGTCTCTTTTTCCGTTGGTTATTTGTAATGTATATTGATGAAAAACATGACAGTCACAAGTTTCACAAATTGCTCCACACATTTTTGTAGCATTTGATTTTGTAGTTGGCGTAATAATATTTGGATTGCTAGAAAAAGCATTGTTGTAAAAACGAGCAGCGTTTCTGCGAGCATTACAATAACTATCTAATAATGGTAGCTTGGCTTTTAAAACACCTGCTTGTATAGAATCTAGTCTAGAATTTACCCCAACAACATCATGATAATAACGTGTGTACATTCCATGGTTTACAATTCCTCTTAACGTATGAGCTAATGCATCATCATTTGTAAAAATAGCTCCTCCATCTCCATAGCAACCTAAGTTTTTAGACGGAAAAAAAGAGGTTGTACCTACGTTTCCAATAGTACCTGCTTTCTTTTTTGTGCCATCTTTAAAAGTGTAATTTGCACCTATTGCTTGTGCATTGTCTTCAATTACAAAAAGATCATGTTCTTTGGCAATTTCCATAACGGCATCCATATTGGCAACTTGACCAAATAAATGAACAGGTACAATGGCTTTTGTTTTTGGAGTAATCGCTTTTTTTAAGGCATCAATATCAATGTTATACGTTTTTGCATCAACATCTACTAAAACAGGCGTTAATTTTAATAACGCAATAACTTCTACAGTTGCAGCAAAAGTAAAATCGGCAGTAATAACTTCATCACCTTGCTCCAAGCCAAGTCCCATCATTGCAATTTGCAAGGCATCTGTACCATTTGCACACGGAATTACGTGTTTTACATCTAAATATTTTTCTAAATCTGCTTGAAATTCATGAACAAGAGGTCCATTTATATAGGCAGAAGTGTTTAAAACTTGCTCAATAGAGGTGTTTACTGTTTCTTTTATTTGTTGATATTGACCTTGTAGGTCTACCATTTGAATTTTCTTCATATAATATAATTTGCCTTTCAAAAATACAAATTTGCTTTCATTATACTTATAGTTTTTAGTAAATTATATTTCTATTATCTTTGATAAAATCAATTTTAATGAAATTTTTAAAACGTTTTTTAACCGTCTCTTTAGTTGTAGTGGTTTTAGTGTTGGTTTGTTTTTGGTTGTATTCTAGATACAATAAGCCAAATTATTCTGGAGAATTAGATCTAAAAAATATTTCTGAAAAAGTAACTGTTTATTTTGATGATATTGGTGTACCTCATATCAATGCAGAAAATCAAAAAGATGCTTATGTTGCTTTAGGCTATGTTCATGCACAAGATAGATTGTGGCAAATGGAATTAATGCGAAGAATCGCTGCAGGAAGGTTGTCTGAAATTTTTGGTAAAGACTTGCTAGAAGTAGATTTGTTTTTTGGTGGTTTAGGTATTGAAGAAGCTGCAATCAAAACAATGGCTAATTTAGATACAACGTCTAAAGCTTATCTATTAACGCAAGCTTATTTAGACGGAGTCAATCAGTATATAGATGAAGGAAAAACACCTTTAGAATTTACTTTAGTTGGTGTAAAAAAAGAAGCATATACTTTAAAAGACATCTATAATGTTTTTGGTTATATGTCTTTTAGTTTTGCAGTTGCACATAAAACAGATCCTTTATTAACAGAAATTAAAGAGAAATTAGGGGTGTCTTATTTGAACGAATTATTAGGTTCTTACAATAAAAATTTAACCATTAATAGAACAAATATTCCTGACAAAATTGAGGCAACCATTTCTAAAACTGTTGCAGGGATTATGGATGATTTACCAATTTCGCCATTTATAGGAAGTAATTCTTGGGTAATTGCATCAGAAAAAACAAAGAACGGAAAAGTGATTTTTGCAAACGATCCTCATATAGGATTTTCTCAACCTTCTGTTTGGTATCAAAATCATATCAAAACTCCCAATTTTGAAATGTATGGTTTCAATATTGCCTTAATGCCTTTTCCTTTATTAGGTCATAATAAAGAATATGCTTATGGATTAACCATGTTGGCAAATGACGATTTAAATTTTTATATTGAAGAAAATAATCCAGAAAATTCTTTAGAATATAAAACAATCAATGGCTTTAAAAAGTATGAATTAAGAGAGAAAATAATCTGCATTAAAGATGCTGTAGATACTACTTTTCAAGTAAAAGTAAGTACACATGGTCCTGTAATGAATGGTTTAATTAAACATGTTATTGATAAAAGACCTGTTGCAATGAATTGGATTTATACCCAATTACCAAACGAAATGTTAGAGGTGTCTTATGGTATTTCTCATTCAAATTTTATAAATGAATTTAGAGATCATCTTGCTAAAATTCATGCACCTGGTTTAAATGTAATGTATGGTGATGCAAAAAACAATATTGCTTGGTTTTCATCAGCAAAATTGTACCAACTTAGAGATGGTTTGTCTTCTAAAACTTATTTAAATGGAGTTTCTGGTAAAGATGAAATTGTAGCATTTCTTCCTTTTGATGAAAATCCACAAGCAATAAATCCAAGCAATAATTATGTATATTCTGCCAATAATCAAATAGATTCTGTAAGGGGTAAATTGTATTCTGGGTATTATCAACCACAAGACAGAGCTAAAAGAATTGTAGAGTTTTTAGATGAAAAGGACGATTTTACAAAACAAGATGTTGCAGAAATGATGTATGATGTAAAATCATCTACAGTAAATAAAATTAGCAACAATTTATTAAAAAATGTCAATAAAGGTGAATTAACTGCATCAGAAAGAAGGGCTTTTTCAATTTTAAAAAATTGGGATGGAGCGTATTTAAAAACATCAATTGGTCCCACAATATATAATCGTTTTTTGTATGAGTTTTTAAAAGAGACTTATAAAGATGAGTTGGGTGATAGTTTTAATCTTTTTATCAATTCGCAATTGCAAGACCAAGTGTTGCCTAGTCAAATAAATAGTGAAAATTCTGTTTGGTGGGATGATGTTTCTACCAAAGATAAAATAGAAACAAGAAAAGAAGTTATTCATGATTCTTTTAAGAAGTCCATTTTGTTTTTGCAAAATCAGTTAGGAAAAAATGTAGATAATTGGACTTGGAATAGGGTAATTTCTGTAGAATATGAACATGCCATAGGAAAAGCAGGAGGTTTATTAAGAAAGTTTTTTAATATAGGTCCTTTTGAAACTATTGGAGGAAATGAAGTAATTAACAACCAGATTTTTAAATTAGATAGCACAGGGTATTACAAAATAAATGCTGGTCCTTCTACAAGGAGAATTATAGATTTTTCTGATGTAGAAAATAGTGTATCAATTCTACCAACAGGGCAATCTGGCAATGTGTTTAGTAAATATTATAAAGACCAAACTCAAAAGTTTTTAGAAGGTAAGTTTGTGAAGATGAAATTAAATAAAAAGGAAATTGAACAAAGTGAAAATGTGTTGATTTTAAAGCCTAAGAAATAGTTGGTTTAATTGCAAGCATTCCAAATAACCTCTTTTGGTGTTGGGGCAATTATGTTTATGTTTTCTTTACTTACAGGATGTATAAAGTTAATTTTACGAGCATGTAAATGAATGCTTCCATCTTTGTTGCTTCTGTCAAAACCGTATTTTAAATCGCCTTTTATAGGGCTTCCAATAGTAGATAATTGAGTTCTAATTTGGTGGTGTCTACCTGTTTCTAAGTCAATTTCAATCAAACAGTAATTGTCTAACTTTTTAATTACTTTGTAGTGAAGAATTGCTTTTTTACTACCTTCAATTTCTTTTGAATATGCTGTAGATTTATTGTTTTTAGGATTTTTTTTCAAGAAATTAATTAGTGTATCCTTTTCTTTCTTCGGATGATTTTTTACAACAGCCCAATAAGTTTTGTTGATGGTTTTATCACGTAACATTTTATTTAAACGCTCTAAAGATTTAGAGGTTTTTGCAAAAATGATGATACCAGAAGTAGGTCTGTCTAAACGATGAACAACACCTAAATATACGTTACCAGGTTTGTTGTATTTGTCTTTAATATAATCTTTAACAACATCACTGAGTGGTTTATCTCCAGTTTTATCTCCTTGTGTAATGTCTCCTGCACGTTTGTTTACAATGATAATATGATTATCTTCAAATAAAATTTGTAAATTTTTTTTGGTAGAATGCATTAAAGAGTTTTTTTGAGCTTTTGGATATTTTATTTAAAATCTTTGGCTACATCTTCATTAACACCATCAATAAATTTTAAGAATTCTTCTCTACCAAGTCCAGAAGAAGAAGAGGTAATAAATGATGTAGGTAGTGTTTCCCAGGTGTTTAATAATTTCTTTTTATAAGAAGTAATTTGTTTGTTAATTTTAGAACTACCTAACTTGTCTGCTTTTGTAAAAACAATACAAAAAGGAATTTGGTTTTCGCCTAAAAATTGCATGAATTCTAAATCAATTTTTTGAGGATCGTGTCTAGAATCTATCAAAACAAAAGTACAAACCAATTGCTCTCTTTCTTTAAAATAATTTTCTATGAAAAACTGAAAAATAGTTCTCTTCTTTTTGGATACTTTAGCGTAACCATAACCAGGTAAATCAACTAAAAACCAATCTCCATTAATTTTAAAATGATTAATTAGTTGTGTTTTTCCGGGTTTTCCAGAAATTTTAGCCAAATCTTTACGCTCCATTAACATGTTGATTAATGAAGATTTACCAACATTAGAACGTCCAATAAAAGCATATTCTGGCATTCTTTCTTTAGGAGCTTTGGTAACATTACTGTTGCTCATTATAAACTCTGCAGATCTAATTTTCATTTTTTAGTAAGTTTTTTAGAAATTTCTTTCTGCGGAAATTATAATTTTCTAGAAGTTAGCCAAGTATGTAGAATTGAATTAAATTCTTCTGGTTTTTCCATCATTGCTGCGTGTCCACATTTATCAATCCAAAATAAATCAGAATTAGGTAAAAGTTTGTGAAAATCATTTGCAGCTTCTGGAGGTGTTACTTTATCGTGTTTACCCCATATAAGGCAAACTGGGAGTTTCATTTCTGGTAAATCATTTGCCATATTATGTCTAATCGCACTTTTTGCAATCGCTAAAGTTCTAATAAGAGAATTTCTGTCGTTTATTACAACATATACATCATCAATTAATTCTTCAGTTGCAATTGCAGGATCGTAAAAAACATCTTGTGCTTTTTGGGTAACATAGTTTCTGTCTCCTCTTTTTGGGTAACTATCTCCCATAGAGTTTTCGTACAAACCAGAACTGCCAGTAAGTACAAGAGCATTCACTTTTTCTTTATAATGTTTTGTGAAATATAAAGCGATATGGCCACCTAAAGAGTTTCCAAGTAATACTGCATTGTCTAAATCTTTAAATTCCATGAACTCTTTTAAGAACTTAGCTAAATTTTTAACGTTGGTTTTTAAAAGCGGAAGTGAATAAAGTGGTAATTCTGGTATTAAGACTTTATATCCATTTTTAGAAAAATGTTCATAGGTAGAGCTAAAATTACTTAAAGCTCCCATCAATCCATGTAAAACAATAATAGTAGGTCCTTCTCCTGCTTCTGCATATGAGAACTTTCCTTCTTTTTTTAACTTATCAGTCATTAATTTATCAATTCGCTTAAGAGCAAATGTAATTCTTTTTTATGAAATAGATAATTTTTTCGTCTCTCTCATTATATTTTGATAAAGTGAATCTAAGTACAAATTATTGTTAACAAGTGGGTTATTTATTAACAATGTGGTATAAAGTGGTGAAAAGTGGTAGATTTTATCTATTTTTGATATCATAAACCAAATAATAAGAGTGGTAAACCTAATTGGAACATACGAATGTAAGTCAGATGCTAAAGGAAGATTGATGTTTTCATCAGCTTTTAAGAAGCAATTGTCTGCTGTGTTGCAAGATGGTTTCGTTATTAAAAGAGCTGTTTTTCAGCCTTGTTTAGAGTTGTATCCAATGAAAGAGTGGAACTTGATGATGGAAAAAATAAATAAGCTAAACAGGTTTAATAAAAAAAACAACGATTTTATTAGAAGGTTTACAGCAGGGGTAAAGGTGGTTGAGTTAGATTCTGCTGGAAGGATTTTGGTTCCGAAAGATTTATTTGAATTTGCAGGAATGAAGAAGCAAGTGGTAATGTCTTCTTCTGTGAATATTATTGAGATTTGGGATAAAGAACGATATGAAAAAGCTATAGATGATGCAGCTGATGATTTTGCAGATTTGGCTGAAGAGGTAATGGGAAATACAGAATTAGATGAATTATCATAATCCAGTTTTATTAGATCAAAGTATAGATGCTCTTTCTATAAAGGAAGATGGTGTTTATGTAGATGTAACATTTGGTGGTGGGGGGCATTCAAAAGAAATTTTGAATAGGCTTGGAGAAAATGGAAAATTGTTTGGTTTTGATCAAGATCCAGATGCACAAGGTAATATTATTGATGATGCTCGTTTTGTTTTGATTCCTGAGAATTTTAGATATATCTCTAGGTTTTTAAGGTTTCATGGTGTTCGTAAAGTAGATGGTGTTTTGGCAGATTTAGGTGTTTCTTCTCATCAATTTGATGAAGCTGAGAGAGGTTTTTCTACACGTTTTGATGGGGATTTAGATATGAGAATGAATCAAAAATCTAAAATATCTGCAAAGGAAGTTGTAAATACTTATTCAGAAGAAAAATTAGCAGACATATTGTTTATGTATGGTGAGTTGCGAAATTCTAGAAATATTGCAAAAACAATTGTAGAAAAAAGAGCGGAAGAAAAAATAAATACCAGTCTTCAATTAAGGAAAGTGTTGCAAAAATATTTGCCAAAAGCAAAAGAGCACAAAATAATTGCGCAAATATTTCAGGCAATTAGAATTGAAGTGAATGAGGAGTTAGATGTTTTAAAAGAGTTTTTAGAGCAAATACCAAATTTACTAAAAGAAGAAGGTAGGTTGAGTGTAATTTCATATCATTCTCTAGAAGATCGATTAGTAAAAAGATTTATTCATACAGGTTTGTTTAAGGGTGAGCCAGAAAAAGATGCTTTTGGAAGGTCTAATGAGCCGTTAAAGCGTGTTGGTAAGTTAATTGTGCCAACCCCAGAAGAGGTAAAGATTAATAATAGAGCACGTAGTGCAAAGTTGAGAATAGCAACATTAAAGACGAATAAGTAGTTGTTGGCTGTCTAAGGTATTGTTTAAGAGTGTGTTGTGAAATATGTCTAAAGTTAAAAAAAATATTTATGATTTTCTGCGAGGAAGTTTTCTTACAGATGAATCTGCTTTTAAAAACTGGCGAATTATCATTTTTGTGGTTCTTTTATTATTGGTAATGATTACAAGTGCACATAAAGCAGATAAAAAGGTTATTAGAATATCAGAGTTAAATAAACAGAAAAGAGAGTTAAGAGCTGAGTATGTTGATACTGGTACTATTTTAATGAGAATGAAAATGGAGTCTAGTATTAAGGAAAAAGCAAAAAAAAGAGGGTTGGTTTCTTTAGAATCTCCTCCAAATAAAATAAAAGTAACGATTAAAAATTAACAAAGTTGGCAACTCATAAGAAAAACATACTGACAAAATTCTACTTAGTAGCTGTTTTTATGACCATTTTTTTAATGGCTGTCATTTTTCGTGTTTTTGTGATTCAGTTAAAAGAAGGTACTAAATACAGGGCTTTGTCTAAAGAATTAACAGTTAGGCAAGATACTATTTATGCAAATAAGGGAAATGTATATGCAGCTGATGGTAATTTGTTAGCGACTTCAATGTCTCGTTTTACTATTAGAATGGATGTTGTTTCTGCTGTAAGAAGTGGTGTTTTTGAAAAAAACATAGCAGGTTTGTCTAAAGAGCTTTCAAATATGTTTGGAAAACCTCAGTCTTATTATCAAAATAAATTAAGAACTGCTAAGAATAGAAAAAGCAGGTATTTATTGATTGCAAGAAATATTGGTTATACAGATTATTTAAAGATAAAGCAATTTCCAATTTTTAATAAAGGTGTTTATAAAGGTGGTTTTATTGCAGAGCATAAAACAGTTAGGGCACATCCAATTGGTAAAATTGCAGCAAGAACAATTGGTTATGATGATTATAGAGGTGGTGCAGGTATAGAAGGTGCTTTTGCTAATTTTATGGAAGGAAAAAATGGTTTAAGGTGGAAACAAAAGATTGCTAAAAATCAATGGAAGCCAATTAACGATGTAAATGAAAAAGAGCCAGTTGATGGGCATGATGTTATTACAACGATTGACGTAAATATTCAAGATATTACACACCATGCTTTGTTAGATAAGTTAGAATATTTTGAAGCAGATCATGGTTGTGCAGTTGTTATGGAGACTGCAACTGGAGAGGTTAAGGCGATTTCTAATTTAGGAAGAACATCAGCAGGAAAATACTATGAGAAAAGAAATTATGCTGTTTGGGAAAGTCATGAACCTGGTTCTACATTTAAATTAGCGAGTTTGTTAATTGCTTTGAATGATAAAGTGATTGATACCTCAACGATTGTTGATACTGAGAAAGGAAGGATTTTTATTCATAATAGAAAAGTAGAGGATTCTCAATTTGGTGGTTATGGTAAGATTTCTGCAGCAAGAGCTTTTGAAGTTTCATCAAATGTGGGGATTGTAAAATTGATTAAAAAACATTACGATAAAAAGCCTCAAAAATTTTACGACAAAATTGAGAAATTTGGATTTACAGAACCAATAGGTTTTCATATAAAGGGAGAAGGAATACCATATATACCAAATCCAAAAGATAAAGATAGGTGGAATAAGATTTCATTAGAATGGATGTCTTGGGGTTATGGGGTTTCTGTTACGCCAATGCAAACGTTGATGTTTTACAATGCAGTTGCTAACAATGGCATTATGGTAAAGCCTCAGTTTATAAAAGAGTTAAGAAAACAAGATAAGACTGAAAGGGTTTTTGAAGCCATTGTTTTAGATAAAAAAATAGCATCTGATGAAGCTTTAAAAAAGGTTCGAAAAGTGATGGAGAATGTTGTAGTAAAAGGCACTGCAGATAATATCTATTCTTCTAATTTTTCTATGGCAGGGAAAACAGGTACTGCAAAAAAATACATGCCAAGATTTAAAGATAAGAAAGGTAATTGGCAAGGAGGTTATTATTCAAAAAAACATTATGTAGCGTCTTTTGCAGGTTTTTTTCCTGCGGATAAACCAAAGTATTCTTGTATTGTTGTTATTCATGATCCAAATAAGGAAAAAGGATATTATGGGGCTACTGTAGCTGCACCAGTTTTTAAAGAAATTGCTCAGAAAATTTACACAACAACACCTATAGATAGGCAGTCTGTAGATGATCAGGTTGCTTTTACTGCGATTGATGATAAGTTTGAAAAATATAATTATAAGCTAAATAAAGAATATTCAAAAATTCCTGATGTTAAAGGGATGTCTGGTATGGACGCTTTGTCTTTGTTAGAGAATATTGGTTTAAAAGTAAAGCTTACTGGAGTTGGTAATGTGAGTTCTCAGTCACTTAAAAAAGGAGAGCAATTAATAAAAGGTAAAACCATAATTTTAAAACTTTCATAAACTGAAAAATTTAAAAGACATATTATATCAGGTTTCAATTAATCAAGTATTTGGTGTTACCAATATTGAGGTTAACAATGTTGTTTTCGATTCGCGAAAAGTGAAAGCAAATGACGTGTTTGTTGCTCAGAAAGGTGTTACAGTTGATGGTCATTTATATATAGAAAAGGCTATTGGTTTAGGTGCAGTTGCTATTATTTGTGAAGATTTTCCTGAGGATAAAAAAGAAGGAGTTACTTATGTTGATGTTGCTGATGCAAATGTGGCTTTGGCAATTATGGCTTCTAATTTTTATGGTAATCCTTCTTCTAAACTTCCTTTGATAGGAATTACAGGGACTAATGGAAAAACAACAATTGCCACTTTGTTATATCAATTATTTAAAAAAGCAGGTTATAAAGTTGGTTTGTTATCTACTGTAAAAGTTTTGGTTGATGAAACTGAGTTTAAAGCAACACATACAACTCCAGATTCTGTAGCTATCAATTCTTATTTAGATAAAATGATTGAAGCTGGAGTTGATTATTGTTTTATGGAAGTGAGTTCTCATGGAATTCATCAAAAAAGAACAGAAGGATTGACTTTTGCAGGAGGGATTTTCACGAATCTTTCTCATGATCATTTAGATTATCATGAAACTTTTGCAGAATATAGAGATGTAAAAAAATCGTTTTTTGATTCCTTGTCAAAATCAGCATTTGTGCTGACAAATATTGATGATAAAAATGGCGAATTCATGTTGCAAAACACAAAAGCAAAAAAATACAGTTACGCTGTAAAAACCCTTGCAGACTATAAAGCCAAGGTTTTAGAAAAACAATTTTCTGGAACGTTATTAAAAATTAACGATACAGAAGTTTGGACCAAACTAATAGGGCAATTTAATGCAGCTAATTTATTAGCAATATATGCAGCAGCAGAATTGTTGGGTTTAGAAAAGTTAGAAATTCTAACAATTATAAGTCAGTTAGAAAATGTGAGTGGACGTTTTGAGTATGTTATTTCTGATGAAAATGTAACAGCAATTGTAGATTATGCACATACGCCAGATGCTTTAAAAAATGTTTTAGAAACCATTAATGATATTAGAACTGGCAATGAAAAATTATATACAGTTGTTGGTTGTGGTGGAAATAGAGATAAAACAAAAAGACCAAAAATGGCACATATTGCTTCGCAATTAAGTGATCAGGCAATTTTTACGTCAGACAATCCTAGAGCAGAAAATCCTCAAACTATTTTAGAAGAAATGGAAGTAGGTGTTGCTGCTGAAAATTATAGAAAAACATTATCAATTTTAGATAGAAAACAGGCAATTAAAACGGCTTGTAAGTTTTCTGTAAGTGGAGATATTATATTGATTGCAGGAAAAGGACATGAAGATTATCAAGAAGTTAATGGAGTTAGAACTCATTTTAATGATTTGGAAGAAGTAACCAATTGTTTTAGTCAATTAAAAAATAACTTATAATGCTGTATTATTTATTTCAATATTTAGAAAGTCAATTTAGTTTCCCTGGAGCTAGTGTGTTTCAATTTATCACATTTAGGGCTGCTACTGCTTTTATATTGTCATTATTGATTTCAGCAATTTATGGTAAAAAAATAATTAATTTTTTACAGAAACAACAAGTTGGTGAGTCTATTAGAGATTTAGGTTTAGAGGGGCAAGTTCAAAAAAGTGGAACTCCAACAATGGGAGGGGTCATTATTATTTTGGCAACTTTAATTCCTGCTTTGTTGTTGGCTAAGTTAGATAATGTTTATATAATTCTTTTAGTAATTACAACTCTTTGGATGGGTTTGATAGGTTTTTTAGATGATTATATAAAAGTATTTAAAAAAGACAAAGGAGGTTTAAAAGGGAAATTTAAGGTTTTAGGTCAGGTTGGTTTAGGAGTCATTGTAGGTTCTATGCTTTATTTTAATGAAGGTGTTACTATAAAAGAGCAATTACCATTAGAACAACAGATTGTTCAAGAAAATGGAAGAAAAAAAGTTTTTGGAGAAGCACATAAATCTACAAAAACAACAGTTCCATTCTTTAAAAATAATGAATTAGAATATGCAAAAGCTTTTAATTTTTTAGGCGATGGTTATGAAAAATATGGTTGGGTTGTGTTTATTTTTATTACTGTTTTTATTGTAACAGGTATTTCTAATGGAGCAAATTTAACAGACGGAATTGATGGGTTGGCAACAGGTTCTTCTGCAATTATTGTTTTAACACTCGCTGTTTTTGCTTGGGTTTCTGGAAACATCATTTTTGCAGATTATTTAGACATTATGTTTATACCAAACTCAGGTGAAATGACGGTTTTTATACTTGCTTTTGCGGGTGCTTTAATTGGTTTTCTTTGGTATAATACGTTTCCTGCTCAGGTTTTTATGGGTGATACTGGGAGTTTAACAATTGGGGGTATTATAGCAGTAATAGCCATAGCAATTAGAAAAGAATTGTTACTGCCAATTTTAGCAGGAGTATTTGTAGTTGAAAATTTGTCTGTAATACTTCAGGTTTCTTGGTTTAAGTATACAAGAAAAAAATATGGAACAGGAAGAAGAATTTTTAAGATGGCGCCATTGCATCATCATTATCAGAAATTAAAATATCACGAAAGTAAAATTGTAGTCCGTTTTTGGATTATAGGAATTTTACTAGCAGTATTTACAATTGTTACGCTTAAGTTAAGATAAAAAGTAAGCAAATTATAGAAGTAAATATTTTTTAAGAAATAAAAAAATAAAAGGAAATAGTAAAAATGAAAAACCAAGATAAACATATAATTCCAGTTTTTTCCCAAATGGGTGAAAAGGGACTTTTAGTTGTTTTGGGTGGAGGAGAAAGTGGTGTTGGTGCAGCTGTTTTGGGAATGCAAAAAGGCTATGAAGTTTTTTTATCAGATAAAGGAGCAATCTCAGAAAAGTACAAACAAGTTCTCATCGAAAATAAAATCAATTTTGAAGAAAAAAAGCATACAGAAAGTAAAATTTTAAATGCAGATATAGTTGTTAAAAGTCCGGGAATTCCAGATTCAGTTCCTTTAGTTTTAAAATTAAGAGAAAAAGGAATTAAGGTAATGTCAGAAATAGAGTTTGCATCGCAATTTACAGAAGCAAATATTATTGGTATTACAGGTTCAAATGGTAAAACAACAACAACATTATTAATACATCATATTTTAAAAAATGCGGAATTAGATGTAGGTATAGCAGGAAATATTGGGGATAGCTTTGCATTGCAAGTTGCAGAACAAACCTATAAAAACTATGTGTTAGAATTAAGTAGTTTTCAGTTAGATGGAATAGAAAATTTTAACAGTCATATTGCAGTTTTAACCAATATTACACCAGATCATTTAGATCGATATGATTATGATTTTAATAAATACATCGAATCAAAATTTAGAATCACAAAAAACCAAACTGCAGCAGATTATTTAATATACGATGCAGATGATGAAGCAATCATCAATTGGTTAAAAGTAAAAAAGACAAAAGCAAGATTAGTGCCGTTTTCACTAGAAAAAGAATTAGAATTCGGAGCTTATTTAAAAGGAACTAAAATAATATCAACCATAACTAAAGAAAAATTTATTATGCCTCTAAAAACAATATCAACCAAAGGAAAACACAACACTAAAAACGCTATGGCAGCAATTATGTCTGCTCAATTATTAAAAGTCAGAAAACAATCTATCATAGAAAGTTTAGAAGATTTTGAAGGTGTAGAACACCGCTTAGAAAATGTAGCAAAGATTAGAGGTGTGCAATATATTAACGATTCTAAAGCAACCAATGTAAATGCTGTTTTTTATGCTTTAGAGTGCATGGATAAAGCAACTGTATGGATTGTTGGTGGTGTTGATAAAGGTAATGATTATAGTGATTTGTTGCCATTGGTAAGAGAAAAGGTAAAGGCAATCGTTTGTTTAGGAGTTGATAATGAAAAAATTAAAAAAACATTTGGAAATGTAGTTGACGTTATTGTTGAAACATCTGGTGCTGAAGAAGCTGTAAAAGTCTGTTATAAAATAGCAGAAAAAGGAGAGGCTGTATTGCTTTCTCCTGCTTGTGCAAGTTTCGATTTGTTTGAAAGTTATGAAGATAGAGGTCGTCAATTTAAAGACGCAGTTAGGAATCTATAAAATGTTTAATCGTGTAATTTTTTGCGGTTCATTATAATAAAATAAGAAGTTCGTTTGTCTACTATTTTAGATATTCAAGTATTAAAAAATGAGAACTATTTTTCAACATATAAAAGGAGATAAAACCATTTGGGCAATTGTTGCTGTTTTGGCAATATTCTCATTTATGCCTGTATATAGTGCAAGTACAAATTTGGTGTATGTTGTTGGTTATGGTTCAACTTTAGGGCATTTGGTAAAACATGTTGTTTTGCTAATTATGGGCTTTGCAATTATTTATGGTGTGCATAAAATTCCTTACAGGTACTTTTCTGGAGGTTCTGTTTTAATGTTACCTGTAGTGCTAATTTTGTTGGCTTATACATTGTCTCAAGGAACAACTATTGGAGGAGCAAATGCAAGTAGATGGATTAGAATAGGAGGTATTGGTTTTCAAACATCAACCTTGGCAGGTTTGGTTTTAATGGTATATGTTGCAAGGTATTTATCAAAAAATAAAGAAAAGAAAATAATTTTTAAAGAAAGTTTGTGGCAGCTTTGGTTGCCAGTTGCTGCTGTGTTGATACTAATTTTGCCAGCAAATTTTTCAACAACTGCGATTCTCTTTTTTATGATTTTAACAGTAGTTTTTGTTGGAGGATATCCGTTAAAATACATTGGTTTTATATTGATTTCTGGCGTTGTGGTATTGTCAATTTTTATTTTAATAGCAAAAGCTTTTCCAGATGCAATGCCCAATAGAATACAAACTTGGCAAAATAGAATAGAGAATTTTTCTGATGAAGAAAATAAGGAGTCGTATCAAGTAGAAAAAGCTAAAATAGCCATAGCAACAGGAGGAACATTTGGCGTTGGTCCTGGTAAAAGTGTACAGAAAAACTTTTTACCTCAATCTACTTCAGATTTCATTTACGCGATAATTGTAGAAGAATATGGTTTAGTTGGTGGTATAGTTATTATTTCAATTTATTTTTTATTGTTGTTTAGAATCTTTGTAGTGATTAAAACAACAACAACCATTTTTGGGATTTTATTAGTCATTGGAGTGGGAATACCTATTGTTTTTCAAGCATCAATTAATATGGCTGTAGCAACGAACTTGTTCCCTGTAACAGGGCAAACACTGCCTCTAATAAGTAGTGGAGGTACATCTATTTGGATGACCTGTTTTGCGTTAGGAATGATTCTTAGCGTTAGTGCTTCTAAAGAAGAAACTGAAGAAGATATTTTAGATGATAACCCTTTAAACATACTTCATGAAACAATCGATTAATATTTTAATTTCTGGTGGTGGAACAGGAGGTCATATTTATCCTGCAATTGCAATTGCTAACGAAATAAAGTTGCGCTACCCAGATGCAAAATTTCTGTTTGTAGGGGCAAAAGATAAAATGGAAATGGAAAAAGTTCCACAAGCTGGTTATCAAATTAAGGGATTGTGGATTTCTGGTATTCAAAGAAAAATAACTGTAGATAATTTGTTGTTTCCTTTTAAGATGATAAGTAGTTTATGGAGTTCTTATAAAATTATTAAAAAATTTAAACCTAGTGTAGCTATTGGTACTGGTGGTTTTGCAAGTGGACCTGCGTTAATGATGGCGAATTTTTTAGGAATACCTACCTTAATTCAAGAACAGAATTCTTATCCAGGTATAACCAATAAGTTATTAAGTAAGAAAGCAAATAAAATTTGTGTGGCTTATGACAATTTAGAGCGTTTTTTTCCTGCGGATAAAATTATAAAAACAGGAAACCCTGTTCGTCAAGATTTATTGTCGATTTACGCAAAAAAAGAGGAAGGAACAGCGTTTTTTGAACTAGATAAAAAGAAAAAAACAATTTTAGTTTTAGGAGGTAGTTTGGGGGCAAGAAAAATAAATGAGCTTGTTGAAAATAATATAGAATTCTTTAAAAAACAAGAAGTTCAAGTTATTTGGCAATGTGGTAAATTTTATTACGAAGAATATAAAAAATATGGTGCTTTAGATATTATAAAAGTACATCAGTTTGTAAATAGGATGGATTTAGCTTATGCAGCAGCAGATATTATTGTGTCAAGAGCTGGTGCAAGTTCCGTTTCAGAACTTTGTATTGTTAGAAAGCCTGTAATTTTTATTCCATCACCAAATGTGGCAGAAGATCATCAAACAAAAAACGCCAAATCTGTAGCAGATAATCATGGAGCTATTTTGTTAAATGAGAGTGAATTAGAAACGTTTCCAATTGTTTTTGAAACCTTAATGAAAGATAGAGGTAAGCAAGAATATTTATCGGAAAACATCAATGAATTAGCGCTTCCAGGAGCAACTACAGATATTGTGAATGAAGTAGAAAAGTTATTTGCTCTTTATTAAAATACAATTAAAGAGAAATAGGTTTTAAAATATAAAATAAGGATTAAAAATAAAAATAAGAGTTTAATTAAAGTGATAAAAAATAGTCATCATATTGTTAAAGCTGATAATGTTCTTCCAGTTGTAAATGGTTTAGAATGGGCTTCTTCTATCTATTTTATAGGTATTGGAGGGATTGGTATGAGTGCTATTGCTCGTTATTTTGTTGCTAATGGTAAACAAGTAGCAGGTTATGATAAAGCTGCATCAGAAATTACATTAGACTTAGAAAATTTAGGGGTTAAAGTTCATTTTGAAGATGCTGTTGGTAACATTCCTATTTCATTTTTAGATAAAGAAAAAACATTAATAATATACACACCAGCAATTCCTGAAGATCATGCTGAATTAAATTATTTATTGAATAATAATTTTAAGGTTTTAAAAAGATCAGAAATTTTAGGAAAAATTACAGAAGCTACTTTCTGTCTAGCGGTTGCTGGTACGCATGGAAAAACAACAACTTCATCTATTTTGGGTCATATTATGGTACAAGTAAATGCAACATCTTTTTTAGGAGGAATTGCAGAGAATTATAATTCAAATTTAATTTTAGGAGAAGATAAAATTAGTGTTGTAGAAGCAGATGAGTTTGATAGGTCTTTCTTAAAGTTAAGTCCTAATATTGCTTGTGTAACTTCTATGGATGCAGATCATTTAGATATTTATGGAGACTCTGACACGTTGGTAGAATCATTTATAGAATTCACCAACAAAGTGTCAGGAACATTAATCGTAGCCAAAGGTTTGCCTTTAAAAGGGTTAACCTTTGCGATTAATGAAATTGCAGATTATAAGGCTTTCAATTTAAAAATAGAAAGCGGAAAATATATTTTTGATGTAAAAACACCTTCTTCAGAAATTACCAATATTCAGTTTCATTTGCCAGGAAAACACAATGTTATGAATGCTTTAGCAGCTTTGGCAATGGCAGATGTTTATGGGGTTTCATTAGATGTTATTAAACAACGTTTATCAACCTTTAAAGGTGTAAAACGCAGATTTTCGTATAAAATTAAAACAGAAAACTTAGTTTTAATTGATGATTATGCACATCATCCAACAGAAATAAATGCTGTTGAAAACTCTGTGAGAGAAATGTATCCAAAGGAAAAAGTGTTGGTTGTTTTTCAGCCACATTTATTTTCTAGAACAAAAGACTTTATTGAAGATTTTGCATCAGTTTTGTCAAAGTTTGATGAAGTGTTGCTGTTAAATATTTATCCTGCAAGAGAAAAACCTATTGAAGGTGTAGATTCTCAATGGTTATTGGATAAAATTAATTGCGAGCATAAAAAATTAACTAAAAAAGAGGATTTAATAAAAGATATTAAGAATTCATCAGCAAAAGTGGTTACAATGTTGGGTGCTGGTGATATTGGTTTGATGGTTAATGAGGTAGTAAATGAACTTTTAAAAATCAAATTTCATGACGTTTAAAAAAACTTTAAAATACATCCTATTCCTTTTGTTAATAGGTAGTTTAGGATTTTTGTATAGTTTTTCTTCTATTAGAAATTCTAGCAAAATTGTAAAAGAAATTGTTGTAGAGTTTGAGCGGGGAGAAAATAGTTTTTTAACACATTCAATGGTTAATAAAATGTTAATACAAAATAACATTAGTGTGAAAAACCAAGCCAAAAGTGTAATAGATTTATACAGATTAGAAAAAACAGTGTCAATAAACCCTTATGTAGAAAGTACGTCTGTATTTTTAACCATTACTGGTACGCTTAAAACTGTTATAAAACAACGCACACCTATAATGAGAATTGTTAAAAACAATGGTTCTTATTATATTGATAAACAAGGGTTTGTAGTTCCTTTGTCAGATAATTATTCAGCAAGAGTTATGCTTGTTTCTGGCATTAAAAACCAAGTACAAGTTAAAGAGATATTGCCTTTCATAAATTTTATTTTAGAAGATGATTTTCTACATAAAGAAGTGGTTGGTATAGAAAAATTAGACAATAATGATTATCAAATTTCTGTAAGAAGTGGAAATTATAAAATAGATTTTGGCGAATTAACCAAGATTGATGAAAAATTTAAAAAATTAAAAGCGTTTTACAACAAAGCATTTAAAGATAAAACGATTCAAGATTATAAAACGATTAATTTAAAATATCACAACCAAGTTGTGTGTGCAAAATAAATCAACATGGAAAACAATAAAATAGCAATTGGTTTAGATATTGGTACTACCAAAATCGCAGCAATGATTGGTCGTAAAAATGAATATAGCAAAATAGAAGTTATAGGTATTGGTAAGGCTAAAAGTTTAGGTGTAAAAAGAGGTGTTGTAAGCAATATAACCCAAACTATACAATCTATTCAGCAAGCTGTTGAAGAAGCCGAAAGTGTTTCAGGTGTTAAAATTAATGAGGTAGTTGTTGGTATTGCTGGTCAGCATATTCGCAGTTTACATCATAGTGATTATATCACAAGAGATAATGCAGATGAGGTTATTGATGAAAATGATATTGAAAACTTAGTAAATCAAGTTCATAAGTTAGTCATGTTACCTGGTGAGGAAATTATCCATGTTTTACCCCAAGAATTTAAGGTAGATTCTCAAGCAGATATTAAAGAGCCAATAGGAATGCATGGTGGACGTTTAGAGGCTAATTTTCATGTGGTTGTAGGTCAGGTGTCTTCTATTAGAAATATCGGTAGATGTGTAAAAAGTGCTGGTTTAGATTTAAG
The DNA here is from genome assembly GCF_947497695.1 of uncultured Polaribacter sp. Classification (GTDB taxonomy): domain Bacteria; phylum Bacteroidota; class Bacteroidia; order Flavobacteriales; family Flavobacteriaceae; genus Polaribacter. The sequence continues at coordinate 198,226 of NZ_CANMHM010000002.1, read as the reverse complement.
TGAAATAACACTAGAACCTTTAGCATCTGCATCTGCAGTTTTAAGTCAAGAAGAAAAAGAAGCAGGAGTTGCTTTAATTGATATTGGAGGAGGAACAACCGATCTAGCAATTTTTAAAGATGGAATTATTAGGCATACTGCTGTAATTCCTTTTGGAGGTAATGTTATTACAGATGATATTAAAGAAGGTTGTTCTATTATAGAAAAGCAAGCAGAATTATTGAAAATAAAATTTGGTTCTGCATGGCCAGGAGAAAATAAAGAAACAGAAATTGTTTCTATTCCAGGTCTTAGAGGTAGAGAACCCAAAGAAATTACATTAAAAAACCTATCTAAAATTATACATGCCAGAGTACAAGAAATTATTGAGCATGTGTATTTAGAAATCAAAAATTATGGACACGAAACTGCAAAAGGAAAATTAATTGCAGGAATCGTTTTAACAGGTGGAGGATCTCAATTAAAACATTTACGCCAATTAGTAGAATATATTACTGGAATGGATGCTAGAATTGGTTTTCCTAATGAACATTTAGCAGGCGATTCAGAAGAAGTTTTATCTAGCCCTTTATACGCAACAGCAGTTGGTTTGTTAATGAAAGGACTAGAAAAAGGGGCAAAAGAATTTGAACAAGTTGAGGAAGAAACAATTATTGACGAAAACTCTGAAAATTATGAAGAAGAAATAAAACCTATTATTGAAGAAGAACCAAAACCTAAAAAGAAATCCTTTTTTGAAAAGTTTACTTCAAGTCTAAAAGATTTTTTAGACAATGCAGAGTAAAAAATAGAATAAAGAAAAGAATAAAAATAGTTTAACTATAGATACGTTATTATGAGCAAAGAATTCGATAACATTTCATTTGACATGCCTAAAACACAATCTAACACAATTAAGGTTATTGGAGTTGGAGGTGGAGGAAGCAACGCAGTAAACCACATGTTTACACAACATATTAAAGGAGTAGATTTTGTAATTTGTAATACAGATGCACAAGCTTTAGAAAACAGCCCAGTTGCTAATAAAATTCAATTAGGAGCAAATTTAACAGAAGGGCTAGGTGCAGGAGCAAATCCAGAAGTAGGGGCACAAGCAGCTAAAGAAAGCATGCAAGAAATTCAGCAAATGCTAAATACTCAAACAAAAATGATATTTATAACTGCTGGAATGGGTGGAGGAACTGGTACAGGAGCTGCACCAATTATTGCCAAAATTGCAAAAGATATGGATATCTTAACAGTGGGTATTGTAACAATGCCTTTTGCTTTTGAGGGAAGAAGACGTACAAAACAAGCTCAATTAGGGATCGATCAATTACGCCAAAATGTAGATTCTTTAATTGTTATTAATAATAATAAACTTCGTGAAGTTTATGGAAATTTAGGTTTTAAAGCAGGTTTTTCTAAAGCAGATGAGGTGTTATCTACTGCTTCTCGTGGAATTGCAGAAGTTATTACACATCACTACAAACAAAATATTGACTTGCATGATGCTAAAACGGTACTTTCTAATAGTGGAACTGCCATTATGGGTTCTGCAAAAGAAGAAGGGGCTACAAGAGCAAAAACTGCCATTATAAAAGCATTAGATTCTCCGTTACTTAATGATAATAAAATTACGGGAGCAAAAAATGTTTTGCTGTTAATTGTATCTGGTAGTAATGAAGTTACTTTAGATGAGATAGGTGAAATTAATGATTTTATACAAGATGAAGCAGGTTATGATGCCAATATTATTATGGGTGTTGGAGAAGATGAAAAGTTAGGAGATGCTATTGCTGTAACTATTGTTGCTACAGGTTTTGCAGCAGACCAACAGAGTGAAATTACCAATACAGAAGTAAAGAAAATTGTTCATACCTTAGAAGAAAATCAAAAAGCCACTTATGATTTTGGTGAGAAGAAAATTACAAAATCACCAACTTTAAATGAGCCTTTAACAAAAGAAGTAACACAGAAAATTGTTCATACTTTAGAGGATGATGTTGAAGAAACACCACAAAAAGCTAATTTGGTAAAAACCACCAACAAAATAGCTAATATACCTGTTGTTTTTGAAGAAGTTGAAACTATTACAGAAGAAGATTTTGTAATTACAGATATTACAGCTACTGAAGAAGAAAAAATAGTAGAACCTAAAGCAGAAGTTCAAGAAAATTTATTGTTTGATTTGCCTTTAACTACAAAGGAAGAAGTAAAAGATAATAAAGAAATTCATTTTGATTTAGAAAAGGAATCTAAAGTAAATGAAATTGAGGTTTTTGAAGCAGAAGAGGTTGTTTTTAAAAAGAAGGAAGTTGAAAAACGTTATGTTTTAGAAGAGTTTGATGCAAAACCTACAATTGGTAAAAGTTCTTCTAGTGTTCATAAAAGTGTGGTTGAAGAAGAAATTAATTTTGAATTAAAAACAGCAAATACTCAAGTAGATGTTGATAAAATAGAAACAATAAGTGAAGAAATATCTCCTTTAGACTTAACCATTAGCGAACTTCAAAAAAGAGCAGAAGAGAGACGTAGAAAGATGAAGGGTTTTAACTATAGGTTTAACGATCAAATGAGTCAAAATATAGATGAAATTGAACGTCAACCAGCATACAAAAGGTTGGGTGTAAATATAGATACAAATGCTCCAATTAGTAACGCTAAAACATCTATTAAAAAAGATGCTGAAGAAATCAACCTAAAATCTAATAATTCTTTTTTACATGATAATGTAGATTAGTTACTACATAAATAATTTTTAAAAGTTAAAACCACATCAAGTATTTGATGTGGTTTTTTTTTATTTTTTTTGATTAAACATTTTAAAGCTTACAATTGGTCTATACTTTTTGGTTGATGAACTGTTATTGCAGTTTTTTACATTAAAACAAGTATACTTTTGTAAAAAAAAAGTAGAAACAATGACAGTACATTTACAATTTTTAAAAACAAGAGTTTTATTTATTTTCAGTATATTTTTTGTGGTTTTATCATCTGCACAAAACGAACCATTTAATTGTGACTATAATGCATATTTATTTCAAAGAAATGATATTTATGCATTAGACCTAGCATCAGGAAGTTCTTATTTGGTAAAAGAAGATGTAACATCAGGTAGCGTTAATGCTGTAGGTTATAATCCTGCAGATGGATATATTTGGGGCTCTGTAACTAGCCCCGCTAAAACTATTGTTAGAATAGGTAAAAATTTTAATGTAAAAAGTTTTTATATTGATGAGTTGCCAAGTTCTAATAGATATGTAGGTGATGTTAGTAACAATGGAATTTATTATTTAAAAGGAGGAGGAACAGATTATTATAAAATAGATTTAAATCCGGAATCTGAAAATTACGCAAAGTTTATAAATAAAGAGGTGCTTTCAAAAAGTATTTCTATTCATGATTGGGCATTCAATGCAGTAGATGGTCATTTATATGCAGTAGAAAAAAATACAAATCATTTATATAGAATTAATGCAACAACAAGTAAGGTAATTGATTTAGGTGAAGTGCCAATCTTATCAGGTTTAAATTATACTTATGGAGCAGTTTATTTTGATGTTTCTGGTCGTTTTTATGTCTCTGCAAACCAAACAGGAACAGTATATGTTATTCAAAATGTACAAGATTTAGAATTGGGTAATCAAATGAACTCAAACCTTTTTGCTTATGGTCCATCTAGTAGTTCTAATGATGGAGCTAGATGTCCTACAGCTCCAGTACCTCAAGAAGATTGTGCTAATGGCATTGATGATGATGGAGATGGATTGGTAGATTGTGATGACCCAGCTTGTTCTGGTATATCAGCTTGCCCTGTTATTTCACCTGAAGTATCAAGTGGAAACGATGGGGGTTTAGAGAGTAATGATCGTCTTTCTCAGCAAATCAATAAAAGAAATTACTTAAGAAAAAAAAGAAACTATAAGTTTAATAAATTAAAAGCTAAAAGTGTCAAAAAAACAAAAACTTACAGAAGGTCTAATACTTCATCATCTACATTTGGATTAAAAGATTTAATTCCTTTAGATGTAATTCCAGGTACTACAACAGTAGAATCTTCTCCATCAGATTTAATAGCTATAACAAATGCTACTGATCTTTACTCTGTAGATTATATTAAAGATGGGGAAACAGTTGCAGTAGTTTTGGCAACAAAAACAGAAAACGGAGTTTATGAGCATACTAAATTTATCTGTGATCGATTATTAGGTGCAGAATTATTATCTGTATCTACTATAGAATTGTTTCAAGAGGATGTTGAAGAAGGAGAAGAAAGTGAAGAAGGTGTAAAATTTATTAAGTCAATCATAAAAAACAGTAATGGTTCTAAAGAATTTGTTTTAAGTTTTTCTGGAAGATTGATAAATGATGGTGTAAATTTTGAAATAGACAGTCATTGGAATATTGATAAATATGAGGCAGGTGCAACTTATTACAACTTTCAAATATGGGCAAACACTGTAGATGATCTATTAAAACTAGGGCAAGAAGCGTTAACTTTATTTGAAATTCAAAGACCTATAGCAGATTATGCTACTTCTACACCACCACCTGTATTTGTTAAAAAAGGGAAATATGTTAATGGAGCCTTAGAGTTAGAGTTAGTTAATGTAAGAAGAAGTAATAGTGTTGTAATTGATGCTGGATTTAAAAGAACAGAGAGTTCTAATACAGAGTATTTTAATGAAACAATTGCATTAAAAGGGACTTACCTTGAGACTTTAGTAATAGAAACGGGTAATATTTTTGATATTGGTTTTAGAATTGAAAACGAATACAATTTAACACCAGATGATTTATTTATGTCTGATGGAGTTTGGGGTCATGATGATTCTGCTACTGGAACCACCGTTACTGAGTTTGAAATATCTCAGAATAATAACATATATACAGGAAGTGGCTATAGAGTAGAAAGAAATATTTATTTAAAATCTACTACAAGTGAGTATGTATCTGCTTTTAGATCATTTACACCAAGGTTTACATCTGTAGATTTATCTGAATTTGGTGCTTTTGAACTTGATGCAAATGGAACAGGAGATCTTGAAATAACAATTGTAAAAGAAGGTATTGAAAATTGGAGCAACCAATTTAGAACCACTATAAAGTTAAATGAAACAAAAAGTCATTATGCAATTCCCTTATCTCATTTTGTTTCTAAAACTGGTAATGAAATAGATTTGAGCGATGCTGTAAATATTGTTTTTACAATGGCTTCTGATGGAACTACTGTTGTTGAAAAAGAAATGAATCTAAAAAATATTGTGTTTACTCAACAAGTTTTAGGTGTTGAAACGGAGATTGTTGCAGAAAATGAGGTTTTATTAATGCCAAATCCTTTGGTTGATAACTCTGAGTTAAGTTTTTATGCAGAAACAAATACAAGTACCAAAATAGAAGTATACAACTTAACAGGTTCTTTGGTAAGAAAAACAGTAGAAAATACGGTGATAGGAAATAACAGAATTTCTATTCAAAGAGAAGGTTTAAAATCAGGTATTTATTTTGTAAAAATTAGAAATGATTTTAGAAATTATAAAACCCTAAAAATGATTGTTAATTAATTTAGTTTTTTATTTTTATCATAATACCTCATAAAAATACATTTATGGGGTATTATTTTTTATAGAGCTATAGGTTATAAAGTTAGTTTGCGTGAGCGATAGAAACGGCATCCTTTTTTTAGGTTTTAAAGTTTTAGTTGCTTTGTTAAATATTAAATAATTTAAAATATAAGTATGTAAGAGTAACTAAATTAAGACTAAAAAAGATATAGTTGAAAGCGCGGTTTTTGTTTTTTCAAAAACACGCCCAAACAAAAAAAATCCATCTAAAAAAGATGGATTTTAAAAATATATACTTTTTAAAGTTTAGCTTAAAGCTTCTTTAATTCTTTTGATTGCTTCTCTAATTTGTAATTCAGAGGCTGCATAAGAAATTCTAATACAATCTGGGGCTCCAAAAGCATCTCCAGTAACAGTAGCTACATTTGCTTTTTCTAAAATAAATAAAGCAAAATCACTTGCGTTTTCTATTTTAATACCATGTATGGTTTTACCAAAAAATGCAGAAACATCAGGAAAAACATAAAAAGCACCTTCAGGTACATTTACATTAAAGCCATCTATTTCTCTTAAAAGATCTATAATAATTCCTCTACGAGTTTTAAACTCGTCTACCATATATTGTATTTTGGTAACAGGTGCTAAAACTGCAGTAATTGCTGCTCTTTGTGCAATACAGTTTGTACCAGAAGTAATTTGACCTTGTAGTTTTGTACATGCTTTTGCAATCCATTCTGCTGCTCCAATATATCCAATTCTCCAACCAGTCATAGCAAAAGCTTTTGCCAAACCATTTACAGTTATAGTTCTATCATACATACTTTCAATAGCAGCAAAACTAAATGGTTTTGCATCGTAATTGATGTGTTCATAGATTTCATCAGACATAATAAAAATGTTTGGATGTTTTTCTAAAACAGCTGCCAAAGCTCTATATTCTTGCTCACTATACATAACACCACTTGGGTTATTTGGTGAGTTGAATAAAATTAATTTAGTTTTTGGTGTAATCGCTGCTTCTAATTGAGCAGGTGTAATTTTAAAATTAGCTTCTATTGAAGATCTAATTTCTACAGATTTTGCTTCACATAAAGTTGCAATTGCAGAATAACTAACCCAATAAGGACAAGGCAATAATACTTCATCTCCAGGATTTAGTAGTACTTGCATTATATTGGCAATAGATTGTTTTGCACCTGTAGAAACTACAACCTGGTTTGGTGTATAGGTTATGTTATTGTCTCTTTTAAATTTGGTGCAAATAGCCTCTTTTAATTCTAAATAACCATCTACTGGTGTATATGCATTGTAATCTTGGTTAACAGCATCTATAGCAGCTTGTTTAATAAAATCTGGAGTATTAAAGTCTGGTTCTCCTAAACTTAAACCAATAATATCTTTACCTGCTAATTTTAGTTCTCTTGCTTTTGCAGCCATTGCTAATGTTGCAGAAGCTGGTAAACTTGTAATTCTGTCCGATAATGGATTTTTCATTTTAATATTAATTATTGTTGTGTATTTATTTATGCTATTTCTGGGTTTTTACCTAAAACACCTAAATGTCTAAAATGTTCTACAATTGCAGTACGCATTGTTTCGTATTCATTATAAGGCAAGTTAAATTCTTTGGCAGTTGCTTTTACAATTTTAGCTAATTTATTATAATGAACATGAGAAATATGTGGAAAAATATGATGTTCTACTTGATGGTTTAAACCACCTGTATAAAAATTTACCAACCAGTTAGTAGGTGCAAAATTAGAAGTTGTATATAATTGGTGTACTGCCCAAGTATGCTCTAAATTACCATCTTTATCTGGTAGTGGCATTTTTGTGTTTGGTACAATATGTGCTAATTGAAAAACCAAACTTAAAATCATACCAGCAGTATAATGCATTACAAAAAAACCAAGAATTACCTTCCACCAAGCAACGTCTAAAACTAATAAAGGCAAGGCAATCCAAAGGGCATAATAAGCAATTTTAGAAATGACTAACTTGGTCCATTCTGTTGTTGGGTTTGGAAAATCACCATAAGATAATTTGCGTTTTAAATAACGATGCATTTGTTTAACATCTGTAGTAATTGCCCAGTTAATCGTTAATAATCCATATAAAAAGATAGAATAATATTTTTGGATTTTGTGAATTGGTAGCCAGTTAGAATGTTGTGAGAAACGAATAATTCTTCCTGCATCAATATCTTCATCATGTCCTTCCACATTGGTAAATGTATGGTGTAAAACATTGTGCTGTACTTTCCAGTTATATACATTACCTGCTAAAATATAAATACTGCTTCCCATGAGTTTGTTTACCCATTTTCTTTTAGAAAAAGAATCGTGGTTTGCATCATGCATTACATTCATGCCAACTCCTGCCATTCCTATTCCTGTAACAACCATTAACAAAATCATTACCCATTGAGGCATTGTTACAGTCAATATTAAAATAAACGGAATTAAAAATAAAGAAAACATAATAATTGCTTTGGTATACAATTTCCAGTTTCCTGTTCTTTTTATGTTATTTTCTTTAAAATAGGTGTTTACTCTTTTATTTAAAGTTCTAAAAAATTTTGCTTTATCTATTCTAGAAAAGTTGATCGTTTTCATTCAGTCTGTTTCTTTTATTTTACAAAAATAATCTATTTGAGTTTGCTTTTTATAGATAAACGTAACTTTTTGTTGCTAATTGTTAATTAACAATAACTATTTTTGCAAAATATATTTTATCTATGGACATTATACACAAGTATTTTAAAGATTTATCAGTAACACAAATAGCACAATTTTCTAAATTACAAGAACTTTATGAGGATTGGAATTTAAAAATTAACGTTGTTTCTAGAAAAGACATAGATGAATTGTACTTACGTCATGTTTTACATTCTTTAGCAATTGCAAAAGTAATACAATTTAAGTCAGGGTCTAAAGTAATGGATGTTGGTACAGGAGGAGGTTTTCCAGGAATTCCTCTAGCAATTTTATTTCCAGAAACACAATTTCATTTAGTAGACTCAATAGGAAAAAAGATAAAGGTTGTTAATGAAGTTGTACAAGGTTTAGGCTTAGAAAACGTAAAAACAACCAATGGTAGAGTAGAAGAGGTAAAAGACACTTATGATTTTATTGTAAGTAGAGCTGTTGCACAAATGGAAACTTTTGTAGGCTGGACTAAAGGTAGGATTGCAAAAAAACAAAACCATGATTTAAAAAACGGAATTCTTTATCTTAAAGGTGGTGATTTAAAAGAAGAGTTAAAATTATATACTTCTGCTACTATTTATGATTTGCCAGATTATTTTGAAGAAGATTTTTACGAAACTAAGAAAGTAGTTCATTTAGGGATGAAGTTTAAAGGATAGTTATTAAGTTAACAGATCAATAATAATCTGTATTCGCCCTTCTTTTCTTTTGGTGCTCTATGCAAACAAGGTAAAACTTTACTTTCAGGATGATCAACAGCTAATTTCCATAAGTTGCCAATACCCAAGCTAATGGGTTTAGCTTGTGGTTTTGGTTGATAATGTAAATCAAAAAAATAGTCACTTAAAAACTCTTCAAAACCTTCTTTAGGACCATATAGTTTTTTTAGTTCTGCTCTTATTTCAGGTATTAATATTTTTTGTGTGGCTTGGTCGTTTGGCAAAATATCACTCGATGCTCCATAATACGTGCATAAAAAAGTAGCAGTTGGTATTGGAGATCTATCTACATGAAATGAATAAACATCTGTGGGTAAAAACGGAAATACATCATCTTTTTCATAACATTTAATAATATTTAATGTTGGCAATGCTCCATGTTTTTTTAAAACTTTTAAATCATTTAAAAGAATTTTACGGGCTAATATACCCTCTTTACTTAGTTGAAGTTTAAGAAGTTCTTCTGGAAGTACTACTTTTATATTTTCATCAACAACTATTTTTTTTATAATTTCAGAAAAATCACCAATTAATTTGCGTTGAAAACACATTGCATTAACATCTCCTCTAAAAGGTGTGGAAATTAGTTCTTCAAAATTTTTGAAACTTTGTACTTGAGGGTGACTCTTTATAAAATCATTCATTAAATAAATGTTTTAAACTAACCATTAAAATATCGTTGTTAGTTTTTTCAAAAATAATATAAATTACTCTTTATATTCATAAATAACAGTCTTTATTATTTGAAATAACTATACTTATTTCTTTAAAATAGTTTTTATCTATATTTAATTAGAGACTACCAATTATAAAATAATTAGTTATTAAAATAATTGTTTAACTTTGGGAAATAACCTAAAACAATATTCATAAATATGTCAGATATAAATAAATGCCCTTTTATGGGAGGAACTCAAAAACAGACTGCTGGTAGAGGAACAAGTAATAGAGATTGGTGGCCAAATGAACTAAAGTTAAATGTTTTAAGACAAAATGGTATAAAATCTAATCCTTTGGGAAAAGATTTTAACTATGCAGAAGCTTTTAGCTCCTTAAATTATAAAGAGTTGAAAGAAGATGTTATTAATTTAATGACAGACTCTCAAGACTGGTGGCCTGCAGATTATGGGCATTATGGCCCTTTTATGATTCGTATGGCTTGGCATAGTGCTGGTACTTATAGAGTTGGTGATGGTCGTGGAGGTTCTGCAAGTGGTTCACAACGTTTTGCACCTTTAAATAGTTGGCCAGATAATGGCAATTTAGACAAAGCTCGTTTGTTACTTTGGCCAGTGAAAAAGAAATATGGAAATAAAATTTCTTGGGCAGATTTAATGATTTTAGCAGGTAATTGTGCTCTTGAGTCTATGGGTTTTAAAACTTTTGGCTTTGCAGCAGGAAGAGAAGATATCTGGGAACCAGAACAAGATATTTACTGGGGTAGTGAAACAGGTTGGTTAGATAACGAAAAGAGATATGAAACTGATAATGGTGATTTAGAAGGACACTTAGGTGCTGTTCACATGGGACTAATTTATGTAAACCCAGAAGGTCCAAATGGAGAGCCTGATCCCCTTAAATCTGCTCACGATATTAGAATTACATTTGGTAGAATGGCAATGAACGATGAAGAAACGGTTGCTTTAGTTGCTGGAGGACATACTTTTGGAAAAGCTCACGGTGCAGCAGATCCAGATAAGTATGTAGGCAAAGAACCTCATGGTGCTCCTATTGAAGAAATGAGTACTGGTTGGAAAAATTCTTTTAAAACTGGGGTTTTAGATGATACAATTACGAGTGGTTTAGAAGGTGCTTGGACACCAAGCCCAACTAAATGGGATGATGAGTATTTTGATGTATTATTAAATTACGATTGGGAGTTAACAAAAAGTCCTGCAGGTGCACACCAATGGAAACCAACTGAAGCTTCTAATGCTAGAAAAGCTCCAAAAGCTGGTGATGCAAATGGTACTCAAGACATTATGATGTCTACTGCAGATATGGCCTTAAAAGTAGATCCTGTTTATTTAGAAATTTCAAAACGTTTTCATAAAGATCAAAAGGCTTTTGAAGATGCTTTTGCTAAAGCATGGTTCAAATTAACTCATAGAGATATGGGACCTGTTAATAGATATTTAGGGCCAGAAGTACCTAAAGAACAATTACTTTGGCAAGATCCAATTCCTGCTGTAAATTATTCTTTAAATGATGCTGAGATTTCTACATTAAAAAATAAAATCTTAAATTCTGGGTTATCAATTTCTCAATTAGTTACCACTGCTTGGGCATCTGCATCTACTTATAGAGGGTCAGACAAAAGAGGGGGCGCAAATGGAGGTAGAATTCGTTTAGAACCTCAGAAAAGTTGGGCAGTAAATAACCCTTATGAGTTAAATAAAGTATTAGCAAAATACGAAGAAATTAAAGCTTCTTTTAGTGGAGATGTTTCTATTGCAGATTTAATTGTTTTAGGTGGTTCTGCTGCTGTTGAGCAAGCTGCTAAAAACGCTGGTTATACCATTTCTGTTCCTTTTTCTCAAGGAAGAGGAGATGCTTTGCAGGAAAATACAGATTTAGAATCTTTTGGCTATTTAGAGCCAATTTCAGATGGATTTAGAAATTTTATAAAGTCTGATTTAAAACTTTCAGCGGAAGATTTATTAATTGATAAAGCAAATTTACTAACACTTTCTATTCCAGAAATGACTGCTTTAATTGGTGGAATGAGAGTTCTTGGTGCTAATTATGATCAATCTAAACATGGTGTTTTTACAAATAATGTTGGGCATTTAACAAATGATTTCTTTACCAATATTTTAGACTTTACGTATACTTGGAAAGCCACATCTTCTGAAGATAAAATTTTTGAAGGAAAAAACAGAAAAACAGGTAAAATAGAGTTTGTAGGTTCTAGAGCAGATTTAATATTTGCTTCTAATACAGAATTGAGAGCTGTTAGTGAAGTTTACGCTGCAAATGATGGTGAGCAAACTTTTGTAAACGATTTTGTAAAAGCTTGGACTAAAGTAATGAATTTAGATCGTTTTGATTTATAAACAACATATTTTTAATTATGATAAGAGGCTTTTTTAAAAGCCTCTTTTTTTATAATACCATAATTTTTAGTTGATTGTAATGTTCAAAAAAATAGCAGTGAACTTTTAGAAAATTTTCAGTTTAATGTTTCTCTAAATTATACTTCAAATAAAATTACCATCGAAACTGAAGGTATATTTATAGCATTAGAAATACTTATTTTTCCATCAAAATCAAAAATAGTATTAAAAACTGCAATTTGCCATGTTCTATCTAATTTGTAATTTACAGTTTTATTTTTTGCATTATAAACCACTAAAACATTTTTCCAGGAATCATTATTTGCATTATTTTTAAGTTGATAAGAAATGAATTCATTTTCTGTTTTTTCAAAGACTAAGTTTTTCTGAACATCTATTGCAGTTTGCATTCTAAATGCGGGATGCTTTTTTCTTAGTTTTATTAAATTCTGATAGTATCTAAAAATATCAGCATTTTCAACTTTTAACTTCCAATCTATTTGATTGATTTTATCTGAAGATTTGTAAGAATTATCGTCTCCTCTTTTGGTTCGCATTATTTCTGAGCCAGCATGTAAAAAAGGGGTTCCTTGTGAAGTTAAAACAATAGCAGTTGCCAATTTGTGCATTGCTTTGATTTCATTAAAAGAAGCATCGGGTGTTGATATTTTTAGTTTATCAAATAACGTATGATTATCATGACAAGAAACATAATTAATTGCTTGCCAAGGTTTTTTTGCCCAGGGTTTTTTAGAGTAATTTACTTTTTGATAATCAATTTGAGGATGATTGATAGCACCTACAATTCCAAATTTTACAGATTCCTCACTATTTTTTGCTCCATTTACAAAACCAGTATTTTTAGCATCAAAAACACTCCCTTTAATTCCGTCTCTTAATTCATCACAAAATACACCAATTTGTGGCATTTTGGTGGTGTATTTTTTTAATGCACGTTTTTTTTCTGGAAATACAGATTTATTTGCTGTCCAACCTTCGCCATAAATGAGTGTGTTTTTATTTATTTTTTTGACTTCAGAAGCAATTAAATTCATGGTTTCTATATCATGAATCCCCATTAAATCGAAACGAAAACCATCTATATGATATTCTTGAGTCCAATATTTTACAGACTCAACGATAAATTTACGTGTCATTTTTCTTTCTGATGCTATTTCGTTGCCACAATCAGAAGCATCAGAAAAATTACCTTTATCATCAAAACGATAATAATAATTAGGGTTTTCTAAATTAAAATTTGAGCTTTCAGTTTTACCAGTGTGATTGTAAGCTACATCTAAAACAATACCAATATTTGCATCGTGAAATGCTTTAATCATCATTTTAAACTCTTTAATTCTTATTGCAGCATCAAATGGATTTGTAGCATAAGAACCTTCTGGCACATTGTAGTTTTGTGGGTCATATCCCCAATTATATTGTGGTTTTTCTAAATTGCTTTCATCAATAGAATAATAATCAAAACAGGGTAATAAATGTACGTGTGTAATATCTAATTCTTTGATGTGATTTATTGCAGTATTAATATTTAGATTGCTTTTTGTATCTTTTTCAACCAAACCCAGATATTTGCCAGCAAATTTAGAATTTGCTTCTTTTTGAAAAGTAAAATCACGAATGTGCAATTCGTAAATTATAGCATCATTTGGCGATTTTAAAGTTATAAAATTATCATTACTCCAATTTTCAGGATTGGTTTCATCAAAATTTAAAACCATTGCTCTGTTGCCATTTACACCAACTGCTTTTGCATAAACCCCAGGAGTTTCTGCTAACCAATAATTATCAATAGATATTTGATAGGTATAATAAATTCCTTTTAAATCTCCTTTAATAGTTTTAGTCCATAATCCGTTTTTTTGATGATTTAGAGTCGTTTTCTTGTAAATATCAGTATTATTTCCTGTTTTGTAAAAGTTTAGTTTTACAGCATTTGCTCTAGGAGACCAAATTTTAAAAGTAGTTTCTTTTTTAGAATAGGATAACCACAAATTTTCATCTGTTGTAGGGTATTCATCAAATGAAAAAGAATCTACACTATTTTGTTTCATTATTATTGAATGAATAAAATGCTAAATTGTTTTTAAAATTTAAACAATTTTAGAAAATTGAAGAGGTTGTTTTAGATGTAAATCTCTCTAAAAATAACATCCCTTTGTATGAATTTCCTTTTTTATTTAATTTAGGACTCCAAACTGCGATACAATATTTATTAGGATGAATTGCTATAATCCCTCCTCCAACACCACTTTTGCCAGGTAAACCAACTCGAAAAGCAAACTCCCCAGATTCATCATAAAAACCACAAGTAAGCATAATTGCATTGATTCTTTTAGTTTGGCTTTCTGTTATAACAGTATTGCCTTTTTTAGTTATAAAATGATCTTCTGTTAGGTATAAAAATATTTCAGAAAGTTCTTTACAAGTCATTTCTAAAGAACAGATATGAAAGTAGAAATCCAATACTTCACCAACACTATTTTTAATGTTTCCAAAAGATTTTATAAAGTTACACAATGCTATATTTCTAAAACCAGCACTTTTTTCTGAATCAGCGATTTTCTTATTATAGTTTAAAGTATCGTTATTAGAAATTTCTTTACAAAAGTTTAAAAAATCTTTTTTTGGATTTTTAAGGTGGCTAAATAAAACATCACAAACTACGATTGCGCCAGCATTTATAAAAGGATTTCTAGGTTTACCAAAATCTGCTTCTAGTTGTAATAATGAATTAAACGGTTTTCCAGAAGGTTCAACATCAACTCTTTCCCAAAGTTTTTCTCCTTCTAGTTTGTAAGCTAAAGTTAATGAAAGGATTTTTGTAACACTTTGTATAGAGAATTTTTTACTAAAATCTCCCACACCAAAATTTTCATTGTTAATTGTTGTAATACTTGCTCCAAAGTTGTTTGGGTCTACTAATGCCAATTCAGGAATGTAATTCGCTACTTTACCAATATCATCTACTTTTTTTAGATCTAAGTAAATGTCTTCAATTAATTCTTGATAATTTTTCATTGCTAATTTATTGTTACTGAAATATCATTCTTTTATCAAAAGGAAAATGAGTTATTTCAATAATTTTAATTTTTTTAAAGTCTTTATGATAAGGATTTATAAGGTAATTAAAGTCTCCTTGTACAACTGCAGAAGGTACTTTTAAAATACAAGATTCCATAGCATTTATAAAGTTGTCTCCAATTTTTTTTGTTTCAGAAACAGAAGGATTGTTGCTCCAGTTTTTAGATAGTTTTTTTACCTTTAATTTTTGGATAGAAACACTGCTTGGTACATCAATAGTAATCATTACGTAATCTTTTGGTAAGGTAGCAATAGTTAAATGTACTGCAACTTCTGCCATTGCCAAAGCTCTACTTTCTGCTGTGTAAATAACTTCTGTTCCTTTAGAGTTCCATCTATTATTAGATTTTGCAGCACCTTTTCCGTTAAATGAGTTGGCGTATTTTTGTTTAGAAAGTCTATAGATTTTCATTAGGCAAAAACACCATGTTCTATTCTGTTAAGCTCTTCTAAAACGAGCTCTTTACCATAAGAATCTTTTAAAAGTTCTGCGGGTTTTAAGTTGTTTAATGCATAAGAAGGTGTTTTTAACCATAAATAAAATTGCTCTTTGGTATCAAAAACTTGTTTTCCTAAATTATTAACTTCTGCAATTTCAATTATTTTTTCTGTGTGAATTGGCTTAAAAATAAAGTTTTTATCGTTGCTATATCTTTGTAAAGATTTTGTAGAAATATTTAAATAGTTTGCCCAATCTTCTTCTGTAAAAGGAATCATATTTTTAATAATATTAAACAATTTATAAGGCAAACCTCTTTTAATAACTTGAATAATTAGCATTTTGTTTTCAAAAAAACTTGAGAAACTTATTTTTTCTGAATTTAAATTAAAGGGAGCATTAGTTATGTAACCACTAAATGCTTCATTTACAAAATTATCTGTGTTGTTTTCTTTATAAGTCATGGATAAGTACATTTGACTTCAAATATACGACTTTTGTCTTTGTTGTTAACTTTTTTTTTATATTTTTTTAAAGTTTAAACTAATTGGAACAAAAAAAAGGAATTACAGCGATGTAATTCCTTTTAATATGATAAGATCTTGAATTAAATTCAGAATCAGCTATTTTTTACAAAGTCTCTACAAACAATCCTTCCTCTGTTTTAGAAACTTTGGCAACTTCTTTTTTTGTTAATCCTTTAATGGTTTTGTCCCATTTTTTGTTAGACAAACCAGATTGTGTTTTTAAATCGTTCAAATCTATTTTTTCTGCTTTGGTAATTATTGCCAAAACAGCTTTTTCTTCATCATTTAATTCAATAGAAGGTGCTTTTTTCTCTGGTCTCATTTGAGGGAAAAATAAAACTTCTTGTATGGATTGATTGTTGGTTAAAAACATAATCAATCTATCCATTCCAATTCCCATTCCAGAGGTTGGAGGCATCCCATACTCTAAAGCACGTAAAAAATCTTCATCAATAAATTCAGTCGCTTCATCATCTCCTTTTTGAGCTAATTTTAGTTGATGTTCAAAACGTTCACGTTGGTCAATTGGGTCATTTAACTCAGAATATGCATTGGCAATTTCTTTACCACAAACCATTAATTCAAATCGTTCTGTTAACTCTGGGTTGTCTCTATGTTCTTTACAAAGCGGACTCATTTCTTTAGGATAATCTGTAATAAAAGTTGGCTGAATATAATTTCCTTCACATTTTTCGCCAAAAATTTCATCAATTAACTTTCCTTTTCCCATGGTTTCATCCACAGAAATATCCATAGATTTTGCAGCCTCTCTAATTTCATCTTCCGTTTTACCAGTAATATCAAAACCAGTAAAATGTTTAATAGAATCTGCCATTGTAACTCTTGCATAAGGAGCTTTAAAATCTATTTTATGTTCGCCAAAAACAGCTTCAGATGTTCCATTTACAGCAATGGCACAATGTTCTAAAAGTTGCTCTGCAAAATCCATCATCCAATTGTAATCTTTGTAAGAAACATAAATTTCCATGGCTGTAAATTCAGGATTATGCGTTCTATCCATTCCTTCATTTCTAAAGTTTTTAGAAAACTCATACACACCATCAAAACCACCAACAATTAGCCTTTTTAAGTATAATTCATTGGCAATTCTCATATATAATGGAATGTCTAAAGAATTGTGATGTGTTATAAAAGGTCTTGCTGCTGCACCTCCAGGAATTGGTTGTAAAACCGGAGTTTCAACCTCAAAATAACCAGATTCGTTGAAAAAAGAACGCATTGCATTAAACAATTTGGTTCTTTTTACAAACACTTCTTTTACATGTGGGTTTACTACTAAATCTGCATAACGTTGTCTGTAACGTAATTCTGGGTCTGTAAAAGCATCATAAGTAACCCCATCTTTTACTTTAGGAATTGGTAAAGGTTTTAAAGATTTAGAAAGCATCTTAAAATCTTTTACCATCACTGTTTTTTCACCAACTTTAGTTGTAAAAAGTGTACCAGTAATCCCTATAAAATCACCTAAATCTAATAATTTTTTAAATACGTTATTGTATAAAGATTTGTCTTCTCCTAAGCAAATTTCATCTCTGTTAAAATACAACTGAATTCTGCCTTCACCATCTTGTAATTGACCAAAAGAAGCTTTTCCTTGAATATTAATAACCATTAAACGACCTGCAATCACAACCTCTTTACCTTCTTCAAAATCCTCTTTAATTTCTTTAGAATTAGAATCTACAGGAAATAAATCTGCTGGATAAGGATTGATCCCTAAAGCACGTAATTTTACAAGCTTTTCTCTACGTACAACTTCTTGTTCTGATAATTGCATTTTTTATCTATGTTTTCTGGTAAATATTAAAGGCTGCAAAGATACAATGCTTAGAATTAATAGACAATTAGGAATAAAATTAAAATAACAACTTCACTTGCCGATTTTTAAAAACATCGTATATTTGAATGCTACTTTTTGTTAGAGTAGCATCGTTGTGTTGTTTTGGCGTTTTCGAAAAAGCGTCATGGTTTTGTTAGCCAATGGAAAGCTTCCCTTAAATGGGACGCTTTTTTTATACTCTAAATTTTATAAAAAGTTTTTTTTGAAGCTATTTCCAGCTTTCACTACTCGCTTTTTTTATGCAGAAAAAGCATAAAAAAGAGCTCAAACAGACCGTTCAATCTGGGCTAAACTTGTTTGTAGGTTTATTGAAAACTAAAATCAGTCTAGATTTTTGGAGAAGCCTGTTCTGAACTTGATTCAGTATTCATCAATGGAAAAGAAAAGGCAATTATAATAAAAACACATCTTTAAACTCCCAAAACTGAATAACAAACAACACAAAATAAACAGTAGCAATAGAAAACTTAATGGTTGCAGAAGCTAAAAAACCAAGAAATGCTCCAAAAGAAGCTTTTAAAGCTCGGTTTGTATCTTTTCCATCGTAGATTAACTCTCCAATAAATGCTCCAAAGAAAGCACCAAGCAACATACCAAAGGGAATAGGAGAGAGCAAACCAACAATTAGACCAATGGTAGTGCCATAAACGCCATATTTTGTACCACCAAAACGTTTTGTCCCCATTGCAGGAATAAGATAATCGAGTATCATAATAAGAATAGCTACACCCAAAGTAATTCCAAGAAAAGTCCAATCCATCGGAACAATTTTAGTAGTATGTAATAAAAGTAAACCAATCCAACTAGTTAAAGGTCCTGGTAAAACAGGTAAAAAAGAGCCAATAATTCCTAAGCAAACAAAAACGAAGCCTAATAGTAATAAAAATATATCCATAGTAATTTTATAATTATAATATCTATATTTCAATAATCGAGCCAGTTTTTAACTTAAACAAGCCCAAATATTTAAATGTTTGTTGCAAAGCGTAAAAAAAATAAATAAAGGACGTATTTTTGAAAAAAAAGATTTTTATGAAATATGTCTATTCATTTATTATTATTGTTTTCTTAACCAGTTCTGCATTTTCACAAGATATAAAAAATGAAAAAGAGGTTTCTTTTATAGTTATTGAAAAAGCACCTGTTTTTCCTGGTTGTAAGGGTAGTAATAAAAAGTTAAAACAATGTTTTAATGAAAGTATTCAAAAATTGTTTTCAGAAAATTTTAATATTGATTTGGCTAATCAACTTGGACTTGCTGGTGGAGAATATAGAGTCTTTATTGGTTTTAAAATTACGCACAAAGGGACTGTTAAGAATATACTGGTTAGAGCACCACATAAAAAAATAAAAGAAGAGGTAAAAAGAGTAATGCATTTAATTCCACAAATGATACCTGGTGAAGTGAAAGGAGAAAAAGTAGGGGTAAAGTATTCTATTCCTTTTACAATGTTTGTTGAGGAAACAAAAGCTCAGAAAAAAGCTAGGAGAAAAAATAAAAAGAATTAATCTTATAATTTAGTAATTTTACGATATAAATAAAAGTATGTTTTTGCGTCTTTTTTCTTTTTTAACAGTATTCCTTTTTTTCACTTCGTGTGATAAATTTTCTAATACAAAAAACGCATCAACAAATAAAGCATTAGATACCCTTGTAGATTTTTCTTCTGTAGATACTTTTCCGTCATTTGATACTTGTGATTCAATAATTGATAATGAAGAGAAATCAGCTTGTTTTAGAAAAACAATTCATCAAAAAATAGGAGAGGAGCTACAAAATTACACGTTAACTATTAAAGATTCTATTAACGAGATTGTTTATGTAGATGTCATTATAAATGCTAAAGGAGTATTTAGTTTGGCAGCGATTCAATCATCAGAAAAAATAAAAAACGAATTACCAGAATTAGAAAGTTTGTTAAAAGCTAGTGTAGATAATTTGCCCAATATAACTCCAGCTAACAAAAGAGGCATTCCTGTTACTACAAAATATAGATTGCCAATTTTAATTCAGTTATAATCATAAAACTCCTAAACAGAATATGTTTGAGAGTTTTTAAGTAAGAATAGATATGTATTGTATCATTTCTAAGTGAGTAGAAACCTCATAATTTTGAAACCAAAAGAATAAACTTTATGTGATTTCTCCCTTTGGTCGAAATGACAAAAGGGATGGTTTATTAGTATTTCAGCTTGTTTTTGTTATATTTTACAAAGAGAAATCTAAATTAAGCAACTGAGTTGCTTAATTTAACATTGCCCAAAGTTTATCTTTTAATTCTTGTAAGCCTTTTTGAGCAACAGAAGATATAAATATTGCATCTATACCTTTAGGTAATTCTGCTTTAATTTCAGCTTGTAACTCATCATCTAACATATCTGTTTTAGAAATAGCCAATAATCGATCTTTATCTAACAATTCTGGGTTGTGTTTCTTCAATTCATTTAATAAAATTTCATATTCTTTGTTAATATCATCAGAGTCTGCAGGAACTAAGAATAATAAAGCAGAATTACGTTCAATATGACGTAAAAAGCGATGTCCTAAACCTTTCCCTTCAGCAGCACCTTCTATTATTCCAGGAATATCTGCAATTACAAATGTTTGATGATTTCTGTGCTCAACAATCCCTAAATTTGGTTTTAAGGTTGTAAAAGCATAATCTGCAATTTTAGGTTTTGCAGCTGTTAAAACTGATAATAAAGTAGATTTTCCTGCATTAGGGAAACCAACCAAGCCAACATCTGCTAATAATTTTAGTTCCATTCTAAACCAACCATCAGCACCATCCATTCCTGGTTGTGCATATCTTGGAGTTTGGTTTGTAGACGATTTAAAATTCCAGTTTCCAAGTCCACCTTTTCCACCTCTCAATAAAATTACTTCTTTTTGGTGTTCTGTAATTTCTACAATTACTTCATCAGTATCTGCATCTTTAATAATAGTTCCAAGAGGTACATCAATATAAATATCTTGAGCATCAGCACCAGAAGATCTACTTGCACTTCCTCCACCACCACTTTCTGCTCTAAAATGACGTTTAAATTTTAAGTGAAAAAGGGTCCACATATTTTTATCACCACGTAAAATAATATGTCCTCCACGACCTCCATCACCTCCATCAGGTCCACCTTTGGTAATAAATTTCTCTCTATGCAAATGCATGGAACCTTGTCCTCCTTTACCAGAAGATGCGTATATTTTTATGTAGTCTACGAAGTTACCCTCAGTCATTGTTTTTTTAATTTAGAGATTTGCTTTAAAATACCTAATAGCCAATGGCTGTTCTCCTTTTAATTTCAAACCTTCAGTCATTTTTGTTGCGTAATTGTGTAATTGTTGGAATGTGTAACAGCTCGTGTTTGTTTAAACAATTACAAATTTTAAAGTGTATTAAATACTTTGGCAATTCTTTGTGTAATATCTTTAATAGAACCTACACCATTAACACCACTATATTTGTTTTGCTTTTCATAAAAAACTTTTACAGGTGCAGTTTCTAGATTATAAGTGTTAATTCTATTTTGAATAATTGCAGGGTCTGCATCATCTGGTCTACCGCTTGTTTTTGCTCTTTCAGCTAAACGAATTTTTAATTCATCTTCAGCAACTTCTAAAGCGATCATTCCATTAATTTGTTCTCCTTTTTCAGCTAAAAAAGCATCTAAAGCTTCAGCTTGAGATTTAGTTCTTGGAAAACCATCAAAAATAAATCCATTGGCATCTGCATTTTTTTCAACTTCTGCTTTTAGCATATTAATAGTAACTTGATCAGGAACTAGATTTCCTTCATCCATATACTTTTTAGCTAATAAACCAAGTTCTGTTTGGTTTTTAATATTGAAGCGAAATACATCTCCAGTAGAAATATGTACTAAATTGTACATGTCTTTTAAAAATTCTGCTTGTGTTCCTTTTCCTGCTCCTGGAGGGCCAAATAATACAATGTTTTTCATGTTTGGTTTTGTTGATAATTGATATATTGCTGGGTAATTTCTACCTAAACCATTATAATCCAGTCCATAACCAACAATAAATTTATCTTCAATACTTTTGCCGATATAATTGATTGGTAGTTCTTTTCTAAATACGTCTGGTTTAAAAAATAACGTTGCAACTTTTAATTGTTTTAAATTTTTGTGTCTAAAGATATTGTAAATTTCTTGAAGTGTGTTTCCTGTATCAATAATATCTTCTAATATAATTATAGTTCTATTTGTTAAATCTTCATTAATACCTACTAACTGTTTTACGTTTTCTATGGATGATGTGCCATTATAAGAAGCTAGTTTTACAAAGGAAACCTCACAATTCCCATTAAATTCTCTTATAAAATCTGCAGCGAATAAAAAACATCCATTTAAAATACCCACAAAAATAGGTATTTCATCTTTAGGAAGTTCAGCTTTTACTTGTATTGCTAAATGTTTTACGATTAAAGCAATTTCCTCTTTATTGATGTAAGGTTTAAAATAGAGGTCTTGAAGTTTTATAATACTCATTTAAATGCAAATATAATAGCTATTTGTTTAATGAAAAAACCGTTTTCTTGTGCTGTACTTATTTCAGTATCACATAAGAAAACGGATTTTTATATATGTTTAAAGAAACTTATTTGTTCTTTTCTTCTTTTTTAGAAGTATCAAACATTACAGGTGTTGCCACAAATAATGATGAATATGTACCTACTGCTACACCAATAATTAATGCAAACATAAATCCTTTAATTGAATCTCCTCCAAATAAGAAAATAATTACCATAACTAATAAGGTAGTTAAAGAGGTATTAATAGTTCTACCTAAAGTTGAGCTTAATGCCTTGTCTACAACTTCGCTATATTTCCAATTTGGGTGTGAACCAGCAAACTCTCTAATTCTATCAAAAATTACTACGGTATCATTTAATGAGTAACCAACTACAGTTAGAATTGCTGCTATAAAAGATTGACCTATTTCCATATCAAAAGGCATTATGTTTTGTAATATAGAGAAAATACCTAATACAATTAATACGTCATGGAAAACTGCAACTACAGCACCAATAGAGAAAGAAACTTTTCTAAAACGTAATAATATGTATAAGAAAACAATTAATAAAGATCCAAAAACGGCATACAATGCTGATGTTTTAATATCATCTGCAATTGTAGGTTCTACTTTCATATAACTCATTACTCCTGCACCTGCTTTTTCAAAACCTGGTTTAAAGTTTTCGTAAGAAGTTGTACCTAAATAAGATTTTAACCCTTTAAATAAGGTACTTTGTACTTGTTCATCTACTTCTTGTCCTTCTTCATCAATTTTATAAACCGTTGTAATTTTTAATTGATTATTAGAACCATAGGTTTTTACTTCTGGAGCTGAACCAAAAGCATCTTTTAAAGTACTTGCAACATCTGTAGCACTCATTGCTTGGTCAAAACGAACTACATAAGAACGACCTCCTTTAAAATCTACACCTTGTTTTAATCCGATAGAGAAAATTGAAATAATACCTGCAATAATAATTGCACCAGAAATTACGTAAGCAATTTTACGTTTCTTTAAGAAGGCTATATTGATATTTTGAAACCATCCTTTAGAAATAGAAGTATTAAATGTTAAGTTAGAACCTTTGTTTACTGAGCTGTCTATTAATAAACGCGTAATAAATACTGCTGTAAATAATGAAGTAGCAATACCAATCATTAATGTTAATGCAAAACCTTTAATTGGTCCTGTTCCAAAAACATATAAAATAATACCTGTTAAAAGTGTTGTAATATTTGCATCAATAATTGCAGATAATGCTCCTTTTACAGAGAATCCTTCTTCAACAGATTGCTTTAATCCTTTCTTTAAACCTAAACCTTCTTTAATTCTTTCGAAGATAATTACGTTTGCATCAACAGACATACCAATAGTTAAAATAATACCTGCAATACCAGGCAATGTTAACACAGCGTTAAAAGAGGCTAGAATTCCGAATATAAATAAGATGTTTACCACTAAGGCAACATCTGCATAAATACCAGCTTTACCATAATATAAAATCATCCAAAGTAAAACTAATAGAATTGCCAATCCAAAAGAAAGGAAACTTGCGTCAATTGCTTCTTGTCCTAAAGATGGTCCAACAACTTCTGCCTGAATTATTCTTGCAGCTGCAGGTAATTTACCCGCTTTTAATACTGTTGCAATATCTTCTGCTTCAGAAATAGTCATGGTTCCACCAGAGATAGAAGTTCTACCACCTGTTATTGGTGTATTTACAGAAGGAGCAGTATATACATAATTATCTAAAACTACAGCAACAAACTTTCCTTGATTATCGGTAGTCATTTTAGCCCATTGTTTTGTACCAGAGCTATTCATTGTCATGCTAACTTCTGGTTTATTCATTTGGCTAAACACTTGAGCAGCGTCTAAAATAACATCTCCTTCAATAGTAGCTTTTCCACTTCTACTACCTTTAATAGCATATAAACCAATTAGTTCTGTACCATCAGTTCCTTCGTTTGCTTTATAATCCCATAAAAACTTTACATATTTAAGTTCGTTAGGTAATAATGCTTTTACTTCTTTTCTGTTTAATAAATCGTTTACAGTAGCTGTATCTAAAACTCTAGCTTGTCCTACTAAAGAACTTGTTTGTTGTTGATTTTGAGCAACATTTGGAAATAAATAAGAAAATAGATTTTTTTGTGCTACACTTGTAGAATCTACTGTTTCTCCTAATAAATCATCAATATCATCTTTTTTAGTAGAATCTATAGCTTTTTCTATTACAGAAGTATCTTTCAATAATTCTGCAACTTTAGCATTTGCAGAGAAAAAGTAGTTTTGTACTTCTGCATTTGTATGTACTTCCCAAAATTGTAATTCTGCTTTACTAGTAATTAACCTAGTAACACGCTCAATATCTTTAGCTCCTGGTAATTCAATTTGAATTCTACCAGAGTTTCCAATTCTTTGAATGTTAGGTTGTGTAACACCAAATTTATCAATTCTACTTCTTAATACTTCAAAAGCAGTACCGATAGAACTGTTAATTTCTTCTTGTAAAGTTTCTTTAACACTTGAATTTGCCTCGTTAAAAGTAATTTTTTCACTTAAAGCTTTTGTACCAAATATAGAAGGGTCGCTTAATTTTGTGTCTCCAGCAATTTTTTCAAATTCTTCAAAGAATAAGTCTAAGTAATTTGCATTGTCACTTTTTTGAGCTTCATCTGCAGCAGCTAATGCTTGGTTAAATACTTCGTTTTTAGAATCGTTTGATAAACTTTTTAATACTTCTTTTACAGAAACTTGTAAAATAGCATTAATACCACCTTTTAAATCAAGACCAAGATTCATTTCTTTGTCTTTAACATCATTATAGCTGTATTCTGTTACTCCTAAATCGATGATGTTTTTGTTAGCAACACTGTCTAAATACTTTCTTTCAAAATTAGCTCTTTGTCTTGCATCTGAATCAACACCTTTAATTGCTGCATAATTTACAGCATCATCTTCAACTTTAGTTGCTAAAAATGTAAATGATAATTGATATAAACTCACTAATCCAAAAAGGATAGCGAATACTTTAATAAGTCCTTTGTTTTGCATCTTATATTTTTTTTGTCATTTTTTTTAAAACGAGCAAATATATTGTTTCTCGTAAAATCTGACAATTATTTTTTATTGATTGTTTTTTTTGTTCTGATGAGTTTTAAACTCTTGAAATTAAATTGATTATAGAAAAATAGATGTCTATATATTTTAACTATAATAATTTTGAGGTCCTGCTCTAACTTCAGGTTCTTTGTAGGAAGTTCTATCCTTTGTAAAAGGACTGTTTTTGTGTATTTTAAAAGAAGTTTTAAAAAGTTGGTTTGCTTTGTTAAAATCTAATTTTTTAAGAAATGCAGAGTAATTATTTGTTGTAAACCTGTCTGAATTATATTTAATTTCAAACACATATTTGTAGTCTGAGTTTGAAATATCAATTTTGTTTGTTAATTCGTGAATGTCAAAATTGTAATTAGAACTAAGCTTGTTTTTTTCTTTTTTACTAGAATTTTTATTTAAGGCTAATTTACTTTTTTGTGTAAGTAGTTCTTTAATATTTTCAACATCAAAAGTACTGTAATAGGCAATTTTTAAAGTACTGTTTTGAGTTTTTTTGATTTGAATATTAGAAACACCAGCGTTTAGTAATTTTTCTTTTACATCTGCAATGGTGTTTTCAATGTCTTTTTTATTAATTTTAGCATCAACAAAATTTAGAATAATTTCTTGATTAGGTGCTACAACCTGATCTTGAAATGCTCCAAACAGAATACCTATTAAAAATAAAGTACTGATGTACCATTTTAACTTCATTTGCCAAATATATAAAAAGAATGCGTAAAAATTATTAAATATTTAATTCGATTTTTTTGATGTTAAAATTTAGTGATTACATTTCATATAATTTTATTCATTTTTTAAAATCAATGTAATACTGAGTCTAATTTCCCCGTAAGAAACTTGTTCGTTTAATTTTTCATAAATTGGTTTCAATTCAATTTTTCTATCAAATTCATTAAAAACAACTCTAACTTTATCAACCACTTCTTTGGCTACTAATTTTTCTAAATCGACTTTTTTACCTTCCATATATAATTGAGACAAGTGAGAAAAAATGGTGGTTATAGAAAGGCCTCTATTTTCAGAGATTTCCTTCGGATTTAATCCTTCTTTGTATAAGTTATACGTTTTTATTGTAGTGGGTGTTTTTCTGGGTTTTGCAACATTTTTAAACGGACGAATTACGCTCATAAATTCTTCGCCATATTTTTCCATTTTGTTCATTCCAACTCCAGAAATAGCTAAAAATTCGTTTTCTGTTGTTGGCAATTCACTTGCCATCAATTTTAAAGACTTATCACTAAAAACAATGTATGCAGGCATGTTTTCTTCTTTAGCAATTGCCAATCTTATTTTTTTAAGTTCTGTAAATAAATCTTTATTTACTTCACCTTCTGTGGCTATTTTTAAGGTTTTTTGAGCTTTCTTTTTATCAGCAGCAGCAATAGGAGTTGTTAAGCGTATCGTTTTTTCGCCTTTTAAAACTTGCCAACCAATGGGCGTTATTTTTAAAGCAGAGCTTTCTGCATACATAATTTCAATCAAACCTTGGTTTGCCATTTGTATTACATAATCTCGCCAATCAAAAAATGATACGTCTTTTCCTATTCCATAAGTTTTTAGAGTAAAGTATTGTTTGGAGTGAATGTCTGCATTATTACTGCCTCTTAAAACGTTAATCAGCATTGTAATTCCGTCTTTTTCTTTCATTCTAGCAATTCCAGAAAGTGCTTTTTGAGATAAAATGGTGCCATCAAAATCTTTAGGCGGGTTTTCACAAACATCACAATTACCACAGTTTTCTGTAAGATGCTCGCCAAAGTAAGATAATAATATTTTTCTTCTGCAAGATTTTGCCTCTGCAAACTGTAACATTCTGTTCAGTTTTTCTTTTTGCATTGCTGTATTTGCACCATCATCTGCAAATTGGCTATACAAAACAAAATCTCTCATATTATAATAGAGTACTGTTTCTGAAGGCAAACCATCTCTTCCTGCACGTCCTATTTCTTGGTAATACCCCTCTAAGTTTTTTGGTAAATTATAATGAATTACAAAACGCACATTCGATTTGTCAATGCCCATTCCAAATGCAATCGTAGCTACTACAATTTTTAGATCATCATTTATAAAATCGGTTTGTGTTTGTTCTCTTTCATCAAAAGTCATTCCTGCATGATAAAAAGCAACAGAATGTCCATCAGCTTTTAAAAAGCTAGCAACTTCTTCTGTATTTTTTCTGCTTAAACAATAAATAATGCCACTTTCGTTTTTTCTTCGTTTTATAAAACTGACAATTTCTTGTAGTTTTTTCTTTTTAGCAACTTGGCCTCTAACTTCTATGCTTAAGTTTTTTCTATCAAAAGAAGAAATAAATAATTTTGAATTAGATAAACCTAATTGTGTCTCAATATCTTTTCTGGCAGATTTATCTGCTGTGGCAGTTAATGCCATAAATGGCACATTTGGTAAAGAATTTCTAAATGTTTTTAGTTGTGTGTATTCTGGTCTAAAATCATGACCCCACATACTTACACAATGAGCTTCATCAATAGCAACTAATTTTATATTGAGTTGTTTTAACCAAGTATTGCTTACTGATATTAATTTTTCTGGTGATAAATAAAGCAGTTGTAAATCGCCATTTATTGCTTTGGTAATTACTTCGTTTTCTTCTTTTGTAGAAATAGAACTGTTAAAAAAATCTGCTTTTATTCCGTTAGATTTTAAAGCCTGTACTTGATCTTTCATTAACGAAATTAAAGGGGAAACTACTATTGTAATTCCATCAAAAATAAGAGCAGGAATTTGAAAACACATAGATTTACCTCCACCAGTTGGCATTAATACAAAACTATCTTTGCCTTCTATAGTTCTGTTGATAATTTGCTCTTGTAAAGGACGAAAATTATCATAACCAAAAATATTTTTTAAGATGATATGAGGTTGTTTTTTCATTTTTTAGCAATTGAATTACAAACATACATTTTTTATGTTTTACAAGAAGTCTGCAAATTAAGCTTGATCTATTATAAAAGAAAAAATCCAACTCAGAAGAGTTGGATTTTTTAATTTTGTCTAAAGTCTAAAGTCTAAAGTCTAAAGTCTAAAGTTCTAACAAACCGTTAGTTGCTTTAACACCCTCTGCAGAGGTTGCTAAATGAGCTTTTTCAGCGTCATTTAAATTGATTTCTACAATGCTTTCAATTCCGTTTTTACCTAAAACAACAGGAACTCCAATACATAAATCACTCAAGCCAAATTCTCCTTCTAATAAAGTAGAGCAAGGGAATATTTTTTTAGTATCACAAGCAATTGCTTGCACCATTCCACTTACAGCAGCTCCAGGAGCGTACCAAGCAGAAGTACCTAATAAACCAGTTAAGGTTGCACCACCAACTTTAGTTTCTGCAGCAACCTTTTCTAATCTTTCTGCTGAAATAAATTCAGAAACTGGTACTGAATTTCTAGTAGCTAATCTTGTTAAAGGAACCATTCCTTTATCAGAATGTCCTCCAATTACCATTCCATCAACATCAGAAATAGGTGCACCCAAAGCTTCAGCTAAACGATATTTAAAACGTGCAGAATCTAAAGCTCCACCCATTCCAATAATTTTGTTTTTAGCCAATCCAGTTGTTTTATGAACTAAATAAGTCATAGTATCCATTGGGTTAGAAACTACGATGATAATTGTGTTTGGAGATTGCTCTATTAAATTAGCTGAAACTGTTTTTACAATTCCTGCATTTATACCAATTAACTCTTCACGAGTCATACCTGGTTTTCTTGGTATACCAGATGTAATTACACAAACATCAGAATTTGCTGTTTTAGCATAATCATTTGTACTACCTGTAATTTTGGTATCAAAACTATTTAAAGAAGCAGTTTGCATTAAATCCATTGCTTTACCTTCTGCAAAACCCTCTTTAATGTCTAAAATAACTACTTCAGAAGCAAAATCTTTAATGGCAATATATTCTGCACAACTTGCACCTACTGCACCAGCTCCAACTACTGTAACTTTCATATTTTTATTTTTAAGATTATATTCGAAATATTAAGTCAGCAAAAGTACAAAAATATCATCAGAATTGCCTTTAATTGTCTAAAAATATATTAGATAGTTAGTGCTTTTTTCTCACTTATTTTCTTCTATATAAAAAAGTTTGAGAGTTGATTTTATTAGTTGTTTAACAACAGGGATTATATAACAATTAACTTTTAATGGTAGTTTTTTTGGAGAAGAAATTAATTATAATAACATTGTTTAAAAAAATAAAGAGTATAGGTTTTGTTCTTTATAAATTTTTTAAAAAAAACTATTTCTACAAATACCAAAACGAATTTTAGTATTTGTAGAAAATGAATTATTTTAATAGAAAGAGATTGCTAGTATTGTTATTGTTTAAAAAGATGTTTTACTCGGTACTACAAAACTCTTGTATATGACCACTCTTTAGCTTTATTGATGTAAAAAGATAAGGAATGTTTATAAATTTAGTTTTACACTTATGGCATTTGTATAATTTTGCTTTAGGTATTAATTTTAAGAAGAATGTTCTAACTAATCTTCTGCTTAGACCTGATGAGCATGAAGGACATTTACACATTTTATTTGAATTAGTTTGGTTTGGTTAATTATTGAATATCTGTAAATATACATAAATATATGACTGATAGAGAATTTTTTATTAATAAAATAAGATTTGTAAAAAAAAAGGTGTTTTAATTGTGAAATTAAGAATAGCAAATTTTTATAAAATTAAATATTTTAGAGTAAATAATGATGTCTAAATTTATTTTTGATATTTGTGAGGATTTTCTCTAATTCCTTGTTTAAAAACTTTACGAACACTAGAACGTAGAGAATTGTCAAATTTTAACAATAAATCTTTAAGTCCTCCAGATTTGCGTCCTCTAAAAGTGGTCACATGAAAACGATCTTCTTCTAATAAAGGTGTTTCAGAAAAATAGTAATTAGAAACACAACATCTAATTTTATCAGTAGTTACCTTATTTACAGAATGCCAAGAATTTTGGTGAGTAGCCATTACAGCCAGTCTATTAAATTTACTAATAATTGTCTTTGGATCATTTTTTAAACCTTTGTTCCACAGTTCTAAATTACCACCGTTTTCTAAAGTCCAGTCTGGAGCAACATAATAAAGCAGATTTAAAATACGCCATAAATTTCTGTCTTTGTCATGTGAGTTATCTAAATGTGTGCTTAAATAATTATCCTTACTCATTAATGAGAGGCCACCAGCATAAAGGTTTTTGTCTGGTAGTGCTTGGTTAATATCACATATTTCTGATACCAATTTAACTACATTGTCTTCTTGAAATGCATAAATAACCTCTTCTAAAAGAGCATGATATTTATTCATTTGATAAGCAATATATTTATATTCTCTAAAATCTTTTCTTAATTCAGCTTCAGATAATTTCGGAAAATTCTCGTAAATTTTAAGACAAAGTTCTTCAGGTAATAAATTATCAATATAAAAATAACCAATCTCATTTTTACTCTCAGAAAATTGTTTTTTTAAATCTTCTTTTTGAGATAATAACTTTTCAGCTATTAATAATGATATTTCATGCCTTGTTTTAACCATTTATAATTTGTCTAGAAAAATATTTAATGAATGCTAAGATAAAAAATAAAGGGAATAAAAGGAAAGATGTAAGAGCTGTTTTGATTTTAATTTCTTCTTTGTAACAACTCCAATTGCCAATTTTAGAAACCCCTTCTGAGTTGCATTTAGCAATTAAAATATTTTTTATGATGCATTTTCTATTCTTTTTGTAAAGTAATATATTAAACCAATAATCTGAAAATACAGGATATTTAAGACTATAGTTGGTTTGTGCAAATAAATCTCTTTTGTAAAACGTACCTTGGTGATGTAAGCCATTTCTAATCCACATAAACAAATTCCAAGAAGGTTTTTTTATTTTTTTAATTTTACTGTAGATAAAAGGCACTGTTTCTCCTTGATAAATAATGCTTCCAGAAATTAGTGAGATATCGTTTGCATAAGATTTTGAAAAGACATCTTCTAAAACTGTTTTGTTTTCTAAAACATCTCCACTTCCTATAAAATACAACCAATTTCCTTTAGATTTTAAAATGCCTTTATTCATGGCATCATAAATACCTTTGTCTTTTTCTGAATTATAGAAAAAAGGGGTAGAGAGTGTTTCTAAATATTTTTGCGTTTCAATTTTAGAAGCTCCATCAATTATCCAAACTTCAAAATCTTTTAGAGTTTGGTTTTGAATGCTCTGTATTGTTTTTTTTAATCCATCAAGATTATTTAAAACAGGAATTATTATGGATATTTTAGGGTTGATAAGTTTTTATTTAAAGTAGTTGTCTAATTTTTTTGATTCAGTTTCCCAGCACAAAATTTCTTTTGTTGTTTTTTGATTTTCTCTTATACTTTTTAAAAGCATTTCATCTTCTAAAGTTTTATTAATTTTCTCTGCAATTTTTTCTGGAGAATAATCATCAACCATAACACCAACTTTGTAATTGTTGATAATTCTTGAAATTTCTGGCATATTACCTGCAATTATTGGTATTTCTGCATGAATATAATCGAATAATTTATTAGGTAAAGAATAAGTGAAACTTAAACCCAAGGGTTCTTCTAAAACCATACCTAAAGTAGCTAGTTTAGTGTAATTAATCAATTGATGTCTGTCAATTCTTCCTAAAAAATGAACTCTTGTTTCCATTTTTTCTTTCGCTACAAAATCTCTTAATTCTTGTTCTACCTTGCCATAACCAATAATAATTAAATCTAAATTTTCTATAAATTTTAAAGCTTTAACCATAGGTTTAATTCCTCTTCCAGGGTTTAAAATACCTTGATATAATATGGTTCTTTTTTCTGTTGGAAATGATACCTTTTCAGATAAAAAATGATCGTTTTTTAAGGGTACATTTCTAATAACCCCCATTTTATTATTATATTTTTCATCGTAAAATTCAGCGATAGATTGACTAACAGTGTATGCTTTTTTTATTTTAGGGAGAAAATAGTCTTCTAGTTTTCGCCAAAAATTTTGTACAAACTTTCTACCTTGTAATTCAGGACCTTCAGAAAAAAGTTCATGGCTGTCATACACCAAATCTGTGTTTTTTAGTTTACTAGCAAAAAAACAAGCAGGTAATGTGTCTAAATCATTAGAAATGATGTGATTGAAGTTTTTAGTCAACAAAAATAAAAACAATCGAATGTTATATTCAGCGTAAAAAAGAAAATTATTATTAAAAAAATGCTTTTTCCTAACAATTTTATAAGCTCTTTTAACAGGAATTGTGTTTGGCAAAACTCTACCATAAACAAGTACTTCAAAACCTTTATTTACAAGGTAATTACAGATTTTATGCACTCTGTAATCTGTTGAGACATCATTTGTTACAGCTACAAAAATTTTATTTTTTTTTTTCAATGGCTTAAATTTATTACGAATTAAGCTGTTGTTTTTTGCATCACTTCAAACAATTCTCCACCTTCACATTTTAAAGTTTTTTGTTTAAATTTTACAATTAACTGATAATCATGTGTTGCCATTAAAATTGTTTTGCCACTTTTATGAATCTTATTTAAAAGTTCCATCACTTCTAATGATGTTTTTGGATCTAAATTTCCTGTAGGTTCATCTGCTAAAATTAATTCAGGGTCGTTTAACAAAGCTCTTGCAATGGCAACCCTCTGTTGTTCTCCTCCAGAAAGTTCAAATGTTTTTTTATAGTATTTGGTTTTCATACCCACTTTATCTAAAACTTCGTCAATTTTTTCTTTAATTTTCTTTTTATCTTTCCAACCTGTTGCTTTTAGTACAAATTCTAAATTACCAAAAACAGTTCTGTCATTTAATAATTTAAAATCTTGAAAAACAATGCCTATTTTTCTTCTTAAAAAAGGAATTTCTTTTTCTTTAATCTTTTTTAAATCAAAATCTACAATAGTTCCAATACCTCTTTGTAACTTTAAATCGCCATATAAAGTTTTCATTAAGCTACTTTTTCCACTTCCTGTTTTACCAATTAAATAGTAAAAATTACCCTTTTGAATGGTTAAATTAACTTTAGATAACACCAAATTATCTCTTTGATAGATATCCGCATTTTCTAAATGTAAAACTGGTTTTTCCATAAAATAATTTGTTTCTACAAACTTAAAAGTTTCTAACGATTATTTACTATGAATTATAAACTATTCTTACATTTGATGTAAAATGTTTGTAGATTTCTTTTGAATCATCAAACAAAAAATAAAAAAGTTCGTTATTCATTTAAGATGTCAAATATAAATATATGAGGTTTGTTTTTTTTAAAAAACGGTTTTTAATTGGTTTTGTTTTTTTAATTTCAGTAACTTGTTACAGTCAGCAAACCATAGCAGAAGTTAGTGTGGCTTCATTATACAATAAGGCCGTAAAACTATATAATAGCAAGGCGTATGCTGCAGCACAAGAGGTGTTACATTCTATAGATGTTAAAACTTTTTTAAATACTAATTTGCATACAAACATTGCCTATTACAATGCAATGTGTGGGGTAAAATTAAACCAATTAAATGCAGATGAAAAAGTGTTGGCTTTTATTGAAGAAAACCCTGCTAGCACCAAAAAAAGTTCAGCAATTTTTAATGTAGCCAATTATTATTATGCAAATAGGCAAGTGGCAGAATCTCTTAAATGGTATCAGAAAATTGATGTTTCTCAATTGTCAAACCAAGATAAAAAGGAATTGCAATTTAAAATGGGTTATGCCTATGTAGTAAGTAAAAAATTAACTGCTGCAAAAAAACTATTTCTGCTATTACTAAATGACCCTAAATATGGTAATGATGCAAAATATTATTATGGTTATATCGCTTATAAATTAGAAGATTTTGAAACTGCGGAAGCTACTTTGTTAAAAATTTCTAACAATTCTAAATATCGAGCAAAAACAGCCTATTATTTATTAGATATTAATTTTCAAGCACGTAAGTTTCAATATTGTATTGTTGAAGGAAAAAAACTCATAAAAAAATTAAATAGACGAGAGCGAACAGAAAAATCTGAGATTTCTAAAATCATAGGAGAGAGCTATTTTAACTTAAAAAAATACGAAGAAGCAATTGCTTATTTAAAAAATTATAGAGGTAAAAAAGGAAAATGGAACAACGTTGATTATTATCAATTAGGTTTTGCTTATTATACTCAAAACGACTTTGAAAAAGCTATTAGTAATTTTAATAAAATTATTGGAGAAAAAAATGCTGTTGCACAGAATGCTTATTATCATCTAGGGGAATGTTATCTTAAATTAGATAAAAAATTAGAAGCTTTAAATGCTTTTAAAACAGCTTCTCAAATGAGTTTTAGTAAAAAAATTAAAGAGGATGCAGCTTTAAATTATGCAAAATTAAGTTACGAAGCAGGGAACCCTTTTAAAAGTGTAGCAGAGGTTTTACAAGATTATTTAAAAGAGTATCCTAATTCTACCTCTTTTGAACAGATTAACGATTTGGTGGTCTCATCTTACCTTCATCAACAAGATTATGATGGAGCTCTAGCTTTTTTAAGTCAGCGTAGCAATAGCAAAAATACCGCTCTAATATCTGAAATTTCTTTATATAGAGGTTTGCAATTGTTTAATGATGAAAAAATTGCAGCCTCTTTACCTTACTTTGTAGAAGCAAAAAGAGCTCAAGAAACCTCAATTAAAGATAAAGCAAGATATTGGGAGGCAGAATCTTTGTATCGATTAGGGAAATATCAACAAGCTTTCGATAAATTTATAAGATTAAAAAGAGAAGTAACTACTAATAGTAATGAGTTTGCTTTGATTGATTATAATATTGGTTATGCAAGTTTTAAATTGAAAGATTATAAAAACGCTGCTTTTGCTTTTAGAAATTTTTTAAATAATAATAATGCCATAGAAAAAAACTTAAAAGAAGATGCTTTAATTCGTTTAGGAGATGGTTATTATGCACAAAGAAATTTTAGAAATGCTATAAAATCATATTCAGAAGTTTTACAGAACAAAGGTGCTGAGGCAGATTATGCCCAATACCAAATAGGCATGAGTTATGGTTTTGTTGATGATAATGCAACTAAAATTAACGCACTTACAAATGTTGTAAATAACTACAGCACTTCTACTTTAAAAGATGATGCTTTGTTTCAGTTAGCAAATACCTATACATTAATAAAAGAAAACGGAAAAGCACACGAAGCTTATAATCGATTAATTGATAAGCATTCTAATAGTGTGTTTTTGCCAAAAGCTTTAGTTAGGCAAGGTTTGTTGTATTATAATGGTAATAATGGCAGTAAAGCTTTAGAAAAGTTTAAAAAAGTAGCAAGTCAGTTTCCTAA
This sequence comes from uncultured Polaribacter sp., assembly GCF_947497695.1. Lineage (GTDB taxonomy): Bacteria > Bacteroidota > Bacteroidia > Flavobacteriales > Flavobacteriaceae > Polaribacter. The sequence goes on along the minus strand of NZ_CANMHM010000002.1, from coordinate 162,285 downwards.
TTCTCCAGATGCTTTAGAGGCAGTTGCCAATGCAAGAAATGTTTATATTGATGATGGTAATTTAGATGGTTATGTAAGTTGGGTAAAAACTTTAAAGTTTGTAAATGTTACAAATTCTGATCTTGATGATGCCGCTTTTGCTGTTGCAGAAAATAAATATTTTGAATCTAAAGAGGAAGAAGATATTAAAAATTCACTCAAAAAATATTTACAATCTTATGCTAAAGGAGTACATCGTTTAAAGGCAAATTACTATTTAGCAGATGTTTTATTTAATGCCAGAGAATTTGATAAATCAATTCCCTACTATCAAGTTGTTATAGCTCAAGAGCAAAATGAATTTAGTGAAGACTCTTTAAGTAAACTATCACAAATATATCTTGAAAAAGAGGTGTTTAATAAAGCGTTGCCTCTTTTAACTAGGCTTGAAAAAGAAGCTTACAATACAGAAAACATTTTGTACGCTCAAAGTAATTTGATGAAAGGTTATTACCAAACAAATATGCTGAGTTTAGCAAAAGAATACGCTCATAAAATACTATCAAAAGATAAATTAGATGATAAGTTAGTTTATGATGCAAAAATAATAATTGCACGTACTTCATTTAAAAACAAAGATTTTTTAAGTGCAGAAAGATATTATAAAGAAGTAGAAAATAATGCTTCTGGCGAGTTAAAAGCAGAGGCACTTTATTTTAATGCCTATTTTAAGAATCAGAAAAAAGAGTATGCATCTTCTAACATAGTAATACAGAATTTAATTGCGAATTACTCTTCTTATAAATATTGGGCCGTGAAAAGTTATGTTGTGATGGGGAAAAATTACTACGGTTTAAATGATGTATATCAAGCTACTTTTGTTTTAGAAAGCGTCATCAAAAATTTTCAACAATTTAAAGATATTGTTACAGAAGCTCAATTAGAATTAAAAAAGATTAAAGAAAACGAGGCTAAAACAAATACTTCTGTATCTCCTCTAGAAAAATAAATAACAAGTAAACAGTACTTTTAAAAAGAATACAATTAATGAAAAAAGCTTTCACATTATTTTTAATATATTTTGTTTTTTTAGGTTTAAATGCTCAAAAAAAAGATTCAATTAAAGAAAACGTAAAAACAGAAGTTGTAAATATTGTAACAACATACAACCCAGAAATTTCTGATGCTAACAAGATTAAAAAGAATCCTGAAATAGAACTGCTTAGAAAAAATCAAAAGAAAAAATTAAGGTATTCAATTTTTTCTGCACCTGTTGCTTCTACATTTGTTCCTAAAACAGGTGTTGTGAAAAGTATAAATTTAATTTCTAACGAGCGAATTTATGACAACTATGTTGCAGCTGGTTTTGGTAATTATGTAACTCCTTATTTTGAGACGTATTTGCATCATACAACTCATTATAAAAACGAGATAGGTTTCAATGCAAAATACCTTGCATCAGAAGAAAATATTAGAAATTCTGTTTTAAATAGTAATTTTTCTAATTTAAATGCAGGGGCTTTTTACAAACAAAATGAGCGAGACTATGATTGGAAAGTTCGTTTAAATGCTGCAAGAAATTTATATAATTGGTATGGTTTACCAGGTATTACTTTTACAGAGCCAATAACAAATGCTATAAATGAAGAACAGATTTATAGTAATCTTCAGTTAATTGGAGCTTATAATATTAAAGATGCTACAATTGAATCTGGTGAGTTAAAAGCGTCTTATTTTACAGATAGTTTTAAAAGCACTGAAGTTTTATTAAATTTAAATACAAATTTAAATTTCCCCTTATATGCTATCAGTTCAAATTTAAATGACCTTGATTTAAAAACAAGTATAGAATTTTTAAAAGGAGATTTTGAAAATGATTATTCAGCTCTAAATGCTATTCAATATGCTATAACTACAATAGGTTTAAATCCACAGTATAAAATTCAAAACAATAATTTTATTTTAAAATTGGGCTTTAAATTGTTAGCATCTATAGATTCTGAAAATGATGAAAACAATACATTTATTTTGCCAGATTTATTTATCCAAACATCTATAGTAGAAAATTATCTAAATATTTATGCTGGTTTTACTGGAGATTTACGCACAAATACGTATCAAAATTTTGCAGCAGAAAACCCGTTTATTTCTCCTACACAATTGATTCAACAAACGTTAGAAAAGTCTAATTTATTTGTTGGTTTTAACGGTAAAGTGAGTAGTAAGGTCAGTTTTAACTTCAAAGGAATTATGAAATCTGAAGATGATAGGCCTTTATTTTTAAGAAATGCCTCAAAATCTAACGGAACAAATAATACATTAGGAGGAAATCTTTTAAATGGATATGAATATGGAAATTCTTTTAGTGTGGTTTATGATGATGTTGAAACAACCAGTATTCTAGCTGAGTTAGCTTATGATTATTCTAAAAGTTTATCATTTAGAGTTCAAGGAATTTACAATGAGTTTACTTTAGAAAACGAATCAGAAAGTTGGAATTTACCAACTACAGAAGTTACTTTTTCTGCAAAATATTCTGATGATAAATGGTTTGCAGGGACAAATATTTTTCATGTTAGTGAAAGAAAAGATGCTTTATATAGTGGGCAATTTCCAACAGCAATTAGTGGCTCTGAAACCATAGATGCTTTTGTGGATGTGAATTTAAATGGAGGATATCATTTTAATGATAAATTTTCAACATTCATAAAACTAAACAATGTTTTAAATACAGAATATCAACGTTTTGCAAATTTTGATACCCAAGGATTTCAAATTTTAGCAGGTTTAAGTTATCAGTTTAATTTTTAAAAAAAAATTACCATTTCAAATTTACTAGAAATGGTAATTTAAATTATCTATGAGATCCATCACAAAAAGGTCCATTCTTAGTTGCTTTACATGCACATAAGTTTTTGGTTTCTGTTTTTTCTGCGGTAAAAACATTCGGACTCATCCCTGTTCCTCTGTGTTTTCCATCACATAATGGTTGGTTTTCAGACAAGCCACAAGTGCACCAAGCATAGTTTTTTCCTGCTTCTAATTCTACTGGGATAGATTTATCTCCAGCTCTTTTTGGTAATTCCATCTTTTTTATTTTTTAAGACCCTAATATAACTAATTTTATGAATACCTTCTATTATCAAACTTAAAATTGATTTATTTTTAATTTACATTTGTATAGAATTTAAAATATTTAAAAATGAAAGTATACATATCACTGTTTTTTTCAATACTACTTTTTACATCTTGTTTAAAAGATGATGAAAATTCATTTGTGCAAGAAACAGAAGAAGATATTCTAAAATATATAGCAGACAACAATTTAACTGCTTCAAAAACCGATTCAGGTTTGTATTATGTTATTAATAGTCAAGGTACAGGAGACCCAGTAAGTAGTACTTCTGTAGTAAATATAAATTATAAAGGTTATCTCTTAAATGGAAGTACTTTTGGCGAAACTTCAGATGCTGGAACTACTTTTGCAATGAATAGTAATTTAATATTAGGTTTAAGGGAAGGGCTTCAACTTTTTAATGAAGGAGGAGAGGGTAAGTTACTAATCCCTTCATCATTAGGATATGCACAATTTGGAAATGCTTCAGGTACAATTCCTGGTGGTGCTGTACTAATTTTTGATGTAAAATTGAATGCAGCCTACCCAAGTTTTGAAGCAGAAAATGAAGCTGCCATTTTAAAATATATTGAAGATAATAATTTAACAGCTACAAAAACAGCTTCTGGTTTGTATTATGTTGTTAATAATGAAGGAACAGGAAGTCAACCAACAGCAACATCTAATGTAACTGTTGATTATAAAGGATATTTTTTAAACGGAACTGTTTTTGATGAAAGTACTAGCTCAGCTTCATTTAATTTGAGTAGAGTAATACCTGGTTGGACAGAAGGTTTACAGTTTTTTAAAAAAGGTGGAGATGGTGTTTTGTTAATTCCTTATACTTTGGGTTATGGAACTTCAGGTACAGGTACAATTCCTGGATATTCTGTTTTAGTTTTTGATGTAAAACTAATTAGTGTAAATTAAATTATTTTAAACTCAAGAACAAAAAAGCGAAACTGATAAAGTTTCGCTTTTTTGTTTTTAAGAGATGATTGGTTTTATAAAATCATCTATTTTATCAATTCCGTTTTTACCCAAATACTTTATAAATGCTGATCCAATAATGGTTCCATTTGCATATTTACAAGCAGTATTAAAAGTTTGTTTATCAGAAATACCAAAACCAATAATTAGTTTACTTTTTAAATTCATTGCTTTTATTCTTTCAAAATAAGCAACTTGGTTGTTAGATATATCTCCTTTTGCACCAGTAATTGAGGCAGAAGCAACCACATAAATAAATGCTTTAGAATAAGAATCTATCTTTCTAATTCTTTCTTCGGATGTATGAGGAGTGATTAAAAATACATTTGTTAAACCATATTTATCAAACAATTTTTTATAATGATTTTCAAATTCTACCATTGGTAAATCTGGTAGAATTAAAGTGTCAATACCACATTCTACAACCTTTTGGCAGAATTTTTCCTCACCATATTTTAGCATTTGGTTTAAATAGCCCATTAAAACCAAAGGTGTTTTGTTGGTTTGTTTAATTGTCATTAATTGATCGAAAATAATGTCTAAGTTAATACCATTTTCTAATGCTTTCTGGCTACTATCTTGTATTGTTGGTCCATCTGCCAAAGGATCTGAATAGGGTAATCCCACCTCAATAAAATCGACATTACTTTTTTCTAATGCTGATATTACTTTTGAAGTATCCTCTAATTTTGGATATCCACAAGTAAAATAAATTGATAAAAGATTCTTATCTTTTTTTTGAAATAATTGCTGAATTGAATTCATTCTATATGTTTTAAGACCTCACAGGTTTTTAAAACCTGTGAGGTCTGTGTAATTTAATCTTCTAAATGTTGTATAAATGTTTCTAAGTCTTTATCTCCTCTACCAGATAAATTGATTACAACCACTTGGTCTTTTTTAAACTTAATTTTAGGCAAAACAGCCAAAGCATGTGCAGTTTCTAAAGCAGGAATAATTCCTTCTATTTTAGTTAATTCATAGGCAGCAGCTAATGCTTCTTTATCTGTTGCATTCATAAATTTTGCTCTTTTACTTTCATATAAAAAAGCGTGTAAAGGCCCAACACCAGGGTAATCTAAACCAGCAGAAATAGAATAAGGTTCAACAATTTGTCCATATTCATCTTGCATTAAAATGGTTTTAGAACCATGAATAATTCCTACTTCACCTAATTGAGAAGTAGCAGCACTTTCTCCAGAATTTACTCCTAAACCAGCGGCTTCTACAGCAATTAATTCTACATTGTCATCATCTAAATAATGATAAAATGCACCTGCAGCGTTACTTCCTCCACCAACACAAGCAATAATTGTATCTGGGTTTTCTTTGCCTGTTTTTTCTTTTAATTGCCATTTCATTTCTTCAGAAATAATGGCTTGTAAGCGTGCTACCATATCTGGATGTGGAGCTGGTCCTACAACAGAACCAATTAAATAAAAAGTTTCTGGATGCTGAATCCAGTATCTTATAGCTTCATTAGTTGCATCTTTTAATGTTTTAGAACCAGAAGTTGCAGCAACCACTTTTGCTCCTAACATTTTCATTCTGGCAACATTAGGTGCTTGTCTCACAATATCTTTTTCGCCCATAAAAACAGTACAATCTAAACCCATTAAAGCACAAACTGTTGCTGTTGCAACTCCATGTTGTCCTGCGCCAGTTTCTGCAAGAATTTTTGTTTTACCCAGTTTTTTAGCTATTAAAATCTGACCAATAGTATTGTTTACTTTATGTGCACCAGTATGATTTAAATCTTCTCGTTTTAAATATATTGTAGCACCATATTTTTCTGATAATCTTTTTGCTAAATACAAAGGTGTTGGACGACCAACATAGTCTTTTAAAAGCGATTTGTATTCAGTTTGAAACTCTTCAGATTCTATGATTTGAATATAATTATCCGCTAGTTCTTTTACATTAGGATGCAATAATTCAGGTATAAATGCCCCCCCAAATTGTCCAAAATATCCATTTTCGTCTGGTTGAAATTTTGATTTCATATTGTTTTTGTTGTGTAATTGTTCAATTGTTTAATCGTGTAATTGTTGGTTTGCGTATTTTACACAATTCAACAGTTACACAATTACACAAAAATTTCTTTTTTAAATTTTTCTAACTCGTCTATTTTCTTAACTCCTGGTTTGCTTTCAAATTTACTATTTACATCTAACGCATAAATTGGTAAATTAGAGTTTAACACTATTTTTAATTGTTCTAAATCATCCAGTCCAATTCCTCCACTTAAAAAGAATGGTTTTTTGTAAGGATATTTTTCTAAAACGGTCCAATCAAATTTTGTTCCATTTCCGCCTCTTTCTTTTCCTTTGGTATCAAATAAAAAGTAATCTACAACATCTACATAGGGTTTTAAAACATCAAAATTAAAGGTGTCTTTAATTCCAAAAACCTTTATAATTTCAACTTCGTTTTTAGAGATATAATGTTTATTTTTTTGCTTTTTAATCTGCTTGTTTTCTTTAATAAATAAAGCTCTATTTTCTAATAATTGCTTTTTTAACGCTATAATATATTCAACAGATTCATCTCCATGTAATTGTATGGCTTCTAATCTGTACTCTTCAACTAAAGAAACAACAATTTCTATAAGTTCATTTACAAAAACCCCCGTTTTTTTGATGGATTTAGGTAATTCTGGAATAATTCCTTCAAAATTTCTTTTCGATTTTTCATAGAAAATAAACCCTAAATAATCTGGACTTAAAGCTGCAACTTGCTGCATATTTTCTGTGAATTTCATTCCACAAACCTTTAATTTCATGATAAGTTTTGTTTAATCGTGTAATTGTTTATGCGTTTAACTGTTTTTCCAGAACTTTAAAAAAAACAGTCTTTTAAACAATTTAACAGTTACACTTTTTTAACGTATTTGACTTATAAATTCTTGACAAGCTTCTCCAGGATTGTCCGTTTTCATAAAATTTTCTCCTATTAAAAATCCTTGAAAACCAAATTCTTTTAACCCTGTAATAATTTTAGGGTCAGAAATACCGCTTTCTGAAACTTTTAAACAAGTATCAGGTATTTGACCTGCTAATTTTATAGAATGCTCTAAATCAACTTCAAAAGTTTTTAAATTACGGTTATTAATTCCGATAATTTTATTGTCTAAATCGTTTATTTTATCCAATTCTTCTTGCGTATGTACTTCATACAAAACTTCCATACCTAAATCAGTAGCCAAATTCCCGTAGTTTTTTAATTCTTTGGATGTAAGGCAAGAAGCAATTAATAAAATAGCATCTGCACCAATGGCTTTTGCTTCTACAATTTGAAATCCATCCACAACAAAATCTTTTCTTAAAATTGGTTTTTGTTGATTGATTACTCTTGCTTCCATTAAATCTGCCATAGTTCCTCCAAAAAAAGAAGTATCTGTTAAAATAGATTGAGCAGACACATTTGCTTCTAAATATCCATTAGTAACTTCTGCAATAGTAGCTTTGTCATTAATGATTCCTTTTGATGGAGATTGACGTTTAAATTCGGCAATAATTCCTGTAGAACCTACTTCTAATAAAGATTTTTTTAATGAAAAGGTTTCTCTGCCAAAACTCGGACTTTTTACTAAATTCTGTACAGGAACTTCTGCTTTTATCTTTGCAATTTCCTTCTTTTTAAATGCGATTATTTTATCTAAAATTGTCATATAAATAATTATGAATTCTAAATTAAGAATTACGAATTTGTGTTTCTAACTGTTTTTTGAATACTTCCGATAATTTTTAAAATTTCTTCAATATCTGTTAATAGTGATGTTGATTCTTTTTCAGATAAGAAATCAGTATCCTTTAATAAGCGAATCCAATAATGAGATTCTCTGGCTTCTTTATAAGCGATTGTTAATTTTGCAAAAAAGTCTTTTCTACTTTGACCTCCAATTGCTTCTTCAATATTTGCTCCAATTGATGTTCCTGAACGCAACAATTGTTTACTTAAAACAAACTCTTTCTTTTCTTGTGATAAATGTTTGTATAATTTTACTACACGAACTGCGAAATTATAACTTTTGATTTGAATTATATTATCCTTTTTCATGAGTAGTAATTCATAATTACTAATTCGTAATTAAAGAATGTAAACATTCTTTTGCTTTCAACCCAAAAAGAGAATCTTTAGCTTCACTAAATGCGTTTTCAAAAGACTTGTTTTCATCAACAATAGTTAGAGCAAAAGCAGCATTTGTTAATACTACATTATTTTGTGCTTCTGTTCCTTTTCCTTCTATAATAGATTTGAATATTTTTGCAGCATCTGCAACAGAAGTGCCTCCAAAAATTTCTGATTGTTGAATTCTTTTCTGTCCTAAATCTTCTGGATTTATAATTTGTTCTCCTTTTTTAGTGAAAAATTTAAATCCGCTTGTTAAAGAAATTTCATCATAACCATCTAAGGCATGTATAATTCCGTAATTAATATTTTCTTCTTGTAAAATGTAATTATACAAACGTGCAATTTCTAAATTAAAAGTACCTAATAAATGATTTTTTGGCGAACTTGGGTTTACCAAAGGGCCTAACATGTTAAAAAATGTTTTTAAAGCCAAAGCTTTTCTGGTGGGGCCAACAGCTTTCATTGCAGGATGAAATTTTGGAGCATGTAAAAAACAAATATTTGCTTTTTCTATGTGTTCTTTTAAAATAGTTTCATCATTGGTAAAATAATACCCAAAACTTTCTAACATGTCTGATGAACCAGATTGAGAAGAAACGGAATAATTACCATGTTTAGCTACTTTTTGTCCGGTTCCTGCAACGATAAAAGAGGTCAATGTAGAAATATTAAACGTATCTTTTCCATCTCCACCAGTTCCTACAATATCAATGGTATTATAATCTGATAAATCTACTTTTATAGATAATTCTTTTAAAGCAACTCTAAAACCAGCAAGTTCATCTGCAGTAATAGGACGCATCATAAAAACAGTCATAAAAGAAGCCAAATGTGCATCATTGTATTTTTCTGCGGCAATATCTTTTAAGATTTGTGTGGCTTCTGTTTTAGATAATCTTTCGTGATTGTATAGTTTGTTTAAAATTGCTTTCATCTAAATTAAGTTCTAAAAGGTTGAAGGTAATAAAGTTGAAAAGTTATTCTCACTCAAAACTTTATATACTTTAAACTTGATTACTTTTTAACACTATTTATAAAATTCCTTACCAACTGTTCTCCAACATCAGTCAAAATCGATTCTGGATGAAATTGAACTGCTGAAATTGGAAATACTTTATGCTGAATTGCCTGAATTAATCCATCTTCGTCTCTTGCTGTTACTTGTATTTCTTCTGGGAAATTTTCATCTGTTGCAGCCCAAGAATGATAACGAGCAGCTAAAAATGTTTCAGGAACGTCCTTAAAAATTATGGCTAAAGGGTCTGTGACCCTCATTTCTGTAGCAACTCCATGAAAAACATCGTCTAAATTGATAATGGTTCCACCAAAAACTTCTGTAATTGCTTGTAAGCCCAAACAAACTCCGAAAATTGGTTTTATACCTGCGTAGGTTTTAATTACGTCTTTTAAAATACCTGCTTCATCTGGTATTCCTGGACCTGGAGATAACATAATGATATCGTAGTTTCCTACATCTGCAATACTGATTTCATCGTTTCTAAAAACTGTAGGAAATTTTCCTGTAATTTTTTCTACCAAATGCACCAAATTGTAGGTAAAAGAATCGTAATTGTCTAAAATTAATATTTTCATTATATAAAGCTTTTGGCTTTTAGCTTTTGGCAATTAGCAAATAGCTAACCACTAACAGCAAAAAGCTATTTTTAAATATTCTCTGCTAAAATCAACGCTTTTTTTAACGCTGCTAATTTATTATTTACTTCTTGTAATTCCTTTTTTTCATCGGAATGAATTACGATTCCTGCACCTGCTTGTGAATACAAAACGTTGTTTTTACTTACAAAAGAGCGAATGGCAATTGCCAAATTTACAGAGCCATCAAAACCAATAATACCTACTGCACCACCATAAAAACCACGTGTTTGATTTTCATATTTGTCGATCAATTGCATTGCTTTGTATTTTGGTGCACCACTTAAAGTTCCGGCAGGAAAAGTATCACCCACAATTTCTATTGGGTTTCCTTTAATAGTTCCTCTAACTGTAGAAACCAAATGAATTACATGACTAAAATATTGTACTTCTTTAAAAACATCTACAGTAACATTATCTGCATGGATACTTAAATCGTTACGAGCCAAATCTACCAACATTACATGTTCTGCTGTTTCTTTTTTATCTGCGGATAACTTTTTACCTAATTTAATGTCTTCTGCCATATCACCAGTTCTTCTAAACGTACCAGCAATTGGGTTAATGGTTGCTTTTCCTTCGGATATTTTAATTTGTGCTTCTGGTGAAGAGCCCATTAATTTAAACGAACCATAATCAAAATAAAACAAATAAGGTGATGGGTTGATAGAACGTAATGCTCTGTATACATTAAACTCGTCTCCTTTAAATTTTTGTTGAAATTGGCGTGATAAAACCAACTGAAAAACATCGCCTCTTTTACAGTGTGATTTTGCTTTTTTTACATAGTCTATAAATTCATCTCCTTTTACGTTTGATGTTTCTTCGCCAACAATTTCGAACTTTTGCGTGTTAAAAGTTTGAGCATCAATAATTGTCTGAATTTCTTTAATGCGAGATGCTGATCCTTCTTCAATATTTTCTATCAACGTCATTTCATCATTAAAATGATTGATGGCAATGATAAAACGGTAAAAACTATATTGCATTTCTGGTATTGCAGAAGGTGCTTTTGGGTTTGAAAATTTGATGTTTTCGAAATATTGAACAGAATCAAAAGTAGTGTAACCATACAAACCATTAAAAGATTTTAACTCAGTAGGACAATCAAAATCTATAGAATTTGTAAATTGATCAAATAAATTATAGAAGTTTTTATTGATGGGGTGAGTCTCTATTTCTGCCCCTTTGTGAAAAATAGAAAACTGAGAATCATCAACTTTCATAGTAACTATTGGGTCAATTGCAATAAAAGAGAAACTTTCTTCCTTGCTATGATAATCTGAGCTTTCTAACAATAAAGTGTTCGCAAATTTATCTCTAAAACGTAAATACAAACCTACAGGTGTAATAGTGTCTGCTAATTTTGTTTTATGTATTGTTTTAAATTGTAATTTTTTCATAATTCTATTCTATGATTGCGAAGCAGAATTTTTCATTTGCTCTGGCAATCTATTTGTTGATAAAAACATTACTTCTTCATAACTTCCTCTTAATGAAGCTTAGTAAAAAGCGAAAAGGCTTATCGTGAGATAAGCCTTTTATTATGTTATATACATAAAGGTGTTTTCTCACTTATTAACTAAGAGAGTTCCACCACCATGTATTTTTTGTATTGTTTTTCATTTGTACTACAAAAGTAAGATAGATTTTTATATTAGGCAACCTTTAAAATGAATTATTTAGTTAACTTTTTTACTTTTTAAAATCTTATTTATATTAAAAATCACCAAAAAGTTTCTATAGCTTTTTAAACGATAGAAACATTTAATATAACTAATATCAAGTTATTAGTTTTTTTCCAAATAAATAATTGCTACATTTGTGTTTAACAAACTTAATATATTTAATAAAAAAACCTAGAAATTATGAAAAATTTTAGAATTATGAAGACTTTAGTATTACTAGTTGCAATACTAGCTTTTAGCAGTTGTGAAGAAAATGGACCAATACAACAGGTAGTAAAGACTGATACATCTACTTCTATTACAGTGACAGATTTAGATGGAAAATCATCTTACTCAATTACAGATACAGCAGATATATCTGAATTAGTAGATGGTGTTGATGTTTTTGTAGCAGCTGAGATAGAATCTGTAGGATTAAAACTAGAGAATTACAGTGGAGGAACAATAGAAGGTAATATAACTGTAAAAGTTGGAGGAATTACTTTATTTACTTCAGAGACTGTGAGTTTAAGTTCTGTAGAATCAGTTGTAACAGTACCTGCAGCAGCAAGAAACATACTTACGCTTATTCAGAGTTCATCAGCATCAGGACAATTTGGTATTACTTTAGAAGGAAATACTACCAATGGTCCTATTACAGATGATAATGATAGCTTTACACTTGTAGTTACACCTACAATTACAGGAACTGTAGAATTGTAAAAACGAATTTTAATTAACTAACCAAATTTAATTACTATGAAAAAAAGCATATCAATTATATTTTTTACGTTTTGCAGTTTTCTTTCATTTTCTCAAATAGATTTAGAATCTGTTTTAGAGGGTGGTACTGAAGATGCTCAGTTATTGATGAAAGGATATTTAAAGCCATTTGCAGCTGGTTTTGGGAATGGAATTAACGGTGGTTGGTACACAACAGCCAAAGCACACAAGCTTTTGGGAATAGATGTTGCTGTAATTGCAAATGCAGCTTTTGTACCTAAAACCGATGAAACATTTACGTTTACAAACTCAGATTACGCAAATATTAAATTAGATGCCAATCCAAATGATCCAACAGCTTCTGCTCAATTACCAAGTCTTTTTGGTTCTCAGAGTTTAGATGATAGACCTTTGTTAGAATTTTCTTCTACTGATGGTAAAATATCTACTTCTGCTTTACCAGGTTCTGGTTTAAAAGAGGCAATAGGTTATAATGTGGTGCCTTCTGCGATGGTGCAATTAGGTGTAGGTCTTTTTAAAAATACAGATGTAAAAGTTAGATTTGTACCACAACAATCTGAGCCAGAATTTGAGTTTTCTACTTTTGGAATTGGTGTAATGCACGATTTAAAGCAATGGGTACCTTTTATTAATAAATTACCTTTTGATGTGTCTGCTTTTGCAGGTTGGAATAACATAAAATCTAAAGCGTTTTTAGATGCTAACAATAACCCAACACAAGCAGTAGAATTTAATACTAAGACCACTATGTTTCAAATATTAGCTTCTAAGAAATTAGCTATTTTTACATTATTTGGTGGCGTGGGTACTACTTCTTATGAAACTGACGTAAATATGTTAGGTAATTATGAAACAGATTCACAAACATTTACAGACCCAGTAAGTTTAAATTATTCTGGAAGCTCTGTAAGAGCAAACCTAGGTTTGTCTATAAAACTGTTATTTCTTAATATAAGTGCAGATTATGCAATACAAGAGTACAATACACTTTCAGTAAGAGCTGGTTTTACTATTAGATAAAAACTTATTTTATAAACAATAAAAAGGTGTAAGAATTAATTTCTTACACCTTTTTTTAATAGTAAGGGGTTGTGTTTTTAATTTAGATTAAACATCTATATTGGCATATTTTGCATTACGTTCTATAAAATCTCTACGAGGTGGCACTTCATCACCCATTAGCATAGAAAAAACTCTATCTGCTTCTGTTGGGCTGTCAATTACTACTTTTCTTAGGGTTCTAAATTCAGGGTTCATTGTAGTGTCCCAAAGTTGTTCTGCGTTCATCTCTCCAAGACCTTTATATCTTTGGATAGATACACTTCCTCCTAATTTTTGAGCAATTAAATCACGTTGATTGTCGTCCCAAGCATATTCTTTTTTCTGACCTTTTTTTACTAAGTATAAAGGAGGAGTTGCAATATAAATATATCCTTGCTCCACCATTTCTCTCATGTATCTAAAAAAGAACGTTAATATTAAAGTAGCAATATGAGATCCATCAACATCAGCATCACACATAATTACTACTTTATGGTAACGTATTTTAGATAAGTTTAGAGCTCTTGGATCTTCTTCAGTACCAATAGAAACACCTAGTGCAGTAAACATGTTTTTGATTTCTTCATTTTCAAAAACTTTATGTTGCATTGCTTTTTCAACATTTAAAATCTTTCCACGAAGTGGTAAAATTGCTTGAAAATTTCTGTCTCTACCTTGTTTTGCTGTTCCACCTGCAGAATCTCCCTCAACTAAGAAAATTTCACACTGAGCAGGATCTGTTTCAGAGCAATCAGATAATTTACCAGGCAAGCCACCAATAGACATCACTGTTTTACGCTGCACCATTTCTCTGGCTTTACTTGCTGCGTGTCTTGCTGTAGCTGCTAATATTACTTTTTGTACAATGGTTTTTGCGTCATTTGGGTTTTCCTCTAAATAATCTGTCAGCATTTCTGAAACTGCTTGACTTACTGCTGCAGAAACCTCCCTGTTTCCTAACTTTGTTTTTGTTTGCCCTTCAAATTGTGGTTCTGCAACTTTTACAGAAACAATAGCAGTTAAACCTTCACGAAAATCATCCCCAGAAATTTCAAACTTTACATTCTTAAGCAATCCAGAACTGTCTGCATACTTTTTTAATGTTCCGGTTAAACCACGTCTAAATCCAGATAAATGTGTCCCACCTTCATGTGTGTTGATATTGTTTACATACGAATGTAAATTTTCTGCATAAGAAGTGTTGTAAACCATAGCAACTTCAACAGGAATGCCATTTTTTTCTCCTTCCATTGCAATAACGCTAGAGGTTAATTGCTCACGGGTAGAATCTAAATATTTAATAAATTCAGGCAAACCTTCATCAGAATGAAAAACTTCAGAAATAAAGTTTCCTTCATCATCTTTATTACGTCTATCTGTTAAAGTAATTGTAATTCCTTTATTTAAGTAAGATAACTCACGCATTCTTGTTGCTAAAGTATCGTAATTGTATTCTGTACTTTGCTTAAAAATTGTTTTATCTGGTGTAAAAGTAACAATGGTACCAGTAAAATCAGTTTCGCCAATTGTTTTTACAGGGTATAAAGCCTTTCCTTGAGAATATTCTTGTCTCCAAATTTTTCCTTCTTTGTGAACAGTTGCCACTAAAAGGTCAGAAAGTGCATTTACACAACTTACACCAACACCATGCAAACCACCAGAAACTTTGTAAGAATCTTTATCAAACTTACCTCCAGCACCAATTTTTGTCATTACTACTTGTAATGCAGAAACGCCTTCTTTTTTGTGTATTCCAACAGGAATTCCACGACCATTATCTTTTGTAGTAATCGAGTTGTCTTCATTAATTGTAACATCAATGGTATCACAATAACCTCCCATTGCTTCATCAATAGAGTTATCTACAACCTCATAAACTAAATGGTGTAAACCACGTATGCCAACATCACCAATATACATGGAAGGTCTCATTCTTACATGCTCCATTCCTTCTAATGCCTGAATACTGGAGGCATCGTAATTACCTTTGTTTTCTTCGCTCATTATATCTTTTTATTTTGTTTTTTTATTTTAATAACACTAAATACATCTTTTCAAATATAGCCATAAAATTAAGTTTTAAAAGAGCTTTGTTGATAAAAACTTAAAATGTTAATAAAGCTAAAAACGGCTTAAATCGATTAAAAAGGTGTTTATTTTTGAAATTTATTTTTTTTATGAAGTTTGTTTTTTTGGAAACTTGCAAAAGTTCTTAATTACGTTATTTTGATGTTTATTTTTTTTGATACGTATTATAAAAAGTCAATATAACATCTGTTTAGTAAATAAAAGTATTATTTTTAAAATATGATGTTTGTCACTTTTTGAGAAGTAATATACACTTAGTTTTGTGTAAAATAAAAGTGAATAGTTGTATGAATGTATTGAAAAGTGATTTAAAAGTTAGTTTGATGATAATATTGACCTTGTTTTCAATAATGACTTTTAGTCAAGAAAAGCAAACAGATAAACCAACGATTAAATGGAATGTAACTTCTCAAATTTGGATGCGTTATTCTGATTTAAATGAAGGGTCTTTAATAAACAATGAGCCTGTAGTTACTTTTTTTGACATTTCTGTAAGACGATTAAGAATACCTGTTTCGTCTCAAATAACCCCTAAAATATATGCTTATGCCATTTTTGGAGGGAATAATTATAATTTTAAAAACAAAACATTTGCTTTAGAGGCATTGGATTTATATTTAGAATATTCGTTTGCCAAATCATTAGAAGTAGGTGTTGGTAAATCTGGTTGGCAAGGTTTAAGTAGATGGAATATTCGTTCTAGTAAAACAATGATGGGCTTAGACACCCCTTTGTTTACTTTAAATTCTGTAGAAAAAAATGACGATTTAGGCCGTTTATTTGGGGTTTGGGTAAAAGGGCAAGTTGGTAAAATTGATTATCGTTTTACTTTTAACAGACCTTTTATAGGTGCAGCAATTCCTGATGGAGAAGTGAATTTTGCAAATAATATGCCTAGAATTAAAACTTCATCGTATATTAAATATCAGTTTTTTGAGCATGAATCTAACAAATCTGCTTACCAAACAGGAACTTACGGAAATGCAAAAAAAGTATTTAATGTTGGAGCGGGTTTTCAATATCAAGACAAAGCAATGAGTGATGGTGATGCATTATTGCCAACTACTAATTTTTATGACATGAAAAATTGGGCAGTAGATTCGTTTTTGAATTTACCTTTAAATAATAAGGATGCAATTACTGCTTATTTAGGCTATTATGAGTACGATTTTGGAAAAGATTATATTCGAAATGTTGGAGCAAATAACCCAACAAATGGAGGAGGTTCTGATTTTAATGGTCAAGGAGTTGCTTTCCCTATGATTGGAACAGGAGCAACTTGGTATCTGCAATTTGGGTATGCTTTTAAAGAAACAAAATTTTTAGATCATTTGTTTGTGATTCAGCCAAATATATCGATACAAAGTTCTGATTGGGATGCTTTAAACGACCAAATGACAGTGTATGATTTTGGGGTTAATTTTTTATTGAACGGCACACATAATAGTAAATTTACAATAGCTTACCAACACAGACCTATTTTTGATGCAACAACCATTCAGCAAAAAGGATATAAAGGAATGGCTGTTTTACAATATCAGGTTTCTTTGAAGTAACCTGAGTAGAGTTTTTAAAACATATTTTCTTTAAAAGAATCGTAATATCATCAATTTATTTAAAGAATACATCAAACGTTACACAAAATCTTAAAAAAGAATAAAATATAACATATATTCTGTATATATTTGCCATCAATTAAAATAAAAATGAAAAATAATAATAACAATCTTAATTTCAATAATCCTAACTTGTAGGAACGAAGGTTGTTGTTTAGAAATATATAAAGCCTTCCAATAATTTGGGAGGCTTTTTTTTTAAAATTGAAGAGATGAGTAAAATAATGACAGTCGACATTTTGTCGAGTATTAAAGGAGCAAAAGAATCTGAAGCTGTAAGTAAATTGTTTGATGCAATTAAAAATGCAAATACTTCAAACAGTAATGCTACAAATACAAATCATACCAATGCAGTCTCTTTAGATGATTTAAGGGAAGATGTTGTTATTGATAGTCCACAAGCTGAAAAACAAATTATCATCGAAAATTTTCCAAAAGAAAAGGATGGTTATTTAGTGGTATCTAAAGTCATAGAAGAATAGAAATAGTTTTTAGTTGTTGGTTTTTAGTTGTTAGTTCAAACTGACTGAAATAAAAAATAAAGCTTACATAATGAGCCAAATACATAAAATTCATCAGCAATTGGTGAGCAAAGAAATTTCTTGTACAAAATTAGTGCAAGAAAGGTTAGATTTATTAAAATCGAATACACACAATACTGTCAATTCACTTTTAGATAGTTTAGCATTAGATTTAGCTGCAAAAGTAGATGCTAAAATTGCAAAAGGCGAGGAAATTGGTTTGTTAGAGGGGATTCCTTTTGGAATAAAAGACGTGTACATGGTACAAGGAACTCTAACAACTGCAAGTTCAGATTTGATAAAGAACTATAAATCATCTTATACAGCAACTGCCATTCAGAAATTATTAGATGCAGGTGCAATTCCTTTGGTAAAAGAAAATTGCGATTCTTTTGGACATGGTTCATCATCTGAAAACACCATTTTTGGTGCTGTTAAAAATGCTATGAATACAGATTTAGTTGCAGGAGGTTCAAGTGGAGGTTCTGCAGTAAATGTTGCAAAAGATTATACTGTTTTTTCAATTGGTGGAGATACAGGAGGTTCTGTTAGACAGCCTGCAGGATATAATAAAATTTACGGATTGAAACCAACTTATGGTAGAATTTCTAGATACGGATTAATGGCTTATGCATCATCAACAGACTGCGTTGGACCAATTGCAAAATCGATTGAAGATATTAGAATTGTTTTAAATGTGATGAGTGGTAAGGATGTAAAAGACCAAACTACATATCCATCAGAAGAAATATCAAAAGAAAATATTTTAAAATCTGAAGAAATTAAAACCGTTGGATATTTTAAAAACTTTATAGAAAGTGATGCAATTGATGTACAAGTAAAAGCAGATTTTTTAGTATCGATTGAGAAAATAAAAGCCAAAGGAATTGAAGTAAAAGAATTAGATTTCTTTGAATCTGACACTTTAGTTTCTACTTACTATACTTTGGCAATGGCAGAAACAGCCTCTAATTTATCTAGATTAGATGGTACAAATTATGGAGCAAGAATTGAAGGCGATAATCTTAAAGATACCTATTCAATTACACGTTCAGAAAATTTTTCTGAAGAAACAAAACGTAGAATTGTTGGTGGAAACCAAGTGTTATCTCAAGGTTTTTCTGATGAAATTTATTTAAAAGGATTGAATTTAAGAGACCAGATTTCTGAAAATTTTGAAAAAGATTTTAAAGAAGTAGCTATCATTTTATCTCCTGTTACACCAAGTTCGCCTCCAAAAATTGGCGATAGTTTAAAAGATCCTTTAGCAATGTACTTGTCAGATGCTTATACCGTTGGTTTTAGTTTAGGACAATTACCAACCTTAACTGTCCCACAAGGAACAGCAACAGGATTACAAATTACCGCAGCAAAAAATAATGACGAACTTGTTTTGAAGTTTGCTAACTTCTTAAAAGATACACTATAATGGAATTAGAACAATTAAATAAGCTAATAGAAAAGCACGATTTAGAATTAGTAATTGGTCTTGAAACGCACGTTCGATTAAATACAAAAACAAAACTTTTCTGTTCTTGTGCAAATCAAGAGATAGAACAACCAAACCAAAATATCTGTTCTGTTTGTACAGGACAAATGGGGGTTTTGCCATCTATAAACAAAGAAGCAATTACAAAAGCTATCTATTTTGGAAAAGCAGTTGGTTCATCTTTTTCAAACGAGATTATCTCTTGGGATCGTAAACATTATGAATACCCAGATAATCCAAAAAATATTCAAATTACGCAGTTTCATAATCCTGTAATTCCTGATGGACAAGTTTCTTGCTTTAGAAACGATGGAAGTCAATTTACTGTTGAATTAACACAAGTTCATATTGAGGAAGATGCTGCAAAATTAATGCATGAGAAAAAGGTTTCTTTGGTAGATTTTAACAAAGCAGGTGTGCCATTAATTGAAATTGTTACAGAGCCTTGTGTTCGTAATATCGAAGATGCATCTACCTATGCACAATACATTCAACGTATTGTTCAAAATTTAAAAATATCAGAAGCAAACTTAGAAAAAGGAGAATTTAAGTCGGATGTTTCTGTATCCTTAAGAAAGAAAAATACCGATGTTTTAAACCCAAGAACAGAAATCAAAAACTTAAATTCTTTTAAGTTTATGGTGGATGCTTTACAAGAAGAAATAGAAAAGCAATTAAATTATTACATAGAAAATAAAAAGTTTAGACCAGATCAAACAACAGTTTTGTGGGATGCAGATTTAAAGCAAACCAAAACAATGCGTAAAAAGGAGTTTGAAGCAGATTATCGTTTTATTTCTGAGCCAGATTTGCCTTTTGTAAATATTAAAAATGTTGTAGAAAGTATCGATGTAGATGTAAGTTCATTGCCTTTTGCAGTAGAATCTATTTTGATAAAAGGAGGGGTTTTACCTCAAGATGCTAAGTTTTTTACAGCAGATTCTTTACGTTCAGAAACGTTTGTTGCTATCAATAACAAAGTGAAAGATGCTTCTTTTGTAGCAAAAACATTAACCAATAACATTAAGCCAGAAGATTATTCTAAAATTCAAAACAGTAAAGATTTAAGTGCTATTTTCTCTTTGTTAAAAGAGGATAAAGTTACGGTTGTATTAGCACAGAATGCCATAAAATCTTTATTAGATGATGCTAAATTTGATTATACAGCTTATTTTGAAGCAAACACAATATCAGCATCTCAAATTGAAGAAGCTATTTTAAAAGTAGTTTCTGATAACGAAGCAATTGCCAACGATATTAAAGCAGGAAACCAAGGGAAAGCTGGTATTTTGGTTGGTAAAGTTATCGGAATTATTGGTAAAGGAGCTTCTGGTAAAGTAATTCGTGAGGGGATTATAAAAGCTGTTAGCAATGAGCCTTCAGCTGTTAGAGAAACACCAAAAGCTAATAACCAACAACAGCAAACAGTCAATAGCGAAAAACCAAAAGCTGAAGAAGAATTACCAAAAGTACCTATCATCATAAAAGAAGAGTACAGAACGCATAAAATATCTCAGTTATCAGAAGATTCAATTAACCAAGTCGTTACTTTATCTGGTTGGGTGGCAAGTGTTAGAGATCATGGAGAGTTGATTTTTATTGATTTAAGAGATTCAAGTAATCAAGTATTTCAAGTGCGTTTAAGTAAAGAAACTTTTCCTAATATTGATGAATTAGTTAAGCTAAAATCAGAATCTGTTATCTCTGTAACAGGTAAAGTTGTACAGCGTAAAGAAGATGATTACAATGCAGGTTTAAGAACTGGTAAGTTAGAGTTAGAAACATCGGCTTTAGAAATTTTAAACTTATCTAAAACGCTACCTTTTGAAATAAAAAGAGCCATGAAAACGAACGAAACAACTCGTTTTCAATACAAGTTTTTAGATCATAGAAATGATGAGGTTCGTAAAGCAATTGTAAACCGTCATAAAGTAATTAAGCTACTTCGTGATATTTTAGATGAAGAAGAATTTTTAGAAATAGAAACACCTATTTTAACTGCTGGTACAGATGAAGGAGCAAGAGAGTTTATTGTGCCAACAAGAAAACAAGCAGGTTCTTTTTACACCTTACCTCAAGCACCACAACAATTTAAGCAAATGTTAATGGTTGGTGGTTTTGAAAAATATTTTCAAATTGCACGTTGTTTTAGAGATGAAGATTCTCGTGGAGACAGACAACCAGAGTTTACACAATTAGATATTGAAATGGCGTATGCAAGTATGCAACAGATTATCGATTTAAACACCAAAATGTTTAATGAAATTGTAAAGAAAATTTATGGTAAAAAGTGGATTTTACGTCCGTTTGAAGTTATTACTTACAAAGAAGCCATGGATAAATATGGTTGTGATAGACCAGATTTACGTTATGGATTGCAAATGCAAGACATTACTGAGATTGTAAAAGACACCACTTTTCAAGTTTTTAGTAAACCAATTGAAGAAGGAGGAATTGTAAAGTGTATTAAGGTTTCTGCTGAAGAACAAGGAGGTAAACGTATTTCTAAAGGACAAATAGAAAGTTTAACAACCATTGCACAACAAAATGGGTTAGGTGGTTTGGCATATATTATTGTAAATGAAAACGATTTACAATCGCCAATTATTAAGTTTTTAGGCGAAGAAATTGCTGCCAATATTATAAAAGTTACCAATGCACAAGTTGGTGATGTGGTATTTTTCTCAGCAGCAGATTATGCAACAGCAAACAAAGCATTGGATGCTGTTCGTCAAGAAATGGGACGTTTGTTTAAGTTAATTAATCCGAAAGAATTAAGACCTGCTTGGGTAATAGATTTCCCAATGTTTGAAAAAACAGACGAAGGAAGATGGACCTTTACACACAACCCATTCTCTATGCCAGCAATTTACGATTTAGAAAAACACATAAATGGAAAAGGAGAGGAGATAGGAACCATCATTGCTCAACAATACGATTTAATTTTAAATGGTTTTGAAATTGGTGGAGGTTCTGTACGTGCTCACAAAGCAGACATTTTAGAAGCTACCTATAAAAATATGGGCTATAATAAAGAAGAAATGATGAAAAGTGTTGGTACTATGTACAAAGCGTTTCAATATGGAGCTCCACCTCATGGAGGAATTGCTTGGGGTGTAGACAGATTAATGATGATTTTAGAGAAAAAAGCGTCTATTAGAGAGGTAATGGCGTTCCCTAAAACAGGCTCATCTGAAGATTTATTATTTAATGCACCTTCAATTTTATCTGATAAAAAAGTAGAAGAGATGAATGTGAAGATTATGAGAAAATAATTAATTTATAAAAAAAATATAAATCAATATCTATTAAAGTAATGCACAAACAATATCGCCTTTTTTTAGTGCTATTTCTTCTTCTAACAAATATATATGCTCAAACGCCAATTTATGTTGATGAATTTAATAGTGCTGTAAATAAGGTGGTAAGTGTTCCATCAGGTTTTTCTACTTCTTTGGTAAATGATAACCTTCAAATTAGCGGAAATGGAAATGGAGCAAAGTGGGCAGCGATATCTTATGATTTACATGTAAATGGTGTAGCTAATACAATCGATATTTCTAATAGTCCTAAGCTATTTGTAAGAGCAAAAGCATCGCCAAACTTAGAGTTTAGGGTCGATTTAAAAGATCAAAAAGGGTATTTTACAAATCAAAATCCAACCTCTGTAAATTTAGATAGTGACTATGCTATTTACGAATTCGATTTTACAAACAAACTATTTGATGGTGCTTTTGGTGGAACTTGTACTTCTGCACCTTGTGCATTAGATGCTACAAAAATTAAAAGTTTATCCTTTTTTGCAAAACCAAGTATTGGGGGTTATGTTGGTAAAATTGATATTGATTGGATTACATTAGGTTCTGTTTTACCCATAAGAAATGAAGGAGTTAGCAACATTAATATAAGATATAATCAAGTTGGTTATTTTGATGGAAGAGAAAAAACCATAAGTATAAATTCTTTAGAAAATTTTTCTTCATTAAATTATACAATAAAAAATGAGAATGGTGTAATTGTTAAAACAGGAATAACTTCTAAAGTTAATTTTTGGGAAGATGCACAAGAATATGTTTCCGTTATTGATTTCACTGAAATTGATACAGAAGGACAATATACAATTGATGTAGAAGGAGCGCAAGAAACATTTAAAATAGGAAATGATGTTTACAATGATTTGTCATTGGCTTCTTTAAAATATTTCTATTACAACAGGGCAAGTACTGCAATAACTTCTGCAAATGGAGGTATTTGGGCAAGAGCATCTGGTTTGTCAGATACACAAGTAAAAGTTCATTCTTCTGCAGCATCTTCTGCTAGACCTACAAACACAATTATTTCAGCTCCTAAAGGATGGTTTGATGCAGGAGATTATAATAAATACGTTGTAAATAGTGGTATTTCTACCTATACTTTATTAGCGGCTTTTGAACATTATAAATCTTATTATGAAACGAAAACCCTAAATATTCCAGAATCTGGAAATAATTTACCAGATATTTTAGATGAAATTATATGGAATTTAGATTGGATGTTAGCTATGCAAGATCCTAATGATGGAGGTGTGTATCATAAATTAACAGGTTTAAATTTTTCTGGAAGAATAATGCCAGATAAATATACAGCAAATCGTTATGTTGTTAAAAAAAGTACAGCTGCTGCTTTAAATTTTGCAGCTGTAACAGCACAAGCTTCTCGTGTTTTTAATGATTATAAAAATGAAAAACCAGGATATAGTAGTCTTTTATTAAATGCTTCTAAAGATGCTTATGCTTGGGCCAAAGCAAATCCTATACTCTATTTTACAAATCCTCAAGATGTAAAAACAGGAGAATATGGAGATAGAAATTTGACAGATGAATTTCAATGGGCAGCATCAGAATTATTTATTACTACAAAAGATAATCAATATAAAAATGATATTAATTTAAATGCAATTAATAATAGAGTACCAAGTTGGCAAAATGTTGCTAGTTTGGCATTGCTTTCTTTAAATCATCATTCCGTTTCTATTACAACAGATATTAATGTAGCAAGCTTAAAAGCAACATTATTAAATACAGCAAATGATATTAAATTTAGAGTAGATAATTCTGCTATGAATATAGGAATGGCAAATAATGATTATGTTTGGGGTAGCAATGGTGTTGCAGCGAATCAAATTATGTATTTAATTAGAGCTTATGAAATATCAAATGATAAAACATATTTAAAAGCAGCCTATAAAGCAATGGATTATCTTTTAGGAAGAAATGGTTTAGGTCTTACTTTCGTTTCTGGTTTTGGAGATAAAAGAATATTAAACCCACATCATAGAATTTCTGATGCAGATAGAGTTGCTGCACCAATACCAGGTATGTTAGCTGGAGGGCCACAACCAGGTCAGCAAGATAATTGTACTTCTTATCCAAGTAATGTTGCTGCAAGGTCGTTTTCAGATACTTGGTGTTCTTATGCTACAAATGAAGTTACAATTAACTGGAATGCACCTTTAGCCTACGTAACAAATGCTTTGAGGTTTTACCAAAATAATAATGTGGCTTTAAGTTTACAAAATAATCGTAATATAGAGAGTATTGTAGAAATATATCCAAATCCTGTAGAAAGTCAATTGTATTTTTACTTTTTAAATAATAATATAAAAGAGATAAGGATTTTTAGTGTTACTGGTAAACAAATTTTTAAAACAAATAAGTTTTTAAAAAATAGTAAATTAGATTTTACAAATTTAAAAAAGGGGGTGTATTTTATCAGAGTAATTTCGCAAAAAGGTAGTGTCACAAAAAAGATTATAAAAAAATAAAAGCAATTTAAAAATCCTTTATTTTTTGACCAAATATATAAAGTTCAGAAAATACAATTCTTTATAATTACAACTTTGCTAAATTCCTGAATTTTTATGTGTGTTCAGTTTATAAGAATCACATCAAAAAATTAGATATAAAATTAATAAAGCTGCCTTTTTCTATATAAACTAATGTCTTTACTTTAATTCATAAAAAGTTATCTATTAATTTATTGCTTGTATTAGCCTAAAACACTTTAATTTCCTTGTATACAGTTTAGTTTGTATAAGTACCTTTGTGTATATTGTCATTTAGCTAAGATGAGCCATGAGCCATGTAAAATCTAACAGTTACAAGATTCTTCTTCAAGTTTGCCCTGTAATGTTTAACTCTTTTTATAAGATTTTTATTTTTTTTATTGAATTATAGCTTTTAAACGATTTCAAATTTCACATTTTTTTTCAATACCTTTAATTTGATTTAAGTTTTATTAACAGTAGAGTAATAAAGTTTTTATCAATCATTTTTGCTATTTCATCTAAGAGTTTAACGAATAAAAAAAACTTAAATATCTAATAATTATGATTTTAGTGTTATTTTTTAAGATTTATAAAGATAATATTAAATATAATTAGGTTAAAAGACTTAATATATCAGTATAGTACAGGATACCTAAAGTGTTAAAGTTTTGTAAAATTGTAATCGGTTGAGTAAACATTTATAATTATGACTTACTTTAAATCGAATCAAAAAAATAACTATTTATTAAATTTAAAACTAAAAATGAAGCAAAAATTAAAAAACAAAAGGTCCTTTTCAGGATTTATGTTCTTACTAGTACTTGTTTTCTTCAGTTTTACAACTGTTAGCTCGCAAGCTCAAGAAGTGGTTTCGGGTGTTGTGAAAGATGAAGGTGGAATGCCTTTGCCTGGAGTAAGTATAGTGCAAAAAGGTACTTCCAGAGGAACTTCAACAGATTTCGATGGAAATTATTCTTTAAAGTTAACTTCTGGTGACAAAATTTTGGTGTTTTCTTCTTTAGGTTTTCAGAAAAAAGAAATTTCTGTAAATGGTAAGTCAACTATTAATGCTATTTTGAAAGAAGATGTTGCTAGTTTAGAGGAAATTGTTGTCGTTGGTTATGGTACTCAAAAGAAAGAATCTGTAGTTGCTTCAATTGTTCAAATCAAAGGAGAAGAATTGTTAGATAGGGCTGCTGGTATTACAAATGTTGAAGAGGCTTTACAAGGTAATTTACCTGGTGTTACAGCAATACAGGGAAGTGGTGCTCCTGGAGAGTCTAATATGAAGATTTTTATTCGTGGACAAAGTTCTTGGAATGGTTCAGGAGGTCCGTTAATTCTAGTAGATGGGGTAAAGAGATCAATGACAGATATTGATATGAATGATATTGAAAATTTATCTGTACTTAAGGATGCTTCTGCAACAGCTGTTTTTGGTGTTGAGGGAGCAAATGGAGTTATTTTAATAACTACAAAAAGAGGTCAGACAGGGAAAGCGCAATTGTCATTAAATGTGAATACAACTATAAAAATGATTTCGCAATTGCCGGAAAAATTAAATTCTTTTGATGCTTTAACACAAGCAAATAGTTCTATTCTTAGAGAACTTGCTGTTTTGCCTAGTTCTTGGGGTGATTATACACCTGGTAATATTTTAGATAGATATCGTAATCCTGCCTCTTTGCAAGAAAGTTATATTTATCCTAATGTAAACTGGGAGGATGAATTGTTAAAAGATTTTGCTCAAGATTATAGAATCAATTTATCTGTACGTGGAGGTAATAAGACAGCAAAATATTTTGGTAGTTTAGCATACCAAACTGTCGATGATATTTTTGATGGTGGTAAATATGACAATGGAAGAGGGTATTTAGGTCAATTTAATTATCAAAGATTTAATTATAGAACAAATATCGATTTTAATGTAACAAATACTACTGAGATTTCCGTAAATCTTTCAGGTTTTCTAGGGGTAAGAGAAAATCCAAGTTCTATTAGGAATGTAGCTAATGCAATTTATTTAGTTGCACCAAGTTTTTATGTTCCTGTATACGAAGATGGGTTTTATGGTGTTGATCCAGAAGCAAAAGATGTTTTTAAGAACTCTGTACAAAATCTATCTGCAAGTGGATACAATACTTTAACTAACTTTCAGATAAATACAGATTTTATAGTAAAGCAAAAATTAGATTTCCTAACAGAAGGTTTATCTATGCAGGGTAGATTTTCGTTAGATAACAATATGAGAAGTCAACAATCTTTAAATGATGGAGGTGTAAGACAGAGGTTTTATAGGGATGGAGTTGAAAACCTTCTAATACCTAATGGAGTTAATGATTTTGATTATGTGCAAGCACCTTGGACAATAGATGCTTCAGAAGTAGAGGATAATCGAAGAGCAAGAAGAATGGTTTATGATTTTTCTTTAAACTATACTAAGACTATTGCAGAAAAGCATAACTTTACAGGATTATTCTTAGTAAGAAGGCAACAACGTGCTACAGGTAGTGTTTTTCCTAGATTTAGAGAAGATTGGGTAGGAAGAGTTACTTATAATTATGATTCAAGGTACTTTTTAGATATTAATGGTGCTTATAATGGTTCTGAACAATTTGGTGAAGGATTTCGTTTTGATCTCTTTCCTTCTTTAGCTGTTGGATGGACGCCTTCTAATGAAGCTTTTATGGAAAATGTAGATTGGGTATCTAAGCTTAAAATAAGAGGTTCTTATGGTGTAGTTGGAGATGATAATTTTGTAACCAGTCTTGCTACCGAAAATAGGTTTAAGTATCAGTCTCAATGGGCTTTGGGTGGTTCTTCTTATTTAGTTCCTAGTTCATATGCTGCGAATTCACCATATGTTTTTTACAGAGAGTCAGTAGTTGGTAATCCAAATTTACAATGGGAAACATCCGAAAAATATAACATAGGTACTGAGTTTTCTTTTTTCAATGGTTTGCTATCAGGTGAGTTAGATTATTTTGCAGAAAACCGTGATAATATTGTTATTGTTGGTAGTCAAAGAAGTGTGCCAGATTGGTTTGGGCAAACACCACCAGACTTTAATGGAGGTAAGGTTGAGGTAAGAGGTTATGAAGTAGTTCTTGGAACCAATTATACTTTTGGGAATGGATTAAATCTTTATGGAGATGTTAATTTTACCCAAGCAAAAGATTTAGTAATTGAGAGAGATGATCCATTGTTTAGACCTGATCACTTGAGAAATGCTGGGTATAGAATAGGTCAATCAAGAACATTTATCCCAGCAGAAATATTAACCAGTTGGGATGATGTATACATGTCTACACCAAAAAGTGCTGGTCAAGCAGATACAAGAGTTGGTTATTATGATATTGTAGATTTTAATGGAGATGGTGTTTTTGATACTAATGCATCTGAAAGTGCCGATAGAGCTCCATTTGGATATGCAGAACAACCTCAAAGAAATTGGAGCGCTACTTTAGGAGCTCGTTATAAGGGGTGGAATGTTTCAGCACAATTATATGGAACACAAAATGCATCTAGACAATTCAGTAATAATGCTTTTGTTCAAGGAACACCATTACTTTTTACACAAGATTTAGACTATTGGACTGTAGATAACCCAAACAATACAGATACACAACCAACATGGTTAGCAAATGGAGGTACAAATCCTAGAGATAACTGGTTAGATGCATCTTTAACAAGATTAAAGGCAGTCTCAGTTTCTTATGAAGTTCCTAAAAAAACGTGTGAAAAACTAGGTCTTAAAAAATTGACTGTTTTTGCAAATGGTAATAATTTGTTCTTATGGTCTAATCTACCAGATGATAGAGAGTTTAATGCAGGTGATAATGATAGAGATATTGGTGATTCACGATCTAGAGGTAATTACCCTACCTTAAAAAGATTTAATTTTGGGTTTAATATGAATTTTTAAAAAAGACGTAATGAAAAACTATACAATAAAATTAATAATGATTTTAGGGCTCTTGTTCTCCTTTTCATGTGAGGATTTTTTAGATCAAGCTCCCGAAACAAGCTTAAGTGAAGAAGATGTTTTCTCAAGTTTTAATAATGCTCAAGGTTTTGTAGAAGAAATGTATTCCTTGGTTGTTTCTTATGAACAGCAAACTCATACTTTTCAAGATTATTTATTGGGAGATGATGGTCATGTTGATAGAGAGGCTAAGATAAGTGGTGATATTGATAATGGAGATTTATTTGCTGTTATATCAGATAATTTCTCTTACTTTTTTAATCATTATGGTGCAGAATATGGGTCTACAGGTGTAAATTCAGCAAATGTTACAAATAATAATGCTTTTAATAGACAAAGGCCTGGGTTATGGGATGCAAGTTTAAGAGGTATTCGTAAAGCTAATATAATTATAGAGAATATTGACTTGTTGATTAATGCTAGTCAAGCTGAAAGAGATGTAATTTTAGGTCAAGCGTATTTCTTTAGAGCATTTTTTCACAATGAAATAATGAAGTTTTGGGGACGTTTTCCATACATAACAGAAGTTTATGTTGGAGTGGTAAATACACAAAGACCAGAAACTTATAAAGAATCTGCTTTGGCGGCCAATGAAGATTATAAGAGAGCTATTGACCTATTACCTTTTGATTGGGATAATGAGGCATATGGAAGATTAACTGCAGGTGATAATAAAAATAGAATTAATAAAATGACAGCTTATGCTTTTCAAGGTAAAAATTTACTTTTAGCTGCAAGCCCATTAATGTTTAGTAATAATCAAGGTGGGTTAAATACTTATCAATATGATACTGAATTGTGTGATATGGCTGTAGATGCTTTTGCAGAGGTGCTTAAATCTGGGAAATACTCATTAGCAACTTGGGAAAATTACGACGAGGTTTTTTGGAAATCTCCTACACGTAATGCTTGGCCAGGTGGTACAGAATTTATCTTTGCTGCTACAGGTGGTAATACTGTGCAATCAGAAAGGTTTATGACATCAGGAGTAAGTAAAGACTTTCATAATACATCAGCAGGTTTTGAAACAATTAGTCCTACACATAATTATATTTATAATAATTTTGGGATGGCTAATGGACTTTCAATTGAAGATGATTTAAGTGGTCAATTTGGTGCTTCAGATTATAATCCTAACAAACCTTTTGATAATCGTGATCCACGTTTTGATAGATGGCATATTACTGATGGAGATTTAGTTGCTCCAAGAGCTACAGGTGTTGATGCTAAACATCAAAGAGCTCAATTATGGCGTGTTTCAGATACGGAAACAGGTATCCACAGAAGATCTGGTAATAGTAATATAAAGTCTACAACAGGTTATATGCGTACAAAATTTTACCCTATAGTTGATGGAGAGTATCATAGTAGATGGAATGATATTATAGATCAATATGTAGGTGTGCGCCTTCACATGAGATATACAGATGTTTATTTGATGTATGCAGAAGCATTACATGCTTCTAAAGGAGCAACCACAGCACCACTTTCTCATAGTTTAACTGCTGAGGCTGCAATTAATGAGTTACGTCAAAGAGCTGGTATGCCAGATATTCTAAAAGAATTTGTGGGTGATAACAACAAATTTATGGATGAATTGAGAAGAGAAAGAGCTGTTGAACTATGTTATGAAGCACATAGATGGCTTGATATTCGTCGTTGGGGTGTTGCTCATCTAGAAAAATACAAACAAAAAACAGCTTTAAATTTCCCTGAAAATCATGCTACTGTTGGAGGGTATGAACCAGAAGAACTTGTAATGAGAGTGTGTGAATACCCAAAACATTATTGGTTGCCATTTGAAGCGAAACAAACACAAATATACGAGGGCTTTCCTCAAAATCCAGGATGGTAAACCTCCACATAAAATTCGTTTTAATTAATATAAAGAAAAAAAATGAAGATAAATAATAAATTTTATAAACGATTTATCCTAGCATGCTTAATGTTTTTCAGCTTTTGTTCCATTACAATTGCACAAACAAAAGGTTTAAATGTAAAAGCAACTGTGGTAGATAAACAAGGTAATCCTATAAGTGGGGTTAGTGTTTTTGGTATCAATGGATATAAAACTTCTACTGGTGTTAATGGTAATTTTGAAATTAAATCAATAGACGATCAATCTATCGTTATTGAAAAAAAGGGTTACACGTCAAAAATCCTAAGTATTTCAGATTTATCAACTGATATTGTTTTAGAAAAATCATTATTTCTTACCTCTAAAGAGGATGAAATTAAGATGGGTGTAGCTTCAAAAAATCGTAGAGAGATGATTGGATCAGTTTCTACTATCAATACTAGAGATCGTATAACTTATGATAACACCCAGTTTCTTAGAAATTACATCAACGGATTGATGTTAGGTGTTAGGGGTAGTGATAACATTAGAGGTATCGGAAGCGCTATTTTTGTAATTGATGGTATTTTAGGTCGTGATCCTAATATTTTAAACATGGAGGAGGTTGAGCAAATAACTGTTCTTAAAGATGCTAATGCCGTTGCATTGTATGGTACTCAAGCCAGAGATGGAGTAATTGTTATTAATACAAAAAGAGGAAAAGTAAATAAAAAGGAAATTAACGTAAATGTTCGTTCAGGATTTAGCACTCCAATTTCCTTGCCAAATTATTTGAGTTCTGCTGCATACATGCAACTTTTTAATGAAGCTACAATAAATGACACACCAGCAGGACAAACACCTAATTTACCTTTTTCTAGCGAACTAATCAATAATACTAGAAGTGGTTTAAATCCAATAGAATTTCCTGATGTAGATTATTATTCAAGTCAGTTTGTAGAACCATTTATAATCAATACAAGTGTTATTACTGAATTTTCTGGAGGTAATAAAAACAATCAGTACTATGTAAATGTTGGTTGGAACCGAACTGGATCTTGGGTTGATATTAATGAAGATATTAACGCAGGAACAAACCGTTTCAATTTGAGAGGTAATATTGATTTTAAAATTAATGATTGGATAACTAGTAGCTTAGATGGTATTGCTATTGTAAGTACAAATAGAGCGTCTCGAGCTAATATATTAAGTTCAGCAACTACTTTAAGACCTAATGCATACTCACCTTTTTTGCCTTTAGATTTAATAGATACTAGTAATGAAACAGTTGCAGGACAAATATTATCAGCTCGTAAATTTAATGGAACGATATTAGGTACTTCTCAAGAATTAGGGAACAATGCACCCATTGCATTAGCAATTGCTGGAGGGTATAGAGACACAGTTTTTAGATCAACTCAGTTCAATAATTCTATTAATTTTGACTTAGACAAAATAGTTAAAGGTTTATCTGCTAAGACATATTTAAGTTTTGATTTTTATGATTCTTATAACTTGTCTATAGAAAATCAATTTAAAACTTATGCTCCTGAATGGGAAGGTAATTTAATAAATAATTTTGGTAAATCTGACCTAGATAATGATCCATTAACACCAGATGTAATTGATGATTCTCGTATTTTTGGTCAAGATAGAAAAGATATATCTGAAAACGTAAGTACTAATGGTTTCTTATCACGTTTTGGTTTTTATGGATTGTTAAATTATAATAAAACTATTAAAGATGATCATTCTTTTAATACAACCTTATTAGCTTACTATAACTCACAGAATAGCAATAATGTTATTCAAAGAGATGTAGATTCTCATATAGGTTTTCAAGTATCTTATGACTATAAGAAAAAATTATATTTTGATTTTAGTGGTACTTATGCTAATTCAATTAAACTTGCAGAGGGTAGCAGAGGTGGTTTTTCACCAACTTTTGGTTTGGCTTATGTATTAAGTGAAGAACAATTTTTGAAAGATGTTGACTTTGTCAATTACCTTAAAATCAAAGCTACAGGAGGTGTTATCAAATCAGATATAGGTATTAATGGCTATTACTTATATGATGAAAACTATTCTAACGGCAATAACTTTAATTGGGCAGATGGACAAAGTCTTAATAACAGACAAAACCTATCACAAGGAGCAAATCCAAACCTAACTTTTGAAGAACGTGTTGATTTAAATTTAGGTTTTGAAACCTATTTAATGAATTCTATATGGATAGAAGCTAATTATTTTAGAACAGAACTAGACAAGCAAATTGCATTCTTAGGAGCTGAATATCCTTCATTTTATGACAACTTTAGACCTTATAATAATTTTAATAATAATTTATATACTGGTTTTGAATTAGGATTTAATTATAATAAAACTATTAATAATGTTGAAGTAAGTTTAGGTGCTAATGTTTTATATAGTCAAACAGAAGCATTAAAAAGATCTGAAATAAACGAATTTGATTATCAGAACAGAGTTGGAAAAGAATTGTCTACAATTTTTGGTTTAGAGGATCAAGGGTTTTATACTGAAGCTGATTTTGATGTTGATGCCAATGGAGGTTATACTTTAAAAGCAGGAATGCCAGTTCCAAGTTTTGGAGATGTTCAACCAGGAGATATAAAGTACAAGAATCAAAATACTGACCAAGTTATTGATAACGATGATATTATTGGTATAGGTCAAGGTAGTAGTCCTTGGTCTTATGGAATTAATCTTAATGTTAAATATAAAAGGTTTAATTTATTTGTTCTTGGTACTGGTCAAACTGGTGCTGTGGGTACTAAGTTAGCTAGTAATTTTAATCAATATTATTCAGTTGATGGAAATGATAAGTATTCTGAGGTTGTTTTAGGTCGTTGGACTCCTGCAACAGCTAACACAGCAACATTTCCTAGATTGTCTAGCAGAACAAATTCAAATAATTTTAGATCATCAACATTTTGGTTATATGACAACAGTTTTTTTAATATCAATAGAGCTCAGTTAACTTATGAATTTACTGAAGGTTTAATTGATAAACTTGGTATAGAAGATTTAAGTATGAATATATCAGGAACAAACTTGTTTGAAATATCAAAAAATAGAGATATTCGTCAATTAAGAATTGGTTCAAACCCTTTAGCTAGAGCTTATACTTTAGGTTTAAGAGTGTCATTTTAATTCAATAATAAATAATTAGATAAATAAAATGAAAAATTTAATAAAATATATATTAATTGTGTTAGTTTTTGCTGGCATGATTGGCTGTGATACCTTAGAGCCAATTGATGAAAATAGGTTAACTTTAGATGATGTTAAAGAGTTTCCAGGAAGGTCAGAAGGAGTATTATTAAATGCATATACTGGTTTAGTAAGTCAATTAACATTTTCTGACGGTGCAACCGATGATGCCGTTAATAATCAATTAAATAATAGTTTCAAAAGAATTGCAAATGGAGAGTTAAATGCTCAGTTTAATCCAGCATCACGATGGAATAATTACGAAAGAGTATTTTGGGCAAATCGTTTTTTGGAAATTTTAGATTCAGGTGAAGTAACTTGGGCTCAAGATGAGGTAGCTAACAGTTTGTTTAATGATCGTTTAAAAGGAGAAGCTTTGGCTTTAAGAGGTTTGCATCATTTTTATGTACTACAAGCTCATGCTGGGAAAAATGATTCTGGTGAGTTATTAGGGGTTCCTTATTTTAAAGACTTTATTGAACCAAATGAAAACTTTAATGTGCCTCGTTTGTCATTCCAGGCTACTGTTGATGCCATTATGAAAGATTTTGATGATGCATTAGAATTATTACCTACAGATTATGGTGTTAAAGACTCAAAATATGATGAGATAGATGATGGTATTTATAACAGAGTAAATGGCTCTCAGTATAATTTACGTTTGTCAGGTAGAATTGTGAAAGCTTTAAAGGCACGTTTGGCTCTTTTTGCGGCTAGTCCATCTTTCTTAAATGGTCAAGGAAACTACTACACTATTGCAGCTGAAAATGCTGCTGAAATTATTGAACTTAACGGAGGTGTTTCTAGTTTAGCACCAAATGGTAATGAGTTTTATATAAATGACACCAATGTTGAAGACCCAAATGAGTCTTTATGGCGTGGTTCTCTAAGTGGTAATACTGCAACTTTAGAGTTAAGAATGTTTCCACCTTCAGTTAATGGTAGAGGTGAAATTAACCCAACCCAAAATCTTGTAGATGCATTTCCTATGAATGATGGAAGACCAATTACAGATTCTGATCAATATGATCCTCAGAGTCCATATGCAAATAGAGATCCAAGATTAGAAAAATATATTGTTGTTAACGGTGCTACCTTTGGAGGAGGTACAATTAATACAGGTTTTAAAGGAGGTATTGATAGAGTAGATTCTATTCAACAATCTTCAACAACAACTGGTTATTATCTTAAAAAGTTATTACGTCCAGATGTTACAATAACTAGCCAAGGATCATCAGGTAAAATTCATGCTAATGTATATTTTAGATATACAGAATTATTTTTAATCCTAGCAGAAGCAGCTAATGAAATAGGAGGTCCTGATTTTAAAGTTAAAGGTATTTCAGCACTTGATGTAATTTCTGAAATTCGAAAGAGAGCAGATATAACACCAGATAACTATATAGGTACTATCACTACTAAGGAAGCTATGAGGGAACTTATTAGAAATGAACGACGTTTAGAATTATGTTTCGAAGGTCACAGATTCTGGGATCTAAGAAGATGGGGAGTATCTTTAACAGAAACAGCTAGGGGTTACTTTTTTGACGGAAGCAATTATGTGGAGTTACCTTCTGTAGAAGAAAGAAATTTCCAATCTAATGCTATTTATTTGCCAATACCAAATAACGAGATTATAAAGTTTTCAGAACTTGAGCAAAATAATGGTTGGTAATTAAATGTATATTCAAATAAATAAAAACATTAAAAATGAAAAATAAATTATTAATAATATTCGCTTTTGCTTTAGTTTTTATGGCTTGCGAAAACCAAGAAAGTGATTTTCCTGACTTTGGCTCAACTTCAGTATATTTTCCATTTCAAACACCTGTAAGAACATTAATACAAGGTAAATACGATTTAGGATTTAATGATAATGACAACAATGGTCGTTTTGAGATAGGAGTAACAATGTCTGGAGTATACAATAACAATATAGATCGTAAAGTAAACTTTGAAGTAGATACAGATATAATTAATCCAACTATTTTAGGTGGAATTAGTACAAATGTAGTTGCATTACCTGAATCCTATTACACTATTGAACAAGAAAGTCCACTTACAATCCCTGCTGGTTCTATTAAAGGGCGTATTCCTGTTCAACTTACAGATGCTTTTTTTGATGATCCTCTTTCTTTTGTTGCTGTAAATGATTCCGTAAATTATGTTATTCCTTTAAAAATCACAAATTTTGTAGATTTAGATTCTCTTTTAATTGGAGTTCCAAATGAAGGTATAGCTGAACCTAAAAGGGTAATCGCTAACAATTGGTCAATTCTTCCTAAAGATTATACACTTTTTGGTATCAAGTTTATGAATAAGTATCAAGGTATTTATTTACGTAGAGGTGAGGATAAAGTTGTTGGATCTACTAAAGTAGTTAAAACAGGTTTTGTAAATTCTGAAGACGAAACAGTTGTTGATGGATCTACAGTTTATAGATCTGAATTTGTTGTACGTGATGAAATAACTTCAGTATCAACTGCAGGTAGAAATAAAGCTATTAGCATAAATAGTGTTAGAAGACCAGGTATTCCTAGTAATAGTAATGTTTCTTTATTATTAACATTTAATGATAGTGAAGATATTACAATTACCAGTGCAGATGAGAATAGTCCTTTTGTTGTTACAGGAACAGGAAAGTTTGTTGAAAATGGAGATGAATGGGGTGGAGAAAAACGTGATGTAATTTATTTAGAATATGAATACCAAGATAAAGTGGTAGAAAATACTAAAGAAAATTTTAATTTTACTGATGTTACATCAACAATAGATTTGTTTCATACAGTTAAAGATACTTTGGTTATAAGAGATAGAGATGTTAAATTTGAAGAATTTACTTTTTATTTAAATGAATAAATAATAATATCTTTATCTTATCAAGTTATATAAACCTTTCATTATTTTTTAATGAAAGGTTTTTTATTATAACAGATACAAATATTTTAATTATTCTCAATTTATAGCTTAAATAACCTGTTCATTTAATTATTTAGGTTTTATATATTTATATTATGTTTTGATTATTCAAAACAGCAAAATTAAATAAGCTTTCATTTTTTTTGTATCTATGTAGCTTTATATTCCACTGCAAATATTTTTAATTACAATAAGTTTTTGTAATCAATTTTTTATAGATTATATATTTTAATATTTTTAATTTAATTATTACTGAATTTTTCAGGATAGGACAGGATACAACTTGATAACTTAAGTTTTACATTTATAAACTTATAAATTATTATAAAATAAAATTAATACAATAATACTTTAACAGAACAAGATATGTTTAAAAATAGTTTTTTATTAGCAGTACTTTGTGTTTTAAATGCATTTAACACAATAAGCGCACAACAAAAAACAGCTTCAGAAAAACCAAATATCATCTTTATTTTAACTGATGATCAAAGATTTGATGCCATTGGTTATGCAGGTAATAAATATGTGCAAACGCCACAAATGGACGATTTAGCAGAAAAAGGAACTTATTTTAAATCTGCAATTGTTACCACACCAATTTGTGCAGCTAGTAGAACTAGTATTTTAACAGGTTTGTATGAAAGAGCACATAATTACAATTTCCAAACAGGTAATGTTAGAGATGAATATATGGATGATTCCTATCCAAGATTGTTAAAAGACAATGGTTATTATACAGGTTTCTTTGGTAAATATGGTACAAGATATAATCATTTAGACAAACAATTTAATGAGTATGATTCTTATGATAGAAACAACAGATTTAAAGATAAAAGAGGTTATTATTACAAAACAATAGATAAAGATACTGTCCATTTAACTAGATATACTGGGCAACAAGCCATCGATTTTATTGATAAAAATGCAACAGGAGACAAACCATTTTGTCTTTCTTTAAGTTTTAGTGCACCTCACGCACATGATAGAGCAGAAAAGCAATATTTTTGGCAAAGTACTATGGATGAGATGCTAGAAGGTACTACAATGCCTAAACCAGCTTTAAGTGACGATAAATATTTTAACGCGCAACCAGAAATTGTTAAAAAAGGTTTTAACAGATTACGTTGGACTTGGAGATATGACAATCCAGAAAAATACCAACACAGTATAAAAGGATATTATAGAATGATCTCTGGCGTAGATGCAGAAATCAAAAAAATCCGTGAAAAATTAAAAGAAAAAGGTCAAGATAAAAACACTGTTATTATTGTAATGGGTGATAATGGATATTTCTTGGGTGAACGCCAATTTGCAGGAAAGTGGTTAATGTATGACAATTCTATAAGAGTACCTTTAATTGTTTTTGATCCAAGAGTAAACCAGCATCAAGATATAGATGATATGGTTTTAAATATTGATGTAACACAAACTATTGCAGATTTAGCAGGTGTAAAAGCACCAAAATCTTGGCAAGGAAAAAGTTTGATGCCAATAGTTAATAAAGAAAAGAAATCTATTGAAAGAGATACTGTTTTAATAGAACACATTTGGGACTTTAAAAACATTGCACCAAGTGAAGGTGTTAGAACTAAAAAATGGAAATACTTTAGATATGTAAATGA
Organism: uncultured Polaribacter sp.; assembly: GCF_947497695.1. GTDB lineage: Bacteria > Bacteroidota > Bacteroidia > Flavobacteriales > Flavobacteriaceae > Polaribacter. The sequence goes on along the minus strand of NZ_CANMHM010000002.1, from coordinate 123,848 downwards.
CAAAACTATTGAAGAGTTATACAATCTAGAAAAAGATCCTCAAGAAATTAAAAACCTTGTAGGTAAAAGAAAATATAGAAAAGTTTTAGCGGATTTACGTGCAAAGACAGAAGAGTTAATCAAAAAGAACAGCAATCATTATAGAGCCGCTCCAACAGATTTAACTGTAGAATTAATCAGAGAACCAAGTGCAGAGGTGAAAGTTTTTGACTTAAAACCAGAATTCGGTTGGACAGTACCTTTAGGTGCAAAATTTCAAGGAGCTTATCAAATTTTAGTAGCATCAAACAAAGCAATTATAGATGCTAATAATGGTAATGTTTGGGATAGTGGTAGAGTTGCTTCTTCTAAATCTACAGATGTAGAATTTACAGGAAATGCTTTAGATATAGGTAAAACGTATTTCTGGAAAGTTAGAATTTGGGATGAAGCAAATCGTTTAGTAGATTATTCTGAAGCACAAGAATTTACAACAGGTAAAAGTAAAGACTATATTATATCAACAGAAAATAAATATTTAGTAGATAAAGTAAAACCTGTTGTATTTGAAAATAGAGGCGATTTTTACTTTATGGATTTTGGTAAGGCAGCATTTGCAACCATAGACTTTAATTATATAGCTAAAGAACCAGATACACTAACATTTAGAATTGGAGAAATGTTAGATGATAAAGGCAACGTAAATAGAGTTGTACCAAAGAAAAGTAACATTCGTTATCAAGAAGTTAAGGTTTATGTAACACCAGGAAAAACAAAATACCAATTAGAAATTAACCCAGTTCCAGACAAACGTATGAAAGGACCAAGTAAGGCAATTCCTTTACCAAAAGGTTTCCCTGTGTTACAACCTTTTAGATATGCAGAAGTAGAAGGAGCGAAAACAGCTTTAAAAGCTGATGATTTTGAGCAATTAAGACACACAGGTTATTGGGAAGACGATGCTAGTGATTTTAACAGTAATAATGATATTTTAAACCAAGTTTGGGAATTCTGTAAATACTCAATTAAAGCAACAACATTTAACGGATTGTATGTAGATGGAGACAGAGAACGTATTCCTTATGAGGCAGATGCGTATTTAAATCAATTAAGTCATTATACAACAGATAGAGAATTTGCAATTGCAAGACGTACTATTGAGTATTTTATGGAGCATCCAACATGGCCAACAGAATGGCAACAACATGTAGCATTGTTAATCTATGCAGATTATATGTATACTGGAAATTCAGAATTGATTGAACGTTATTATGAAGCATTAAAACATAAAACTTTGTATGAATTATCTAATGATGATGGTTTAATTACATCAACAAAAGTTACAGAAGAGTTTATGTACAAATTAGGTTTTAAACCTGGTTATAAAAAGCCATTAACAGATATTGTAGATTGGCCTTCTAAGAATTTTGCAGGTAGTAAAACCAAAGGAGAAAGAGATGGTTTTGTATTTAAACCATACAGCACTGTAATTAATGCGTTCTTTTATGAGAACATGAAAATTATGGCAGAGTTTGCTAAATTATTAGGAAAAACACAAGAAGCTTTAGATTTTGAATACAGAGCTGCAAAAGCTAAAAAAGCAGTTAACGAACAAATGTTCGATAAAAAACGTGGCGTTTATGTAGACGGAATTGGAACAGACCATGCATCTCTTCACGCAAATATGATGCCTTTAGCATTTGGTTTAGTGCCAGAAGAGCACTATCAATCTGTGGTAGATTTTGTGAAATCTAGAGGGATGGCTTGTAGTGTTTATGGAGCACAGTTTTTAATGGATGGTTTGTACAATGCTGGTGAAGAAGATTATGCATTAGAATTATTAGCAAGCAAAGCAAAAAGAAGTTGGTATAATATGATGAGAGAAGGTTCTACAATTTCTTTAGAAGCTTGGGGGTATGAGTATAAAATTAATTTAGATTGGAATCATGCTTGGGGTGCAGCTCCTGCCAATGTAATTCCTAGAGGATTATGGGGTATTAAACCTAAAACTCCAGGATTTGGTATTGCTACGATTAAACCTCAAATGAGTAAATTAAAACAGAGCTCAATTGAAGTGCCAACAGTAAGAGGTACTATAAAAGCAAGTTACAAACATAATGGTCCAAGGTTACAGACGTATGAGATTGAAATTCCTGGAAATATGGTAGCAGAATTTTCTTTAAATGGTTCAGAAGGAAAAGAGTTTATCCATAATGGAAAAAGTGTACCTTCTGCATTTAAAATTGTAAGATTAACTCCAGGGAAACACACCATTCAATTAAAAATAAATTCTTTTTAAATTTATAGTAATTTATTAAAAATTTAATCGACTTAACAAGAGGTAGTTTTTTACTACCTTTTGTCGTTTTTAATAATTAATCCACTTTAACTATGAGAAAAATAATCATATTCATTTTAACAATTGGCTTCTTCATTAGTGTTCATGGGCAAAAGAAATTATCAGCAATAATAAAAAGTAACACTAAAGTTACACAAGAAGGTGAAGGTGCTTTGTTTTTTGCAGGTACCAAGGATGTAAATTATAGGTTTGGTCAAAGAATTTCTCCTCATGGAGATTGTGTAGATGTAATAAATGGTTACGCATTTGTAACTTGGTACAAAGGAGGTATGGATCAACGTAATTTAATGTTGTCTAGAAAAAACTTAAATGTAGAAAACTCACCTTGGGTAACTATTCAATTCCCACATCAACATGTAGGTCAAGGAGGTGAATTACTAAAAGGAACAGGTATTAGAGGTGATTCTCACAATACAGCAGCTATTGGTATAAGCACTATAGACAACACAATTCATATTATTTATGATATGCATGCCTATAATAAAACAAGTTTACCCAACGATTTTTTCAACTATTCTGTTTCAAAAAAAGAGATGGCTTTTGTGCCAGATAATGAATTTACATTAGACATTTTTGAGCCTAAGAAAAACTTTTTAAAGTCTGGACAAAATTATGAACGTATGACCTATCCTATGATTCATAGAGCAGATGATGGAACTTTAGTTGCAAGGTATAGAAGAGGAGGCTCAGGAAATGGAGATATAGAGTTGGCACATTATAATGGAACTTCATGGACAAATAATTGGTTATTTCATGAAGGAACTTTAGCCTTGCCAAATAGAAATAATATGTATGGTGGTGAACGTTTTTTAAATGGTAAATTTTACTCAGGATTTTCTATTCGTTATTCTACAAACAATAGTACAAGTACAAGTAATGGATATTCATTAAACAGTGGTTTGTATTTTGCTTACACCAATGATATTCCTAAAAATCAATCTAGTCAATGGTTTGATGTAAATGATACACCTATTTCGTTACCAATTAAAAACAATATAAATCCTGCACAAGATCCTGTTCAAATTGCACAACCAGGAGACGATTTTGGCACAGCTACAAACCCAAGATCTTCATCAGATCCAGCTTGGACAGTCACTGAAAACGGAGCGATTCACTTTGTACAACGTGTTGATAATATCAATGTTCATTATTATAAAAGAGCAGCTGATGCTAATTTTTCTAAAAATGCAGGAGGTTTAATCCCTAATCCTGAGACTAGAGGAGAACTATTTAGCTACAAAAACCATGTGTTTATGGTAGAATTAATTGGTGGTAAAGTAAACATCAAAACTACTTTAGAAGGCGAAAATAATTGGAAAGTAATCTACACAGGACAAGAAATCATTTCTTTTGATCATTTTGATGCCTTTGTTGAAGATGATAAACTTTATGTGTATTTGATGGAAGATACTGGGAATAATACAGTTGGTCAAGGTGATAAACGTCCTTTGTATTTTCAAGAATTTAGTTTGGCTGAAGAAATAGTTCAAGAAGAGGATAAACCACTAGTAATTTTAGAAGCAGAAGATTATACAACAGCTTCAAACGATATTACTATTGGTACAAGTCCTTCTGCTTCTGGAGGGAAATATATAGATGCTTTTAGAAGCAATCAATTCTTAGAATATAAATTTAATATTGCTGAAGCTGGAGATTACAATGTTGTGTTGTCTGTTGCTGTTAGAAACAGAGATGATTCTACTATGGATGTAGAAATAAATGAACAATCATATAATAACTTCTTAGTTTCAAAAACTGGAGATTGGAATATTTATGAAGAAAACAGCATCGAAAATGTAAGTTTAAATCAAGGAGAAAATACGATTAGACTAACACAGAAACGTTCTTTATCTAGTGAACCAGACAAAATAGAATTTTTTTCAAAATTGCCTTTGAGTACTAAAAGTTTTGATGTTAGTGCTATTGGTGTTTATCCAAACCCAAGTAGAGGTGTATTTAAGTTGAATACATCTATCAAAAACATGGATTATCAATTAATAAACATACAAGGTAGAGTTTTACAAAAAGGAGTTGTAAACAAAAATCTATTTAATTTTTCTAACTTCACAAAGGGTTTGTATTTATTAAGGTTAAATTCAGAAGATAATACTACTTTTTTGAAACGAATAATTATAGAATAGCAGTTCAATAATTAAATTTTAGGACCATAGATAAAATATTAAATTACTATTTAATTATTTTGTCTATGGTTTTTTTACGTCTGAATCTAGCAAAAGAACCGAAAATTGAAAATCAATTAAAAAATATTTTATAAAAAAGATATTAGTAAATGGTTTTGTGTTTGTTAGTAATCTATCATTAGAGATGGATACAGATTGGTTTGTTCTTGTAAAATTAAATAAATACTTAGTACATTTTTTAGTGAATGTATTCAATGAAAGGCGCTATCTAACAACCTTTAAATGTGTGCTATTCTACCTAATAAATATGCTATTTTACCAAAAAACAGTATAGTGCAGGATACTGAAGCCTAGTTAAAGCTTTATTATTGTATATTAATAATATTTTTTTTATGAAATTACAATAGGTAATTCATTGATAGAAATTTAAATAATCAATCAAAATTTAACAATTATGAAAAAAAATTTACTCAAATTATTATTTGTAGCATTGCTTTTAGGTGGTTCCGCAATTTATAGTCAAACAGCTTTGCCTGGTACTATTGAAGTTGAAACTGGTGATATTTCGAATAATCAAACTGGTGGTACTCCTCCAAAAAATGTCTTAGGGTCTGGAAACGGAGGTTCGAATAATATCATAGACGAATTTAGAAAAAACAGTGGTGTAAATGGTACAATAATTAACCATGTAAGCATCGCAGCAGGAACTTATGATTTTACATTTACGTATTATAAAAGTTCAACTAGTAATACATTTCAAGTTCATTCTACAGATATGAGTGGGGGAAGTTCTACTTTATTACATTCATTTACACTTGTTAAGAATTCTGATACAGGTGCTACAACAAGTAGTTATGGTACTCAAACAGAAAGTATTACAATACCATCTGGTGTTACTTACATAACAATAACAAATAATCAGCCAGCCGCTGTAGATTTGGATAACGTTATAGTAGCTTCTGCAGCTGCTGCTCCAACAATTACTTTATTGGGTAGTACTCCTGTTATTGTTACTCAAGGTAGTACTTATACAGATGCAAGTGCAACTGCACTTGCTAGTGATGGGACTACTGATATTACAGGAGATATTGTTACAGTTAATCCAGTAGATGTAAATACAATTGGTACATATACAGTTACTTACAATGTGAGTGATGCAGGAACTCCTGCAACTGAAGTAACTAGAACTGTTAATGTAGTTGCAGCTGCAACTACAGCTACTCAAACAGGAAATTGGAACGATACTGCAACATGGGGTGGAAACCCTGTACCAACATCTTCTGATGATGTTTTTGTGCCAGATGGTGTTGTTGTTACTGTTACAGATGCACAAGCAGCAAATATTTTAAAAGTTACAGATGCTGCAAACGTAGTAGTAACCACAGGAGGTGCGTTAAGTATTACTGGAGATGTTTTCTTAGGTAGATTTGACTTTGGATTAGAAGTACAATCTTTAACAAGTGCAGCAGCAATGGGTACGTTAACTGTTGGTGGTTCAGTTCATACATTAAATTCTGATGATGCTACAACATCAACATCAGATAAAAGACTTTTTGTTAGAAAAACTTTAGCTAATAGTAGTGGTACAGATAATTGGTACTTATTATCATCTATGTCTTCTAAACAACCAAGAGTAAACAGAATGACAGATAGTGATTTTAGAACAAATGCAACACCTGCATACTCAATAGGTGTATATAATAATGGTAATGCTGATTTACTTAAATATGATTATTTTTCAACAACTTTAACAAATACAGAAGAGGTAGCTTTAGGTGCTGGTATGTCAGTGAGCGTTAGTGGAACTGGTAATATGAATAGCACAGGAGAGTTTGGTTACAAAGCATTTTATACGCATGGACAAACTGTGAATGTTCCAATAGATACAGATGGAGGTACAAGTGATAATTTTAATTTAGTAGGTAATCCTTTTTTAACCAATCTTCATGGAAATATCAACCAAAATGCAACAAATGTTTTAACTGCTAATACAGGTGTTTTAGAAGAAGCTACTTTATGGTTTTGGAATGCTGGTACTGGTGCTTGGGTTACAAAAAATCAATCAGATGATGCTTTTACAATTCCACCTGTAACAGGTTTCTTTGTAAAGTCTGATGCACTTGGAGGTGATTTTACGTTTACAAAATCAATGGAAACACATACTGCTGCAGGGAGTACCTCAGCTAAAAGTGTTAGCAGAAGATTTGAAATTAATTTATCAATAGAAAGTGGAGAATTAAAAAGAACATCATCTATTAGATATATAGATAATACATCAACATCTTTTGATAATGGTTATGATAGCTCTATGTTTGGTGGTTATGCTTCTGAATTAGAAGTATATACTGGTATTGTAGAAGGTGATTCTGCTAAAAAATTAGCAATTCAATCTTTACCAAACGAAAACTTAGAAAGTATGATTGTTCCTGTAGGTGTAACTGTTGCTGCAAACTCAGAAATTACATTTACAGCAGAAGCTTTAAATGTACCTGATGGATATGAAGTACTTTTAGAAGATAGATCAACGAACACTTTTACTAGATTAGATGAAGCTGATGCTGAATATAAAGTAACAATTACAGATGCAAACACAGAGGGGCGTTTTTTCTTACACACTTCAACTAGGTCAGCTTTAAGTATTGACGATGCATTTTTAAGTAGTATTAGTATTTATAAAGTAAATAATGTTTTAAGAATAGCTGGTTTAAAAGATGGTAAAGCATCTGTTAAACTATACAACGTTCTTGGAAAACAAGTAATGAGTTCAAACTTTATTGCAAATGGGGTTAAAGATCTTTCTTTACCAAGATTAGCAAAAGGTGTTTACGTTGTTCAGTTAGAAACAGCAGCTGGTAGTTTAAATAAGAAAATCATTTTGAATAATTAACGAGAATTTAAATAAAGATAATATTATGAAAAAACAAATAGAAAATACACAAGATATTTCTCGTAAAGAAGCAATTAAAAAAATTGGAAATTACGGTAAATACGCAGCATTAACTGCATTAGGTACATATATGATATTAAGTCCACAAAAAGCACAAGCTGCAAGTCCTGAAGCTCCAGGAACTGGATTCTAATTAGAAACAACTTTATTAATTTACCCAAACCAACTTATTTTTTAAATAAGTTGGTTTTTTTAATAGGTACAGAGTTTTACATTAAATTTAAAGTAGTTTAATTTTTAGAGTTTAATAAAACTTTATCAAATTAATAATAGACACTATAGAATTCAATTTGTAATAATTATGAAAAAAAATATTTTAAAAAACGTTTTATTTTTGAGCTTTATGCTCTATTCGTTTTTTGTAACTGCACAAGCAGTAACACCTGCACCAGATGAAGATACAAGTTCAGATCTTACTTGCCCATCTTCAGGTGTATTTGAAGATAATACTACAAGAGATGTAGATTTACCAGGATCTGTTAACGTAGGAACAGCAGATGATAGAAGTTGTTATTCTGATTATTCAGAAAGCAGTGTTTATGGAAAAACTTGGGGGGTTTATAATATTACAGATGGCTCTAATCATTGGGATCCAGTTAACACTTTACAACCAAGAATAGAAAGATCTTTATCTAGATCTCAAGAATTTGGAGTAGGAAGTTTTGCAAAATTTACTGGAATTGTTAGAATACTAGAAGTAGGTGATGCTACAGGTACTAATAATGATGGTACTTATATTATGCAAGCCAAAGGAAAACATACTGGAGGAGGTGGTTCTTCAGATCCTGCTATCTGTTTGTATTTAGCAAAACCTGTTTATGGCACTGGTGTCAATAGTAATGTACAGGTATCATTTGATATTTATAGAGAACAAATTAATGTAAGAGGAGGCGAAGGTGCTACTGGTAGAGATTTTGTTTTTCTAAAAAATGTATTAAAAGATGCAGAAACAGCTATAGAATTAGAAGTAGGTTTTAGAGTAGACCCTAATGATGCATCAAAAAGAATTCACTATGCAGATGCTGTAATTGGAGGTGATTCTTTTGATTTTAATATTCCAGAACCAGAAAGAGGTACACAATCTGGTATTAGATATGGGGCATACAGAGTTAAAGGAGGTAGAGCGCAAATTAGGTGGGCAAATACCACTTATCAAAAAGAAGAAGTAGTACATGTTCCAGTAATTTTAACAGGGCAAACCATTACTTCTGCATCTTCAGGAGACTGGAATGAGGGAAGTACTTGGGTTGATGGAGTTGTGCCTACAAGTTTAGATGATGTTGTAATTACTGATGTTACAGTTACTGTTGCAGCTGGGATGTCTGCTGAGTGCAATGATTTAACAGTTAATGGTACTGAAGGTACTAGAATAATTGCTGTACAAGAAGGAGCTAGTTTACAAATTAATGGAGATTTAATAACCAATAGATCTCAAGATGGAGTTAGATTAAGTTACACTTCTGCTGCCACACTTAATAGAGATGTTGGGACAATAATAATTAATGGAGACACAAAAAGTGATGCTACTACCACTGATAATAGAAGAGCTTTAGTTGCTAAAATATTACCTAGCAATGATGATTGGCACTTAATTTCTGTTGGAAGTACTAATTCTAGGCAAAATGAACTTGCAAGAACTGCAACGGCCTCTAATAATTACAATATTGTTACTAAAGGAGGTAGTTTTTCAATAGGATCTTACAATGGAAACAATGCAGTAGGAGCTAAATACGAATATATAGCTGTACCTACACTTCCTGCTACTGCTTATGCAAATGGTGTCGCATTTGATAAAACAGGTTACTCCGTTAAAGTAAACAACACAGCTACACCTACAAGACCTGAAATAAGATTAAGACCAGTTATAGAATATGCAGATGTTTCAGAAGATATTTCAGATGCTGGTGATCGTTTTAATTTAGTAGGTAATCCTTATTTTGCGTATTTACATGCAAATACAGCAGCAGATGCTGCAAATAATTTGTTAACTGTAAATAATAATGTGTTAGATGAACAAACAATTTGGATATGGAATAATGCCAAATCTGGTGGAGCTGGATTTGAAACCTATAACTTAAGTGATGCTTCTCTGCGTATTCAACCACTTCAAGCTTTTTTTGTAAAAGCTAAATCTGGAGGTGGTACAGCACAACCTTTTAGTATATCAAAAGTAATGAGAAGCCATACAAAAGCAGGTGCTTTTTTAAAGTCATCAAATGATAGATTTGAAATAGATTTATCAATAACAACTGCTGGTAAAACTGCAAGCACATCTATTAGATATATTGATAACATGACTGCTGATTTTGATAACGGTTATGATAGTTCTATCTTTAGTGGGTACAGTTCTGCTTTAGAAGTTTACTCAGGTTTAGTACAAGGTAATTCTACTAAAAAATTAGCAAAACAATCTTTGCCAAATACTAATTATCAAGATTTGGTTGTGCCTATAGGCATTACAGCAACAGTAAACTCAGAAATTACATTTACTACAGCTGCTTTAAATGTACCAGAAGGCTACAAAGTATATTTAGAAGATAGATTAAACAGTACCTTTACTAGATTAGATAAACCAAATGCTGAGTATAAAGTAACAATTACAGAAGCAAATACAGAAGGGCGCTTTTTTATACACACAAAAACAGCAGCAATATTAAATATAGATTCAGCATTCTTAAATAGTGTTCGTATTTATAAAGCAAATAATATTTTAAGAATAGCTGGTTTAAAAGAAGGGAAAACAAGTGTTAAGTTATTTAATATTCTTGGAAAACAAGTAATGAGTTCTAACTTTATTGCAAATGGTGTTAAAACACTTTCTTTACCTAGATTAGCAAAAGGTGTTTATGTTGTTCATTTAGAAACTGTAGCAGGTTATTTAAAAAAGAAAATTATTTTAGAATAATTAGTAAGAACAGATAAAGATATGCACGCTATCTGCTACTTAAACAAGGTTTAAGTAAATTTAAAGCCTCAACTTATTTGTAAGTTGAGGCTTTTTTGTTTTAAACAATATTGTATAAGGTAAGTTTCTATTTTTTTGTTGATTATTTGTGAAATTTAAAAAAAAATAGAATCCTTTTGATAAAAAAGAAACAGCGAAATACGTGTCTTTTTTAATTAAAAATAAAATATGATATTCAGTATAGTACAGGACACAAATTTTACCAAATATTTTTAGATTAGCAAACCATATTTATTGACAATAATAGTTTTAGAGAGAACTAGAAGATGATAAAATGTATCGAGTAATTGCTAAAAAACGAAAGTAAGAAATGAGTAAAAAAAATATTAATTGGGGAATTATTGGCTGTGGAGATGTAGCTGAAATTAAGAGTGGGCCTGCTTTTTACAAAGTAGAAAATTCTTCTTTAATTAATGTGATGAGAAGAAATGAAGAGAAGGTAAAAGATTTTGCAAAAAGACATAAAGTTGCAAATTGGACTACAAATGTATCAGAACTAATAAATGATAAAAATGTAAATGCAATTTATATTGCAACACCTCCTTCATCTCATTTAGAATATGCACTTCAAGCTTTAAAAGCAGGCAAAGATGTGTATTTAGAAAAACCTATGGTATTGAATAGTAAAGAAGCTAAAGTGCTTTCTGAAGCAGTTGTTAAAGGTAATAATAAAGTAACAATTGCACATTATCGTAGAAGTTTACCTGTGTTTTTTAAGGTAAAAGAATTGTTACTTCTAAATACTATTGGTAAAGTTACTTCGGCTAAAATTACTATTGCACAATCAAAAAAAGCAAATATAATTGCTAAAACCGATGTGAATTGGAGAATAGATCCTGCAATTTCTGGAGGTGGATATTTTCATGATATAGCTCCTCATCAATTAGATTTAATGTATTATTACTTTGGTGATATAGCATCAATAAAAAGTATTGATTTAGAAAAAAATAAAGTATCAAATGAGGTTGTAAAAGGTGAAATCCAATTTAAAAATGGAGTTCAATTTAACGGAAGTTGGGATTTCAATGCAGCTGAGGATGCAGATAATTGTACAATTATCGGAGAAAAAGGAAGTATTTCGTTTTCATTTTATGGAGAGAAAGTAATTGTTAAAGTTGATGAAAGTGTTAAAACTTACCAGTTTTCAAATCCAAAACATGTGCAACAAGCAATGATTGAAAAAACAGTAGGTTATTTTTTAGGTAATAATGAAAACCCTTGTACTGTTAATGAAGCAGTAATTGTAACTAAAATTATGGATGTTTTTTGTGGTATAGATTAGGATGAAGATTTATAATAAAATATATAAACTCACTTTTGTTTTACTGATTTTTACATCAGAATTTTTAAGTTCTCAAAATACAATCAAAATAAAAATGCCAAAAGGACGTATTGCTTTTACTTCTGATGGTAATTTACACGATTCTGACGATTGGGGAGCCACAGCTTTTTCTTTAGCACTTATAAAGTATGCAGGTTTAGAAAAACGTTTTGTGCATTATGACTATAACAACCATATTGGCAAATCTAGAAAAAGTTGGGAGCTAATTATGGACGATGCTGCCAAAGGAGGTGCCAAACGTTTTGGATTGGATGTTACTAAGGTTTTTGATAATCAAACAGAACAAGAATCGGCTATTTTAAACTTTGTAAAAGAAGCTAAAAAAAGTAGTAAAAATAATCCACTTTGGTTTATTTGTGCAGGGCCAATGCACACTGCTTATAACTTAATAAAAGCCACACCAGAAAATAAAAGACAGTTTATACATGCTATTTCTCATAGTAAATGGAACGAAGAACACAGTCATGAAGAAACTAAAATGACTTGGGCTGACATGAAAAAAGATTTCCCAACAGTTGTTTATCATGATATTATAGACCAAAATAAATCGAATGGAGAAGACGATTTTCAATCACACATACAAAATTGGTTCTGGCTTAAAGAAAGTGATAATCCAAATTGGCAATGGTTGTATAATATAGATGATACATTTCAAGTTGATAAATTAGAACATTGGAAATCGAACACAGAAAAACATTTTGATATTTCTGATGCTGGCATGACCTATTGGTTAATTACAGGAGGTCCAAATGGTGGAAATGACAAAGCAGGTTGGAAAGAAGTAAAAGCACTTTTTACAAACAAACCCATTGAGAATAATTTACCAACTTCAGAAATTAAACTCACTACTAAAGATTATATATTTATAGAAGCAGAAAACACAAAATCTAATTTACAAAATTGGAATTTGGTTCAATTTGGAGATGATAATTACGTTAAAAATGCATCAGGTTTTTCTTACCTAGAGTTTAATGGAAATAAACCTGATTTTGGCGAACCAAATTCGCCTTTAGAATACAAGTTTATTGCACCAAAAGATGGGGTTTTTAGGTTATTAATTATGAGCAGCAAACGTTTAGAGGGCGATAGAGGAGATTGGTGTAATGACGCTTTTGTAAAAATGGCAGGTAATTTTAAATCGGCAACAAATCTTACTAAAAACGATTTAGAAAATTATATTAAATATTTTCAAGAAGGAAGTACAAAAACTCCAGAATTGGAATGGAATTGGGCATTAAGAGCAGAAAAAGGAAGACACGTTTTTCACAATTTAATGTATCAATTAAAAAATGGAGAAACGTATACATTTACTTTAGCAGGAAGATCGAAACGTTTTAGTGTAGATTACTTAGTTTTTTACAATTCAGATACATTTAGTTTAAGAGACGCTAAAGATTTTTTTTCTAAATAAAATAAAGAATATTCAAAAAAAATAAATTTGAATATCTTACTCACATTAAGTAGAGAAATTCAATAAAATTAGGCTTAATTTTTTAACAATTATTTACTTTGAAATGTTTTTACCGTAAGTTATAAACCATTACACAAAATGGTGAAATTTACATCTATTTTTGTTATAACCCTTAATATAATTTCTTCAGTACACTACAGGATATAAATTCCAATATTTGCTTTTATTTTCGCGTAAACTTAGAACGATTTTATTATTGTTATAGATTATTTAATAAAATATTATGGACAAAATTTATAAAACTCTTTTCTTAATTGTTTTTACTAGTATTTTTAATTCTTGCCAAAAACAAGTAGAATTAGCTATTAAAACTGAAGGAAACAGGACCAAATACAACTTTAACCCAGATTGGAAATTCATTAAAGAAAATCCAAAAAATGCTAAAGATATAGATTTTGATGATTCAGATTGGAGTACTGTAAGTACACCACATACTTTTAACGACGTAGATACTTTTGATGATATGAGTTTGGGTGGTCATAAAGGCGAAAAAAATCAATGGAGAGGTACAGTTTGGTACAGAAAACACTTTAAACTACCAAAAGAAGAATCAGGGAAAAAGGTATTTATAGAGTTTGAATCTGTGCGTCAAATTGCAGATGTGTATATTAATGGTACATATTTAGGTCAAAATAAAACAGGTTTTATTCCTTTTGGATATGATATAAGCAAACATTTAAATTTTGGTTCAGAAGAAAATATTATTGCTGTAAAAGTAAATAACGATAGAAATAGTGATAACTTTAGAGATAATGATCCCTTAGTTTGGAATCACGAACATTGGCATCCAACACATGGAGGTATTTATAGAAATGTTTTTTTACATACGATGGATCCTCTGCACGTTACACTTCCATTATACGATAATTTAGAAACAGTTGGTACGTATGTGTATGCAGAAAATATAACAGCAGAAAATGCAGATGTAACTACAACTGCAGAAGTTCAAAATGATTATAATGCAGCAAAAAATGTAACCTATTTAACCCAAATAGTTGATAGAGAGGGAAAAGTAGTGGCAAGTTCAACCGCAAATAAAGAATTAAAAGCTGGTGAAAAATATACCTTTTCCACAACTGCTAGTGTTAAAAATCCAAATAGATGGTACACACGTAATCCTTATATGTATAAGGTATTAACCTTTTTAAAAGAAGGAGATGCCATTTTAGATAGATGTGAAACACCTTTAGGAATTCGAAGTTTCGATTTTAATAAAGATTCAGGTTTTCATAATAATGGAGAACATGCGAAATTACATGGTTGGGGACAAAAACCAACCAATGCTTGGGCAGGTTTAGGTGCAGCTTTACCAGATTGGTTAAGAGAATATACATTCCAATTAATGGATGAAGCTGGAGGTAATTTTATAAGATGGGGACATTGTGCAGCTTCACCAGCAGAAATCGCTTTTGGTGATAAATATGGTTTTGTAACCTTAATGCCAGGGGTTTCAGGAGAATCTCAAGATGAAGGAGAGGTTTGGGATATTCGTATCAAAGCTTTTAAAGATATGATTGTATATTACAGAAATCATCCCTCAATTTTTATTTGGGAAGGTGGTAATTGGGCAGAAACAGAAGCACATTATAAAGAAATATTAGACATTATAAATACTTACGATCCTAATGGAAAAAGGTTGATGGGAAACAGAAGATCAGATACTAAAGTAGAATCTGAAAAATATGTAACCATAGAAATTGGTACAGAAGGTTGGGAAAGAGAATTTGCAAGTTTACCAATTATAGAAAGCGAATACATGAGAGATGAAGCTCCAAGACGTATTTGGGATAAATTTTCTCCAGATGATAATTTTTATACTCATCCTAATATAGATAGAAACACATATACTTTAAATTCAGAAGAATTTGCAGTAGGTCAAGTAAGCCATTGGTGGACAAAAATGGGCAGAAAACCATTTCATGTGGGGGGTGCAAATTGGGTATTTTCAGATGGTACTCATGGAGGAAGAAACCCTACAGAAGTTACAAGAGCAAGTGGAGAAGTAGATGCTGTACGTTTGCCAAAAGAAGCATTTTACACAGTAAAAGCAATGTGGAGACCAGAAGCACAAATTCACGTTGTTGGGCATTGGAACTACAAAGAAGGCATTACAAAAGATATGTATGTAGTTTCTAATTGTGCTGCCGTAAAATTATATATAAATGGCGAATTATTAGACACAAATAAAAAACCAGAAAATGGTTATGTATTTAAATTTCCAAAGATAGCATGGAAAAAAGGAGAAATTAAAGTAGAAGGTTATTTAGATGATAAATTAGTGGTTTCTCAAACAAAAAAGACGGTTGGAGCACCTGTTGCTATTAAATTAACATCAATAACTGGTGCAAAAGGATGGTTGGCAGATGGCTCTGATATTGCTTTGGTAGATTTTGAAGTGGTTGATGAAAATGGAGAGAGATGTCCTTTAGATGCAGATCGTGTAGATTTTACAATTTCTGGACCAGGTGTTTGGAGAGGTGGATATAATAGTGGAAAAGAAAATTCTACAAATAATTTATATTTAGACACAGAAGTGGGTATTAATAGAGTTGCCATCCGTTCTTTATTAGAAGCAGGAGAAGTAACCATTACAGCATCTAGAAAAGGTTTAAAGTCTGCAAGTATTACTTTAACTTCATTACCAATTAAGATTACAGATGGGTTAACAAAAGAACTTCCACAAATGTATTATGATGGTGTTATTGCAGAAGAACCAACACCAGTTCATATTCCAGAAATGCCACCTTATGTTCCTGGTATTCAAAATAGAAGTGAGTTGTTTACCAATTTTAGTTACACAGGAGATGCGAAAGCAATGTTAAGAACTACCATGAATTGGGGTAAAAAAGCATACACAGATGTAGATCAAAATTACACAGTAATTCCTGGGTATTTAAGATTTGGAGAATATATTAGAACCCCAAATTCAGATAAAAAATATTGGGCAAGAGACCAACTGCAATTTATAGCAGGAAAAGACATGTATATTTATGTACTGCATGATGATCGTGTAGAAAGACCTGCTTTTTTATTAGAAGATTTTAAAGATAATGGAGATAACGTAAAAGTTGGTAATGTAACAATGTCTGTTTTTAAAAGAACGGCTAAAAAAGGAGAAAGTATTATTATGGCTGGTAATAGTGATAATGGAGTGCCAAAAGATTGCAGAATGTACACTGTAATTGGAAAAAAAATTAAAAAATAAAAGTATGTTTTAAGTATTTTGAAAAAGAATAAAAATTTAAAATCCTGTATTATAAAACCATTATAGTACAGGATACTTTTTTTTAGTAGTAAGCATACTTTTATTAATTCAATTTATACCCATAAAATATAGAGAGATAGCGTATTTATGAACCATGCAACAATTTTTAAAATACTAATTTTTATATCATTATTTTGTTGCTCATCTGTTTTTGCACAAAATCCAATTGTACCTAATGTTGGTTTAAACGATCCTCATATTCATATTTTTAATGATACTGCGTATATTTATGCTTCGCATGATAAGTCTGCAAATAATAAGAAATTTATTATGGAAGATTGGTGGATTTGGTCTTCTCCAGATTTAATCAATTGGAAAAAAGAAAGTATTTTAAAACCAGAAGACACCTATATAAACGATAAAAATTTTACGAGATGTTGGGCTACAGATGTTGCCTATAGAAACGGAAAATATTATTGGTATTTCTCTGAAGGCAATCAACAAACAGGTGTTGTTGTTGGAGATTCTCCTGTTGGCCCTTGGAAAGATGTTTTAAAGAAACCTTTATTAACATCAGAATTAACGCCAACAGATGAGTATGATATGGCTATTTTTGAAGAAAATGGCGAACATTATATCATTTTTGGAGTTTGGGATTATTACATTGCAAAACTAAATTATGATATGATTAGTTTAGCTGAAAAACCTAGAAAACTCATTATTAATAATCCTAGAGGGCCTTATAATTCTGATGGAAAAAACCTAGAAAAACCTACGGATGATAAGCCTTTTGTGCATAAATACAATGGAAAATACTATTTGTCTTGGGGTTGTTTTTATGCAATGGCAGACAATTTATATGGACCTTACGATTATAAAGATTCCGTTATAAAACAAGAAAGTTTTGCAAAAGGGTATGATGCTCCTACATGGCCAAATGGTTTTTTACAAGGCAGACATGGTTCTTTTTTTGAGTGGAATAATCAATGGTACTATACCTATTGTGATATTAGCCAAACAGGAAATAGATATTTTAGAGATACTTTTATAAGTTATGTGCATTACAAAGAAAATGGAGAAATGGCCACTATAAGAGTAGATGGAGTTGGAGTGGCAAATTACAATGCAAATTATAAAATTGAAGCAGAAGATTATTTTAAAGCAGAAGGCATTTCTAAAATAGAAATAGAAAATGGTTTTGCGATTCAAACAAATGCCCATAAAAGTTATGTAAACTTTACCAATATTAAAGCTTTAGACAAAAAATCTAGATTGATTTTAAATGTAAAAGCCAAAAACGGTGGTAAATTTTTAATTAACGTGGTTAAAGACGCATTAGATGGAGAAGTGATAGCGAATAAGACTTTTGAATTAACAACAAATTTAGAAAAATCGATAGAAATTATCCTAAATTTGGAAACTTTACAAAACAAAGAAAATATTTATATTCTAATAGAACAATTAACCAATAATCAATTACAAATCGATTCATTTTCATTTTCAAAATAAAAACAACCAATGAAAAAATTACTAATTTTAAGTTTATCAATTACACTTTTTTATGCTTGTGGAGAAACGGCATCTAAAAAAGATTACAAAGACGCTTCTTTATCTATAGATGAAAGAGTAGATGCTTTATTACCATTAATGTCTACAGAAGAAAAAGTAGCACAAATGCGAATTTTTCATGCCAATATTGGTACAAAGCCAGACGAAAATGGAAATTTAAAGTTATCTAAAAGAGTTATTAAAAAACTAAAATTAGGTATTGCAGGTATTAAAAATCCAGGAGAACATATAGATCCTGTGGCTGCTGCAAAAATGAATAATGAGTTGCAAAAATACATTATAGAAAATAACAGATGGGGCATTCCTGCTTTATTTGTTACAGAATCTTATAATGGTGTAGATGCAGATGGTTGTACGTTGTTTGGTAGACCAATGACATCTGCAGCATCTTTTAATCCAGAATTGGTACAAAGACAATGGGATGTTGTGGGTAGAGAAGCACGTTTAAGAGGTATGCACATGTGCCATTCACCAGAAGCGGATATTGTTAGAGATCCACGTTTTGGAAGAATGAGTGAAGCCTTTGGAGAAGACACCTATTTAACAACTCAAATGGTTAAAAATGCTATTATTGGTGTACAAGGAAATTATGAAGGTTTAGGTGCAGGTACGCATATTGGTGCTGTTGCAAAACACTTTGCAGGGTATGGACAAGTGTTAGGTGGTTCTAATTTTGCAGCTATAGAAATATCAGAAAGAACATTGATTGATGAAATTTATCCACCTTTTGAAGCGGCTGTAAAAGAAGCAAGAACATTAGGTATTATGGCTTCTCATGGAGATTTAAATGGAGTTGCTTCTCATGGAAATCCAGAATTATTAACTGGCGTTTTAAGAGACGATTGGGGTTTTGATGGCTATGTAGTTTCAGATTCTAATGATATTGCACGTTTGTACTACTTTATGGGGGTTGCAGAATCGCCAGAAGCTGCTGCACAAATGGGCTTAGAAGCAGGAATAGATATCGATTTATACGCAGAAGATTCATATTCTTATTTACCAAAAATGGTAGAAAAAAATCCTGAATTGATGAAATTAATAGACAGATCCGTAAGAAATGTATTAAGAACAAAATTCATTTTAGGATTGTTTGACAATCCTTACATCGATTTAGAAGAAACTAAAAAAGGGGTTCGTGCAGCAAGTTCTTTAGAATTGGCAAAAGAATCTGATTTAGAATCAATTATTTTATTAAAGAATGAAGAAAACACGTTGCCTTTAAATAAAAATAAATCAACAAGAGTAGCACTTTTAGGACCTTTATTAAAAGAGAACACTCAAGAAATGTTTGAAGCTGCAATTGGAGATAGCAAAGTTAAATTTGTTGCAGAAAAAGGGTTCAACTTAACAAATGAAAGAGGAGGAGCTCCAGAATTATTAGAAAGAGATCCAAAAGCAATTGCGAATTTGGTAAACATTGCTAGAAGTTCTGATGTAGTTGTGTTATTTTTAGGAGGCGATAAATTTACTGCTAAAGAAGCTTATTTTAGCAATAGTACTTTAGGAGATAGAGCTACTATAGATCCTGTTGGGCCTCAAGACGAGTTGGTAGAAAAAATTACGGCTTTAGGTAAAAAAGTAATTGTAGTTTTAAAACACAGAAGAACTTTATCTATTAATGCCATCGCTAAAAATGCTGATGCCATTTTAGATACTTGGGATTTAAGTGAATTTGGGGATCATTCAACTGCTAAAATTATTTTTGGTGATGTTTCTCCTTCAGGAAAATCTCCAGTAACGATTCCTAGATCAATTGGGCAATTGCCTTATCATTATAGTATGAAAGAAATCAACTATAAAAAAGAATACTTATTCTTAGAAAAAGGACCTTTATATCCTTTTGGACATGGATTAAGTTATGGGGATTTTGAATATTCAGATATTAAAGTTTCTAGTTCAGAGATTACTCCAGATTCAGAAATTACTGCAAGTGTTACTGTTACCAATAAAGGAAACGTAAAAGCAAAAGAGGTTGTACAATTTTATCTTAAAGATGAAATTGGTTCTGTAACAAGACCAGACAAAGAATTAAAAGGTTTTGATAAAATTGAATTAGCTGCAGGAGAAAGTAAAACAGTATCTTTTACTATTACTCCAAAAATGTTAGAATTCACAGGTATTTCAATGAAAAAAGTTTTAGAAGCTGGAGATTATACTGTTAAAATAGGAACTTCATCTAACCAATATTTAGAAACAACATTCAAATTAAAAAAATAATTAGCAATGAAAAAATCACTTTTAACCTTATTAGCAGCTGTATTAACACTTTTTAGCTGTTCTGTTTCTCAAAATACAGTGGCTCAAAAATCATCTGATTTGGATAATACTGCCATTGAAAAATCTATGATTAAAGCTTTAGAATGGCAAGAAGCACATCCTATTTTTGCAATACACCCTACAGATTGGACAGCAGGTGCTTATTACACAGGTGTAGCCAGAGCTCATAAAACAACCAAAAACATGATGTATATGGCTGCTTTAAAAAATCAAGCAGTTTGGAATAATTGGCAAACGTATAAAAGAATATATCATGCAGATGATGTAGCTATTTCTTACAGTTATTTATATGTGGCAATGAATGAAAAAAGAAGAAATTTTGCTGATTTAGAACCAACAAAAAAATTCTTAGATGAACATTTATATGAAGATAATAACTGGAAATCTGGAAAGAATCCAGGTCATGAAGGAAAAAGTATTTTATGGTGGTGGTGTGACGCTTTATTTATGGCTCCTCCTGTAATTAATTTATATGCGAAACAATCAAAACAACCAAAGTATTTAGATACGATGCACAAATATTATATGGAAACGTATAATAGATTATATGACAAAGAAGAAAATTTGTTTGCAAGAGATATGCGTTTTGTTTGGCAAGGAACAGATAAAGATAACAAAGAACCAAATGGGAAAAAAATATTTTGGTCTAGAGGAAATGGTTGGGTAATTGGTGGTTTAGCGTTACTATTAGATGATATGCCAAAAGACTACGAGCATAGAGATTTTTATGTAAATTTATACAAAGAAATGGCTGCAAAATTATTGTCAATTCAGTCTGAAGATGGTTTATGGAGAACAAGTTTGTTAAGTCCAGAGTCATACAATCATGGAGAAGTAAGTGGTAGTGGTTTCCATACATTTGCTATAGCTTGGGGTATAAATAATGGTTTAATAGATAAAAAACACACACAGGCTATAAAAAAAGCTTGGAATGCTTTAGCAGCTTGTCAACATGAAGATGGTAGAGTAGGTTGGGTACAAAACATTGGAGCATCACCAGAACCAGCATCTGCAGATAGCTGGCAGAATTTTGGTACTGGAGCATTTTTAATGGCAGGAAGTGAAGTTTTAAAATTGAAATAATACTTTGGTTAATTAAAAGAATTTAAAATCGAGGACTAAGTTCTCGATTTTTTTGCTAAATAAATTTCATCAGGACAAAACAGGATGGCACTGATGTAACAAAAAAGTAATTTTATAAAATATAGATTTTTTTAATAATTACAGATTTACAAATTAATCAACAAGAATAAATATGAAAAATACAATAGAAGGAAAAATAGTTTTTTTAGCTGTTTTATTGAGTCTATTTTTTGCATGCACATCAGAAAAAACATCTTCTGAAAAGAGTGAAAAAGACAAAGAAATTGCCAATAAAGTTCAAGACTTAATTGGTAAAATGACCTTAGAAGAAAAAATTGCAGAAATGACGCAAGATGCTCCTGCAAATGATAGATTAGGGATTCCATACATGAAGTATGCAGAAGCATTACATGGTGTTTGGCTTGTGCTGGATTATTATGGTAATACAACTGTATACCCTCAAGCTATTGCAGCTGCTTCTACTTGGCAACCAGAGTTAGTTAAAAAAATGGCTTCACAAACAGCAAAAGAAGCAAGAACTTTAGGGGTTACACATACGTATTCTCCTAATTTAGACGTAATTTCTGGTGATCCAAGATATGGTAGAGTAGAAGAATCTTATGGAGAAGATCCTTATTTGGTGTCTAGAATGGGTGTTGCATTTATTCAAGGTTTGCAAGGTATGGGTGATGAGCGATTTGATGAAAATCATGTAATGGCAACTGCGAAGCATTTTATTGGATATCCAGAAAATAGACGTGGAATTAACGGTGGTTTTAGTGATATGTCTGAACGTAGATTAAGAGAAGTGTATTTACCACCTTTTGAGGCTGCTATAAAAGAGGCAAAAATAGGTTCTTTGATGCCAGGTCATCAAGATTATAATGGAGTTCCAAACCACATGAATACTTGGTTGCTAAAAGATATTTTAAGAGACGAACTAGGTTTTGACGGCTTAATTGTTTCTGATAATAACGATGTTGCTAGATTAGGAACTATGCATTTTATTGCTGAAACTAGAACAGAATCTGCTATTTTAGGATTAAAAGCTGGTGTTGATATGGATTTAGTGATTGGTAAAAATGAAAAATTAGCAGCATATACTTCCAAAGTATTGAAAGATACCATCACAAAGAATCCTAAATTGGAAAAGTATATAGATATAGCAACTTCTCGTATTTTAACTGCAAAATATCAATTGGGATTATTCGATTCTGAACCAAAAGAAATAGATACAAAAACGGTAAATGCTGGTAGAAAAGAACATCAAGATTTTTCTTATGAAATGGCGAAAAAAGCAATCATTTTATTAAAGAATGATAACAATGTATTGCCTTTAGATTTATCAAAAATTAAATCTTTAGCAGTAATTGGACCAAATGCGCATGAAGAAAGACCTAAAAAAGGAACGTATTCTTTATTAGGTGGTTATTCTGGTTTGCCTCCATTTTATGTTTCGGCTTTAGACGGAATAAAAGCCAAAGTAGGAGATAATGTAAAAATTAATTATGCAAAAGGTTGCGATTTATTAAGCAATTCTAAAAAAGGATTTCCAGCAGCAATTGCAGCAGCAAAAAAATCTGATGCAGTTGTTTTAGTAATTGGAGGTTCTAGAAAAACTGGTGGAGAAGGCGTAGATAGAGCAGATTTAGATTTATATGGTGTACAGAAAGAATTGGTAAAAGCAATTCATGAAACTGGTAAACCTGTGGTGGCTGTTTTAATAAATGGTAGACCTTTGTCTATTAATTATGTTGCAGAAAATATTCCATCAATTTTAGAAACGTGGTATTTAGGTATGCGTTCTGGAGATGCTATTGCAGATGCTATTTTTGGTGATGTAAATCCTGGAGGTAAATTAACAGTCTCTTTTCCAAGATCTGTTGGGCAAGTTCCTGTAACCTATTTACAGCGTCCAGATTTTATTGGATCAGGAAAAGGGCAATTTAAAGATGCAGACAAATCGCCTTTATTTCCTTTTGGATTTGGTTTGAGTTATACAACATTTAAATATGGAACTCCGAAATTTAAAAATGCTACTATTTCTGTTGATGGAAGTACAACTATTTCTGTAGAGGTAACAAATACAGGAGATAGAGCAGGAGATGAAGTAGTACAAATGTATGTAAGAGATGATTATGCTTCTGTTGGGCGTTACAACAAAATGCTAAAAGGTTTTGAACGTATTTCGTTAAACCCTGGAGAAACAAAAACAGTAACTTTTCAATTAGGTTTTGATGAATTAAACATCTTAAATCAACAAATGAAAAAAGTATTAGAGCCTGGGACTTTTACAATTTCTGTTGGAGCTTCTTCACAAGAAAAAGACTTGCAAAAAGCCATATTAAGTGTGAAGTAAATACTTATTTCACTTCAAATTATAAACCTCATATTTTTTTGATATGAGGTTTTTTTATTAGGATAGCAATTCAAAAAAAAATATTTTTATTACTTTAATCCAACAATTAAAACAATTAAAAAATTAATTAAGAAAAAGAATGACAAAACAATTAACTTTATTTTTTGCACTAACTCTTAGCCTAAATAGCTTTTCTCAAAGTACATTTGTTAAGGGCTATTTTATTAACAACGCAAATGAAAAGACAAACTGTCTTATAAAAAATGTAGATTGGCTAAATAATCCTACTGAATTTAGATATAGAATCAATGAAAATTCTAAAGTAAAAACTTTAACCATAGATGATGTTAAAGAATTTGGGGTTTTAAACACATTTAAATATGTAAGGCATATTGTAGATATAGAAAGATCTGGTAAATTAGCTAAAGAACTAGATTATGATAAAAATCCAATTTTCAATACAGAACAATTATTTTTAAAAGTACTTATTGAAGGAAAAGCGATTCTGTATTCTTATGAAGATAAAGGTTTAACTAGATATTTTTTTAGTAAAAAAAATGCAGAGGTTAATCAGTTAGTTTCTAAACATTATTTAAGCAATGTAAACCAAGCAAAAATAAATAATGAATTTAGAAGGCAATTATGGATTGCTTTAAAATGTGAAAGTATTTCTATGAATAGTCTTAAAAAAATAAGATACAGAAAATCAGATTTAGTTCAGTTCTTTGTAAAATATAATGAGTGTAGCAAATCAGAATTTGTTAATTATCAGAAGAAAAAGAATAAAAAGAAAGATTTGTTTAATTTAACATTAAGACCTGGTATAAGAAATTCATCATTTGTTTTGATTAATCCAAATGAACAAGAAATTGATTTTGGTAAGAATTTAACCTCATTTAGATTAGGTTTAGAGGCAGAATTTATTTTTGGTTTTAATAATAATAAATGGGCATTTCTTTTTGAACCTACCTATCATCAGTTTAATGCAGATCTGCAAACTACAAGTTTTAAACAAAAAAGAATTGAATTTAATTTTGGTCTTAGACATTATATCTATTTAAAGAAAAAAGATGTTAAGCTTTTTGCGAATGCTTCATTTATTTATGTCAATAATTTTAATAATCAATTAACAGAGAGAGGCAATTCGATTTCAATAGAAATGCATGATAACTTAAATGTGGCATTAGGTATTGGTTGTAAATATAAAGATCGTTTCAGTTTAGAATTAAGGCATTTACCAAGTACAAATTTTATTTTGAGTGATTCTTCTGGTGAAAAATTATGGTATACCAGAACCCAGTCCTTATCTATAGCGTTGGGCTATACTTTGTTTTAAGACATAAATATTTCAAATGCTACTATAATTTGTAAATCTATCTTCACAAGAAAAGATTTACACAAAGCATAAGCCTCCTATTATTTTTAATAGGAGGTTTTTTTATCGGTAGTGTTCAGGATAGATATTATTAGAAAAAGGATTAAGTTTATTGCAATTATTATTTTAAAATTTTTAATATGATGAAAAAAATCGCACTCGAACATCTACTTGTTATTGGATTAATTCTTTTTACTAGGGGCTTAAGTGCTCAAGTTACTTTAGAAAAAGAAATTAAAATAACAGATTTAGCCATGTATTTTAATGGTGTTAAAAATCAATCAAGTAGTGTGCAAGATGTTAATGAACCTTATGATTATGCTTATGGATCTGCCTTGTCTCCTCATGGAGATTGTATAAAAGCTTACAAACAATATGTTTTTATGTCTTGGTATAGAGGAGGTAAAAATGATAGACATGTTATGTTGTCAAGGTATAATTCAGAAACAGGCGAAATAAAAACAATAGAA
The DNA here is from genome assembly GCF_947497695.1 of uncultured Polaribacter sp. Classification (GTDB taxonomy): domain Bacteria; phylum Bacteroidota; class Bacteroidia; order Flavobacteriales; family Flavobacteriaceae; genus Polaribacter. The sequence continues at coordinate 98,306 of NZ_CANMHM010000002.1, read as the reverse complement.
TTTCCACATCAACATACTGGTTTTAATGGCAAATGGTGGATTGGAGAAACACATAATACAATTGCAATAGCAATCAGCCCTAAGAACGGAACAATTCATATGGTCTATGATATGCATGCATATCGTAATTCTGGAGTATTTTCAAACGATTATTTTAGATATTCTTATTCCATAAATGGAGCAGCAGAATTTACTGATGCAGAATTTACATTAGATAAGTTTGTAAAAGACCCAATAGATAATGACTATAGGCATTGTACAATGGATGGAGTTAGAGATGCACCTCATTATGATAGGTTTACTTATCCAGAGTTTTTTTTAAATTCTGATGGAGAATTATTTTTAACTGCAAGAGATGGTACTTCTCATGATGGAGCACAAGCTTTTATAAAATACGATTCAGGTGCTAATAAATGGGAGCGATTCAAATATTTTAATGCTTTAGGAGCTGGTAGTAAAGGAGAAACTAATAACTGGAGTATTTATGGAAATATTAAATATACTGATGGTAAAATAAGAGTAGGTTTTCAACGTAGGTTAAATACAGGTTCTGATAAATATCAGTATCAAAATGGAGTTTATTATGCCTATTCTGATGACCCAACAGGTGCATCAAATTGGAAAAATCATAAAGGTGAAAATATTACTTTTCCATTGGTAAAAGCTGAAGAAGCTCTAGTATTTGAACCCGGTAATTATGTACAAACTACACAAACAAATAAAGTTTATATTGTTAGTGGTTTCGATTGGACTGTTACTGATAATGGTGATGTACATATTATTAGTAAAGTAAAAGACAATGAGAATAATATTACCAAAAATATACACAGTTATAAACCAAATGGGGCAACTAACTTTATAATTTCTGACGATTTTTCTGGTGCAGAAGCTTTGTACACGTCTGGAGATGATGTATTTGTGATTGGTCTAAATTCTTCCGGTAGACCTTTTATAGAGCAGGCTAAAGGTGGTACAAATCAATTTAATAAAGTTTACGAACAAACTTCTGGTAAACGCTTTAGAAAAGGACAAGTATATATTCATGAAGGAAAATTGTATTATTATTTATTAGAAAATAATGCTGCAGATAATGATGATACACAGCCAACCTATTTGCAAATTATTGATTTAGGTATTGATAATGGACCAAAACCATTCGCCGTTAAATTAATCACTCCAACAGACAACCAGCTTTTTGAAGTTGAAGATAACATAGAATTGTTTGCAAACGCAACAACAGATACAGGAGCTCTTACAAAAGTAGAATTCTATATTAATGATGTAAAATATAAAGAAGACATCACAAAACCATACCTTTTAAGTTGGATTCCAACAGAAATAGGAAACTATACTATTAAAGGAATAGCTTATAATGATAGTGATAAAAGTATTGAATCTTCAGAAATAACGATTGAAGTAAAAGAAATAGATAAAACAGACTTGTCTGGAGAGGTTTACAAATTAAAAAATGTAGCATCAGGCAAATTTTTAACAGATTCAGGAGAAAGTGCTATTCCTGTTAGGATGAACGATTCAGGTGAAGGAGAAGATAAAAATTGGACTTTTGTAAAAAGTGAAGAATATTACAATATAAAAAGCGAAACTTTCGGAATTCTGCGTGCACCAGGTTCTGGATTTGATGGTGGAAATAAACCTTATTTTGTAGTTAGTACAGGTAAAGCAGCACCTGCAACAGATACTGATAAAGTATGGACTGTTCATTACATAGAGTCAGATGATACTTATAGATTTGAATCTAAAGATAATGACAGATTTTTGTATTATGATGAAGATGGTAATGTCACTAATATTAAAGTCCCTGAAAATGATGATAGAAGCAAATGGCAGGTTATATCCAAAGATGTATCTTTAAGTATTCAAAACAATAAATTGTTATCATCAGTAAAAATATATCCAAATCCAGCTAATAATAATTTTAAATTGGTTTTCAATAATTTAAATCAAGTAAATGTTAAGATGTATAATCTTTTTGGCAAATTAGTTTATCAAACATCAACTACAAAAAAAAGTGTAGAAATTGATAATAATGGCAAATTTTCTTCTGGTTTATATTTTGTAAAAATTACAGATGATAATCAAAAAGTACATCACACAAAGTTAATCATTGAGTGAAAACCATAATTTATTAAGATATTTTAAAATGATAAAAAAACTCTTTTTTACGCTCTTATTTTTAAGTTTTTCAATTTCAATAAAAGCACAATTATTCAATCAAGATTTTAGTGGGTCAACAACTATTGAAGATTATATAAGCACTGCTCCTAATTCTGGTCAGTTTAATGAAATTTCTACAAACGGATCTAATTTTACAACCAGTATCACTAATGAAACCTTACGTTTTAATAGAACAGGTACAGGAACAATGTATGCTTTTAGAAATATTTCTTTTGAAACTAAACCCGAATTTGTTCAATTAAAATTCGATTTTGAAGCCAGTAATCATCAGCTAAATAAAAACAATGTTTTTGCAATTTTTGTGGGATCAACTTTTACAAGTGCCTCTAATGGGCAATCGTCAAACTATGCAAGTAGATTTGGTATTAGCACAAGAGAAAACCAAGGTGAATTTAGAATTTCTACCATAGATAATATTGGTGGAGCACCAAGTTCTGGTACTTTTTCAGGGAAGCAAACCATTACCTTTATTGTAAATAGCAAAGAAACAGCTCAAACATATACAACACCAAACAACCTTTCAGAAAATATAGCTAGTGGTAAAATGGATATTTGGATAGGGCAAACCAAAGTAATAACTGGTTTTTCTTTAAAAAATACAGATTCGCCTAAAGGAGCTATTACAGGGTTTAAAATACAAGCAACCTCAAGCACAGGAACTGGGACTTTTGATTTTGATAATATAGAAATGTTAGATTTATTAATTGAATCTACCCAAGTAACTTCTGGTCAATCTTTGGTGCATCCTCATATTTGGGTTTCTCCATCAGATAGACAAGGTATTTTAGACAATATTTCAAATCATACTTGGGCAAATAGTTTATTTAATCAATTAAAACAACGTCAAGCTTCAAGATTAACAACTCATGCAAATAATCCATCAGCAGAAATTAATTTAATTCCTGCAATTCCTGGCAATAGAACAACTCATAGAACCAGATTAAATGTGGGTGTAGAATGTGCAATGTTGTATTATTTAACAGAAGATGAAAGATATGCACAAATTGCAGCAGATATTTTACATCAATATGTAAAAATGTTAAGTACAAAAGACCCATTAACTTTTGAGTTTTATGCACCAAATTTTAATCATTTAATTCCACCAAGAGAATTGTTTACAAGAGTAGCAATGATCTACGATTTTGTGCAACCTTTTATATCAAAATCAGAAAAAAAAGTATACGATTTAAATGCGAACATACAAATAGCTTTTAATTTTGAAACTTCTCAAAAAGCTTTTGAAGTGATGGCAGATAATGTTTTAAAAGTTGGTGGGTCTAACTCCAATCATCCTGTTTTAGAATTGCCAGGAGCTTTGTATAGTGTTATGTGTATGGAAGATGATGTTACTAGAGAAATTTTCTTTAACAAGTTGTGGAATGGAGATGCTAAACAAGATGGAATTATTTGGATGTTAGATAGATTTAGTGATGAAGATCGTTTGTGGCCAGAATCTGCTGGGTATGGAAAATTTACACATGCACTTTTTATTCAGATAATGAATATTGTAGATCGTTATAAACCTGATTTGAATTTAGTAGAAAATAATCAAGATCTTTTAGAAAGTATATTTACCTATGAAAACTTCTTATATCCAAATGGAGCAACTATGGCGTATGGAGATATTGGTAGAAGTTTTACAGATCACGCCCATATTTTTAGAAGTGTTTTAGCAATAGCTGATAGAAAAAATTATGCGGATTTAAAAGATAAAACTTTAACGACTTTGCAAAAAATTTACAAAGAAGAGGGTGGTTACAATCCAACAATAGAAGATCAAAGATTAGAATGGAACAATCCACTACAATTATTGTGGGGCGTAAATATTGATGCTGCTGTAAGTGATCCTGGATTTCCAAAATATGGCACTGTAAAAGCAACACACGCAGGTGTTGTAATGCAAAGAAATTATTCTGGTACAAATGATGAACAAAATGGATTGATGTATTACACAGGAGGTGGTACTTATGTACACGCACATGCTTCTGGATTAGATTTAGAAATTTATGGAGCAGGTTATGTTATTGGACCGGATTTTGGTGGTGCAGCAAGTGGTTATGGCTCAGATTTACATGAGCAATATGCAGTATCTTATGCAGCACATAACACAATTATTGTAAACGGAACTTCAGGTAGAGGTGCTAAAACTAATGGAAATAGCACTTGGCAAAATATTGTAAACCCGATTGTTTTAGAAGCTGTAGAACCCAAACCATATGCAAATCCAATTGCCGTAAATTTTAGTTTTTCCACTCAGTTTTTAGACGATAAAATAAATAATGTAAATCAGCAACGTACCAATAGTATTATTAGAACAAGTGCAACTTCTGGCTATTATGTAGATGTTTTTAGGTCGAAATCGAATACAAACAATAATTTTCACGATTATTTATTTCACGGTTTAGGTGATGAAATGCAGATAAAAACGGGAGAAAACCTTTTGAATTTAACAGCTTCGCCAACAAGATATCAAAATGATGTTGGTGATGATAGAAAACAACCAGGTTGGAGATGGTTTACAGATGCAAAAACATCAACAGTAACAAATGATGCTATAACTGCACGATTCGATTTACAAGTCACAAAAGACTATTTACATCTTGCTGTTCCTGGAGGAGTTGATAAAGAATATAGTACTGCATTAGCACCACCAACGCAAGAAGTAAGTAATGGTTATGATAAAAAGGATACCCAAATGTTTATCATGCGTAAATATGGTGAAGCCTGGAATCAACCTTTTATTGCCATTTATGAACCTTCAGGTAATACTGAAAGCACTATAAAATCAACAGAAAATATTATTGAAAATAATAAAGTAGTGGGCGTAAAAGTAATTTCTAATGTGGATGGTCAAGAAATTATAGATTATGTTTTATCAAATGATGATGATGTTGCCATAAACTTAACCGATTTAAATATTGCTTTTACTGGAAGATTTGCAGTGGTTAGAACCATTTCAAAGGCAAATGCAACTGACGTTTCTATGTATATTGGAAAAGGAACGCAACTTACTTTTTTGGATAAAACCATTAATGGAGATACAGAAAATAAAGCATTTACAGAATTTACTTTAGACAGCTCATTATCTGTTTCTAATGCTGAATTTAATAGTGAAATTTTAGTATATCCAAATCCTACTAAAGGAAATTTAAAAATTAAAGTGCCAAAATATTTAATTGAATTAGCAGTAAATGTTTATAATATTCAAGGAAAATTGATAAAATCAAACATCGAAAAAGTCAATAATGGAAATATTAATCTTGATTTTAGTTCGATTTCTAAAGGTATTTATTTTATCAAATTAAATATGGATAAGCCAGTTTTTGTTAAATTTATTAAAAACTAACTTCTTAGTTCTAAATTTTAATAAGTTTTATAAATTTATATTATTATTATTATTATTATTATTATTATTATTATTATTATTGATTTTTCTAAGCTATACTACTAAAGAAAATGAAGATATAAGTCTTCAGAAATTTACTTTAATTTTAGAAATGAGTAATCAACTTAAAAGAGAATGTCATCTAGAAATTTGGTTTCATTTAAATGGAAATATTAATAGTAAATAAAGTTAAAAAAATACTGTTTTAAGGAATTAACTCTTATTAAAAACATATAAAACTGGGTAATGATAAAAAAAAAGGGTAAGAAAAATTATAATTTTTCTTACCCTTTTTTAATGTATCTTAAGATTTAAAGGGAAACTTATATTCATTTAATCATTAAAAATATATTCCCTAATAAAAATTGAAGATATTTTATTTGTTCACTCTTTCGTGTGTTGTATTTGCCCATCTAATTTGTGCTCTACCTCCTCTAACACGATATGCGCCATATCTAATTTTTGATTGTGTTCCTCTATCAGGTTCAGGAATATTCCAATTAAAAGCTTCACTACCAATTATTGCATTACAGTAGTGTATTTTTTTTGTAGCATCGTTTGGATCTACTTTAAAACCAACCTCCATCACAAAAGAAGTTATCTCGTTTTTATTTACTCGTTTTAATAAAACAACTTCTCTACCACTTCCTGATCCACCACGTTCTAAGATACGTTCTGCATAAATATCAAACGCCACTTGTTTGTCTGAATTAATACCTGTACCATAAATAGGATGTGCTCTATATAAACAAATAGCAGGATCATTAGAACCTCCTCCTCCAGTATGTTGGCCTTTAGCCTGTGCTATGTAACTTCCACTAGAACCAAAAGAGCCTGTGTCTCCTACCTCTAATATTCTAAAGTCTCCTGTAAATTTTACGAATGAACCTACATTAGGATTTGCTATAGGTAATGAGCGTTCTATTCTTGGTTGTAAGGTGTTTGCAGCATCTTGATTATTAGAACCATCAGTTATATTGTATATTCCCCAAGTAATTCCATCAATAACACTTTCTTTGTAATTAGCATAACAACTTCTATCGTCAATAGTTCCTATATTAACGGCATTTGACAAATCGCTTGAGGTTCTAGTTGTATTAGCACCGTCATCATTACATGTAGTATAAGTTCCAGTATCTTCATCTTCTGCAACTATTACAGGATCTGGTTCTGGTTCAGGATCTTTTACAACTACTTCATCGTCTTTAAATATAATATCGTCTTCAGATAAGTTGTTTTCTTCTGATGAGCAAGAAATAAATGCTACAAGAATAACTAATGAAATGATTGATTTTATTTGGTGGAAAAAATTTGATTTTATCATGTTTTTGAATAATTTAATTATTTATGTATTTGTTTTTTTAGGCTATCTTAATTATTGTAAAATTAGTTTTTTTTAAATCTCAATTTTGTTAAATTATGTATATAATATTGTATTTTACTTTTAAATATATTTAGTGTTTTCTATCAGAGAAATGTCGATTTTATTACTACATACAAAGTGAAAATTTTCAAAAGTATTTCATTCTAAAAACTATTTCTAAGCAAGTTTAAAAATCGATTCTTATACTATAATATAAATGTCGTTTCAATTAAAAACAACTTACATTTTTTTCTGAGTATTATTAATAAAACTTAAATTTTGATGTTTTATTACTCTTTTAATTAAGAAAATTTTATTAGATAAAACCAATTATAAAAAAAAGTCTTTATATTGATTTGTTTATAAAACTTTTATTAAAAATGTTTAATGTTATGTTTTGTCAAAAATAGAGAGAAGCTTTACTAAAACCATCCTGAACTGTACTGATATAAAAGACCTATTGTTAATAAATAATCTATTATTCATTAATCTAGTAATAATTAAAAAAAAATTATAGATTATTAATAGAATTGTTAGTATTTCTATCGTGACGCTACAGGACAGAAATAATCTAAAGTAATTGTATTTTCACTTTTACAAACTATTTATAATGATTCGCAAATTTTTACTAATATTATCTATACACTTAGTCTTAAGTTGTCAAAATAAAAACCAAGATTTTTTAGGTGTTAAATCTCAGAAATCTCTTAAAGAATTATCAAAGAATTTCAAAGCACCTTCAAAAGAATACCATCCAGAAACTTGGTTTCATTTAAATGGAAATAACATTAGTAAAGAAGGTTTAAAATTAGATTTACAAGCCATAAAAGATGCTGGTTTACAAGGAATTCATTTATTTAACAAAGCAGGTAGAGCATTTCCAAACGTAAAACCCATTAAAATTTTATCTCCAGAATGGGAAGATATGATTCGTTTTGCATCAGAAGAATGCAAACGTTTGGGTTTAAAGTTTACGATGCAAAATTGCCCTGGTTGGTCTATGACAGGTGGGCCTTGGGTGCCTGTAGAAGAAGCACAAAGAGAATTAGTAGAAACAACCTATCATATTTCTGGAAACAAACAATTTCAGGAAATTTTAAAAATTGATTCTTTATACCATACACCAGATTACAATTATAAAGATGTACAAATAGTTGCTTTTCCAACTCCAAAAGGAGCGAATTTAGAACCTTTTAATCCGTCTAAAATAGAAACTAATAATACATTAGTTCCTTGGAAAGCTATTTTTAATCCAGCTTCTAAATTGATTGTAACAAGAAAAACTACACAATTAGATCAACCTTTAAAAACATACAGAAAACAAGGAATTTCTGTAAATAACAAGCAACAAACTTGGGTAAAAACTACGTTTGATGAAAAAATAACCTTACGTTCTATTGTTTTTCCACAATTACGTCATTTAATTTTGAATTTTCAATATCCAAAAATGGATGTTACTATTAAAGTGGAAGCATTTATTAAGGGAAGATTTACAGAAATTACCACCTTAAATTTACCAGATGGAAACTGGAATGATAGACGCAAACACTTAACACTAGCTATCCCAGAAACTACTTCAAACGAATTTAAATTCACTTTTTTAGGAACCCATGCTATTGCCCCAGAATTTATAAGATTAAGTGCGAAACCAAAACTACATAATCACGAAGCAAAAGCAGCAAAAGTTTTAAGACGATTAGAAAAAGACGTAAAAAATGAGTATTCTGAAAACACAATTATTAATTCTGATAAAATTATAAATCTTACTGATAAGTTAGCTGAGGATGGAAAATTGACTTGGAATGTTCCTCAAGGAAATTGGACGATTGTTCGTTTTGGACATATCAATATGAGATTAACCAACAAACCTGCTGTTCCAGAAGCTACAGGTTGGGAATCTAGTAAATTAGATAAAATTGCCATAGAAAATCATCTAAAAAACGGAATGATTGGTAATTTAATAAAACCTGGAGGTCCTATTGGAGACGGAAAATTACAAGGTTTGTTAATTGATAGTTGGGAAAGTCATGTACCAACTTGGACAATGAACTCTGAAGATTTGTTTAAAGAATTTAAAAATCGAAGAGGCTACAGTATGAAAAAATACTTGCCAGCTACAATGGGTTTTATTGTTGATGATGCAGAAACAACAAGCAAGTTTCTACGAGATCTACGTCAAACAATGGATGATGTCTTTATCGATAATTTCTTTAAACATTTTGCAACAGTTGCACACGAAATGGGAGCAGATGTATATACAGAAGGTGCAGGAGGAGAAGTTTTACCCGTAGATCCAATGCGTTATTATGGAGTGAGTGATATTCCTATGACCGAGTTTTGGTATCCAAAATCACCATCTGCACAAAATGAATATGCAAAACCAATTTACAATGCAGCATCTGCAGTACATTTATATAACAAACCAAAATTAGCTGCAGAAGCCTGTACACAAGTGGGGGTAAAATGGAATGAACACCCTTTTTCTGTTAAATATTTAATTGATTATAACTTTGCAAAGGGAGTAAATCATTTAGTATTTCACACCTTTTCTCATACACCTCAAACAGATGTTTCTCCAGGTTCTAGTTTTGGAGGAAATATCGGTTTTCCTTTGGTAAGACAACAAACTTGGTGGAAATATATGCCAGAATGGATTGAGTATTTGTCTAGAAATCAATATGTTTTACAACAAGGCGAATATGTAGCAGATGTGTTAAGATATTATGGAGATCATTTTGATAGACCACCTTTTGATTTAGATTTTTTTCCAAAAGGATACAGATTTGATTATTTAAACGAAGAAATTTTACAAGAAAAAATAAGTATTAAAGATGGGAAAATTCACGTTGAAAAGGGAGGAGATTACAGAATTATTACTTTGAGAGATTCAGAAAGTATGTTGTTATCAACCCTAAAAAAAATAAAAGAATTGGTATTAAATGGTGCTGTTGTTTTAGGCGATAAACCCAAAGATTCTCCAAGTTTAATGGATAATAAAAATGATTTAAAAGAATTAAAATCTATTGCAGAAGAGTTATGGGGGAATTCTAAAAGTGGCTCAAAACAAGTGGGAAAAGGAAAAGTATATTGGGGTAAAACATTAGAAGAAGTTTTACAAGAAGAAAAAATTGCAAAAGATGTAATTGTGCCAGAAAAACTAGATATTAATTGGATTCATAGAGAAACCAAAGATGCGCATATTTATTTTGTAGCGTCTAAAGACGATTTTCCTGTGGATGTTTCTTTAAGTTTTAGAATGAATGAGATGTCTCCACAAATTTGGGATGCCTTTACAGGAAATCAACAAGATGCAAAAATTTGGAAATCATCAACTAATAGAACAAATGTTGTTTTATCATTACCTTCAAATGGAAGTAAAATTATTGTATTTTCTAAAAGTGATACAAAACCAATGGCATCAAAAATTACGTTGAATGATGAAACTATTTTAGATGCCAAAACAGGTTGGTATCAAATTCATAAAACAAATAAAAATCCAAAAGTTTCTTGGAAAAAAGATGAATTTATAGCATCAGTTTCTGGTGAATATGTATTTCATCAAAATGAAAAAGAAATAAAAAAAACAATTTCTATCAAAGAAAAATCGCTTCAAAATAACTGGAAATTATCTTTTGATAAAGGTTGGGATACACCAGAATCCATTCAAATTGATGCATTAAAATCGCTAACAGCACTAGAAAATAAAGCTGTAAATCATTATTCAGGAACTACAACGTATTCAAAATCCATAGAAGTAAAAGAAACAGGTAATACAACTATTTTAGATTTAGGTGAAGTTGCAAATATTGCAGAAGTATGGTGTAATGGAAAAAAAGTGGGTGTAAAATGGGCACCTCCTTTTGTGTTTGATATTACAAATGTAATTCAAAAAGGAAATAACAACCTAGAAATAAAAGTTACCAATACTTGGAGAAATCAACTAATCTTTGATAACAAAAGACCAAAAGGTGCTAAAAAAACTTGGACAACAGCTCGCCCAAAAAACAATGAAACTGAGTTAGAAAAAGCTGGTTTAATTGGGCCTGTAAAACTAAAAATGAGTTTATAATTAAAGAGATGTTAAAATAGTATAGTTTCAGGACAGTTCAGGACACTTTAGCTCAAAACATAACCTAATTTTATTTTTTAATTTACTATACCTATGATAATTTTGAAAAAAAATACTTTTAAATACATATTGCTATTCAGTTTTACGTTGTGCACACTTTTTGTATCAGCACAAAACACTCCACCTTCAGATGGTGTTTTTAGATTGCAAAATGTTGCAACAAGTAAATTTTTAACAGATGCAGGTACAAGTGCAGCAGCTGTTACAATGACGGATTCAGGAGAGCCAGCAAATACACATTTTAAATTTGTACAAAGTGGGGATTTTTATAATATTGATAGTGAAACCTTAGGTATATTACGCTCACCTGGTGCTGGAGGTCCAGGAGGTCCTTATGTAGTGGTGAGTACAACTAAATCTTCTCCTGCTTCTGATACTGATAAAACTTGGACAATATATCATAATGAAACTAATGATACCTATAGATTTGGGTCAAGAACAACAGGGAGATTTATGTATCATGAAACAAATGGAACTGTTACTCATTCTGTAGTCTCTGATACAGATGATAGAAGTAATTGGAAACTTATTCCTTACATACAAACTCCAGTTATGATAGCTATTGATGAAGATACAAGTACAGATCTTAATTGTCCATCTTCAGGAGAATTTCAAAACAATAGTACAAGAAATGTAGATATTACTAGTTCTGTTAATGTTGGTACTGCAGATGATAGAAGTTGTTATTCAGATTATTCAGAAAGTGAAGTTAATGGAAAAACTTGGGGTGTTTATAACATTACTGCTGGTTCTAATCATTGGGATGGAGCTAGTTTACAACCTAGAATAGAACGTTCTTTACCAAGATCAGGTGAAACTGGAGTAGGTAGTTTCGCAAAATTTACAGGAACTTTTAGAATACTTGAAGTAGGAGATACAGGTTCTTTTAGTTCAAGTGGAAGTTATTTAGCACAGGCAAAAGGAAAACACTCTGGAGGAGGCGGTTCTAATGATCCTGCAATTCTTTTATATAGAGCTCATCCTGTTTATGGAGATGGCATTAATGCAAGTAAGCAAGTAGCTTTTGATATTTATGCTGAACGTATTTTAGAACGAGGAGGAGAAGGAAGTGGTAGAGAAGTAGTGTTCTTAAAGAGAGTAAATAAAAATGAGGAAGTTGATTTTGAGTTAGAGGTGGGTTTCAGAGTAGATCCAAATGATGCAACAAAAAAAGTACACTATTGTGATGCTATAATTGGTGGTGAGGCTTTTAATTATAATATCCCTGAACCAGATAGAGGTTTAGAGTCTGGTATTAGATATGGTGCTTACAGAGTAAGAGAAGGTAGAGCTCAATTTAGATGGGCAAATACAACATATCAAAAAGCAGAGGTTGTAGACAATAATATTGCTGAACCATCTGATGATATTGTTAGGTTGAGAAATGTAGCTACAGGAAAATTCCTTAGAGACGCTGGTTCAAGTGCTACACCAGTAACCATGACAGATTCAGGAGACGCACAAAATACACATTGGACTTTTGTGAAATCTGGAGAATATTTCAATATAGATAGTGAATCTTTAGGTATTTTACGTGCTAAAGGAACAGGAGAGGTAGTAAGTACAACAAAAGGAGCTCCTGCCTCTGATACTGATAAAGTCTGGACAATACATGAAACAGGAACAGAAAATGTTTTTAGAATTGAGGCAAGAAATAATGGTAAATTTTTATACCATGAAGAAAATGGTAGTGTTACTAATATTGCTGCAGATGAGACAGATGCAAGAAGTCAATGGGAAGCGATACCAACAAGTCAATCTTTAAGTTTAGAAGAGAATCAATTAGTTTTATCTTCTATAAAAACATATCCTAATCCTGCAAATAGTAACTTTAAGATACAATTAAATAATATTGAGAATGCTACTGTAATTATTTATAATATATTAGGTGAAAAAGTGTATCAAAAATTTGATGTGAATAAAAACATAGAAATAGCAAATACAAATAGATTTCAAACAGGAGTTTACTTAATTAAAGTTACAGATAAAAACCAAAAAGTATATTACAATAAATTGATTATAAATTAAAATATTAATCTTTTAGTTTAAATAATCATTAATTAAATGTCAATGCAATACAGATAAAAAATAATAGAAATGAATAAAAAACAGATTGTATATTTTAGTAGTATGTTATTTTTAATTTTTTTTAACTTTTCAACAACTGCTCAAGTTACTTTAGAAAAAGAAGTTAAAATTAGTGATTTAGGGTTGCATTTTAATGGTGTTAGTAGATCTAATGATAGAGAGTCTTCTGATAATGGGAATGCAAATGCTTATGATTTTGTTTTTGGTCGTAGTATTTCTGCTCATGGAGATTGTATAAAAACATTTGGAAATTATGTTTTTATGACTTGGTACAGAGGTGGAAAGTTGGATAGACATGTAATGCTAACTCGTTACAATACAATAACTGGTACTATGGCTACAATAGAATTTCCACACAGGCATACTGGTTTTCAAAACAGATGGTGGTTAGGAGAATCTCATAATACAATAGCTGTAGGTATAAGCCCTTTAGACGGATCTATACATTTGTTATACGATATGCATGCTTACAGTGCATCAAGACCTTCTAATGGAACTTTATCTAATGATTATTTTAGATATTCATATTCTGTTAAAAATACAGCTTCATTACCAGATGATGAATTTACTCTAGATAAATTTGTGAAAAACAGTAATGAAAGTTATAAGCATTTAAGAATGCCAGGAGCTGCTGCTCAGTCGGAATTTATTGCATTAACCTACCCTAAATTCTTTTTAAATGATGATGGAGAATTATTAATGTATATGAGAGAAGGTGGTAATAATAATGGTGCTTATAAATTTACAAAATATAATGCAAACTCTAGTAATTGGAGTGATTTTACAGATTTCAATGTCTTAAATGCAAGGAATCAATCAGGAATAACTCATAATTGGGGTTTATATGGAGATATTAAATATGAAAACGGAAAAATAAGAATTGGTTTTCAAAGAAGATCTGCAAATAATAATGATAAGTACCAATACCAAAATGGTGTGTATTATGCATATTCTGATGATCAAAGTGGTGCAACAGGTTGGAAAAATCATAAAGGAGAACCTTTTTCAGTGCCTCTTTTTGACGCAGATAAGATAAAAGTTATGGAACCTGGAGATTATGTTCAAGGTACAAATACAAGTTCTATAAGTATCGTAGCAGGATTTGACTGGACTGTAACTGAAAATGAAGATGTGCATATTATAAGCCGAGTTAGAGATAATCAATTTAAGGTTACGAAAAACTTACATACATATAAGCCTGCTGGAGCAACCGATTTTATTACATCAGAAGATTTTGCAGGAGCAGAAGCTATTTATACAGCTGGTAAAGATGTATTTATTATAGGTCTAACAAATACTGGACGCGTATTTGTTGAAAAGGCTAAAGGAGGTACTAATAATTTTACGAGAGTTTATGAAGAAACCTCAGGTAAAACTTTTGATCATGGGCAAATATATATAGAACAAGGTAAATTGTATTACTATTTAATGGAAAAAGGTTCTGGTAATGCATTACCATTATATTTAAAAATTATCGATTTAGATATCCCAGCAACAGACCCTACATTGCCAAATAATATTACAATTCAAGCTGTTGGTGAAACATGTGTAGATAATAATAATGGTAAGTTAATAATTAGTGCAGCAGCAGATAGTAATTATGTTGCCACAGTAAATGAAGTTGAGTATACTTTTAATCAAAAGAAAACAATAGAAGATTTAACACCAGGTATCTATAATATTTGTGTAGCTGTTGTAGGTCAAAACTACACTAGTTGTTCTAAAGTAGCTATATCAGCATCAGAAACATTAGCTGCAAAAATAAATGTTAGCAAACGTTCTGCAGAGGTATCTGTATCTTCAGGGACTGCACCTTATACAGTGTTAAAAAATGGAGAAAAAGTATTACAAACAAACCAGTCTAATTTTTCTATTGATGTGAATGATGGAGACAATATTCAAATTAAGAGTAAAGAAGCTTGTCAGGGAGAAATGCTTAAAACGATTAGTTTATTAGAAGATATTAAAGCTTATCCTAATCCATCAAACGGATTGTTTGAACTTTTTATTCCAAATGAAATACAATTCATAAATTTAGAAATTTACAACATTCAATCACGCTTATTAGTTTCTAAAACATACCCAGTAAATGAAGGAAAAGTACAATTAGATATAAGAGAGAATCCTAATGGAATTTATTTTGTAAAAATGAATTCAAAAGTGCCTGTATTTATAAAGTTAATAAAGAAATAAGATGAAAAAAGTATATTTATATTTAATAGCAATAGGATTAATGGTGACTTCTTGTAGCAGTAAAGATGAATCATCTAGTGTGCAAATAGATGAAAATACAGCACCAACAATACCTAATCAAATATTTCCATTAGGAAATGAGATTTGTACTGATAATAATGTAGTATTTCAATGGGTTGCATCTTCAGATGCAGAAGGTAATAGAATAAATTATATAATTGAAGTCTCAGAGAGTAGTTCTTTTTTACCAATTACATTTAGCGAGAGTAGTTTTTCTGAATCAAAATTGATTACTTTAGAAACAGGGAAAGCGTATTATTGGCGAATTAAAGCAGTAGATAGTACAAATAAAGAAAGTGCTTATTCTCCAGTAATGCAATTTTTAACAGAAGGTGAGGGCGTTTCTAATCATGTGCCTTTTGCACCAACTTTAATAGCACCAGCTATAGAAGCTCAAGTTGATGGAACAAGTACAACTTTAAGTTGGTCAGCCTCAGATATTGATGGAGATGCACTGTTATTTGATGTGTATATGGATAGTAATGAAAACCCAGTAACAAAAATCTCTGAGAACCAAACAGAAACTTCATATAGTGTTACAGGTTTATCAATGGCTACAAAATATTATTTTAAAATTGTAGTAAAAGATAATAAAGGAGGGGCTAGTATTGGTCAAATTTGGAATTTTACAACAAAATAGTAGTATTTTAAGTGCAAATAAAAAACTGTATAAATCTAGCTTAATATTTTGTCTATTTATACAAATTGATAGTCACAAATTTTAAAAAGATAAAAATTAAATACCTTTTAATTTATGATACCACAAGTACAAATAGGTTTTATTAAAAACTACAGATTAATAGTAATGCTATTTATAGTGGGTAATTTTTTTTCACAAAAAGTATCTGGACAAGTAACTTTTTTAGAAAATTCAAAAATTACTGACGAAGCATTTTATTTTTGGAAAGCAGATGATGCTAAACCTTATCATTATGGGGCAAGTATAAACCCACATGGTAATTGCATGAAAGTATCTAATGGTTTTGTGTTTTTTACTTGGTATAGAGGAGGATGGGCTGATCGTGCTTTAATGGTTTCAAGAAAAAAAATAGGAGAAGGAGATTGGGTTCATGTAGAACTGCCAGCAAAATTGAGTTTAGTTGGTGGTAAAGGAGATACACATTTAACAACAAATGTAGGTATTTCTCCAATAGATGGTACTGTACATTTAATGTTTGATCATCATAATGAAGATTTAAACTATATAAAATCTAAAAAAAACATTGCTTTTGGATCTGATAGCGATTTTACAGCAGCAAACTTTTTACCTCAACAAGATTATTTAATTCCAGGTAAAAAAGTAACAAGTGTTACCTATCCAGATTTATTTAATAATGATAATGGTGAAATGTATTTTGAAAGAAGATTAGGCTCTGCTGTAGGAGGAGATATTATTATGACTTATTATAATGGAGATACTTGGTCTGAAGAAACCACAATTATTAGAGGTAGAGGTGCAGAAGTTTCTCAAGGAGAAAGACACTTTGCTTATGGAACAGCACATTTTATGAATGGTAAATTTTATTATTCATACTCACCTAGATGGGCAGAATCTCCAACAATACTAGGAGAAGGTGTGTATTTAATGGAACTAGGTGAAAGAATGAATGACAAAGCAACTACAGTAGATGGTAGAAGTTATGACTTACCAATTATAGATCATGCTCCATTTTTAATTGCAGATCCAAGAAGTGTTCCAGACAATGCAGGTTGGGCAGGAGGTCCACAAGTAGCTATTTCTCCTAAAAATGATATTTATATGTATCAAAAACCAAAAGGAACTGATGCTTATAATTACCTTAAAAAAGATGGCGAAACTGAATTTAAAGAAGATAGAAATAAAGGAACTTTAGGAATATTTTACGGAAAACGTATGTATAAGTTTAGTGTTTCTGGAGGTAATTTTATAGTAACTAGTGCTTTGGCAGGTACTTACGATTGGCGTGAAGATTTTAGAAAGAGCATCGGGTTAAGTGTTAAAAAAAGTATTACAATAATGAATGATGGTGTAATTGCCATGGTATTTAGTGAAGTGAAAAATAGTGACGAAGTGCCTGTTCATTGTTTTGTTTTTCAATTAGAAAAAGAAGAATATACACCACAAACCATCAATTTTAATGCTTTGGTTGATAAAACAGAAGGAGATGCTAATTTTGAATTAACTGCAAAATCAAGTTCAAACTTACCAGTTTCATACCAATCATCAAACACAAATATTGCAAGAATTGTAGAAGGCAATAAAGTTAAAATTATGGGAGTTGGTTCTTGTGAAATTATTGCAAGCCAAAATGGAGATGGTACTTTTGATAATGCTTCAGATGTCTCACAAACTTTAGTTGTAAATTCTAATACTTCAAAATCCAATCAAACAATTAACTTTAGTTTAATTGCTACTAATCACGTTTGGGGAAGTGCTGATGAAACTTTAAACGCAACTGCAAGTTCAGGGTTGCCAATTGTTTACGAGAGTACAGATACAGATGTTGCAATTATAGTTGATGGTAAGTTGCAAGTAAAACGAGCTGGAAAAACAACAATTAATGCATTACAATCTGGAGACAATACTTATAATGCAGCTCCAATAGTTGGTTATGAGCTAACAGTACCAAAACGAGAACAGGTAATAAGTTTTCAAAATATTCCAGAAATAACTTCTGGTGACCCAGCTTTTAGTTTGGTGGCTACCAGTAATAATCCAGATGCTAAACTTAGATTTGTAGCACCTAATAATCAAGTGGTAATTGTTTGGAGCAATCGCGTAAGACATGCTTTAGGTGCAGGTACAGCAACAGTAACAGTTTCAGATACAGGTAATGATTATTTTACAGCTGCTCAAGAATCAAAAACAATTACAGTTAAGCCAAAAACACATCAAATTCCAACAGAAATAGAAGCAGAACATTACACTTCTAAAAGTGGGGTAAATGTAACACGTTGGAGTAATTCTGTCTTTTATTTAAATTCTTGGGAAGTAAATGATTTTGCAGAATATACGATTGATGTTCCAGAAGATGGCGAATATCCTTTAGAAGTTTTTGCTGCCACTCCTGTAACAGGGAAAAAGCTAAAAATAATGAAGGGTACTACTCAGTTGAAATCTGTGACATTGAATAAAACCCCAAATCTAACAAGGTTTTTATCTACCAAAACAACAATTACACTCCAAAAAGGAGTACAAAAAATTAAAGTTGTAGGTGAAGTTGGTGGCTTTAATTTAGATCGCATGATTATTGGTGATGCAACCAGTGGAGGTGGAAACGAAGGATCAGATGATGTTTTTTGGTTTAGAAATGTAGCTACAGAAAAGTTTTTAGGAGAAGGTTCTGCTGCTGCCCAACCTGTTATTATGCATGATGCAATAGGAAATAATTCTAGACAGTGGGAAATAGTTGCAGTTCCAAACACAAACTTCGTGAATATAGATAATATGAGTAGTGGTATTTTAAGAGCTACAGGAGCTGGTTTTGGTGCAGGTCCCTTTTTGGTAGTAAGTACTACAAAACCTTCAGCTGCAACAGATTCAGATAAAGTATGGACATCACATTATAATGAAACTGATAATACTTATCGATTTGAAGCAGGTACTACTGGTCGTTTTTTATATCATGATGAAAATGGAAGTGTAATTACAACTGCAGTTGAAGATACAGATGCCAGAAGTATATGGCAAGTTTTGGCAACAAGTCAACCATTAAGTGTGTCTAATGAGAAATTAATTGAACCTTCAATCAAAATATTTCCAAATCCTGCAAAAGATGCATTTACAATTACATTAGGTAATATTTCAAATGCAAAAGTAATGATTTATAATACTTTAGGGAAAACGATTTATAAAGGAGAAACATTAAATGGTACTTTAAATATTAAAAATAACACACGGTTTGTTTCAGGATTATATATTGTAAAAGTAATTTCTAATGATTATAAAATAGTTCATTCAAAATTAATTATTAAATAAGATTAATTTCTTGAAATTCCCTACTAACTAATTCCTCAACGTTAACCTGATGAGGTTTTAGGCTAGTTTCTTTTTAAAATTTAGAAAAAAGTCAATATAATAGTTATTGGCTTTTTTTAATACTTTGGATAATAAGAATTTATCATTTCAGGACACCTAAGGATGCATCAAGATTAGAAATCTATTAGCTTGCTAACTTGTTAATTTAATGTGTTTTAAATTTAAATTTAAATTAAAAGTTTTTTTGAATAATTACACAACAAAAAATCAATTATGAATAGTAATCAGCGTGTATTTTTAAGTAGTATTTTACTTGTTTTGTTTTTTAATTTTTCAGCAAAAGCACAAGTGGTTTTTGAAAAGGAAGTTAAAATAACCGATATCGCTTTACATTTTGATGGTAAAAAAGTTTCTTCAGATACTGCACCAAACTCAACTACAGGATACGATTATGCTTTTGGACCTCAAATATCTGCTCATGGCGATTGTATATTTACTTACAAGCATTATGTATTTATGACTTGGTACAAAGGTGGTAAAGAAAATCGTAATATGATGTTGACACGTTATAATACAGAAACAGAAACTCAAAAAACAATCGAGTTTCCACATAAGCATACAGGTTTTAGAAATGTATGGTATATAGGAGAATCTCACAATACAATTGGTATAGGGGTTAGCCCTTTAGATGGCACCATACATTTACTTTTTGATATGCATGCATACACAAGAACAAGACCAACAAATGGTAGTTTAGCAAATGACTATTTTAGATACTCATATTCTAAAAAAAATGTTGCAGATCTACCCGACGAAGAGTTTACATTAGACCAATTTGTAGAAGATAGTGGTGCAGGAGATTACACACATTTAAGTTTAAATGGAGCTATAGATTATAACGCTTTTTCAGAATTTACATATCCTCAGTTTTTTTTAAATGCTCAAGGAGATTTGTTTTTTTCGATGAGAAAAGGATCAAGCCCTAATGGAGGGTATCATTTTGCTAAATATGATGCAAATACCTCAACTTGGTCAGATTTTGTGAAGTTCGCAGATAGAAATGCTAAAAACTTTGGTGAACCTTATAATTGGGGAATGTATGGTAGATTGCAATTTGTTGGAGGAAAAATAGGTATTGGTTTTCAGAAAAGGTCGCAAAATACCAATGATAGATACTTGTATCAAAATGGGTTTTATTTTGCTTATTCTGACGATCAGAGTGGACAAACTGGATGGAAAAACTATAAAGAAGAAAGTTTTACAATACCTCTGCGTAATGCAGATAAAATATTGGTTTACGAACCAGGAGATTTGGTTACAACTACACAAAAAAATCAAGTATATATGGTTGGTAATTTTGACTGGACAATTACAGAAAGAGGAGATGTACATATTATAGGTAGAGTTAGAGATGATGAAAATAATATTACCAAAAATGTACATACTTTTAAAAAGGCTGGAGATACAGAATTTACTACTTCTACAGATTTTATAGGAGGGAATCGTTTATTTACCTCTGGAAACAATATTTATATGATTAGATTAAATTCAGGAAGAATTTATATAGAACAGTCTTTGGGAGGTACGAATAACTTTAGAAAAGTTTATGAAGCAACTTCAGGAAAACAATTTAGTCATGGTAGAGCTTATGTAAGTAATGGTAAGCTTTATTATTATATGATGGAACAATCTACAGGAGATCAAAGACCTTTATACTTACACATTATAGACTTGGGTATAGATGATAGTCCTTTTCAAGTTTCATTGATATCTCCTATAAATAATGAACGTTATGAAGCAGATAAATCATTAGAAATTTCAGCTGAAGCTTTTAATGATAATGGTAGCGTTTCTAAGGTAGAATTCATTATAAATAACCAAGTTTTTGAAGAAGATACTACAAGTCCTTATACCATAAATTACACTCCAGAAATAGAAGGAACATATACCATACAAGCAATTGCTTATGATGAAAATAATGAATCAGTTTCATCACAAGAAATTAATATTGAAGTGTTTACACGTGATGCAAATGATTTATCAGGGGATATTTATCGACTTAAAAATAAAGTAACTGGTAAATACTTAACATCTTCAGGCTCTTCTATTATTGCTAGCAATACAGGTGAAGGTTCAGATAAAGAATGGCAGCTTGTTAAAGCAGGAGTCTCAGGGTTTGATTATTATAATATAGATAGTGAGGTGAAAGGAACGATAAGATTTAAAGGAGGTTCTTCTAATCCTGAATTGGTAAGCACTTCTTTTGGAGCACCAAACACTAATGTAGATAAAATTTGGACAGTAATTGCAAACGAAGATGGGAGCTATAGTTTTGGTACAAGAACTAGTGCTAGATATTTGTATCATATGGTTGACAATACAGTAACACACTCATCAAATACAGACGACAGAAGTAAATGGTTTGCAGAATCTACAACAACATTAAGTCTTGATGATGTTAATATTGATGATCAGTCATCAATAAAAATTTATCCGAATCCAGCGAGTGATAGTTTTAAAATCCAGCTTAATAATATTGATAATGCATCAATAACAATTTATAATATTTTAGGAAAACGAATTTACCAAAACTCTTCATTAAAAAATAGTATAAAAGTTAATAATACTAATTTTAGAAAAGGTGTTTATTTGGTTAAGGCTTTTTCTGATAATAATAAAGTGTTTTATTCTAAGTTGATTATAAAATAAAATTACATTTTTTATATCAAAACAATAGGAATTCAGTATTATTAAAGATGATGTTTTTAAAGGTTTTGTGTATTTTTATCAAATAAAAAATAAGATTAAAAATTAAGATTGCTATGGTAAGAAATTCTCTAAAAATTTTACTATTCTTATATTTTTCATTTTTTTCGTTTCTTCTCAATGCCCAGATAGCAGTAGATGAAGATACAGGTTCTTATACAACTTGTAATGAAGATGGTGCAAATGAAACCAGAACTTCAGACGATTTGCCAAATCCTATTAATGTAGGTGCTATTGATGATAGAAGTTGCTATGCAAATTATAAAGAAAGCACTATTGATGGCACAGTTTGGGGAATTTATAACATTACAGCTGGGTCTAACGATAAAGATAATTTGCAACCTAGAATAGAAAGATCTTTAGATAGATCTCAAACTTCTGGAATCGGTAGCTTTGCTAGATTTACAGGTACAGTAAGAATACTAGAGGTTGGTTCAGGTTTTCGTGGAGGGAGTTATATTATGCAAGCTAAAGGGAAGCATACAGGTGGAGGTGGCTCTGCAGATCCTGCTATTTGTTTATTTATAGCTTATCCTGTTTATGGAAACGATGAAAATGGTAATGAAGTACAACTTTCTTTTGATTTGTTTAAGGAACAGATTTTGAATAGAGAAGGCAGAAGAGAATTGGTTTTTTTAAAAAATATTAAAAAAAATACCCCAACAGATATTGAACTCGAAGTTGGTTTTAGAGAAGATCCAAATGATTCTTCAAAAAAAATACATTATGCAGATGCAGTTATTGGAGGTGAGGTTTTTAACTGGAATATTCCAGAGCCAGAAAGAGGAATACAATCTGGTATTAGGTATGGAGCCTACAGAGTTTGGGAAGGTAGAGCTCAGATTAGATGGGCAAATACAACCTACGAGAAAAAAGAAGTAATAGCTGAAAGAGAAGAAAGTGATGGCCTAGAGTTAGCAGATAAAGTATATAATTTAAAAAATGTAGCTTCAGGAAAATTTTTAAACCATTTAGGAGAAGTTGCAACACCAGTTATTATGACTGATTCTGATGAAGGAGCTAATAGTCTTTGGTCTTTTGAAGAAAGAGGAAATTTTTATAATATTGATAGTAATAATTTTGGAGTATTAAGGGGTACAGGTCTTAATTTTATTGATGGAGCTTATGCTGTTGTAAGTACAGAGTTTGAGCCTCCTGTTAGTGATAGTGATAAAAGTTGGATAATACATTATAACGAATCTGATAATTCCTATAGATTTGAATCAAATAGTAGTAGATTTTTATATCATGAAGTAAATGGAAATGTAACCCATCTTAAAGTTTCTGATTCAGATCCTAGAAGTAAATGGAAACTTGTTTTAATCGATAAGTCGTTAAATCTTTTCAATCAAGAATTTCAGCAATCTTCACTTAATTTGTACCCAAACCCAACAAATAATCAGTTTACGATAGCAATAAATAATTTAGATTATGCTGATATACAAATATATAACGTTTTAGGAAAAGCTGTTTTTTCAAAAATAATTAAAGGAGGAGCTATCAATATAAATACAGATGATAAATTTACTTCGGGTGTGTATTTGGTAAAAGTTATATCTAAAGAAAATAAAGTATATCATAAAAAAATAATGATTAAATAAAAAAGAGTAACAGTTGATTTTTAAAAACCAGAAACGTAAATTTTCTGGTTTTTTGTTTCTACTAAACAGGACAAAACAGGACAGATTTTAAATAGTATCTCTATAAGTTTAAAACTTAAATTACAACCAAAATGAAAAGACGTAACTTCCTTCAGCTTTCTGCAATAGCAGGATTAGGATTATCAATGCCAATGTCAGGTATTTTAAATGCTTGCACCACACACCCAGAACATTCCTTAGAATTTAAAAACTTAATATCTGGTTTGTTAAAAGATTGGAGCGATGGTATGTTAAAAGTGCAAATTAACAAACCAGAAGATTTAGATGTGCATGGTGCTTTAGGTTGCCCATCTTGTTCGCATATTCACGGACGTTGTATGGATGCAGTTTATCCATTTTTGTATATGGCAGATAAAACTGGCGATGAAAAATACGTAGAAGGTGCTAAGTTGGTTATGACGTGGGCAGAAAATAATGTCTCTCAAGAAAGTGGAGCATGGACTGTTATAAAAAATCCAAAATCTTGGAAAGGAATTAGTGTTTTTGGAGCTATTGCCTTAGCTGAAGCTTTGCATTATCATGGACATGTTTTAGATGAAGAAACACGAAATGCTTGGACAAAACGTTTAGAAAAAGCTGGCGACTATATTTATAAAGAATTTACAATAGATTTTACCAATATAAATTACCCAGGAACAGCAGTTTATGGTTTAAATTTAATTGGGAATGTTGTAAATAGAGAGGATTTTAAAGCAAAGAGTAAAAAATTAGCTTCTCAAGTAAAAGTTTATTTTACAGAAAATGAAGGATTATTGTTTGGTGAATGTAAGAAAAGCTCAAGTAAATTAAGTGAAAAAGGTTTGCATGGAGTAGATTTAGGTTACAATGTAGAGGAAACTTTAAATAGCTTGGTAATGTATGCTATTAAAGAAAATGATGAAGAATTGTTACAAATCTTAACCAAATCTTTAAATAGTCATTTAGAATTTATGCTGCCAGATGGTGCTTGGGATAACAGTTGGGGAAACAGAATGTACAAATGGAGTTATTGGGGAAGTAGAACTTGTGATGGTAGTCAACCTGCATTTGGAATGATGGCAAACATCAATCCAGCATTTGGAACAGCAGCAGTAATAAATACAGAATTATTACAACGTTGTACAGCAGATGGATTAATTCACGGAGGTCCTGGTTTTATTGAGGCTGGTATTCCACCTTGTGTACACCACACATTTACGCACGCAAAACCATTAGCAGCATTGTTAGATCATTGGGATCATTTACCAGAAATTAATACAAATACAAATTTACCAAGAACCACTGCAGATGGAGTAAAACACTTTAAAGATTTAGATGTATATCTTTTTGCAAGAGGAGATTGGCGAGGAACTGTAAGTGCCTACGATGCAGAATACCATTATAAATACGATTATCGTCAGGCTTCAGGTGGTGCTTTAGGCGTTTTATATCATAATAAAGTTGGTTTATTGTGTGCAGCAAGTATGGCAGAATATGCTATGGTAGAAAAAAATAATCAACAAGTACAACCCAACAAAGATATTTGTTTAACACCTAGAGTAGAGGTTTTTAGAGATGATGTTTGGTACACAAATTTATACGATTTACCAGCAACAGTTGCATCTAAAGATGAAAACGGAATTATTGAATTAATTGCAGATACAAAATTAAAAAATGTAAATAGAGAAGTGGTTACAGAAACTGCTGCTGCATTTGATATTGCGTATAAATGTACTGCTAATGCAACAGAAATTAAAGTAACTACAAAACAAGATATTACAGCACAAACAGCTTTTGTTTTGCCAATTGTTTCTCCTTCTAGTGAAGTGGTAACTAATATTAGCGAAAACGAAATCACCATTCAAAAACCAGAAGGTTTGGTAACTATTAAAGCAAGTGCACCTATTAAAACCAAAGAAATTTCAGGAAAAAGAACTTTTAATATGGTGCCAGGTGTGGAGGCTTTACCATTAGAAGTGTTTTTTGAGGAAGATAGTAAAACGTTAGAATTATCTATAACTGTAAGTTAAAAATTGATCAAAACAGGGAATTATTTAAATTGATTCCCTGTTTATATATGAAAGCATCTGTAAAATATATATATTATTGCTTCACAATAATACACACAAACTCTTACTATAATTTTATAGATCAATAATTCAGCACAAACCATAACCTAAAACTCGATGAAAAAAAATAAAATTTATCTAATTCTAATGATATGTTTTATTGGTGTTTTCATCTCGTTTATGAATTCTAATTTTTTCAAATCAAACTTAGTAATAAGTAAGGTTGATGCTGACAATTTTATAAAATCGAAACCTATCGATTGGAGTCAAGCCAAATGGATTGGTTACACAAAAGACAATCGCATAGAAAAGTGGTCTACAAGAGATTTTGTGAGAAATCAGCCTCCAATGGATATCAATACGTGGCAACCAACTGAAAAGGAATTGAAAGCTGTTCAACGTAGAGCACATCCATCAGTATTATTAAGAAAATCATTTTCCATAAACAAAGAAATTGTAGCTGCAGAAGTTGCTATTTGTGGTTTGGGCTTGTATGAATTATACCTAAATGGAAGTAAAGTTGGAGATAGAGTGCTAGATCCTGCGCAAACTTCTTATGACAAACGTGCTTTTTTTGTACGTCATAATGTTACCAAATTTCTCAAAGAAAAAAACAGCCTTGGAATTATGTTAGGCAATGGTTTTTACGGACAAAATATTGCTTTTTGGCCAGGTTTGAATTATGGTAAACCAAGAGCTATTCTAGTTTTAAATATTAGCTTTAAAGATGGAACATCAACACAAATTGTAACCGATAAAAGCTGGAAAGCCAATAATAGTCCCATTCTTTTTGATAATATTTTTCACGGTGAAACCTATGATGCCAGAAAAGAAATTAAAAATTGGTCCAGTGCTAATTATAAAGATACTTCTTGGAATACTGTTGAATTAATGAAAGCACCAACCAATAATTTGATGGAGCAACAATTAGAACCAATGAAAAAGGTTAGAGAAATTACTCCAATTGCCATTCTTCCTGCAGAAAAAGGTTGGATTATTGATATGGGACAAAATATGACAGGTTGGTTGCAAATAAATGTTGAAGAAAAAGCAGGAACAGAAGTAAAAATGCGTTTTTCAGAACACTTAATGCCAGATAAAAAAAACATTGATCCAGCATCCACAGGAATTCACGTTACAGGAAATACGCAAACAGACATATATATATGCAAAGGTGATGGTTTAGAAACTTGGGAGCCTCGTTTTACATATCACGGTTTTCAATATATACAAATAGAAGGTTTAGAAAAGAAACCGACAATAGATCAATTTACAGGTTGGTTGGTAAGAACCGATGTTGAACGCACAGGAACTTTTAAATGTTCAAATGAGCAGATAAACAAATTTTACGACGTTTCTATGTTAACCATAGAAGATAACTTGCAAGGTTTGTTAAGTGATTGTCCTCATAGAGAACGTTGTGCGTGGATGGGCGATGCTTATGTAGTTGCTGAGGCTGCAAGCTACAACTTTAACTTAGCGCGTTTATGGCAAAAAACGGCAGACGATATGCAAACGGTTTTGGGCGTTTCTAAAGCTCATTTTAAAGACCCTTTTCCTTATGATAAAAGAGCTCCAGCGAATGTTTCTGTTGGAAAACGTTTGAATTTACAAGCAAGACCAGATTGGGGTGCAGCTACAATAATGATTCCTTACTTTTCCTATGTTTATTATGGAGATTCTGCCATTGTAAAAAAGTCTTGGGAAATGATGGAAGGTTGGATGGCATACTTAGACGAAAAGGTGCAAGAAAAAGGAATTATAAATGGTGGTTATGGAGATTGGTGTCCTCCAGGAGGAAATCCGCAAATGGATACACCACCAGCATTAACAACAACAGCATTATATTATCAATCTTTAGTGGCAATGCAAAAAATGGCAATTTTGTTGAATAAAAATGATGTTGCTGCAAAATATAAAGAAAAATCAAATATTGTTAAAAAGGCTTTTAATGATCAATTTTTTGACGAAAAAAACAACTCTTATAGTTCTCAAACAGGAAATGCTTTTGCCCTATATACTAATTTAGTTCCAGAACATAAAAAACAATTGGTTGCTGATGATTTAGCCAAACTCATAATGACAGATAAAAAAGGCCATTTTACAACAGGTATTTTTGGACATCGCCCTTTATATTCAGTATTAAATGATTTTGGACACAGTGAAGTTACCAAACATTTATGGGAAATTACAGATTATCCTAGTTTGGGTTTTGTAACCCAAGAACACAACTTGAGCACGTGGCCAGAATTGATTGCTAATTGGGACAAATCAAAACGTTATTATAGAAATTCGTTTAATCATCCTATGAATAGTGGATTTGCTGCTAGTTTTCACGAAAGTTTAGGAGGAATCAGACCTGATGAAAATCATCCTGGATTTCAAAAGTTTTATTTAAAACCTACTTTTTTAGAAGGTTTAGAATGGTGTGAAGTGTCTTATAAATCACCAAAAGGGAAAATAGAAAGTAATTGGAAAAGAAATGGAGAGATGATTGTTTGGTCGATTACAATTCCAGAAAATTCATCAGCTTTGGTGGAACTACCAATGTATACATCAAAACAAATCAAATTAAATAACAAAAAAGTTAAACACAATAGCTTTGAGTTAACCTCGGGTAAATATCTGATAAAGATTCAATAAAATGAGTAAAACATTAATTAAGAGTGATTTAATAAATTTAATGGGAGGAAAATATCTAATTCAATTTTTTCTTTTATGTATTGTATTCGCATCATTAGGTGCTTGTGAAAATTCAACATCTATTTTACCAAAAGATTTACGATGCGAATATCGAGAAAATCCATTAGGAATTGACAATACAAGTCCACGTTTAAGTTGGAAAATTATTGAAGAAAACCAAACGCGAGGACAAAAACAAACTGGATATCAAATTTTAGTAGCAAGTAGTTTAGAGCATTTAGAAAATGACAAAGGCGATGTTTGGGATTCTGGGAAAATCAACTCAAACCAATCTGTACATAATATTTATCAAGGAAAACCTTTGGCATCTGCACAACAGTATTTTTGGAAAGTAAAAGTTTGGGATAAAGATAATAATGCTTCAAACTGGAGTAAAACTGCAAAATTTTCAATGGGATTATTAAAACAATCGGATTGGAAAGGCGATTGGATTTTAAAATCCGATCAGAAAAAAACAGACCATAATTGGTATCGAAAGAATTTCGAATTAAAAGAAAATCCATCTTCAGCATTTGTTTTTGTAGGTTCTTTTGGTTATCACGAACTGTACGTAAATGGAGAGAAAATCACAGATAATGTAATGAATCCTGTGTCTTCTTATATGAAAAAAAGAATTCCGTATTTAACTTATAATATTGCTGATAAACTAAAAAAAGGAGACAACGTAATCGCCATTTGGCACGCAGCAGGTTGGGCGCGTTGGAAACGTATTAGAGAATATAGAAATGTTCCTTTTGTGTTTAAAGCACAAGCTGAAATTGTATCAGGTGGAGAAAAAATTACTTTAAAATCAGACACTTCTTGGAAGACTAAAAAAAGTCATTCAGAATATTATGGAGATTGGGATATCCTGCGTTTTGGAGGAGAAACGATTGATGATAGCAAAAGAGAAGACAACTGGAATGCTGCAGATTATGATGATAGCAATTGGATGAATGCAAGTATCTACAATCACGAAGATTTAAATGTTAAAATACCAGAAGGCAACAATATGTATTTTGCTTTAAATAGTAGAAAAAATAGAGAAGTACGTGCATTGTACAGCCCTATTAAAGCAAAATTAAGTGCTCAAATGGTAGAGCCTCAAGTAAAATTTAAAGAACTAAAAGCGATTGGGGTTGATAAAAATAAAGATGGTTCTTATAGAATTGATTTGGGAGAAAACTACACTGGTTTTTTCGAAATGGATTTGTATAAAGGGCAAGAAGGCGATTCTATTTTGTTTGAGATAACCGATCAATTAGGACAAACTTCCAGTTGGAATCAAAAAAGTAAATATATTTTTGGGAAATCAGGAAAAGGAACATTTAAAAACCGATTTAATGTTGCTGGTGGAAGATGGGTTACTGTGTATGGGTTAAATTATCAACCAAAATTAGAAGATGCAAAAGGTTTTGTAGTCACAAATAATCGAAAGCAAATAAGTAGTTTTAGTTCTTCAAATGAACAACTCAATCAAATATATCAAGTCAATTTAAACACGTATTTAGCCAACACAATGGATGGTATGTTGGTAGATTGCCCTCACAGAGAAAGACGTGGTTGGGGAGAAGTTACAGTGGCTGCAATGTATGGAGATGCTTTGCCAAATTTTGAAAGTGGTGCCTATATGGATCAATATTTACAATACACCAGAGATGCACAATTTCCTGATGGAAGAACCAGAGCTGTAATTAATGAAGAAGATCGACCGTTTTTAATGTGGAAAGCCAATAATCCTTTAACAGTTTGGGAAACCTACAGAATGTTAGGCGATAAAAAAGTACTAGAAGATAACTATAAATCGATGCAAAAATGGATGAAATGGTTGTATGACAATTCTAATTATGAAACTGAAGGAGCTATAAAAGCAGGAACACAAGGGTTAAGAGAATTTCCAGGATTAGGAGATTGGTGCACACCAAGAGGTAATTTTTGGACGAGCAGTAATTCGCCTGAAGCTATACATTTTAACAACTGTTTGTATGCATTTATGTTAGACAATGCAATGCAAATTTCTGAGACTTTAGGTAAAAATGAAGATGCAAAAATTTATAAAGAACGTTTAAAAGTACAAAGAGAAGCAACTCACAAATTGTCCTATAATCCTGAAACAGGTAAATATATCAATGGCTATCAAGTAGATCAAGCGTTTGCATTAATATCTGGAGTAACACCAGCATCAGAAAAAGAAAAAGTAACAGCAAATTTAGTAGATAATGTTTTGTATAAATTTCCTTATTACGATACAGGAAGTTCAGGACAAGCTTTATACACAAGATATTTTACAGAATCTGGTGAACGTATGGATTTAATTTACGAATTGTTAAGAGACAAACATCACCCAAGTTATGGCTACTTTTTAGAACAAGGAAAAACGGTTTGGCCAGAACGTTGGTCTGCTATTGGAAACAGCCAAATACATACTTGTTATACAGGAATAGGAGGTTATTTCATCAAAGGTTTTGGCGGAATTCGCCCAAATCCAGAAAGTTTAGGAATGCAGAATATGATTATTAAACCAGCACTTGTTGGCGATTTATCTTTTGCAAATACAGCATACCAATCTATGTATGGAAATGTTGTTGTTAATTGGAAAAAAGAAGACAAAGGTGCAACATTTCATATTGAAATTCCTGTAAATACAACAGCAAAACTGTATTTGCTAGCAAATCATAAAAATGCAATTCAAGAAAATGATGTTTTGGCTGAAAAATCAGAAGGAATCGCTTTTATAGGAACAGAAAAAAATAAAGCTGTTGGTAACTATATTATTTTTGATGTCACATCTGGTGTTTATAATTTTAAGGTTTATGAACTGCCAATAACACAATTTCCAGAACCTTTAAATGAAATTAGAAATCTAGCAAAATTAGGTAGAATGAATGCGTCTTCAATGTTTATTCAATCAGAAAAACTACCCGTTTTTGAAGTTTTTAGAGTAAATGATGGTGATGATGAAACTCGTTGGTTGGCAACCGAAACTAAAAATCAATATGTAGAAGTAGAGTGGGTAAAACCACAAAAATTCAATCAAATTATTGTTGATGAATTTGAGAATAACATCACTTCTTATAAATTGCAATATTGGGAAAATGGTGCTTGGAAAGATATTGTAAAAGGGAACACTTGTGGAGGAAATAAAAATCATCAATTTGAAACTATTGAATCTACAAAATGTAGGTTATTTATTTTGGATGCAAAGAAAGCACCTTCAATAAAGGAATTAAAAATCTTTAAAAATGAAAAATAAGTATTATCAAAATACTGTAATTATAGTTGTTGTATGTATCTCATTTCTTTTTTTAGGGTGTGATAACTCTAAAAAATACGATGCTATAAAGTCTGGTTTTGTAAACCTAAAAGAAGAAAATAATTTATGGTGTTACTGGTATTGGATTAATGATGAT
Source organism: uncultured Polaribacter sp. (assembly GCF_947497695.1). Lineage (GTDB taxonomy): Bacteria > Bacteroidota > Bacteroidia > Flavobacteriales > Flavobacteriaceae > Polaribacter. The sequence goes on along the minus strand of NZ_CANMHM010000002.1, from coordinate 66,388 downwards.
ATCTCAAAAGATGGTATTACCAAAGATTTAGAAGCTATGAAAAAAGCAGGTATTGGTGGTGCTTTAATTGGCAATATTAATCCAGCTCGTAAAGATGGAAAAGTACCAATGTTGAGTGAAGAATGGTGGTCTCATATGGTGCACGCTGTTGTGGAAGGAAAACGTATTGGTGTAGATATTGGTATTTTTAATTGCCCAGGTTGGAGCCAAAGTGGAGGTCCTTGGATAGATTCTGAAAAAGCGATGCGTTATTTAACTTATAGTGAAACGAAAGTATCAGGAGGACAATTAGTAAATGTGAAACTAAAACAACCAAATAGTAAGTTTCAAGACACGCATACGTTAGCGTTTAAATCATCTGAAGATGAACAAAAAAGCACACAATTCATCCCCACAAAAGTAACAACTAATTGGAAAGATATTGATGTAAACGCTTTAATTGATGGCGATATTAATTCGGAAACCAATTTTAAAATTCAATCGAAGCAAGCTTTAGAAATTACATTCAATATGGAAGAGGCAATTACTGCGCGTTCCATTTCAATTTCTCCAAGTAAAGAATTTAAATGTAAAATAGAAATTTCAGCAATTGTTGATGGAAAAGAACAAATAATCAAAGAGTTCACTTTTGATCGTTCTAAAATGACACCCAATGTTGGGCCTATTTTAAAAGGTGCGTTTGCCACAACATTACCCCAAGTAAAAGCGAAAGAATTTAAGTTGAAATTCACCAATTTTATCTCGCGTAAAAAAAGCTATGGTTTTTCAGAAATTACCATTTCTGAAGCACCTGTTTTAGAGTTATATATAGAAAAACAATTGGGTAAAATGCATCCAACTCCAAAACCTAATTGGAATACGTATGTGTTTAGCCAGCAAGATGAACTTCAATCTAAAAACTTAGGTTTAAATCCTGATAAAGTTATTGATATCAGCAATAAAATTGATGAAAATGGAAATCTAAATTGGAACGCTCCAAAAGGAAATTGGACGATTCTTAGAATGGGAATGTCACCAACAGGAACAAAAAATGCACCTGCTGCACCTCAAGGTGTAGGTTATGAAGTTGATAAAATGAATGGCGAACTCGTACAATATCACTTTGATAATTTTGTTGGCGAATTGTTAAAACACATTCCAGAAGAGAGTAAATCGGCTTTTAAATATGTAATTGCTGATAGTTATGAAATGGGTTCTCAAAATTGGACAGACAATTATGAAGTCAAGTTTCAAGAAAAATACGGTTACAATCCTGTAAAATATTTACCAGTTTTATCTGGTAGAATTGTGGGAAGTGTGGAAGAATCAGAACGATTTCTTTGGGATTTAAGACGTGCCATTGCAGATGATGTTGCTTATGAATATGTAGGTGCTTTAAAAAAAGCAAGTAATAAACATAATTTAAAAACTTGGCTAGAAAATTATGGGCATTGGGGTTTTCCTGGTGAATTTATGATGTATGGAGGTCAATCAGACTTAATTTCAGGAGAATTCTGGAACGAAGGTACTTTAGGGAATATCGAATGCAAAGCTTCATCATCCACATCTCATACGTATGGAAAACCAATAACTTCTGCAGAAGCGTTTACATCTGCAAGAAAAACCTATTTAAGGCATCCAGCAATGTTGAAAAAACGAGGCGATTGGGCGCTTACAGAAGGGATCAATCATTTTGTTTTGCACTTGTATATTCAACAACCAGATGATAATAGAAAACCAGGGATGAATGCTTGGTTTGGAACGGAATTCAATCGTCATAACACTTGGTTTCATCAAGCAGATACGTATTTTGATTATTTACGTCGTTCTCAATTCTTATTGCAACAAGGCAAATATGTAGCAGATGTGTGCTATTTTATTGGAGAAGACACGCCAATAATGACGGGCGGTCGTGTTCCTGAAATTCCAAAAGGCTATTCGTATGACTATATCAATGCCGAAGTAATTCTAAACAGATTGTCTGTAAAAGATGGATGTTTTGTGTTACCAGATGGTATGTCTTATAAAGTTATGGTTTTACCACCTTTTAAAACCATGCGTCCAGAATTATTACAAAAGATTGAAGCATTGGTGAAACAAGGTGGAATTATTTTAGGGCAAAAACCAGAAAAATCGCCAAGTTTAGAGAACTATCCACAAAGCGATGAGATCGTAAAAACTATTGCTAATAAGATGTGGAATGGAAAGTATGCACAAGGAAAAATGACTAAAAATTATGGTGAAGGCTTGGTGTTGGATGGTTATAATTTGTCAGAAGTATTTTCAAAACTGAAATTAGCTAAAGATGTTGCCATTGCTGATGATAAACCGTTGTTGTGGGCACATAGAAATACACCAGAAATGGATATTTATTTCATCACAAACCAAAGTAATAAACAAATAGAATTGGAGCCAGTTTTTAGAGTAGCTAGAGATTTAAAACCACAATTATGGAATGCAGTTAATGGCGAAATTAGAGCCTTACCAGATTTTGAAATTACGAAAACAGGAATAAAAGTACCTTTAAAAATGGAAGCTGCTCAGAGTTGGTTTGTGGTGTTTGAGAAAGAAAACAAAACCTTAACAAAACCATTAAATACGGAAAACTTTCCTGTTTTTGAAAAAGTAATTGAATTGAAAGCGCCATTTACAGTAGATTTTAAGAACAAAGAAATAGGTCCAAAAGACCTAGTTGTTTTTAATACGCTAAAAGATTGGGCTACTTCAGAAAATGAAAAAATAAAATATTATTCTGGGACAGCAACTTATAGTACAACATTTACGGTAGATCAACTTCCCGAAAATCAAGAGTTTTACATAAATTTGGGTAAACTCTCTGTAATGGCGAAAGTAAAAGTAAACGGACAAGATGTTGGTGGTGTTTGGATTGCACCTTATCGTTTAAATATTTCAGAAGCACTTAAAAAGGGTGAAAATCAACTAGAAATAGAAGTTGTAAACCTTTGGAGAAATCAATTGATAAAAGACAAACAAAGAGCAGAAGAGGAGAAATATACTTGGTTAGTCATTGATGATATCAAACCAAAATCAAAATTGCAGCCTTCCGGATTGTTAGGACCAGTGGTTATTGAATCCGTAGAATATTAATAAATACGTTTTTTAAATAAAATAAACATGTACATATTTACTCGTAATAAACTAGCAACCGTTGTATTGGTAATACTATTTTTAGTTTCCTGCTCTTCAATTAATAACAATAACAATACTAAGAACGTACCCCAGGATTTGACTGTAAGTGAGCAATTTAAAAATCCTATAGGGTTTTACGATGCGACCCCTTCTTTCTCGTGGAAACTGCCACAAAATAAAAACATCAAACAGCAAGTAGGGTATTCCATAGTTGTGGCTTCTAGCCCTAAACTATTGCCCGATAATGCTGATTTATGGGAAAGCGGAAAAGTGGAAAGTGATCAAACTTTATTTGTAAAATACAAAGGAAAAAAACTGTCCTCGCGACAAAAAGTGTACTGGCAGCTAAAGTTTTGGGATCAAGATAAAAAGGCTTCTGATTGGAGTGAGGTAGCCAACTTTGAGTTAGGACTGCTTAATAATTCCGATTGGCAGGCCAAATGGATTAGCTTGGCAAAAGTGGACAAAGCAAAGTCGCCTAAAACGAATAAAACCTCTTATAAAGTTCAGTATTTGAGAAAGGATTTTACGATTGATTCTAAAATTGAATCTGCTAGATTGTACATTACAGCGAAGGGACTTTTTGAAGCTGAGATAAACGGTAAAAAGGTTGGTGATGATGTCATGACTCCAGGATGGACGCCCTATAATAAGCGCATTGAAACTTTAACATACGATGTAGCAAATCATTTACAAGATGGAACTAACGTTATTGGAATTGCATTGGCAGAGGGTTGGTATGCAGGTCGATTAATGCTTAGAGGGTATCCAAAGCTTTCTCCTAAAGTAATGTGTCAACTTGAAGTGAAATATACCAATGGAGATGTTCAGACTTTTATTACAGATGAAAATTGGACAGCTACTCAAAATGGTCCAATTGTTTATGCTGGAATTTATGATGGTGAACAATATGATGCGCGAAAAGAACTAAAAGGGTGGTCATCTAAATCTTTCGATGATACAAGCTGGCAAAAGGTTATTGCTGAAGATAAAGACGCAGCGATAAGATTGACACCAAAGCGACATAACACTGTTAAATCTGTTGAGGAATTAGCACCAATTAATATTACCGAGATTGATAAAAGTGTAGTAATTTTTGATATGGGGCAAAATATGGTGGGTGTACCTCGCATTAAGGTACCAATGCAGAAAGATGGAACCTTAAAAATACGTTTTGCTGAAATGCTTCAACAAGATGGGCGTATGTATACTAAAAATTACAGAGGAGCCGTTTCAACAGATTATTATACGGCCAAAGAAGATGGACAAATTACCTATCAGCCAACATTTACGTTTCATGGTTTTAGATATGTAGAGTTGAGTGGTTTTGATCCAAGTGCTTCTCCAGATAAATCATGGGTGACAGGTATTGTTCAGCATTCTGATTATGATTTGAATGTTGAGTTTAGCTCTTCACACGAAAAACTAAATCAGCTGCAAAGTAATATTATTTGGGGGCTAAGAGGTAATACACTCGATATACCAACAGATTGTCCTCAACGAGATGAAAGAGCAGGCTGGACAGGCGATGCTCAGGTAATTGCACCCACCTCATTCTTTTTAGGAGATGTTCATTCCTTTTGGGCGAGTTGGTTAGAAAGTGTACGTGATGATCAAGATGAAGATGGAGCAGTTCCTGTAATGGTACCTTCTTTAGGAGGTAGACTTAGGGCTGGTGCTGGTTGGAGTGACGTGATTACAATTGTTCCTTGGGATACCTACCAACGTACAGGGGATGCAGGTGTTTTGGAGGAAAACTATGCAAGTATGAAAAAATGGGTAGGATTTTATCAGTCAAATGCCAAAGACCATATTGTTAAAATGTTTACTCATGGCGATTGGTTGCAACCCTATTCAACACACAAAAGAGATGAGCGATTTGGTATCACTTCCAACAAGCTAATTATCACAGCCCACTATGCACATTCTGTTAATCTAACTGCTCAAGCCGCAAGAGTGCTAGGATTTGAGTCTGAAGCCAAAGAATATGAGTTTTTATTCCATGCTATTCGCGATGTATTTCAAAATAGTTTTTTCGATACTCAAGGACGCATTATTGAAGGTCCTGAAACTCAAACCGCTTATTTATTAGCCTTAGCGTTCGATTTGTTGGATGATGAATTAGCGCAAAAAGCAGTACCTCATTTATTGGAACAAATAAAACTAACCGATAACCATTTGCGTACCGGTTTTTTAGGTACACCTTTATTGCCTTTAGTACTTGACAAAATTGGTGAGATCGACTTGATGTATGAAATCTTGTTTAAAGAAACTTATCCATCGTGGTTTTATTCTATCAATCAAGGGGCAACTACCATGTGGGAACGTTGGAACAGTTATACTCATAAAGATGGTTTTAATAAAGGAGGTATGAATTCTTTTAACCACTATGCATACGGTGCAATTGGTCGTTGGATGTACGAACGCATTGCGGGTATTAAACCTGTTAAAGTAGGTTACAAAGAAATTGAAATTGCTCCTATACCGGGTGGTCCCTTAACATCTGCAGCTGCCACTTACAATTCACCTTATGGTAACGTAAGTTCAAGTTGGAAATTAGTAGATAAACAATTTTATTTAGATATAATAGTACCTCCAAACACTACAGCTCAAGTTTTAGTACCAGGAAATATTCAAGAGAATATTCAAGTAAATGGAGGTGAATTTGAGGGTGGTTCTGATGTAAAACTATTGAGTAAAACGAAAAAAGCTTTTGTTTTTAAGGTAAACTCTGGAACATATTCATTTAAAACGAATTATTAAAAAGATGTTTATTGTAAGAGAAGTTAAATGAAAATTGAAGACCTTAACTTTTGGAGAAACTAATCGTTTTTCAAAGTCTGTTAAATTAATAAACGAAACTGAATTAAAGAATACATAATAAGATAAGTATGAATAAACTAAATGTAAAAATTAAGTTATTGGTAAAATTGACTCTTTTTGGATTGATTATATGCGGTATATCATCTTGTAAAACCAAGCCAAAACAAGAAGAAGCAACTGTGGAATCTAAACCAAATTTACTTTTCATTTTTGCAGACCAGTATCGTCAAGCTTCGTTGGGATTTCTAAACGAAGATCCAGTTTATACACCAAATTTAGATCAATTGGCAAAAGAAGGAGTGTTTTTTTCTGAGGCAGTCGCAAACAATCCATTATGCAGTCCTTATCGAGCGATGTTAATGACTGGGCGTTATTCCTTATCAACAGGTGTTGTAGAAAATTGCAATTCTCAAAGAACAGCTTTAGGAAACTACTTGAAGAAAGATGAAACCTGTTTTTCGGATGTTTTAGTTGATAATGGTTACAGTGCAGGTTATGTTGGAAAATGGCATTTAGATGGCCCAGAACCTACAGCGCCAAATGTAAAACGTGTTTGGGATACTTGGTGTCCACCAGATAGAAGACACGGATTTTCTTTCTGGTATGCTTACGGAACTCACAATAGACATAATGTACCTTATTATTGGACAACCAATGCCAAAGAAGACGAAAAAACATACATCAAAAAATGGTCGGCAGAACATGAAGCCGATGTTATTATTGATTACCTAAAAAACAATGAAAATCAGCGAAAAGCTAACGAGCCTTTTGCCTTGTTTTGGTCTATTAACCCACCACACACCCCGTTTAAACAAGTGCCAGAACGTTACAGAAAACGTTATAAAGGCATGACGCATAAAGACGTTTTAAATAGACCCAATGTAAAATTTAATGACAATTATGATTTAAAAAGGGGAGATCATGGTGTAGAAAAGCGCTTAGACCAAGCCACCGATTATTTTGCTTCTGTAAATGGTGTTGATGATCAAATAGGACGTGTTATTGCAAAGTTAAAAGAAGCGGGTTTGTATGAGAACACCATTATTGTATTTTCTGCAGATCATGGCGAAATGCTAGGTAGCCAAGGTTTAATGCATAAAAACGTATGGTTTAAAGAAGCGTATAAAATTCCTTTAATCCTCCATTATCCAAAAAAAGTAAAACCAAAAACGGATGATATTTTATTGAGTGTACCCGATTATATGCCAACTATATTAGGTTTAATGGGATTTGAATATAAAATACCAAAGGTAGTAGATGGTAAAAATTATGCCGGTTTATTTATTGATAAACCTGTAAATCGCCCAGGAAAACAGTTGTATTTTGGAGGGAAAAGTTTTGCTTCAAATGGAGATGCTCGTGGTTTTAGAACAAAAGAATATACCTATGCTGTGGTAAAACACGAAAGTGGGGAAAAGTTCCATTATCTCTATAATGATGTTAAAGATCCTTATCAGATGAAAAACATTTGGGGAGAAGATTCAGGTTTAGACAAAAAAATGAAAACGGAATTGGCAGAATTGTTAACTTCTATGAATGATCCTTGGTAAAACAATTAGTTATGAAAACAAATAGACGCGATTTTATAAAAAGTATGTCAGCATTGGGTATTGCAGGTGCAACATATCCATTATTATCTGCTTGCGGAAGTAAAAACGGAACAGAATATTTAAACGAAAAGATTACAAAAATCGAATTGTTTCGATATGATATCAATATACCACGTTATTTTTCTTGGGGTACTTGGCATAATCGTCAGCATTTATTTATAAAAATTTCTGCGGGAGATTTTTATGGTTGGACAGAAACGCCAGCATCTAAAAACAATCCGGATTTTAAACCTACAGATTGGGTAAACTACTTAAAACAATTTAAAGGTTTAACATTAGGTGAGTCTCAAAAATTATTAGCATCAGAACAAGTATTAGGTTCAAAACGATCTCTTAAAATGTTGGAGTTTTTAGATATGGGACTTTTGGATTTATCAGGAAGACTTCAAAATAAATCAGCGGTTGAGCTATTGGGTTTAACTGGTCAAAATCCTGTTCCAGGTTTATATTGCATTTTAGATAAAGACGAGAAAAAAGTTAGAGAAGAAGCAGAAAAAAGCATCGAACAGAACCTTGGGCATCATCTAAAATTTAAAATGTATGGTGATGAGAAAATTGATATGAAGTTACTAAAAACCATAAGAGACGTTCTAGGTAATGACGCTGTTGTAATTTCTGATGTGAATAAAGGCTATAAAAAATGGCAATCCTTAGACGAATTAAAATCTATATTGAATCGATTTAAAGACAATGGATTGGATGCGATTGAAGATCCAGCCAATTTAAAAACGAATCAATGGTTTGAATTACAAAAGATGGTGGGTGATTTATCTTTAATTCCAGATGCGCCTATGCGTCCTGCTTGGAAAGGAATCAAAACGATGAAACCAGGTATGGGGCATATTTATAATTTACATCCATCAACAATGGGAAGTTTTACCCATACAGCCCAACTAGCCAAAAAGGTAAAAGAAATTGGTGCAAAAGTGATGATTGGCGACGACAGTTTGGTTGGTCCTGCTTGTTCTGCGTGGCAACAAATAGCCATTGGTGTTGATGCCACTTGGGTAGAAGCCATAGAGAAAAAGGAAGATTCTAAACTGTATTTAGAATGTTTGCAGAGCACTGCAACTAAAAAGGAGAATAATGGGTATTATTCTTTTAAATCAAAACCAGGTTTTGGTGTGGAATTGGATACAAATCACTTGAAAAAAGTAAGTGAATTATATATTGAAATTTAGAAAAAACAATAGAAAATGATATAACAATGAGAGCTAAACAAAAAATATCTTTTTTTTACATCCTACTATCTCTTTTTGCAATAACAAATTGTAAAAAAGAACAAATCAATCAAAAGCCTAATGTGCTACTTATTTGTGTGGATGATCTTCGTCCAGAATTGAAGAGTTTTGGAGCAGATTATATTAGTTCACCAAACATTGACGATTTATCTGAAAAGAGTATTAGGTTTCAGAAACATTTTGTAAACTCACCAAGTTGTGGTCCATCTCGTTATACCTTATTAACAGGGCAATATGGACCAGCAGGAAATAATGCACTTTTTAGTAGAGCAAATAAAATAAAACAAGGTACTCAAAAAATAGATAAAAGTCTTCCTGAGTGGTTTAAGATTCATGGTTATAAAACAGTTTCGGTTGGAAAAGTATCTCATCATCCAGGAGGTAGAGGAGGAAAAAAATGGAATGATAGCACAAAAGTAGAGATGCCCAATGCTTGGGATAAACATTTGATGCCAGTTGCAGAATGGGAACATCCACGAGGAATGATGCATGGATTAGCTAATGGTGAGATCCGAGTAAAATCAGGTAGTATGGACGTTTTTCAAACCATAGAAGGCGATGACAACATTTATCCAGATGGAGCAATTACAGATGAAGCTGTGAAACAACTAGGAGTCCTTTCCAGTAATAAAGAGAATCCATTTTTTCTTGCTGTTGGAATTATTAAACCACACCTACCTTTTGGTGCACCAAAAAAATATTATGATAGGTATGATGGTGTTGATTTTCCTAAAATAAAACATTCTCAAAAACCGAAAGGAAAAACCACTTGGCATGGGTCTGGTGAATTTATGAAATATAATCATTGGGGTAAAAACCCTAATACAGATGCTGATTTTGCGAATGATGTACGTCGTCATTATGCTGCATGTGTGAGTTATGCAGATGCCCAAGTTGGTAAAATTCTTGCAGCATTAAAAAAAACAGGAGCAGATAAAAACACTATTGTTGTACTTTGGGGAGACCATGGTTGGCATTTAGGAGAACATGCGATTTGGGGAAAACATAGTTTGTTTGAGGAGTCGTTGCACGCACCTTTAATAATTCATTACCCAGGAATGAAACATAAAGGTGCGAATTCAGATGCTATTGTAGAAACAGTCGATATTTTTCCGACTTTGTGTGATTTAGCAGAAATTGAAACTCCTGAGTATGCTCATGGGACGTCTCTAAAAGAACTATTAGTAGATCCGAATGCTACTGGTCACTATGCTATATCCTACAACAATAAAGCTTCAACCATCAGAACTTCAACGCATAGAATGACACTGCATAAAGATGGATTTGTTGAATTATATGATCACACAACAACAGAAAAGGAAACTAAGAATATAGCTGAAGAACACCTAGAATTAGTTAAAGAGCTAAAAGCGAAGTTAAGTACTAGGTTAAAATTAAAATAAATAAAATAATGATAAAAGCAGGATTGTTTGGTATTGGTTTAGATACCTATTGGCCACAGTTTGAAGGCTTATTAGAACGCTTAGAAGGTTATCAACAACAGATTGCAGATAAAATGGAAGGTTTTGGTGCAGAGGTTGTAAATGTTGGCTTGGTAGATTCTCCTGTAGTTGCAAGAGAAAAAGCACAGGTTTTAAAAACAGAAGATGTAGATATCTTATTTTTATACATTTCTACCTATGCCTTGTCATCAACAGTTTTGCCTGTGGTTCAAAAAGTAAAATGCCCTATAGTTATTTTGAATATTCAACCTGTTGCAGCTATCGATTATGAGAGTTTTAATGCTTTGGGAGATCGTGGTAAAATGACTGGAGAATGGTTGGCGCATTGTCAGGCTTGTTCAGTTCCAGAATTTGCGAATGTGTTTAATCGTGCAGGAATAGACTACGAATTTGTTACAGGATATTTAGGCGAACAATTTGTTTGGGATGAAATTCAAGATTGGATTGACGCCACCAAAGTAGCATCCATAATGCAAAATAACCGATTGGGAGTTTTAGGACATTATTATGCAGGTATGTTAGATGTGTATTCTGATTTAACAAAACAATCTTCAGCTTTTGGAACGCATATAGAAATTGTTGAAATGTGTGAGGTAAAAAAGTACAGAGATGCAGTTACAAATGATGAGGTTGGTGAAAAAATAGCTGAATTCCAAAGTACCTTTGAAGTGATTGACACCTGTGAAGAATCAGAATTAATTCGCGCAGCAAAAACATCTATAGCCTTAGATAAATTGGTTGAAAATCACGATTTAGGATCTTTAGCGTATTATTATGAAGGTGAAAACGCTAACGAGTATGAAAATATAGTCACCTCTGTAATTGCTGGGAATACGTTATTGACAGGAAAAAATGTGCCAGTTGCAGGAGAATATGAAGTTAAAAATGCCCAAGCCATGAAAATTATGGATGCCTTTGGAGTAGGTGGTTCGTTTTCGGAGTTTTATGCCATTGATTTTAATGATGATATTGTGATGTTAGGTCACGATGGGCCTGCACATTTTGCCATTGCTGAAGGTAATGTACAATTAGTACCATTGCCAGTATATCATGGAAAACCAGGAAAAGGCTTGTCAATCCAAATGACTGTAAAACACGGCCCAGTAACTTTGTTGTCTGTTGTTGAAGGTAAAGATGATGTGTTTTTATTGGTTGCCGAAGGAGAATCGGTAAAAGGGCCAATATTACAAATAGGAAATACAAATAGTCGATACCGTTTTTCAATAGGAGCAAGAGCTTTTATGAATGAGTGGTCTAAACAAGGGCCATCTCACCATTGTGCTATTGGTGTAGGTCATATTGCTAACAAAATTGATAAATTAGGAAAAATATTAAATCTTAGAGTAGTTAGAATATGTTAAAGATAAAAAGGATGAAAATACTATATAAAACGCTGTTTATAGGGTTAGTTCTGAATTTATTTGTGCCAGGTTTAATTGCCCAAAATACATCCTTAGAACAAAATTTTCAGAATCCACCAGCATCTGCGAAACCACGTACTATGTGGTTTTGGATAAACGGAAACGTTACAAAAGAAGGTATAACAGCCGACTTAGAAGCTATGAAAAAGGTTGGCATTCAGGGTGCTCTGATTTTTAATGTGAATTTAGGAAATCCCAAAGGTTTTGCCGATTATTTAAGTACGGCATGGCTAGATTTATTTCATTTTGCAGCTTCTGAAGCTAAACGGTTAAAACTCGAGTTGAGTTTTCATAATGGTGCTGGTTGGTCGTCAACTGGAGGGCCATCAATCACCCCAGAATATGCGATGCAAGAACTGGTTTTTTCTAAAACCTCACATACCGGAAATAGTACATTTAACGCTAAACTACCTCAGCCTAAAACACACTTAAATTATTATAGAGACATCGCCATTCTTGCTTTTCCTAAACCTAAAAACGACCAGCGTATTGACGAATTAGATACAAAAATACTTTCGCATAAAGTTAGAAACCACCTAACACCTGATAATAAGAATGTTTCTGATTTGGCAATAGTTAAAAAAGCAGAAATTATCGATTTGACAACAAAGCTTTCGAAAGATGGGTTTTTAAAATGGAAAGCACCTAAAGGCGAGTGGATTATTTTACGTATAGGACATACTCCTACGGGAGAAAAAAATCGTTTTCCGAGTGAAGGCGGAGGCGGTTTAGAATGCGATAAAATGAGTAAAAAGGCTGTAGATATTTTTTGGCAAGGAGGCATACAACCGATTATTAAAAAATTAGACACTTTAATAGGTACTGCTGTTACAAGATGTCATATTGATAGCTACGAGGTAGGTACAACAAACTGGACAGCAAATTTTGCAGAAGAATTTGAAACCCTTCGTTCTTACAACTGTAAAGCATACTTGCCCGCTTTAGCCGGTTACTATATAGAAAGTGGCGAAGAAACTGAACGATTTCTATGGGATTTTAGACGTACGATTGGAGATTTAATCGCTAAGAATTATTACGGCTATTTCGGTGAACTTTGCCATAAAAACGGCATGCAATATTCTACAGAACCTTACTGGGGACCATTTGATAGCATGCAAGTTGGTGCAACTGCAGATGTGGTAATGTCTGAATTTTGGAGTGGTAGTTTGGCCTTTTTTGACTCGCCAAAATTTGTTGCTTCGATTGCCAAATTAAATGGGAGCCCTATTGCCGAAGCAGAATCTTTTACGGGTATGGGCGGCTGGAACCAACATCCGGGTACACTAAAAGCTATGGGAGATTTGGCCTGGGCACAAGGTATCAATCGTTTTGTTTTTCATTGTTATGTACATCAACCTTGGAATGTTGGACCTGGATTAACTTTACAGGTTTTTGGAACAGATTTTAACCGTTTAAATACGTGGTGGAATCAGAGTAAACCTTTTGTAAATTATATTAGCAGAGGTCAATTTTTACTACAACAAGGCACCTCGGTAGCCGACGTCTTGGTTTTTACAGGAGAAGCATCTCCAAATGATGCGCTTTTAATGCCAGAAATAAAAGCACTAGGCTATGATTATGATGTGATTGGGTCAAACAAAATACAATTATTAACAGTAAAAGACGGTCTTATTCAAACTTCTGTAGGAGGAAAATACAAAGTTTTGGTATTGCCTTCAATTGAATGGATGACCCCAAAAACACTAACTAAAATTAAAGAATTAGCTAACTTGGGTGCACAAATCATTGGTTCAAAACCAAAAAAATCTCCAAGTCTTGAAAAGTATCCTACTTGTGATGAAAAGGTTGTTGAGTTAGCTGATAATTTATGGAATTCGGGTATTGTTAAAGATAACTCGATTTTAGATGTTCTAAAAAACTGGGTATTGCTTCCAGATTTTTCAATTGAAAACGATACCAATACTGCTATCGATTTTATTCACAGAAAAACTAAAAATAGTGACATCTATTTTGTAGTAAATTCAAAAAAAGAAAGTCGAGAATTAGCCTGTCGTTTTCGAGTATCAGGAAAACAACCTGAGCTTTGGAATGCCGAAACAGGAGAAATTACTAATGCTTCGGTATGGAAAAACAATGGTGATGGTACTACAACAGTATCAATTCCTTTTGAGTCTCAAGGCGCTGTATTTGTTGTGTTTAAAGAACCTATAACTTCAAAAGATCACATTGTAAGTGCAGCCATCACTACTCAAAAACCTAAATCAACTTCTCCTTCTACTCTAAAAATCATAAAAGCTGAATACGGAACATTTTTACCTGATGGCTTGGTTGATGTTACAGAAAAAGTGGCAAAAAGTGTTGTTGATAATAAATTATCGATACATGCAACTCGTAGTCTTTGTTCTGGAGACCCAGCACCTGGTTATAAAAAAGAATTACGTGTTCAATATAAAGTTGGTGAAACGCTACACGAAAAAAATGCCATGGAAAAAGAGTGGTTACACATAGATGCTACCAACAAAGGAAAATTAGTTGTTGTAAAAGCTATCTTCGGAAAATTTGCGAGAGGAATAAATAGCATTCCTTCTAACAAACCTATTTACGATGTTACAGAAAAAGTAAAATCAATCGTAGAATCTGGTACTTATGAAATTTCTGTAAACGATCGTTTTTTAAAAGAAAAAAATGACACTAAGAACTCTTTACGCGTTAGCTATACGATTAATAACGAAAAGAAAAGCATTATTGTTTCTGAAGGAAATATTCTAAAACTGACACAGGAAAGACCTAAATCTAAATTAATTTACGACAACAACGAAGTTGCTTGGGTTACCCCATATACTGGCAAAATAACGTATCGTCGTTCGTCAAAAGGAAAAACGAAAACATTAAAAGTAAAATCGATACCTGAGCCTATTGATCTCTCAAATGATTGGCAAGTAAGTTTTCCTGTTAAAAATAAAGATTCTTTACGCAAAACATTTAATAAATTGATTTCTTGGTCAGATGCTTTAGAAAAAGATATTCGTTATTTTTCGGGAACAGCTAGCTATAAAAAAGAGTTTCAAATCTCTACAAAACTTATAAAATCGTGTTATTCTTTAGAATTAGATTTAAGTAATGTTAAGGTAATTGCTGAAGTGATTCTTAATGGAAAAAACCTTGGAATATTATGGAAAACCCCATACAGCATCAATCTTGATGATGCAATCTTAAAGGGCACCAACACACTTGAAGTAAAAATTACTAACCTTTGGCCAAATAGATTAATTGGCGACGAGCAGATGGAGCTAGATTATGAGCGCAGAGGACCACATATAAAAGATTGGCCCAAGTGGCTTTTAAACAATAGCAATAGACCAACAGAACGTGTAACTTTAGCTGCATTTAAACATTACAATAAAAACTCAGAACTTTTACCCTCTGGTTTAATAGGTCCGGTTAGAATTATTGTTTCAAAAGTCAAGAAGTTATAGAAAATTAAAACAAAGTCTATTGAAGTTGATTTATATTTTAAATTAGCTCATAAATTAAAACACAATGCGAAAAATACCTTTGTACATATTAGTATTAATTAGTGTAGCATGTGCTACAAAAAAAGAGAATGTAATACCAAACATAATCATTATAAATGTTGATGATATGGGCTGGAAAGATGTTGGTTTTATGGGAAGCCAATATTACGAAACACCTAATATAGATTACCTATCTAGTTTAGGAATGGTATTTACAAATGGCTACGCATCTGCTTCCAACTGTGCGCCTAGTAGAGCTAATTTAATGACAGGGCAATGGGCATCACGCCATGGGGTTTATACCGTGAGTCCGTCAACTAGAGGTAAATCTGAAGACAGAAAAATAATCCCTATTAAAAACACTCATACTTTGTCACCAGAACATCATATTTTACCAGAGGTGTTGCACGAAAATGGCTATATAACCTGTCATGCAGGAAAGTGGCATTTAAGTGATAATCCTCTAGAATATGGATTTGATGTAAATATTGCTGGAGGACACAATGGTCTACCCAGAAGTTATTATCCACCCTATAAAAATGTAAAGATAGAAAAAGGCAATAGCCAATATTTGACTGATTTGGTCATGGAAAATGCTTTAAAGTTTGTAGATACAGTTCAAAAACCATTTTATTTGAACTATTCGCCTTATGCTGTACATGTACCTATAATGGCAGTAGATAGTATTGTACCTAAATATGAAAAAAAATCACCATGGCAAGGTCAAGGTAATGCAGAATATGCATCAATGGTAGATAATTTGGATAGAAATATTGGGTTACTTATCAATAAATTAAAGGAAAGAAAACTTTTTGAAAACACACTTATTGTGTTTACTTCAGACAATGGTGGTTTATATGGAATTACGAAACAAAAACCATTAAGAGCAGGAAAAGGAAGCTATTATGAAGGTGGTATTAGAGAACCATTTTTCTTTTTTTTAAATGATAAAATTAAGCCAAATACTAAAAGCAATGTACCGATAACAAATTTAGATATATTTCCAACAATTTTAAATTATGCAGGAGTAAAAAAGGCAAGTCTAGCTTTAGATGGAAAAAACTTGTCTTCTATATTAGAAGGAAAAGAGGAAACGTTGGAACGCCCTTTGTTTTGGCATTTCCCTATTTATTTACAAGCCTATAATGTAAATGATAACGAAAACAGGGATCCTTTATTTAGAACTCGCCCTGGTTCTGTAGTTAGAAAAGGAAATTGGAAACTTCATTATTATTTTGAAGATAACGAGATGGAATTGTATAATTTATCTGAAGATATTGGAGAAAAAAATAATCTTGCAGGTATAAATCTAGCAAAGAAAGAAGAGTTATTTAACATATTGCAAAAATGGTGGAAGGATACGAATGCACCAATACCTAAAACTAAAAACTTTGAATACATAAGTCATGCTAATGATTGATTGAATTACAATCAAACTATTGAGTGTATTAAGAGTTTGGGTATTATAAAATACTTTTTTATAGTAGACTTACTTTATTTCTAATTAGAATAAAGCAAGTCTTTTTTTATTGCACAAAATGGCTGTTTAATAGCAAGAAAGGGTTGCTTAGACCTTGTTTTATATAGCTAATTTTGCAAAACAGGTATTTATACAATTACCATTATTATAAAAATAAAAAGAATAATATAATGAACGCATTTAGCTTAGAAGGAAAAAAAGCATTAGTAACAGGAGGAGGAAGTGGCATTGGATTTGGTATTGCTAAAACATTTGTTGAAGCTGGTGCAGAGGTTTTAATAGTTGGCAGAAATGAGGAAAAACTTATCGATGCTAAAAACAAGTTAGGTAAACAATGTAAATATCTGTCTTTTGATGTTTCTAATCTAGAGGAGATACCTGCTTTTGTCCAAAAAATTGAAAACGATTGGGGAGCGCTGGATGTATTGGTAAATTGTGCTGGGACACATTTAAAAAAGAATGCGGTTGATACTACCGATAGAGAATTTGTTGAGGTGCTTAATGTACATTTAATGAGTGTTTTTGCTCTTACTAGAGAGTTTGCAAAAGAAATGATTAAAAGAAAAAAAGGATCAATAATATTAATAAGTTCAATGACTGCAGTTATGGGAATGAAGCAAGTTGTTGCATATTCTACTGCAAAGACAGCTGTTGTAGGTCTAATGCGCAGTATGGTGTCTGAACTTGCTATTGATAATGTAAGAGTGAATACTATAGCACCAGGATGGATAGAAACACCAATGCTTCATAAAGCTATAGATCACGATTTGCCTAGGAAGACTAAAATCATAGGAAGAATTCCTACAGGAGATTTTGGACAGCCAGAAGATATTGGTTATGCAGCTTTATATTTGGCCTCTGATGCAGCTAAATATGTTAACGGAGTTTTTCTTCCAGTTGATGGAGGTGCAGCAGGAGGATTTTAAAATAAGTTTAGAAAAGTATTTAATATATAATGAAGACTAGTATTAGGTTACATAACGATGATAATATTGTAATAGCATTAAAAGACTTTGAAAAAGGGAGTTGTTTAGAGCTTAATACAGGAAAAATTATATTACAAGAATCTATTAAATTTGGTCATAAAATTGCCATAGTTCCAATTTCTAGACACAGTAAAATTCTTAAATATGGATTGTCTATAGGAAGCGCTACTAAAGATATATGTGCTGGAGCGCATGTGCACAGTCATAATTTAAAAACAGACTATGTTGCTAGTCAACAAAAATAAAGTAATAACTATTTATTATTGAACCAACGTAACATGAAAGGCTATCTAAGAAAAGACGGGAGAAAAGGGATTCGTAATATTATTGTAGTGGCCTATTTGGTAGAATGTGCACACCATGTCGCAAGACAAATAGTTAGTAGTTTTGCAGGTCAAGATGTTCATTTAATTGGTTTTAGTGGTTGTGCACCAAATGATTATGCCTATAAAATGATGCAAAACCTATGCACACATTCTAATGTAGGTGCAGTGCTTTTGGTTTCATTAGGTTGTGAAAATTTTAAAAGGAATCAATTAGCAAAATACATTGCTAAAAGTGGTAGACCTGTAAAAAAATTAGTGATTCAAGAAAATGGCGGAACGTTAAGTTCTGTGGAAAAAGGAAAAACTATTTTAAAAACATTTACAACAGAACTAAAGAAAGTAAAGCGTGTAGATTTTGATATGTCTAATCTTGTCGTCGGAACAATCTGTGGTGGTTCTGATGCTACCAGTGGTTTTACAGCAAACCCTTCCATTGGAAAAGCATTTGACCAACTCGTTGCTAAAGGTGCTATCTGTATGTTTGAAGAGCCAGGTGAATTAATTGGATGTGAACATTTAATTGCAGAAAGAGCAGAAAATGAAGCTTTAGGAAAAGAGCTTGTGACATGTATTAAAAAGGCTGATAACTACTACAAAGCCATGGGACATGATAGTTTTTCTGAAGGGAATGCAGTTGGAGGCTTAACTACTATAGAAGAAAAATCATTAGGTGCATACTCAAAAAGTGGAAGTTTGCCTATTAAAGCTTTAATTAGACCAGGAGAAATACCTACAGATTCTGGATTATATTTTATGGATGTTGTTCCAGATGGACCACCATTATGGGGATTTCCGAATATTAATGATAACGCAGAAATTGTAGAAATGATAGCTAGTGGATGTCATATTATTTTGTTTTCAACAGGAAGAGGTTCTGTGGTTGGTTCTGCAATATCTCCTGTTATTAAAGTTTGTGGAAACCCGAAAACCTATGAAAATCTTTCTGGAGATATGGATATTAATGCAGGAAAAATAATTACAGAAGGTGCATCTCTTGATGCGCTTGGAGATGAAATAGTAGCACTTACTAAAGCAGTGATTGATGGCAAAAAAACAAAGTCAGAACAATTAGGTCATCAAGAATTTAGCTTAGGGTATAAATATTTTCAATATGGTAAAAAAAACTGTGATTTTTAAGAGATTTAATATCACATATTATTTTTTCTCCATCTTACAGGAGTAGTCCCTTCTATTGCAGAAAACCATCTGCTTATATGACTTACGTCCTCAAAACCGAGTTGAAATGCAATTTCTTTTACAGATAGTTTTTGATTGGTTAACAACACTTTAAATTTTTTGATTTTTTGAAACTGAATGTCCTCTAAAATTGTCCTGTTAGTTGTTTTTTTAAAACGAGTGTATAAATTTCTTCTGCTAATATTTGTTGAGTTTACAACATCATTTACTGTTATATTTACTTGTGTATTGTTTCTAATAAAATGCAGTGCTTTAATAACTTCTTTATCATTGCTAGCAATGGTGTCAGTAGAACTACGTTCAATAACATTAATTGGCTCAGTAGGGATAATATGATTTTCAGGGTTGATACCTAGCATCATTTTGTTTAAAATTTCGCATGCATTAAACGCTGCTACTGTATGATTTCTAGCAATACTTGATAATTTTGGGTGAACCACACTGCATAATAATTCATCATTATCAACACCTAAGATCGCAATTTCATAAGGTATTTTCAATTTTGCCATTGAACAGGCATTAATTAGTATGATGCCTAAATCATCATTACAACAAAAAATACCAATGGGTTTTGGCAATGACTTTAACCAAGAAATAATTTCCTTTAAGTCATGACTTATAGATCTTTTCTTCTTGGGTGTGTAATTATGAACTTTAATATTTTTTGAAAACGCGTTTTTTTGTAAACTTTCAAGTCTTCCATCCGACCATATCACTTTATGAATACCAAAAAAAGCTAAATTTTTAAATCCTTTTGATAAAAAATATTCAAAAGCCATTTTGCCATCAGCGTCATAATTCCCTTTTAGACAAGGAATTTGATGTGTTGAATTTAAAGAGCTTGTTTGTATCAGTGGAATATTTAAATCAATAACTTTTTTTGCATTTTCATAGTTTTCAATTATGCACCCATCTGGTTTTATTTCAGAAATAAGATGAATAAAGTTACTATTATTTGATGTTTTTAGGTAATAAGAAGGTTCAAATATGATTTCCCATTCAGAAAATCGATTATTATAATTATAGATTCCTTTAAGTATATCTCTTCCATATCCACGACCTGATTCTAATTGAATAAAAACTTTTTTCATCTAGTTTTAATAAAATTAGAAACAAAAATAGGTTTAAAGTTGCACATAATGGCGATAAAATATATTAAATAGGTTCTATTAAAACTATTGTATAGATTAATATTGTATTTTAATTAATAAAAAAACTTAAATAGAATAAGTAAATAAAGGATATGGATAAAAATATATCATTTAAACTAGTGTTGTTTTCAGTTATAATTTTACTTTCATTAAATATAAATGCACAACGCAAAGTATATCTTTCAGGAAAAGATGCAGCTACTGCTGTTAATTGGGATTTTAAAATAGATAAAGGACGAAATAGTGGTTTTTGGACTACTATTCCTGTGCCATCAAATTGGGAGATGGAAGGTTTTGGGTATTACCTATATGGTATGGACAAGGTGGAAGATCGTTTGTCTGGAATTGCAGATTATCGTCATACTTTTGATTTTAAGAAAGTATCAAATAAAAGATATTTTATCACTTTTCAAGGTTCTATGACCGATACAAAGGTAAAATTAAATGGAAAAGAAGTTGGTTTTCATCAAGGTGGGCATACCGAATTTAAATTTGAAATTACCAATCAATTACAAAACGGAAGTAATTTATTGGAAGTGAATGTAAATCACGATTCTAGTAATGCATCTATAAATGCAGCTGAACGTTTTGCAGATTATTGGTTGTTTAGCGGAATTTTTCGACCAGTTTTTATCCAAGAAGTGTCTAAGCAATTTATAGAACGTGTGGCTATAGACGCTCAAATGTCAGGAGCATTTAATATGCAAGTTTTTACAAATGATGCTAATAAAAATCAAAGTATAAAATTACAGCTATATGATGCCAAACAAAATAAAATTGGTAAATCATTTAAAACAAAAGTAGGTTCTGGAGAATTTACACTGTTAACTTCTCAATTTAATAATATTGAATTATGGTCGCATGAATTCCCAAATTTGTATTCTGTTAAAATTGAATTAATAGGAAAAAATAGAGTCTTACATACCTATAAACAAAGGTTCGGATTTAGAACTTTTGAAGTTCGTGACCATGATGGATTTTATTTAAATGGAAAGCGTATTTTGTTAAAAGGTGCAAGTATGCATAGTTTTCGCCCTGAAACAGGAAGAACACTTTCTAAAACAGATATGGAAGAAAACCTAGAAATTATGAAGAATATGAATTTTAACTTTGTTCGTTCTTCTTGCTATCCTGCCGATTCTTATTTTTATGATTTATGTGATTCAAAAGGATTGTTAGTTTTAAGTGAATTATCTGGTTGGTGGCGACCATTAGATAAAGAAGTTGGTCCCAAAATATTAAAAGAATTAGTAGTGCGTGATGTCAATCATCCATCAATCATATTATGGGGAAATGGAAATCATATTGCGCATACACCAGAGTTTGACCCTTTATTTGCCAAATGGGACATTCAAAAGAGAAGACCTCTAAAAAATGAAGCCAAATCAAACGATATTTTCGCAAATTATAGTCCAGATTGGGATATTGTAAACACCACTTATTATCCAGATTATGCTACTGCCAAGAAAAATTTGTTTGAAAAGAATCATATATACTTACCAAATGAAGTATTGCATGCACTTTATGATGGTGGAGGTGCTGCCAATTTAAAAACCTATTGGGATATGTTTGAAAAATCGAAAGTTGGAGGTGGTATGACCATTTGGGCTTTGTTTGATGAAGGAATGATGCGAAATGATATGGGCTATACAGTAGATAATCAAGGTAACAAAGCACCAGATGGTATAGTGGGACCAAGTGGTGAGAAAAAAGGAAGCTCTGATGCAGTAAGAGAAATTTGGTCACCTGTTGTTATTTCAAATAATAAAATAGATGAAGATTTTAAAGGGAGTTTGAATATCCATAATAAGTTCTCTTTTGTAAACTTGAACCAATGTGAAATTAATTGGAAATTGGTGGATTTTGCAAATCCAGATGCATCCTCAAATAGCCATCGAACTGTTGCTTCAGGTTTAGTAACTGTAGAAAATATCAAAGCAGGTGAGAAAGGAAAATTGATTGTTGATTTACCAAAATCATATATTAAAAACGATGCACTTTTTATTGAAGTTTATGATAATCAAGGTCGATTAGTGTATGATAAACGATTACCCATTACTGAACCAAAAAACACGTTTAGAGCATCGTCAAAAATTCCTTTTACTCAAGATTCAACGGATAGTTTTAAATTTATACGAGGAAAAATAACACTACATTTTGATGGAAATAGTGGCATACTAACTTCCGTTTTAGATAAAGGGAAAGTAACCAGTTTGGCTAATTTTCCGTTTTTAACTTTTAAAGCAGATGATGAGAAACTTTCAAATCAAACTACAAAAACAGCAAAAGCCATTGTAAGTAAAAAAGGAGATATTTTCAGTATAGAATCTAAAAACACCAAAGGATTTGATTATATAAAATGGCTTTTAAAACCAAACGGAGAAATTACTTTAGACTATGCTTATACGCTAAAATCAGGTAAATATCATTACTCAGGTATAGGTATTGAAGTTGCCACCAAAGATGTAAAAAGAAAAAGATGGTTAGGTGAAGGACCTTGGAGAATTTATAATAACCGAACTGAAGGAGGTCTTCTAGACGTTTATGCTATAGATAAAAAAATAAATAAACCAGGTCAGATTTATAATGGTCCAGAGTTTGAAGGCTTTTTTGCTCCTTGGAATTGGGCTGTATTCTATTTAGATAATCATTTAAATGTAGGTTTTAAAAACAATACAGATGTTACTTTAGGTGTACTTAACCCAATTAATGGGTTTAATCCTAAAAAAGCAACATGGCATTATCCAAAGCAAGAAGGCTTTTTCTTTTTCGATGTGATATCTGCTGTGGGTTCTAAATGGAAGCCAGCTAAAGTATTTGGTCCAGATGCACAACCTGTCCTTATCGATAAACAAGTTACAGGTACAGTTTCTATGTTTTTGAATTGGAATAAAAATGTAAAAAAGCTAAAGCGTGTAAATTTAGAGGTTGAATAAGTATATGTTAAATGAAAAAAGTAATTGTTTGTTTTCTTTTCCATCTATGTGTTGTTTTCTCACTTTCTAGTCAATGTACTATTTGGAAAAGACATACAATTGATGCAACTTTTAGTGGTGCAGATGGGGTTAGAATTGCTGATGTAAATAACGATGGTTTATCCGATATTACTACTGGTTGGGAAGAAGGAGGTTATACTAAAGTTTATATACATCCTGGTTTCAACTTAGTTCGTCAAAAATGGCCTTCAGTTATTGTTGGCAAAACACCAAATGTTGAAGATGCAGTCTTTGTAGATTTAGATAATGATGGTGCTATGGATGTGGTAAGTAGCACAGAAGGAAATAATAAAAAAATATACATTAATTGGGCCCCTTCTAATCCTAATGAATACCTCAAAGCTGAAAAATGGAAATCTCAAGTGCTCACAATTTCAAGGCTTAACAAACAATGGATGTACTGTGTTCCTATGCAAGTTGATGGGAAAAATGGAATTGATTTAGTAGTTGCATCTAAAAATAAGAACGCAAAAATAGGGTGGTTTCAATCCCCCAAAAATGCAAGAGAGCTATCAAAATGGAAATGGTTTTCAATAAGTTCTGCAACTTGGGTGATGTCAATGTTTACTAGTGATATGGATAATGATGGTGATTTAGATATAGTTGTTTCTGACCGTAAATCTGGGACAACTCAAGGTGTTCGTTGGTTAGAAAACCCTGGAAAACTTAGGAAGCAAAAAAAAGAATGGAAGAATCATTTTATTGGATGCCAAGGTTTAGAGGTAATGTTTATGGATTTGAAAGATTTGGATGGGGATGGTTTAGAGGATGTGATTGTAACAGAAGCTACTACTCGAAAAATTTGGTTCTTAAAACGTTTGGATAAAAGCGGATTACGTTGGAAAAGTTTTCCAATTGCAATTCCTGAATTTGCAAGCAAACCAAAGTCAGTTGTTGTTGGAGATATTGATGATGATGGAAAACCAGACCTTGTTCATTCATTTGAAAAAGCAAAAGGCGAAAAGGAAGGAATTTATTGGTTGTCGTATAAAAATATACCAATAGATTCTGATTGGCAATGGCATACAATTAGTGGACCATTAGGCATAAAATATGATAAGATTGAATTGGTAGATTTAGATGGTGATGGTGATCTGGATGTGCTTACTTGTGAGGAGAATTATGGTATAGACAGCAAAGGTTTAGGAGTAATTTGGTACAAAAACCCTATAAAATAAAAAATAATCAGGAAAGCATATTAGTATTTTTAATTGAGGTTTCATAAGGTTTTAGTTTTTTTATTGAAATATTGAATGTTTTTTAAAAAATAAAATCGTTGGAAATTAGAGTTATTCATTTTACAGTAAGAGTTTATGATTAAATACTCAGATACTACAGGATAATATTTATTGATACTTATTTTAGTTTTAGATTTTTATTAAACTATAAAAGATAAAATTATGCAAGCAATTTTAGGCGTATTATTTCACTCATTAGGAGGTGTAGCTGCAGGTAGTTTTTATATGCCATACAACAAAGTAAAAGGATGGTCATGGGAAACCTATTGGATGGTAGGAGGTGTAATGTCTTGGTTAATTGTGCCCCCAATTGCTGCTTATTTGACAGTGCCTGGTTTTGTAGATATTATAGCAAATAGTTCCTCTGCAATTTTAGGTTTTACCTTTTTAATGGGCTTACTTTGGGGCGTTGGAGGTTTGTCTTATGGTTTAGGAGTTCGTTATTTGGGGATGTCTTTGGGCAACTCTGTTGTCTTAGGTTTTTGTGCTGCTTTTGGCGCAATTGTACCTTCCATTTACTACAATTTTAATCCAGAAGAAGGTAAAACTTCTTTTACAGATATGATTTCTAATTCAGGTGGACAACTTGTACTATTTGGAGTTTTTGTGTGTCTTTTAGGAATTGCTATTTGTGGTAGAGCAGGAATGTTGAAAGAAAAAGAATTGTCAGAAGAAGAAAAAAAGAAATCTGTTTCTGAATTCAATTTGATAAAGGGATTAATAGTGGCAGTAATTTCAGGAATATTAAGTTCTTTCTTTAGTTTTGGTATTGAAGGAGGAAAACCGCTTGCAGATGCTGCTGTGGCAGCAGGATACGACCATTTATTTGCCAATAACGTCACTTTTGTGGTGATTCTTTGGGGAGGTTTAGCTACCAATTTGGTTTGGACAACGGTATTGAGTATCAAAAATAAATCATATAAAGACTTCACAAATACAAATACTCCTATAAGTAAAAACTTATTGTTTTCAGCTTTAGCAGGAACCATCTGGTTTTTACAATTCTTCTTTTATGGTATGGGAGAAAGTAAATTAGGCAATGGCGCAAGTTCATGGATTTTACACATGTCTACCATTATTTTAACAGCAAACCTTTGGGGTGTATACCGTAAGGAATGGCATGGTGTTGCTAAAAAAACTAAATGGACAATAACATCAGGAATTATAGTGATTATATCATCTGTTGTTTTGGTAGGAATAGGAAATTCTATATAGAAGTTAAACCTGATACTACAGGATAATAAAAAGCAAAATAAAAAATAATTTTAAAAATAATTTTATTTAAATAATTTATGGATACTTCAAATTGGGTACTACAATTTTTAGGACGCTTACATCCACTATTGGTACACTTTCCAATAGGTCTTTTGGTAGTTGCATTATTATTAGAGATATTAACTATAGGAGGTAAACGAAAAGGACTTAGAGAAGGTATTAATTGGATGATTTATATAGGTACAGGATTTGCAGTATTTTCAGCACTCTTTGGTTGGTTCTTAAAAACTCAAGAAGCGTATACTGGCGATTTAGTAGATAATCATCAATACACAGGTATAGCAACAGCAGTATTAGCAATAGTTACAGCCATAATTTTAAAAAATAGTCTAAAAAAAACCATTGTAAATTTAAAAGCATATCGGTTTATGCTCTTTGCAACAGTAGTTTTACTTATCATAGCAGGACATTTAGGTGCCAACCTAACTCATGGCGAAGATTATTTAACATCCGTTTTTCCGGGTAGTAAAGAGGGATATAGCAATAAAGAATCGGGAGCATTACTATCTGAACTTAAAGGAGCAGATTCTTTATCAGAATTACAAAAAGATAAATTAAACTTAGAAGTAAGGGGTCTTTTTGCTCATAAATGTTACCAATGTCATAGTGAAAACAAGCAAAAAGGCGAGTTAGTGCTTGAAACTAAACGAGGTGTTTTTAAAGGAGGCAAAAGTGGACTGGCAGTTGTACCAGGTAAGCCTGAAGAAAGTGAAATTTACAAGCGTATTATACTTCCGGCTAATGATAAAAAGGTAATGCCTACAAAAGGTAAACTATTAACTACAGATGAGATAGCGCTTGTAAAACTATGGGTTAAAGAAGGCGCACATTGGTCTGATAAAGCGGTGAAAGTTTTTCCAGAAGCAGCATTAGCCCTAGTGAAGCCAGAATTGCCAAAGGTTGAAGACATTACACATCCTATAGATAAATTAATAGCTATTTATTTTGATAAAAATAACCTGGATTGGCAAGAAGTTATTAACGATAGAGTTTTTATAAGACGTGCCTACATGGATGCTGTTGGGTTATTACCAGAACCAAGCGTAGTTAAAAATTTTATAAATGATAATAATCCAAACAAAAGAGAAGCGTTAGTTGATGATTTACTAAATGATAATCAAAATTACACGCAACATTGGTTGAGTTTTTGGAATGATTTGCTACGAAATGATTACTACAGCGTAGGTGGAAAAAAACAGATTACACATTGGCTGTATAATTCGCTAATGAAAAATAAATCTTATGACCAAATAGTAACTGAATTGGTAAATCCCGTAAGAGGTTCAGAAGGTTTTATAAAGGGTGTGAAATGGCGGGGTGTTGTTAATGCTAGTCAAAGAACCGAGATGCAAGCAGCTCAAAACATTGGGCAATCTTTAATGGGTGTTAATGTAAAATGTGCGTCGTGCCATAACAGTTTTATTAGTAATTTAACCTTAGATCAAGCTTATGGATTTGCAACTATATTTTCTGATTCCATATTGGAATTGAATCGCTGTGATAAGCCCATAGGTAAAATGGCGAAACCTAATTTTTTATATCCAGAATTAGGGAGTGTTGAGGGAGAAACCGTTAAGGATAGATTGTTAAAGCTATCGGAAGTGATGGTGCAGAGAGATAATGGGAGACTCTACCGAACCATTGCGAATAGGTTTTGGGATCGATTAATGGGGCGTGGTATTGTCGAACCTTTAGATGAAATGGATAATGCGCCATGGAACGCATTGGTATTAGATTGGTTATCAGCAGATTTTATAGATTCTGGTTCAAATTTAAAGCATTTAATTAAGAGCATCATGACATCTAAAGTTTATCAATTGCCTATGGTCAATTATAAAAAAGAGGAAAACTTAAAAGCAAAGTATGTCTTTAAAGGTCCTGTAACGCGTCGATTAAGTGCTGAACAATTTTCGGATGCTGTAAGTCAAATTATTGCGCCTTTATACCCGCAAGTGGCATTTAATCCTAACGGAGATGATATTAAAGCTATACGTATATGGCACCTAGAAGAAGAGTTGGGAAGAGTAGTGCTACCTGAACCTGGTAAAAGGTATTTTAGAAAATCGTTTAATGTTTCAAAAGAAATTATTAAAAAAGGAGAGGTTTTAATTTCGGTTGATAATTCTTATGTACTTTATCTTAATGGAAAAAAGATATTACAAAATAAAAATTGGAAAGTCGTTGATAAAATAGATGTAACAAGGTATCTAAAATCGGGTAAAAATACTATAGCAATCATAGGCGAAAATAATGGTGCCATTGCAAACCCTGCTGGTATACTATTTGCTTTAAAGTTAAACTATGAAAATGGAAAAAGTATACTTTTAAAATCCGATAAATCTTGGGTGAGTTCCCGTGAATTACCAGAAGGCGATTGGGTTGCGGTTGCGTATGATGATAGTTCATGGAAAAAAGTTAGGAATTATAGTACCGGAAATTTTAAGAATTGGGGGCAACTACTTGATTTTACGTTTAAACCACACAGCGAAAAATTTGCACGTGCTAGTTTGGTAAAACAACATCCGTTTATGAAAGCTTTAGGAAGGCCTAGTAGAGAAATTGTAACCACATCAAGAGAAGACCAAGCGACCTTATTGCAAGCTTTAGAACTCACAAACGGTGAATTTTTTAATGGAATCTTAGAAGAAGGAGCACAATCGTGGTTAAAAAATTATGGAGAGGATAGTCGTGTTATTGTAAAAAATTTATATCAAAAAGCATTTAATAGAGAACCGTCAAGTGAAGAAAAAACAATGATGCTGAATGTTTTAGGAAAGAACCCAAAACAAGAACAATTACAAGATGTATTTTGGGCTGTTTTAATGTCGCCAGAATTTCAGTTTATTAACTAAAAATAAAAAAATGGATACAAATAAGTCACGTAGAGATTTTTTGAAAAAAATGAGTGCTGCTAGTTTATCAGCAGCTGCAACTACAATTCCAGGATTTAGTTTTTTTAGTTCTTGTTCGCCTGAGGTTCAAAAAATGGCATCTACAGCAGATACTGTTATTTTACTCTGGATGGCAGGAGGAATGGCACATACCGAGACATTTGACCCTAAAGCTTATGTACCTTTTGAAAAAGGTGTAGAAAGCAAGAGAGTGCTAAGTACTTTTCCTAAGAAACCTACTGTAGTTGATGATTTATATTTTTCTGAAGGATTAGAAGGTATAGGGAGTGTAATGGATAAAGGTGCTATAATTCGTTCATACAAATCTGCAGATTTAGGGCATATTTTGCATACGCGTCATCAATATCATTGGCATACTTGTTATGAGCCACCACAATCTGTACAAGCACCTCACATTGGAGCTTGGATAGCTAAAGAGTTAGGGCCTGCAAACCCTGTTATTCCACCTTTTATTGCCATGGGGCAACGCTTTACAATGGGGGAGTCTGAAGAGCTTAAGGCGTTTCACTCTGCAGGGTTTTTAGGTACAGAATATGGGCCTTTTTTAATTCCAGACCCTTCAAGTGGTTTAGAAAGTGTGCGCCCACCAAAGGGCATGTCGCTTAAACGTTTTGAAGCACGTTATAAATTATATAAAGAATTAGCAAATAAGAGCGAGGTTATGGAGCAGGGTAGCGATTACCAGCGAGAGTCTTTAATGCGTTCTATGGAGCAGTCGTATCGCTTATTGAATTCTCCAGAAGCAAAAGTTTTTGATTTATCAGAAGAACCAAAAGAAGTTTATGATACTTATAATACAGGACGTTTTGGTTTAGGTTGTTTGTTGGCAAAACGATTAGCGATGAATGGAGGACGATTTATTAGTGTGTCTACAGAATACGAACCGTTTTTGGGATGGGATACGCATGAAAATGGACATACGAGACTTAAAAAAATGAAAGCGCTTATAGATAGACCTATAGCTCAACTTGTTAAAGATTTAGACGAAACAGGTCATTTAGATAGAACACTTATTATTTTGGCAAGTGAGTTTAGTCGAGATGCTATTATGGAGGGTAGACCTGGAGAACTTGTTAAAAATCAAGTAAATCAACCCGATATTATAAGAAAAGAAAAACACTATGGGATGCATCGTCATTTCACAGACGGCAGTTCTATTTTAATGTGGGGCGGTGGTGTAAAAAAAGGATTAGTTTATGGTAAAACTGCAGACGAAAGACCTTGTTCATCAATAGAGAACCCAGTAGTAATAGATGAAGTACATCAATCTGTTTATCATGCTTTAGGTATTCATCCAGAAACCCATTATGAAATAGAAGGTAGACCATTTTATACAACGCCAGATGGTAAAGGGAAACCAATATTAGATTTGTTTGGGAATCCTATGAAATCATCAAAAGAAAACATCGCTTAAAATTTAATTCCATCATGACTAAGTCTAATATGAATCGCAGAACGTTTATAAATACAACAGCAAAAGCAAGTTTAGGTTTGGCTGTTGTGCCTCATTTTAACATATTAAAATCTAAACCGGAGATGTATGACCATATTATTGGTCATGGCGATTTTAAGTATAAAGTGCATAAATCTTGGGGAGATTTAGATAGGGCTATTACCCCTGTAAAGAATTGTCATGAAATGGTAATGGATTCTCAAGGCAGACTTATAATGGTGGGTGACGAAACACATAATAATGTTTTAATCTATGATAAATCTGGTAAATTGTTAGATGCTTGGGGAGTGCGTTACAAAGGAGGTCATGGATTATCTTTATGGAATGATGGCTCTGATGATTTTTTATTTATTGCGGATACTAAAGGAGGGGAACTTATTAAAACCACAACTGATGGAAAAGAATTAATGATTATAGGTCACCCATCTCTATATGGAGCTTACGATAAAAAGGATAAATTTAAACCTACCGAAAGTGCCATTGGACCTAATGGAGATATTTACATAGCTGATGGTTATGGTTCGCAATACATACTTCAATTTACAAAAGACGGAGAGTTTATTAGAAAAATTGGAGAAGGAAATGGGACAGGGCAAAACCAATTTCAAACAGCACATGGTGTTTGTATAGATTACAGAGGAAAAGGAGAATCTACATTGCTTATAACCTCTAGAGCTAGTAATTGTTTTAAGCGTTTTACATTAGATGGCGTGTATATAGAGCAAATAGACTTACCTGGAGCCTTTGTTTGTCGCCCTGTTATTCATAATGATAATTTGTATTCAGGTGTATGTTGGTCTTCAGAAATTGACTATGATGCTTCAAGGCGTATGGAAACTCATCCTACAAAAACAAGCCCAGGTTCTGGTTTCGTTACTATTTTGGATGATAAAGGTAAAGTAGTTTCCAACCCTGGTGGTACAAAACCAAAATACAAAAAAGGAAAGCTACAACGTATGGTTCAAGAAAAACCGATTTTTCGCCATTGTCACGATGTGTGTGTTGATAATGATGAAAATTTATACGTGTGCCAATGGAACGCAAATAAAGCGTATCCTATTAAACTTGAAAGAGTCTAAAAGGCTTGTTTTAAAACAGCAATGTAAAAACAGTTTCTACATCAGGTGTAGATTTTACCATTAAATGCCCTTGATGCAATTGCATAATGTGTTTAGAAAGACTTAAACCAATTCCAGTACCTGTTTCTTTGGTTGTAAAAAACGGAATAAAGATTTGCTTAAGATTGTTCTCTGATATTCCAGTTCCATTATCTATAACTTGTATTTCTATATTTCCAGAAGTTGCTTTTATAGCTTGTAGTTTAATTACTCCGTTAGCATGATTAGTTAACGCATCTATCGAATTCTTAATCAAGTTGACTAAGACCTGCATAATCTGATTTTCGTCTGCGAAAAACTCTAAATTAGTTGGTGTAATTTGAGTTTCGAGAGATATGTTTTTATGTGCCTTTTCGTTACTTACTAACGTGATTATTTTTTCGAATAATGTAGACACTTTTATAAGTATTTTATCGGGTTTAGGAATTTTTGTTAAAGAACGATACCCTGTTACAAAATCGGTTAAACCTAAACTTTGTTCTTGTATTACGGCCAATCCTTTTTTTACTTTTTCTAAATCACTTTCTTTTAATTGGTCCAATTGAATTTTACCATTATCAGTTTTAATGACCTTAGATAAACTATCTGAAATAGAAGTTATTGGTGCCAAAGCATTCATAATTTCATGGCTCATTACTTTTATTAATCCCATCCAAGAATCGACTTGTTTGGTATCTAATTCGCTATAAATATTTTGAATACTAACTAATAAAAGAGACACATTGTTAACTTCTATAGGTTTAGATTCAATTTTTAAATCAACTGTTGTACGTTCGTTCGTTATAGAAATTACCTGTTGCTTAAAAGGTTGTAGTTTACTAACTAAATTATAGACGCTGTTATCTATTTTTTTTAGCTGTTGAATATGTGTAAGCACATCGCAATTCAATAATTTTTTTGCACTTTCGTTGGCAAATAAAATATGCCCTTTGGCATTAATAGATAATAAACCAACATTGGTGTATGCTAATAAAGTTTGGTAGTATTGCTCTTGGGCTTGGGTATGTAATTTTTCATCTTGAATAATTCTATTAACTCTATTTAAATGCGCATTTAATTGATTTGTTACCGAGTTATTTGTGTTTTCTGAAAAGCTAATAGTAGAATCTGAGTTTTCTATAGCATTAAAGAAAAACATGAGTTTACGGTTGGTGCTGTTTAGAAAATTGACAAGTGAAATTATTTGTAAAATTAATACGACACCTAATAATACAGCAATACCTTTTATATCATTTAAAATAAAAAACACTACGCTAGCACATACCAATACTAGCAATAGTACTCTTAAAATTATTTTTAGATATAAATTTTTAGATAGCATTTTAGAATATTAAATTTTATAACGCTTTGTTTTATTGTATAAGGTTTGACGCGTGATACCTAACTGTTCTGCAGCAGTACTATAATTACCATCGTGTTTTTTTAGCGCAGTAATAATCATATTTTTTTCCATTTCGTCAATGGTTATGTCTGCCGTGTTTAATGCTTTTGTTTGCCGCTGATTAAACATAAAATCATTTACCGTTAATAGATTATTTTCACTTAAAATAACACAGCGTTCCATAGTATGCTGTAGCTCTCTAATATTTCCGGGCCAATTATATTTAAGTAGTTTTTTCTTGATGGCACTACTCAATTTTAATCCTTTTTTATCATATTTATTTGCATATTTATTTAAGAAAAATTCTGCCAATTCTATAATATCATTGCCACGTTCTCTAAGTGCGGGTACTTCAATATGTATGGTATTTATTCGGTACAACAAATCTTCTCTAAAAAGTCCTTCATCAACCATTTTATTCAAATCGCAATTGGTAGCACAAACGAATCTAACATCTATAGGTATAACTTTATTAGACCCAATACGGACGACTTCTTTTTGCTGAATTACTTTTAATAATTTAGACTGTAACTGCAATGGTAAGTTACCTATTTCGTCTAAAAAAAGCGTACCGTTATGTGCAATTTCAAACTTACCTGCTCTATCATTTTTAGCATCTGTAAAAGCGCCTTTTACGTGCCCAAAAAGTTCACTTTCAAAAAGGCTTTCTGGTATAGCACTAACATCTACATTAACTAAAATCTCTTGATGTTGTTTAGATTGTTTGTGAATGGCTCGTGCAATTAACTCTTTTCCTGTTCCGTTCTCGCCCGTTATTAAAACATTGGCAGATGTTTTTGCTACTTTTTTAGTAATATTTAAAACAGAATTTATAGCTGGCGAGCTTCCTATAATTTGCTGCTCGCCTTCGTTTATAAAATGCTTTAACTTTTGCTCACTTTGCTTTAATAAATTGACTTCCTTTTTAGATTTTCCTAATTGAAATGCGGCATGAATGGTCGCTAAAATTTTTTCGTTATCCCATGGTTTTAAAACAAAATCTATAGCCCCTTCTTTTAAGGTATTTACAGCTAATTCTACATCGCCAAAAGCAGTCATCATTATTACAGAAGCATCGGGTGCTATTTCTTTTAATTTTCGTAACCAATAAAACCCTTCATTTCCTGTATTTATTCTGGATGAAAAATTCATATCCAAAAGAATAACATCGTAGCTTTTTAAATCGGTAACCGAAGATATTCCGTTTGGGTTTTGAAGCGTAGTTACAGTTTTATAAACATCTTGCAACAACAATTCTAAGGCGCTTAGCACCCCTTTATTGTCGTCTACGATAAGTATTTTTCCAGATTGCAACATAATAATCCAAAGCTACAAATAAGAACAATACTCAACTATAAAGTGTAAAATATTTTTACACTTTGTATAAAAATATTTTACATAAAAAGGATGATTAGATATTGATGACGTTTGTAACCTGTTGAATTGTAGCGTATTGTTTTTTTGGCACGCATATCGTTATATAAAATGCAAAACAATAAAAAATGAAAAACACTTTCCTGATTTTTGTAACCTACATTGCCTTTTCTTTAAATGGTAATGCACAAAAATTATGGACTTTAGAGGAATGCATTGTTTATGCTTGTGAAAATAACTTAGACCAAAAAACAAAGCAGTATAATGCTGATATTGACAAGGAGTCATTTCAACAATCTAAACGAGATTTTTTGCCAGACTTTAGCGCTGTATCAAATTTAAACAGACGATTTGGTAGGTATGTAGACCCAAATAATAACAACGTTATCAATACTGCAACGTCATCAAACACCTATGGAGTAACATCGTCATTAAATCTGTTTAATAATTTTAAAAAGTGGCACCAAAGGTCGCAGAAAAAACTACTATATCATGCAAGCTTAGAAGCTGTTTTGCAAGCAAAATACAACCTTTCTTTTGATGTGATGAATGCTTTTTATCTTGTAAAATTTAGAGAAGATTTATTGCAAATCACAAAAGAAAAATTAGAAATCTCTAATTTAAATTACGAGTTGGTAACTTCAAAAATAGAACTAGGATTGCTAGCGAAATCTAATTTATATGATATTGAATCTGAATTAGGTACTAATAAATTAGAAATAGCTCAAGCCCAAAACGCCTTAAATGAAGCGACTTTAAATCTTATTCAAATCATGAATTTTAATGGCATGAGTATAAAGCTAAAACCCGATTTGGTAGCATTAAAATCTCTTGATAGTTTAACTTTAGAAACTGTTTTTTCTAAAGCAATTGCATTTCTTCCGTCTATTAAACAACAAGAATTACAGGTAAATGCTTCAGAAAAAAACTTGGCTATTAGAAGGAGTGATTTTTATCCATCATTAGCATTAAATGCGGCGTATAGAACAGGTTATTTTGAAACGAGTATTGATGAAAATGGATTGATAACTCCTTTTTTAGACCAGCTATCTAATAATGCTGCCAAATCCATTGGTTTGTCTTTAAGAATTCCGATTACCAATAAATGGTCGAAACATTCTAATGTAAAAATTGCTAAAATAAATATCTTAAAAGAAAAGAATATTCTGGAGCAAAAGAAGCAAGAACTTTATAAAGAAATACAAAAAACAATTCAAAAAAACACTGCGCTTTTAGCGGAAAAAGAGGAGAATGAGTCTAACCTAAAATCTAAAGAACTCGCTTTTAACTTTGCTCAAAAAAAGTTTAACAAAGGGTTGGCTACGATTTACGAATTAGAGGTTGCCAAAAATAATTTGGCACAAGCTAAAATAGAAAGAACCAGAATTAATTTACAATTACAATATCAAAAAAAGGCAATAGATTTTTATTGCGGTATTGCTGTTTTTCCTTTTAAATAATAACAAAGAATGGATACTAAAATAGAGAAGAAAAGAACACTACAACCCAAACATATTGGCATAGGATTACTTGTAATTATTTTAATAGCAATATTTCTATACAATAGTTTAGGCACGCCTAGTACATCATCAGAAGTTAAAAAAAATGAAATTACGATAACAGAGGTTAAACACTCTGATTTTAATGATTACATTACAATTAATGGTGTTGTAAAACCCATTACTACCGTATATCTTGATGCCTATGAAAACGGAAGAATTGTTGAAAAATATATAGAAGAAGGCAGTATCGTAAAAAAAGGAGATATTATATTAAAGTTAGAAAATAGGCAGTTATACGAACAAATTTTAGCAAGCGAAAACAACCTAGCGATTAAACAAAATAATTTAAGAGAAACAAAAATAAATTTTGAATCGCAACGTGTTTTTAATCAAAAAAACTTACTTGAAGCAGAATACAGAGTTATAAAAGCGAACAGGTCTTATGAGCAAAACAAATCGTTATTTGAAGAAGAATTAGTAGCTAAAGAAGATTACATAAGAGCTAAAGAAGAAAAAGAATTAGCATCTAAACAGTTTGATGTTATCAAGTTTAAAACGAAGCAAGATTCGTTATTAAGTGCTACAGGAATAAAGGAATTAGACAATGATTTAATACGAATGAAAAAAACCTTAGCCATGGTTTATGAAAGAATTGAACATTTAAATGTTAGGGCAACTATAGATGGCCAATTAGGAATGCTAGATGCCGAAATTGGGCAAAGCATTTCCCAAGGACAACGTATAGGACAGATACACGTTTTAACCAATTTTAAAGTACAGTCTAATATAGATGAGCATTATATTGATAGAGTTACGAGACATGTTTCTGCATCTTTAGAACGCGATGGAGAAACCTATGCCTTAAAAACTAAAAAAATATATCCGGAGGTAAGAGATGGAGAATTTCAAATAGACCTAAGTTTTATAAACGAAAAGCCAAACAATATTAGAACAGGGCAAAGTTATTTTATAAAATTAGAATTGGGGACACCTACAAATGCTATACTTGTTAGCAGAGGAGCATTCTCTAATACTACTGGCGGAAATTGGATTTACGTTGTAGACGCTTCTGGTAATTTTGCAACTAAACGCCAAATAAAAATAGGCAAACAAAACCCCCAATATTATGAAATTCTTGAAGGCCTAGAACCTAACGAACGTGTAATAACATCTAGCTATAAAAATTTTGAAAACAGCGATAAACTTATTTTAAATTAATAACCATGATACAGACAAAAAACCTAACTAAAATATTTATTACAGAAGATATACAAACTAAGGCATTAAACGATATAAATCTACATGTTAAAGACGGAGAATTTATTGCTATAATGGGGCCTTCTGGTTGTGGAAAATCTACCCTTTTAAATATACTTGGACTTATTGATATCCCATCCGATGGTAGTTATATGTTTCATGGAAAAGAAATAGGCAACCTAAAAGAAAAGGAGTTAACCAAAGCAAGAAAAGGTAATATTGGTTTCATTTTTCAGAGCTTTAATTTAATTGATGGTTTAACAGTTTACGAAAATGTTGAATTGCCATTAACGTTTATGAACATCAATCAAAAAGAACGAAAAGAAAAAGTAAAAGCTGTTTTAAAACGCATGAAAATAGACCACCGCTCTAACCATTTTCCGCAACAATTATCTGGAGGGCAGCAGCAACGTGTTGCTATTGCTAGAGCTGTAATTACCGAGCCTAAATTATTGTTAGCAGATGAACCTACGGGAAATTTAGATTCTAAAAATGGTACCGAGGTTATGAATCTATTAACAGAGCTAAGTCAAGAAGGTGCAACTATTATTATGGTAACACACTCCGAAAGTGATGCAAATTACGCACACAGGGTCATCAACTTATTTGATGGAAAAATTGTAATGGAAACAAGCAATTAGTAATACAGCCAATTAACTAAATAACTAGATAAAAATGAACTTTATCAAACTAAATATTTTCTATCGTAATTTAAAAAGAGATAAACTTATTTCTATAATTAATGCAGTTGGTTTAATTATAGGTATACTAAGTGCCTTGTTTATTTTAGAGTATGTATATTACCAAAGAAGTTACGATAACCATCACGAAAATGCCAAAGATATTTATCGTGTTGCTTACAATCGTTATCAAAATAACGAAGTGTTATGGAAAACAGCCAATTCATTTCCACCAACCGGAAAATGGTTAAAAGAACATTATAGCGATGTTGTAAATCATGCGAGGATAACTCCAAAAAATGAAATAACCATAAGCTATAACAATGCCTCAGGAAGCAAAATTATTTATTCTGAAGATAAAACGTACTATGCAACGTCTTCTATTTTTGAAGTATTTACAATTCCATTATTAAAAGGAGAAAAAACCTCTTTAAAAGCACCCAATACAGTAGCCATATCGCACCTTGCTGCAGAACGTTATTTTGGAGAAGAAACGCCCATAGGTAAAATATTAAAAGTAAATGGCAGCGAAGATTACATGGTAACTGCCGTTTATAAAAAGATGCCAAAAAATTCGATTATAAAATCCGATTTTTTGTTTTCTATGGAAACTATTTACAAAAAACGTCCTCGAATTAGAAACAGCTGGACCTACGATTATGGGAGCACTTTTTTACAATTAAAACCAAATAGTGATTATAAAAAGCTAGAAAAAGAAGGCCTTCCTGAAATGATAGCTGCTAATTATAAAGAACGCCTAGACTCGCAAGGCAAAAGAGACACTTACTACTTACAACCATTGCAGGGTGTTCATTTAAATTCAAATATAGAATATGAAACAGAGCCTCCTGTTAACGGAAAAATTATAAGTATTCTTTTTGGGTTTTCTATATTTCTTTTAATTATAGCTTGGATTAATTTTATAAATCTAACCACAGCACGCTCTATAGAAAGAGCCAACGAGGTAGGGGTTAAAAAAATTAACGGAGCTTCTAAAATGAATTTAATCACTCAGTTTTTAAGTGAAGCCTTCCTGTTTAACATACTTTGCTTAGCTGTAACTATTATATTGTTTTACGCTTTAAATCCTACGTTTAAAGCCATAACTCAAATAGGCGATTTTAATTTGTTTGAGCACCCTAAATTCTTAGGTACATTTATAATCATTTTTGTTTTAGGTATTATAATTTCCTGTATTTATCCTGCTGTTATCTTACAATCTTATAAACCTGTAACGGTTTTAAAAGGGAAATTTAAAAATAAAAAGGAAGGTGTCTTTTTTAGAAAACTATTAGTTACCATGCAGTTTATAATTTCAGTTGTATTGCTTTGTGGTACACTTATAGCGTACAAGCAAGCTACTTTTTTAATGGAAAAGGATATGGGTATTAATTATGCTCAAAGTATAGTAATTAAAGCACCCAAAACAGGAGAAAAACAAAATGAATTACAAAGCAAAATTCTTTTAATGAAAGATGAATTAACTCAAATTCCTGAAGTAAAAGATTTTACTTTTTCATCTGACATACCCGGACAAGAAATTCAACATTGGTTTAGTTGCCGAAGAAAAGGATATGATGCAAAAGATCAAAACGCCTATTTCCAAATCTCTGTAGACGATCAATTTCTTGATTTTTATGACGTAAAACTACTCGCCGGAAGACTATTTAGAATCGGCGAAAAAGAAACTGGAACCAAGAGTATTATTATGAACGTAAAGGCCATGGAACGTGTAGGCTATAAAACTCCAGAAGAAGCTATTAATAACTTTGTTGTAACAGGTAGAAATGAAGAATTTAAAATTATAGGCATAGTTGACGATTTTTATTATCAATCCATCAAAAACGAACCCGTACCAACGGTACTGAGACTTACCGATAGTCACAAGGCTTTTTTAACTTTAAAAGTAACTGGCAATAATACCACAGAAACTCTTCAAAAATTAAAAGCAGTTTACACTAACTATTTTCCAGAACAACCTTTTGATTATTTGTCTTTAGAAAACAAAATTAACAACACTTTAAAGCCAGATAGAACCTTTTTATTCGTTTTTAGCTTATTTTCTATCCTAGCTATACTTATCGCAGTAATTGGAATTATTGGATTAATATTAATTACTATTAGCCAACGCATGAAAGAAATAGGTATTAGAAAAGTACTAGGTTCCGAATTAATGGATGTTTCTAAACTACTATCTAAAGAAGTCGCCTCTCAAATTATAACAGCAATTGTAATCGCCATTCCTTTAGCATGGTACGGTTATCAAAATTGGTTTTTAGAAACTTATATTGATAGTATTGAGTTACATATATGGATGTTTTTAATTCCTGTTATTATACTTTTTATTTTAGTTTTATTAGTAATTCATCTCGTTGCTCTGAAAGCATACCGAATGACTTTGTCTGAAGTATTGCAAAATGAGTGATTGAAATTGTAAAGCTATAAATTCAATTGATGTGGAGTTTAGTGTTAGTTAGAATTTAAAAAAGACTAATTCTCTTTCCAAAAGTGTAACAACTAGCAAAAATGGTCATACTTTGTTTAAAAACTGTATTTGCTAATCAGGTCATTACAGGATGATCTTTTCTGATATAATTTTTAGTTTAGTCATTTAA
Source organism: uncultured Polaribacter sp. (assembly GCF_947497695.1). Lineage (GTDB taxonomy): Bacteria > Bacteroidota > Bacteroidia > Flavobacteriales > Flavobacteriaceae > Polaribacter. Next base: position 26,284 of record NZ_CANMHM010000002.1, on the reverse strand, counting down.
ATTTTAAAGTTAAAAACTTGTAGGCTTTTAATTCAAATCAAGATATTAATAAAAGTAAGACTTTATAAAATGAAAAATAAAAAAGGGATTAGTAGAGAAATTAGAAAAGTAAAAATTTTATTAACCTTTTCTATTCTTTTTATAATTCCAATAACTTCTGTAGATGCTCAATCTCAATGGATTTGGCAGCAACAAGATGGTTCTGCAAATACTTGGATGGCGTTTCGAAAAACCATTACTATTGATGCTGTTCCATCAGAAGCTATCGTAAAAATTGCTGTTGATAGTAAATATTGGCTTTGGATAAATGGTGAGATGGTATTATTTGAAGGAGGACTCGCAAGAGGTGCTGCACCAAATACCACCTATTACGATTCAGTAGACCTTGCACCTTATTTAAAATCTGGAGAAAATACCATTGCCATTTTAGCTTGGTATTTTGGACGTACACGAAAATCGCATTTAGATAGTGGTAAAGGGGGTTTGTACGTTTCTGCTGATTGGAACGCCGATTTAAATACAAACACCTCTTGGAAAATGAAACTACACCCAGCCTATGACCCAAATAGTGGTGGAGGTGGTGATACAGACAATCTTATTACGCCTTATAATATAAAATTTGATGCTCGAAATGCTTTAGGTGACTGGACAGATAATGCTTGGTACACTGTGGTTTATAATGATAGCAACTGGGATGTACCTGTAGAAAAAGGAGGTATAAATAGCCAGCCTTGGGGTAATTTGGTAGAGCGTGCTATACCTCAATGGAATGATAGAGGATTAACGGATTATCCATCAATGACAGTAAACGGGTCTTCTATACAACTCCCGTATACTAACAATTCAGGGTCTACTAAAACCATAAAGGCCAAACTCCCATTTAACCAACAGGTTACACCTTATATAAAGTTGAATGCAACTTCAGGTAAAACAATTGTTATAGATACAGATAACAGACAAAATCAAATAAAGTCCACGTATATCTCTAAAAGTGGAATTCAGAAATTTGAAGGTTATTCATGGTTTAATGGTCATGTTGTAGAGTACAGCATTCCTTCAGGTGTAGAAGTACAAGAATTAAAATATCGTTGGACAGGTGTGGGAGATATGACTGGTAATTTTGAAAGTAATGATGAATTCTATAACCGTTTATGGTGGATGGCTCGTAATACTTTATACATCTGTGCAAGAGACGGTTATATGGATTGCCCTGATAGAGAACGTGCTTTATGGATTGGGGATGTAGGTGATCAAACAGGTGCAATTTTCTATACTTTAGATGAAGCTGGAAGAAAATTATTAAAAAAAGCGATAGACAACACCATAAATTATAGAAGAGGAGATATTATAGAAGGATTAACACCAGGTTTTGGTAGTTTTCAAACTAAAACTGCTGAATTTGCAGCGCAAAGTCTTCAGTTTATTGATAATGTAGTATGGCAGTATTACTATAATACAGGAGATAAAGCTACTATTGAAAATGCATATCCAGCTATACTTACTTATTTAAAGTTATGGAATATGGCTTCAGATGGAATGCCTGAAAACAGAAAAGGAGGCGTAAATTGGACAGATTGGGGTAGTGATCGTGATGGAGATGCAATTAGAGCCACGTGGTATTATATTGCACTAAAAGCTGCAAAAAAGATGGCTATTGTATTAGATAAAAATGAAGATATACCTTGGTATGATAACAGAATTAATAGCATGAAACAAAACTATGTTCAAAAATACTGGAGAGGAAGTAGTTATAATACTTCTGGTAAACCTATAGAAGAACGTGTAAGTTCACTCGCGGTTATAGCAGGTTTATCTGATGAAACGCATTACCAAACATTAGTAGATGAAGTTTTATTTCCAATTAGAAAATCAAGTCCACATTTTGAGTGGTTAGCAGAAGAGGCTTTGATGCAATTGGGGCATCCAGAAAAAGCGTTAACAAGAATGAAAGAGGTGTACGATTTTCAGGTTGATAACCCAAATTTAACAACCTTGTACGAACGTTTTGAGAATGATCCTAAAGATAATTTAGGTACGCCAAACCATGCTTGGAATGCACCTAACTATATATTATCTCGTTACATTACCGGTATTAAAGCTACTGAAGTGGCATGGGCGTCTTATGAAGTATGCCCAACTATGGCTAATTTAACTTCATTTAAAACAACAGTACCTTCTGTTAAAGGAGATATATTTGTTGAAGTTGCAGCTGGTAAAAATAATTTTAATTTAAAATTAGAATCGCCACAGAACACAAAAGCTGTTGTAGGAATTCCAAAAACAAATACAGAAATCTTTGAAGTTACTGTTGGAGGTGTTACTGTTTGGAAAGATGGTGCATTTGTAAACGGAGTTCAAGGTATTACTTTTAATAGCGAGGATGAATCCTTTATAAAATTTAATGTGACACCTGGAGTATGGGATTTTAATGCAAATGTATTTGTTGATTACAATCCAGAAATTTCATTCACAACACCAACAGATGGCGCTATATTCGAAAAAGCAGATAATGATTTAAAAATTGAATTGAATGCTACTGATGATGAAGGCATTGAAAAAGTTGAATTATTTCTAGATGATCAACTTATAGCCACAAAAACAGCTGCTCCTTTTAGCTTCTCATCTTCTGATACGTCTGCAATTTCAGACTTAGAGGGAGGTGATTATGTATTATTAGCTAAAGTAACAGATACTGATGGTAAGAGTTCTGAAACAAGTATTACCATTAGCATACTAGACAGAGCTGGTATTTTTACCAACAAACTGTTGTTTTATTATCCTTTAGAAGAAAATGGTAATGACGAAAGTGGTAATGGAAATAATGCAACAATGGGTTCTGCTGTAACCTATGATAATGGAAAATACGGAAAAGGTGGAGTTTTTAGATATACGCAAGGATCCTATTTTACATCAGCAGACAAAGTTTTCGAATACAGTTCAGAGATCGCATATACCATAGCATTTTGGTTAAAGGTATCAGATTACACAACTCGTGGTGACATTTTGCAGCCTACGAATGGACGTACCTTACTATATTCTAATGGAACCGATTTAAGCTTTAGATCTTCTCATCAAAAAAAGTCAATCTCATTTAATGTAGATAATAATGAAAAAGATGATTGGTTTCACGTTGCCTTGATTATAGACCAAAGAGAAGGGCAAAGACAACATAAATTTTATATCAATGGGCAACAACGTGGAAGTATTGCTCAAGGTTATGAATTTGAAACAGATAAACCAAAATCAATAGGTAGATTAATTTTCGGATCATTTTCAGCCACTCAAATAGTGCGAAATTTTACAGGGATGTTGGATGAAGTGTATATGTTTAACGATGTACTTTCCGAGACTCAAATACAAGAAGTGATGAATATTGAAGATCTTGAGGAATATCTAAACAGTCTGAGTGTTATTGAAAATAGCCCATTACAAGATAAAATAAAATTATATCCAAACCCAGCTCATCAAATGCTAACTATTTTAGGTACTCAAATGTTGAATGCAAAGGTGTATGATCTATCTGGAAGAATGATAAAATCAACCAGAATAAATAATAACTCGTTAGATGTTTCTTCTTTTAATAACGGGGTATATATTATTAAAATGAAGGATATAAAAGGGAATTCTTATATGTCAAAATTCATAAAACAATAGAGTAGAATTTTAAGACTAAATTAAATAAAGTTAAGAAGGAATGAAATAATAATAAAGTAATATTCTATTTATTTCTCATTAACAAGAAAGTACAGGATGATAATAGTTGAAAGAAAATATAACTTTCAACGATTATCAAAATGTAATGCCATTTAATAGATGAGAGGTTATTATTGTTTTTTTGCTTTTGTACTCGTTTTAATGGTTTCTTCCTGCGATGAAAACAGTGTAATAAATACAAATCGTAAAGATTTATTCAGTAAATTTCAAAATCCACCAGCAGAGGCAAGACCTTTTGTACGTTGGTGGTGGAATGGTAATAAAATAAAAACAGAAGAGTTAGATAGACAGTTAGAGTCGTTGAAAAGTGTTGGTTTTGGTGGTGTAGAAATTAATCCAATTGCAATGCCCCTGGCTTATAATAAAAGTGACACATCTTTAGTTTGGATGAGTGATGAATGGGTAGATATGGTCGTTCACGCTGCTAAAAAAGCCAAAGATTTAGGGATGATTACGGATATCATTGCTGGTACAGGTTGGCCATTTGGTGGCGAGTTTTTAAAGGATGAAGAAACGAGTCAGCGAATGGTAACCGACAAAATAGCTTTTAGTTTCAATGATGTTATTAAAGTTGATGAAGATTATTTAATCGATTTATACAAAAAGAAATATCGAAAAAGTAGAAGTCAAAGACATATTAGTAAAAGGACAACATACAAATTAGCCAATTTAGCTTTAGTTCCTGTAGATTGTAATGATGAAGATAAAATAATTAACCTTTTAGAGCATCTAGATAAAAATGGTAAACTGAATTATAAAATTAAAAATTCAGGCAATTATTATTTGAGTTATGCACTTATTCAACAAAATTTTAGAGTTGTTACTTTAGGAGCTCCAGGAGGTGCAGGTCCAGTAATGGATCATTATAAAAAGGAAATGACTTTGGCGTATTTAAATCGCTTAAAGAAAATATCAGAACGTTCTGGTTTGCCATTAAATAAATTGATAAGAGCTATTTTTTGCGATAGTATAGAGGTTTCTGGTGCGAACTGGACTGATGGTTTTGAAACTCTATTTTTAAATGCTTATGGATATTCCCTAAAAAAATGGATGCCTTTTATTTTCTATTCAGCAAAAGGAAATTATGCAAATGATTCTTATTCAGACGGATTTTCATCAGAATTTAAAGAAAAATTAAAGCGAGTTCGTTACGACTATAACAAACTTTTGGTGGAAGTATTTCTAAAAAACTTCACCCAAACTTACAAAGATTTTTGCGAAGAAAATGGTGTGCTTTGTAGATATCAGGCTTACGGAACGCCATTTTTAATGGGAATGTTAGATGGCTATATGATACCTGATATTCCAGAAAGTAACAATTGGATTTACTCTACAGAAATGAAAGATTCTTTATGGCAATGGAATCAAAATCACGGATACATGACTTGGAATTTGTATGCGTCTGCTGGTGGACATTTAACAGGAAGGAAAATTGTAAGTTCTGAAGTAATGACCAATACTAAAGGTGTATTTAAAACCACTTTAGAAGAGATAAAGCAACATGATGATATGAATTTTATCACGGGTATCAATCATTCTATTTTACATGGTTATAATTATTCTCCAGAATCTGAACCTTTTCCAGGTTGGATACGTTATGGAGCTTATTTTAGCGAGCAAAATACCTGGTGGAAACATCTAGATAGTTGGGTAGATTATAATGCTAGATTATCAACAGTATTTCAAAATTCTCAAGCTGAAAAATCGATAGCTATTATTGGGCCAACTGCAGATATTTGGGGTGATAAAGGTTTGGCAAGAGAACCTTTTCATACAGAACCTAAATATTTACATAAATTATGGGAACCAATAAGTCAATTAGGGTTTTCTTGCGAATATATCAATCAAAATGTTTTAAATAAAGCTGAAATAAAGAATGGTGAAATTTCCTTTGGAAATATGAGGTACAAATTATTGGTTTTGGCGAGTTTAAAATCCATTCATCCAAAAACTGCTGTTGCCATTCAAAAATATGTTGCTTCTGGAGGTAAAGTTGTGGTGATTGATCAGCTTCCAACAAAATCCTTACATTTTAAAGATGCTGATGCAAATGATACGCAAGTAAAAAGAATAATGGAGAATATTTTGGCAGAAAATCCAAAGTCAATTATTCAAATAGAACAACCTGAATCATTAGAAAATTTGTTTACTTGGACAGCTAATTTTCTTAAAAAATCTGAAATTAATCCAGATGTAATCATTAGCAATCAAACAAAAAAAGTATATCAAATTCATCAAAATACAATAGATAAAAACATCTATTTCTTTACAAATATTCATAAGTTTGAAACAACGGAATTTGAGGCTACTTTTCCTGTTGAAGGAAAATATCCTTATGTTTGGAATCCAGAAACAGGAGAAAGAAAACCATTTTATTTTGCTAAAAACACCAATGAATTGCATATTTCACTCAATCCTTTAGAATCTTTGTTAATCGTTTTTGAAGATGAAAAACCAACCCAAAAAGTTACGAAGAATACAAATAAAGTTAAAAAATCAAAGATAATTACTGGAACTTGGAACGTTTCAGGAAAAAGAGTAGATGGTAAAAATTTTACTTGGCAAATGAAAGAGTTAATTGATTTTAGTCAATCCAAAGATAAAACTCAAAATACTTTTGGAGGAGAATTGAGCTATCAAATCATTTTAAATAATGATGGAAATTATACCCATTTAGATTTGGGAAACACAAATGGAGGTGTTACAGAATTGTATATCAATAACAAAAAAATAGGAAAACGTTGGTATGGAAAAGCAGTGTATCCTATTGCTAATTATTTGCAAGAAGGAGAAAACAAAATAGAAGTAAAGTACATCACTGTTTTGGCAAATTATTGTAAATCTCTAGACAATCTACTAACAAACAGGTGGACTAGAGTGTATAAAGATTTAGCACCAGCAGGTTTGGAAGGCCCAGTAGAACTTTTAAGTTATTAATTCGCTTTATAAAATTAAAAGAATTTAAGGTATAATTTTTAAAGTTTCAGGTTGATAAAGACTTTATTAAAAATCATTTTTTAAAGAGTGTACAGGATACTGTAATAAGAAAAGAATATTATTTTTGAGAAACAAAAAGTTAAAAATTACAAAAATGTTTAAAAAGTTACTTTGTTTTAGTATTACTTTGTTAGTAGCTGTATCTGTATTTTCTCAAGATTATCCATTTAATTTGCCTTCCAATATGGAAGCAACAATTCATATAACATCTTCTAATACAGAAGTATTTAATAATCTATTACTAGGTACAAATACGCATCATTTTTCAACTACAAAAGAAAAAGACCTCATAAATAAATTAAAACCAATAACCATAAGATTTCCTCACGGTTTATGGGCAAATTGGTACGATTGGAGAAGAGATGTTACAAGACTTTTTGGCGAAGAATCTTTTCAATACGAACAAGGAGTTAATAAAACGATTAAAACAAAAAAACCTGATTTATTAGCCAATATAAAGATATTTGATACCAATAATATTAAAGTAGGTATTGATGGACTTACAAGTTTAAATGCGACAAGAAAATTACAAACAGGTAAAGGTTTTGATATGATGTGGACATTTAATATGAGTGCAGATGATAAAGATTTTAATAATGGAAGCCCAGAAACCATAGCAAGGTACAATGATTTGATTTCTAGAGGATTTGAGGTAAAAGTAGTAGAATTGGGAAATGAAAATTTTTATCCTGGACAAAGAAGCTCAATAATACCAAATACTGAAGATTATATTGCTAGAGCAAAATCAATGTCTGCAGCTTTAAAAGCTAAAGATCCTAACATAAAAGTATCTGTTCCTTTATTAAGAAGAGATAGTTGGGCAAACCCTAACTGGAATAAAGATTTAACAGAAGATTTGACTTATTTTGATGCAGTTACAGTACATACTTATGTAGGTTCAGACCCCGATGATTCTAATAATAGTGATGAAGCTTTTAGTACTGCACTTACAGCTCGAAAATTTTTAGGAAATTCTATTTACGATTATGCACATAAAGTAGCACCAAATAAACCAATTTGGTTAACAGAATGGGGTGTAAAATCTGGTGGCCCAAATGCAGTTTCTGTTCTAGGAATGGTAGATTGTTATATTTTTATGAGTCAAAATCAAGATGTTTTTGAGCGTGCTAATTGGTTTAGTGTAAATGGGCAATTAAACTCTCATTACGTTTGGGAAACTTATATATCTCCTAGTGGTAAAGAACGCCCAAGGATTAAGTATCCTTTAGAAAAAACATTATTTGGTTCAGCTTATGAAATCATTCGTTTGGCGCTAGAAAACACCACATTAATAGATAGCAATGTAGAAGTATCAAATTTGGTAGAGGGTGTAAAAGCGGTTAACGCAAGAGTAGTAACAAAAGATGGAAAAACCTCAGTTTTTGTTGTAAACCTTAGTAATCAGGATGTACCATTTAAGGTGAATATTGACGGAGCTGCTTACACAGAAACAGTAACTCACAAAGCGATTACATTTAATAAAATGGATGAAGAAAGAGCTATGGGTATTGATACAGATCCGTTAGCTTTAATTAGTGAAGGAAGTGAAGGGATTACATTGCCTAAATTCTCTATAAACATTATAGAATTGAGTAATGCAACATTATCTACTTCAGAAATAGTACAAGAACAAATAATTAATATTTATCCCAATCCGACTAAAGGTGTTTTTAACATCAAAATAAACAATGGAGAAAAAGCACAATACAGAATTTACTCAATTAATGGAGTGGAAGTTCAAAAAGGTAGTTTTATATCAGAAAAACAAGTCCGTTTTGAAAATATACAAAAAGGTATTTATATATTACAATTAGAAAGTGATCAAGGGATTTCTAATCATAAAATTGTAGTAAAATAAGATAAAATCTATCAAATTTTAAAACCATAATCTGCTAATTCAAACATAAACGATGTTAAAAAAACAAACGCTATTCTCTCTTTTTGTAATCTCAATTCTTTGCTTTTCTTGCAAACAAGTTTCTACATCAAGAGCATCAATGTCTTTTGAGAAATTATTGATAAACACAAAACAAAATCCAAAAGCAATAGAAAATAAACAACCCGATTTTTCTTGGATTGTTAATGCAGAAGGATTCAATAAATCACAATCTGCATATCAAATTTTAGTAGCCTCAGCTAAAGATAAATTAAATGAAGATGACGCAGATATTTGGAATTCTGATAAAACTGAAATTAACAAATCTACGTTTGTAAAATATAAAGGAACAGCTTTAAAAGCAATGCAAACTTATTTTTGGAAAGTAAAAATTTGGGATGAAAAAGGTGATGCTTCATCTTGGTCTGAAGTTCAAAATTTCCAAATGGCATTGATGAATAAAGAAAACTGGGGCGATTCTAAATGGATTACCTTAAATAAAGATACTAGAACTTCTCCTTATCAATTTAGAGATTACAAAACAGGTAGAATGGTAAACCAACCTGCAAAAAAAGTAAATGGTTTTCCTGCAAGTTATTTTAGAAACGAATTAGAAATCGATAAAAAAATTGAAGATGCGCAAGTATATGTTTGCGGATTGGGATATTATGAGTTGTATTTAAATGGAGAAAAAGTGGGTGATCACGTTTTAGATCCTGCACCTTCAAATTATGATAAGCAAGCCTATTATGTGAATTATGATATTACCGAACAATTAAAATCTGGTAAAAATGCCTTTGGAATTATAGTAGGAAATGGATTTTACGGACAAAATATTTCTTGGAGCCGAGATCCAGAATCAAATAAAAAAGGGGTGTCTTACGGTCCGCCAACCGTACGTTGTTTGGTAAAATTAAATTATACTGACGGTACATCAGCAGATTTTTACACGGATAAAAACTGGAAAGAGTCTACAGGGCCAATAGTATTCAATAATATTTATGGAGGTGATACCTATGATGCTCGTCACGAAATTGGAAAATGGAACACAGTTGGTTACAATGATACTAAATGGGGTAATGTAAAAGTAACATCTCCGAAAATTAAAAAAATAAGTGCGAGTCAAATTCCACCAATTAAAAAATTAAAAGAATTAGAACCTCAAAGAGTATTTAAAGGCGCTGATGGAGAATGGATTGTAGATTTTGGACAAAATATTGCAGGTTGGGTAAAATTAAACGTTGAAGAGAAAAAAGGACAATTAATTGATGTAATTACAACAGAGGCTTTATTAACAAATGGAAAAGATATTTTTAAAGGTTCAACTGGTGGTGGAGCAAATGGAATGACACAAATTTACAAATACATTTGTAAAGGAGAAGGAGTAGAATCTTGGGAACCTAAATTTAGTTATCACGGATTTAGATATGCCAAAATAAAAGGGATTTCTAAAAAACCAGATGCAGCTATGATTAAAGCAGTTTTGGTGGCAACAGATATTAAAGAAACAGGAAGTTTTACATCTTCTGATGCATTATTGAATAAAATGCATAGCATAAGTAAATGGACTATTGTAGATAATTTACACGGAATTCCAGAAGATTGTCCTCACAGAGAAAAATGTGGTTGGTTAGGAGATGCCCATGCTTTTTGCGAATATGCTTTGTATAATTATGATATGTATGACTTCTATAAAAAATACATGGAAGACATTAAAACCCAAATGCGACCAACAAAAGGGCATAACAATCCTGAGTTAAAATTTCAAGTTCCAACAATGATTGCTCCTGGAAAGAGAACATCAACTTACGCAAAAATAGATTGGGGTGTTGCAACTATGTATTTGCCTTGGTACAATTATAAATTTTATGGAGATGATGCTATTGTAAAGGAGTACTATAAACCCATGAAAGGGTTAACTGATTTTTACCTGAATTTTAAAGGCGAAAATGGAATTATGCAAGATGGAATGGGAGATTGGTGTCCACCACTTTGGGACAGACGTAAAAATCCTTCTGTGATGGAATGTGATCCAATTATTTCTGCAAACGCCTATTTTTATGATATTTTAAAAGTGATGGAAAAGTTCGCAGAAATGAATAATGATGCAGCTTATGAAGCGAAGATGAAAAATGAAAAAGAAGCATTATTAAAAGCGTTTAACAAAGAATTTTTAGTTGATATTCCAAATACAAAACACAAATGGTATCAAAGTCAGACTGCAACTGTACAAGCTTTACAGTTTGGAATGGTACCAAAAACAGCAATAGAATCCGTTGTAAATGGCTTGGTACACAATATAGTTGAGGTTAAAGGAGGACATCATTCTACAGGAATTCACGGAAACAGATATATTTACACAGTTTTAACAGAAAACGGACATGCAGATTTGGCATACCAAATTTTAACAACGCCAGATTTTCCAAGTCAGACTTATGTAATGAATTCAGGATTTACTACTTGGCCAGAACGTCAATTTATTTGGGAAGAAATGGAAGGGCCAACCAATTCTCTAAATCACCCAATGCATAGTGGTTTTTCTGCGTATTTCTTTGAATCTTTAGGTGGAATTAAATCAACCTTAGAAAACCCAGGTTTTAAAATATTTACGGTAAACCCAGAATTTTCTAAGAAAATAACATCAACTTCAGTTACAGTTCCTACTCCTTTTGGAACTATTAAAAACGATTGGAAAAGTGAAAATGGAAACTTATTTATGAATCTTGAAGTACCTTTTAACACAAGGGCTAAAATTATTTTAAACGAAAAAGAACTTGAAACTTTAAAAATAAATGATGCTTCTTACGATGATGATAAAAAAGAAGTAATTTTAGGTTCTGGAAATTATAAAATTGAATATCAAAAAACTTTAAAATAAAATCAATACAGCACAGGATACTATATGATTAAAGTTTATTTAGTTTTGTATCTATTTATAAAAACACAATAATGAAAAAAAGCATTTTACTTTTTATACTTTCAATTGTCTCAATGCAATTATTTGCACAAACAGCAACATGTGATGGTTCACTTCCTTTTGAAGAAAAAGATGGTTTATTAACTATAGAAATGGAATCGGGTGTTTTTCCTGCTGGGTCTGATTGGCAAACTGGTAGTGAAGCTGACCCTAATTTATCTGGAGCAACCATCAATTATATTTTTTGGAATGGTGCAGAGTCTTTTAGTTCTCTTTCTGGTGCACCAATAACTTACAATATAAAAATTAACAATCCAGGTACTTATAGATTTGCGTGGCGTGGACGTATTGGTAAAGGTGATTCTGGTGGAGAGCACAATGATGGTTGGCTTAAAATAGTTGCTGATGACTTTTATGCAACTAGTCAAAATAGTGCAACTTCATCTGGAGCTTTAGAACCAAAACCTAGTTGTAATAGTAACCCAGATAGAGACTGCCCTGCAGGTTCTACTACTGGTGGTTATTTTAAAGCTTTTATGAATAGACATCCTATAAATTCTGCTGATGATAGAAAATGGGGTTTTGTAACAAACACCAATGATCATAATTCTTTTAGATTTATCTGGGCAACTTTTAATGCTCCTGGTAACTATTCTATACTGGTAGATGCAAGGTCAAATTCATTTTTTATGGATAAGATGGTTTTAAGAAGAAGTAATCTGTCTGATTCTAATGCACATGATCTAAATAATCCAGAATCTGATTGTTTTGATGCATCTTTGTCAACAAGTTCAGTAACAAAACCAACAATCAGTATTTATCCAAATCCTACAGAAGGAAATATAGAGGTTAAAAATTTACCTCAAAACAGTACACTAATCATACACAATATTTTAGGAGCAAAGGTTCGTCAAATAAAGATGAATACTATATCACAAACTATTGATATAAGCGATTTAAAAAAAGGAATATATTTTATTTCTAACGCTGATAAAAAGAATTATTTTGTAAAGAAAATAGTTAAGATATAAACTTATTTAAATCAAATTGTTTAAGGTTTTAAAGCACTTTTTTTTATTGTTAGTAATATTTCTTTTTAGTTGTAAAAAAGAAGTGAAAATAAAACCAAACATCCTTTTCATTCTTGTTGATGATTTAGGTTATCATGATTTAGGAATTACAGGGAGTAAATTTTATGAAACGCCAAATATAGATCAATTGGCAAATCAAAGTACAATATTTACTCAGGGTTATGCTGCAAGTAGAGTTTGCAGTCCTTCAAGAGCCAGTATTATGACTGGTAAGTTTACTGCACGTCATGGAATTACAGATTGGATTGGTGCAAAAGCAGGTGAAGCTTGGCGAACAAGAAATAGGCAAGACAAATTATTGCCAGCAAACTATGTTCAAGCTTTACCAAAACAAGATATTACTATTGCAGAAGCTTTTAAAACAGCTGGTTATAAAACTTTTTTTGCAGGAAAATGGCACTTAGGAAACAAAGGTTCGTATCCAGAAAATCACGGATTTGAAATCAATAAAGGTGGTTTTCACAGAGGTGGACCTTCAGCAGGATTCTTTTCGCCTTTTAAAAACCCCAAACTAAAAGATAAAGAAAAAGGAGAAAACCTTACGCTTCGTTTGGCAAATGAAACCGTTAATTTTATCAACCAAAATAAAGACAGTACCTTTTTTGCTTTTTTATCTTTTTATGCAGTACATGCACCCATTCAAACTACAGAACTAAAGTGGAATAAATACAGAGATAAAGCAGGTAGTTTAGGAATTGCAAAATCTGGTTATAAAATGGAACGTGTTTTACCAGTAAGAGTTGTGCAAGATAATCCCATTTATGGTGGTTTGGTAGCAACTATGGATGCTGCAGTTGGTATTGTTTTATCAGCTTTAAAAGAAAATGGTTTAGATAAAAACACCATTGTTGTTTTTACTTCAGATAATGGAGGCGTTGCTTCTGGAGATAATTATGCAACAAGTAATTTACCATTAAGAGGAGGAAAAGGCTATCAATGGGAAGGTGGTATAAGAGAACCTTTTTTTATAAAAGTGCCTTGGTTAGAGAATAGTAATAGAGAAACAGATTTCCCTGTAATTCATACAGATTTTTATCCAACTTTGTTGGATTTGACCAATATCTCATTAAAACCAAAACAACATATAGATGGCATCAGTTTAAAACCAATTTTAGAAGGAAAAAACATCAATAAAAATAGACCTTTGTATTGGCATTATCCTCATTATGGAAATCAAGGAGGAGAACCTTCGTCTATCATTCAGCAAAATGGTTGGAAATTAATTCACTATTGGGAAGATAATCGTCAAGAATTATTCAAACTTCCATCTACAGAAAAAGATCATTTAAATGTTGTTAAAAAACATCCAGAACTTGCCAAAAAGTTAAGTAATCAATTACTAAATTGGTTAGAAGAAGTTGGTGCAAATTATCCTACAGAAGATGTTTTATTTGATGAAAATAAAAGAAAAACAAGATTAGAAAATATCAAAACTCAAAAATTGCAATCTTTAGAGAAAAACAGACTAGAAGTATTGTCTAAAGATTTTAAACCCAATGCAAATTGGTGGAAAAGTAAACTTACTAAAGACTAAAAAATGAAACAAATAATTTACATTGCAATATTGAGTATTAACTTTTGTTTTCTTTCTTGCCAAGACAACAAAAAGAAAGAGTTTTACTCTATTTTTAATGGCAAAAATTTAGAAGGATGGAATGGTGATAAGACCTATTGGTCTGTAAAAGATGGAATTTTAATTGGTGAAGTAACTCCAGAAACCATTTTAAAAAGAAATTCTTTTGTTATTTATGAAAAAGAGCAGCCAGAAAATTTTGAGTTAAAATTAGACTATAGAATTTCTACATCGGGTAATAGTGGTGTGAATTATCGAAGCGAAAAGATTAAAAATAAAGCTTTTGCATTAAGAGGATATCAATCAGACATCGACGGAAAAAACAAATATACAGGTCAAAATTACGAAGAAAAAAAACGAACCACTTTGGCTTATATTGGAGAGGAAGTAGTGATTAATAATATGCCTGATAGTATTCCATTATCAAATATTAGAAAGAATGTAAAAAGAAATTGCTGGCAAACAAGAAATGTAGTAGCCTCTTTAGGAGATAAAACAGTATTAAAAGCTTCAGTAAAAAATAACGACTGGAATACCATGCACATTATTGTAAAAGGCAACCAGATGCAGCATTTTGTAAATAGTGTTTTAATGAGTGATGTTACTGATTTAGATACTAAAAATAAAACCAATAAAGGATACATAGGTGTACAAGTACATGTTGGACCACCTATGAAAGTTGAGTACAAGAATATTTTATTAAAAAAAATAAACTAATTTATGCAGTGCATTGCAGGATAGATGCTAATCTTATCTTTTTTAAATTTGACTGATAAATTTATCATTTCATGAAAAAATATAGTAGCAAATTACATTTAATATTGGTTATTGCGTTGATGTGTATAACAGTTATTTCTTGTTCTAAAGATGAGGTAATCGATGAAAAAGGTTTATTTGAAGATCCTATTGAAGATCCAATAGAGGATCCTGTTGATCCAGATGTAATAGATTTAAGTGGAATTGATGCCAACAAAATAGCAACGATAAATACAGGTTCTTCAGAAGGTTTGTTTTATAACTTTTGGTCTACTAGGCCAATGATAAATCAAACTAGATTTAATGGATCTAGCTTTAGAACCTCCCTTAATAGCATTAAACCATATGTTAAAAGTTACAATTTGGTTAGAATGATGGGAGGAAGATCTGATAATAAAAATACTTTTTATAAAGGTGTAGATAGTTCAGGTAAAATTATTACCGATTTTAGTGGATTAATTACCAGTTTACGAAATTTTAGGTTAACAGGTTTTAAGCCAAGAATTGTTTTGGATAATGTTCCTTGGGAAATGAGTTTGCCAAAAGTAGACGATACTTATGGTAATTCTAAACCACCTAATGATTATGGAATTTGGAGACAATATGTAAATGCTTATCTACAATCTTTGGTTGATGAATTTGGAATGTCTGAGGTTAAAACGTGGCGTTTTAGAATTGCCACAGAACCCAATTATACGCCTCATCATTGGAGAGGAACTAAAGATGATTTTTTTAAACATTATGATATTACAGTAGATGAGGTATTAAAAGTAATACCAAATGCTATTGTTGGACCAGGTAACTTATTAACAGAAGGTGTAGCAACATTTACTACAGAAATTATAGACCATTGTGCAAAAGGTACCAATTACGCTACAGGAGCAATTGGAACAAAAATGGATTTCTTTGCCCTTTCTTATTATGAGAAATTGGATAAAAAAGAAGTTAGGTTTGAAAATGTAGTAAAACCTTATAGAGATAAATTAAACAGTTATTCGCAATTTAGAAACATCCCTTTTGATATTCAAGAATTTGGAATTTTAAGAGGTGATAATGGTGTAAGAGGTTTAAGTTTAAGTGATGGTTCTGAGGTTGGAGCAAGTTGGTATGCAACTATTGCAGCTTTAGCTTACAAGTATAATGTAACAGAAATTTACGATTGGGGACAAGAGCTAGAATTTAGTACTCTGCCAACAGGAAGAAGAAGTGTTACTGAAATGTTTTTAAAATTGGAAGGTGGTAATAGAATGATTGCAACAGAAAATTTATCTGGATTTTCTGGGGTAATTCCTGTTGCTAAAGATGGTAAAATTTATGTGTTAATATACAACCATAATACAACTAGAAATAGTACAAACGCTAAAACCATTTATGCTAAATTAGAAGGAAGTCAGATTTCTGGAACTGAAAAATGGAAAATGAAAGAATGGACTATAGATAAAGACAATAGTATTCTAATGAACGAATTATACAAAGATATTAGAAATGCAGGTGTTGGAGAAAAAACAAACGGGCGTATTTATGGAAACAGACCTTCTGATCGTTTTGAAGATGGATGGAAAAATGTTTTAAATAGTAACTTATCTAAATATGAAGCCCTTTCTGAATTGAAATTAACTGTTGATGATGCACTTGTAGGTAAAAAAGATGGATACTTGGCATTAAAAGTAGATTTAGCTCCCCATTCAGTGAAGTTAATCGAGTTAATACCGCAATAAAGTAATAAATATTTGAATTAATTTTTACCAAAAAAAGGTCGATTTAAATTATTAAATCGACCTTTTTATGGGGTTTATTTTTTCTTTTTCTTCTGCTTTACTTTTTCAGGATTCTTAATAATATAATCTAATAAAATATTTTTAACATCTTCAACTGTACCTTGTGCTAAACCATTATTTACATTTGCACCAGTAATCCAATACAAAACCATACCAGCATCAGAACAATCCCATTTTCCTTTTTGGAACCTTACAATATCATCTACTTCTGCCATTTTTCCAAAAGTCCAAACCAATTGAATTCTCGGGTCAGTATGATTTTTAGCCCAATCCCAATCTTGAAGAGCCACTTTTAATTTTATATTTTGGTCTGGGATCCTTACTTCTTCTATATCAAAATCTAAAATCTGTTGCCAAGTATAAAAATCTCCAGCATTATCATTTGCAGGATGATGTGTAATTACTTTTACAAATTTGTGTTTTTCTTTCGGAGTTTTTTGCAGAGCCATTCCAATAATATCTGGTTCACCAGCTTCAATAATCCATAAAGGGTCATTTTTTGTTGATGCATTTATTGCCCAACACAAATCGTTAATGGTTGCTTCTTTTTGCCAGATTGCATCATAAAAAGTTAGGTTTTCAAAACCTGTCCAACGTCTTGCAGTCATGTCACAAGCCAATTGCATTAAATGATGACGTTCTCTTTCTGCTCTTTCAGAAATTCTATCATCTCTAACCAAATCGCAACTATGAGAATAATGTACCAATCTGTTTTCTAAACCTGCAGAACGCAATAAAGCTAAAGTAACAGTAGTTCCTCCTAAATCATCTGGGTCTGGAGAATTTCCATCAGCAACAATAGCAATTCTTCCTTTTGGTGGGTTTATCTTTTGAGCTAAAATTAAGTTAGAAACAAAAAGTGAAATAAAGATTAAAAAAAATGTTTTTTTCATATGAATTTAAAATTTGTTAAAAAGAATTAGATTTTAAAAATAGTATAATTCAATTAGTTAAGCAACCTGTGCTAACCTGTAAGGCCATAACAGTACAGGATTCAATTAAACCTTGATTCATTTATATTTGGTTTACCCATAATACCATTTAAAATAAAAATTATGAATCTAAAAAGCTCACCAATTTTAATAATTTTGTTATTTTCTCTTACTTTTTTTATGTATTGCGAATCTTCAAAAAAAGAAACCAAGCAGATAGCACCTCTTAATATTCTTTGGTTGGTAACTGAAGATATGGGTGCTTACATTCCTCCTTTTGGAGATAATACAGTTGCAACACCAAACTTAACAAGATTGGCTAACGAAGGTGTGATTTTTCCTAATTTGTATTCTACATCTGGAGTTTGTGCGCCAAGTAGAGCTGCAATTGCTACAGGAATGTACCCTTCTAGTATTGGTGCAAATCATATGCGTACAACATCAAATACTAAAGAAACAGGTTTACCTAAATATGAGGCTGTGCCTCCGGCTCAAGTAAAAATGATCAGTGAGTTGTTGAGACAAAAAGGCTATTACTGTACTAATAATTACAAAGAAGACTACCAATTTAAAGCACCAGTTACAGCTTGGAATGAAAGTAGTAAATATGCACATTGGAGAAATAGACCAAATAATCAACCTTTCTTTTCAATATTTAATTTTACAGAAACACATGAATCTGGTTTATTTGAACCTTATGGTTTTAGACAAATAGAAACGAGACATTACAAATCTGGAGATAGAAATTACAAATGGAAACTAAATGGTTTGCCAGATTCAAAAAATAGAATTTTAGAAGAAAATAATCCAGTTCATATTCCAAAAGACACCAAATTTAAAGTGCCTCCTTATTTAGTTGATAATGAGGTTACTCAAAGAGATATGTGGAAACTGTATAACAATATTGCAGAGATGGACAAACAAGTGGGTGCAGTTTTAAAACAATTAGAAAATGATGGTTTATTAGAAAATACCATTATTATGTTTTATGGCGATCATGGAGGTCCTTTGCCAAGAGAAAAAAGATTGATTTATGATTCTGGTTTAAATACACCAATGATTGTTCGTTTTCCAAAAAAAATAAACGCAGGTACAAAATTTAATCAATTAATTAGTTTTGTTGATTTTGCACCAACATTACTTTCTTTAATTGGCGAAAAACCGAAAGAATATATGCAAGGGCAGGCTTTTTTAGGAGCATATCAATCTAAAAAACCGCGTAAATTTATACATGCAGCAGCAGACAGGTTTGATGGTTTTACAGATGCAATTAGAGCAGTAAGAAGTCAGAATTTTAAATACATTAGAAATTATAAGCCAGAACAAGGGTATTATTTGCCAGTAGCTTACAGAGAAAAAATACCTGCAATGCAAGAATTATTAAAGTTGAAAAATGAAGGGAAATTAAACGAAATTCAAAAACAATGGTTTAGAGAAAACAAACCAAAAGAAGAATTGTTTGATTGTAAAAATGATCCTTTTGAACTGAATAATTTGGCTGATAATCCTAAATATAAAGCAAAGTTAGTAGAATTGAGTTCAGAAATGGATCGTTGGTTAGCTAATATTGACGATAATCCTAGTTTAGCTGAAGCTGATTTGGTAAAAAAACTATGGAATGGAAATGATACAAAACCTACAACAGCTTCTCCAAAAATAAGTATAAAGAATGGAGAAATATTTTTAAGTTCATCAACAATTGGGGCCTCAATAGCATATAAAATAGCTTATGGAAAAGAGGTTGATTCAAAATCTTGGCAAGTTTATAAACAACCGTTTAAGATTGAAAAAGAAGAGTTTATTCTTAAAACTAAAGCTCATAGAATAGGTTATGAGCCAAGTAAAATTATTGATTTGAAAAACTAGTAAGTTACTTAGATTATAACTGTGCTAAACTTAATTTTTTTTATGTTTTAAGAAGGTTTATCATTAAAAAAGTGAATTTTTGATATTTCTTTAAATTTAATCGTCAATTAGTTTGTTTTTTTTTTTTTTTTTTTTTTTTTTTTTTTTGTTTTTTTTTTTTTTTTTTTTTAAAAAAAAATAAAAAAATTTAATTTTTTTTTTTTTTTTTTAAATTTTTTTTTTTTAATGTTTTTTTAACATGTTGATATCTTTTTTTACCCCCTTTTTTTGTTAATAAACTAAAGGGTTTGGTGTTTGGTTTTTTTATGATTTTCCTTTTTAAAAAGGATAGAGCAGGATAGTCAATATTATTTTAGTAAATATTTTGCAGATATATTAATCAAATACATAAAATTTTATGAATCTAAAAATTACATTTCAAATTCCCTCCAATTTGAGGAGACTTTGTTTTTTTGCAATTTTAATCATCTCGTCGATTACAATTGCAAATGCTCAAACAATTACAGGAACTGTTTCATCAGAGGGCGTACCTCTTCCAGGAGCATCAGTTTCAATTAAAGGAAGTTCAAAAGGAACTAGTACAGATTTTGATGGTAACTACACCATTAATGTAAATTCTGGTTCTACTTTGGTTTTTTCTTATGTGGGGTATTCTAGTAAAGAAGTTGTTGTTGGAAACCAAAAAACAGTCAATATAAGTCTAGACGCAGACAATAAACTTGACGAAGTAGTTGTAATTGGTTATGGTACCCAACGTAAATCAGATTTAACAGGGTCTGTTTCTACTGTAAGTGCTACAGATGTTGCTGAATTACCAGTTTCTAGAGTTGATCAAGCTTTACAAGGTAGAGCTGCAGGTGTACAGATAACTCAAACAAGTGGAGCACCAGGTGCTGGTACTTCTATAAGAGTACGTGGAGGTAATTCAATTACTGGTAGTAATGAACCTCTTTGGGTTATTGATGGTATTATTGTTGGTACAAACTTCAACCTTAACAACCTTAATGCAAATGATGTGAAATCTATTGAGGTTTTAAAAGATGCATCATCAATTGCAATTTATGGATCAAGAGGAGCTAATGGAGTTATTTTAGTAACTACAAAAAATGGTAATAATGTTGGTGGAGGTAAACCACAAGTTAGTGTTGGTATGTATTCAAGTATGCAATTAGTACCTGAAAGGCCAGACTTTCTAAGTCAAGCTCAGCAAATAGACTACACCAATCAAGATGCAATTCTTAGAGGTGTAGCAGAACCATTTCCTGGAAATCCATCAGATTATCCAAATAATGATTTTTTCGATCGTTTATTGAGTCCATCAGCTATCAATAATATAGATGTATCTGTGGCTGGATCTTCTGAGAATGGAAGTGTTAGTTACTATAATTCTTTAAATTTTTTCGATCAAGATGGTCTAATTGAAAATTCTGGAATACGAAAATTTATTTTTAGGTCTAATTTAGATTTTAAGTTAAGTGATAAATTAAAAGCAGGAGTTCGTATTAATTATTCTAGAATTAAACAAGATAATGGAGTAGTTGGTTATTCAGGTCTTTTAGGTATACTACCTACACAACCTATTTATAATGCTGATGGTTCTTTTAACGGATCTAATGAAGTAACAGGAAATCCATTTAATAACCCTGTTGCCACTGCACAATTAGATATAGATGAAACTACTGCAAGTAATTTGTTAGGAACTATATATTTAGAATATAACCCTATTGAAAATTTAACGATACGTTCTACATTTAATCCTAATGTTACGAATTCAAAAAGAAATGAATTTACATCTAGTCAAAGACCCGATTTACTAACAGGAGATAGTAATGCTAAGATAAGTAATGTATCAACGATCAATTGGAATAATGAAAATACAATACAGTATTCTGGTGATATAGGAGAAGATCATAGTTACACGGTTTTAGGTGGTGCTTCTTTTCAAAAAGATGTTACTGAAACTGCATCAGCTCAAGCTTTTGGTTTTACTACAGATGCTACAACATTTAACTCTATACAAACAGGAAGTGTTCCTACAAGAAACTTAGTAACTTCAGGTTTTAATCAAAGAACACTTGTTTCTTTTTTTGGTAGACTTAATTATACCTTTAAAGATAAATATTTATTAACATTAGTAGGTAGAAGTGACGGTAGTTCTGTGTTTGCCCCTGGTAATAAATACGAGTTTTATCCATCTATTGCAGCTGCTTGGAAAATTTCTGAAGAGCCTTTTATGGAGAATCAAGATATCTTTCAAAATTTAAAATTAAGAACAAGTTTTGGTAAGTCTGGTAATCAAGCTATAGACCCATACAGTACCTTAGCACAATATTCTGAGGCAAATACTTCGACTAATGGTATTGAAGTTCCTGGTGCTTTATTAGGAAGACCAGCGAATCCTAATTTAATTTGGGAAACAACAACTTCTTTTGATTTGGCTTTAGAGGCTTCGTTTTTACAAGGTAGAATATTTACAGAGTTTAACTACTATGCTAAAAAAACAGAAGATTTATTATTAAATGTAACTATACCAAGACAAACAGGTTATTCGGAGCAATTGCAAAATGTAGGTTCTTTAGAAAATAAAGGTTGGGAACTTTTGATTAATTCTAAGAACATACAGAAAGAAAACTTTAATTGGAACTCTACGCTAACCTTATCATCTAATAAAAATAAAATATTAGATCTTGGAGGTAAGGAATCTATTGATGTAGTTGTAGATCAGATTTTAGGTGCAGGGAATGTAAGATTAATAGTTGGTGAAACAGCACCAGTATTTATGGGTGCACAGTATTTAGGGACTTGGAAAAGTCAAGCAGAAATTGATGCCTCAGGACAAGATCCAGCTTTAAACGCTGTTGGAGGTCCAAGATATAAAGATTTAGATGAAAATGGAAGTATATCTAACGAAGATTTTGAGGTTTTAGGAAATCCTTTTCCAGATTTAATTTATGGATTTGAAAACAATTTTTCATACAAAAACTTCGATTTAAGTATTTTTATTCAAGGTACTGTTGGTAATGAAGTTTATAATTTAAGATCACGTACTGGATTTTTCATTCGTGGGGAGGTTCCAAAATATGCAGAAGTTGCTAATTATTGGTCGCCTCAGAACCCAACTTCTGATATTCCTAGACCAGGATTTGTAGAAGGTGCATATCAGCCCAATTCTTATGATGTTGAGGATGGTTCGCACTTACGTTTAAAGAATGTTAGATTCACCTACAATTTACCAGTTGAAGAAATAGGATGGAAAGGTGTAAAAAACATGTCAATTTATGCATCTGGAACCAATTTATTACTATTTTCAGATTTTAGATTGATTGACCCTGAAACCAATGCATTTGGTAACCAAGACTTAGGTAATCTAGCTCAAGGATTTTCTAGAGGAGAGTATCCAAATGCTAGAGTTTTGAGTTTAGGATTTAACGTAACTTTTTAAAAATATAAATATGAAAACAAATAAATTATTTTTTTATATTTCCTTAATGATATTCACATGTTTAGGTTGTGAATCATTTATAGAGGAAGACCCAAGAGATATTATTGCTCCAGAAAATTTCTTTGCTAATGATTCTGATGCAAGACAAGGTATTACAGGTATATACTCTGTAATTAAAAACAACTCTATTTACGGACAAGCAGGTCTAGATAATTGGTATGACAATGGTGTAGATATTATAGAGCCAAATCGTACACACCCTATTTTTGCTGTAATGGGCAATTACACTTTAAATGAGGTGACAGCAGATGCTTCTAACCAAAAAATGAGTGTATCAGATACATGGCAAAACCTGTATAGAGTTATTTTAAATGCTAATGTGATTATTGATAGAGTAGATGGTAACGCTGCTATTTCAGACGCTGTTCAAGCTAATGTTGTTGCAAATGCTAGATTTCTAAGAGCACTAGCTTATTGGCATATTACCAACCTTTGGGGTGATGCACCATTTTATACAGAAGTTTTAACTCTAGAAGAGATTAGTAAACTTGGAAGAACAGGTAAAGATATTATTTTAGCAAGTGTTTTAGATGATTTGGAGTTTGCACAAAATAATTTGCCTCCTAGTGTACTAAATGATCAGAGAGGTAGAGCATCTAAGTGGGCAGCAGTTATGATAGAAGCTAAAATACATATGCAAGCTAAAAGATGGCAAGATGGTTTAGATAAATGTTTGGAAATTATAAATGAATCTCCTCATACTTTGTTATCAACTTATGCAGATGTATTTGATCCAACTAATGAATATAATTCAGAAATTATTTGGTCATTAGATTTTGCTAGGGATGTTACAGGTCAATTTGAGCCAGCATTTCCAGGTGCTGCTTTTGCAGGAAATAATTATTGGAGACCAAGTCTTTTTAATCCTCGTATAAGAGATGAGCCTGCTAATGCAGCTGATAAAGATCCTTTAATTGCTGCGTTAAAGGCTAATGGACAAGAATTTAATGGTACTGGACTACAGATAGCATCTAAAGATTTTGCTAATAAGTTTCCTGCTAACGACTTAAGAAGACCTTTAAATATTATGGATTCTTATGCAGGTTTTCCATTAAATCATACTTATTTGCCTAAGTTTATGAATCTTAATTTTGAAACATCTCCTCGTTTTAATCACGGAGATAATAGAATTGTATTTCGTTTAGCAGATGTTCATTTAATGGCAGCAGAGTGTGAAAATGAACGCCCAGGAGGAAATCCTAATGATGCTTTTGAGTATATTAGAAAAATAAGAGAACGTGCTTATGCAACTCAAGGAGAAGCTGAGGCTATAGATGGTTTAAGTCAAACAGACTTTAGAGAAGCAATTTATGATGAACGTAAATGGGAGTTAGCTGCAGAGGCAACAAGAAGATTAGATTTGATTAGATGGGGCATTTATTTAGATGTTGTTCGTAATGCAGAATTCAAAACTTATACTCCTAATTTAAATATTAAGGACAATCATGTTTTGTTACCAATACCATTAAATGAAATACAGTTAAATCCAAATTTATTAACATCAGATCCAACCAATAATGGATATCGTTAAGATTTTTAATTTAAATTGATTTGTTTAATTATAAAGCCGAAAGAAATTAGTTTCTTTCGGCTTTTTTTTTATAATCATTAAAAAGCTCTATTTATGTAAGAATTTAAATCAGTATTCAACAGGATACTTAAGAATCAATTTTACCTTATTTTTAATAAAATTACTCAAATGAATTCATCAAAAAAAATATTAGTATTCCTTTTTATTTTAGTAGCAATAAATAGTTTTTCTCAAGTTAAACACGGTTTAAGAGATGCACAAGGAAGGCACATTATACCAAGAGGTTTTGTAATTAACACAAACGATCATGCAGGTGAAGTTTTTTTTAATAGTGATGATTATGCAAGACAGGTTAGAATGGGAGCTAACCATCAAGTAATTCGTTTAGAATTAGGTAAACTAAGTAGTTTTCCTGGAGGGAAATTAGAACCTAAATATCTTGCTAAATTGGATACCTTAGTTGCTTTAGGTAAAAATCATGGCATAAAAACGGTTTTTAAAATGACAGTTTATGGGGTTGATAAACTAAAATGGGAAGAATTTTGGGAGAATAAAAGAGATAAAATGCACAAAACCTATATTGATGCTTGGAAAGTAATTTGGAATAGGTATGTCAATGAATCTTATGTTTTAGGATATGATATTGTAAACGAACCTAGAAAATTAGAAATGGAGATTTCTTATAAAGATTTAACAGATACATATCTAATTCCTTTATATCAAAGGATTATAGATGAAAGTCAGAAAATTAATGCTGACAAATTAATCTTGATTCAGTCTATTTTTATGAACAAAGGAGAAAAGATAGATAACAATCAATATGCAGAAATTACATCGCCAATTAACAGAAAAAACATTGTTTTTGCACCACATATTTATCAGAATAATATAGATTTTATAGAGAAAAACATGAATCGGTTTGATAAAGAATCTACTATGATGAAGGCACCAATTTTAATAGGTGAGTGGGGTTTTCCAACTTTTGCTACTACAGACACAACATTGGTTGGTAAATTAGGGCAGTTAGAGTACAGAAAACTATATATTAAAACAGCAGAAGTTTTCGATAAAATGGGAGTTGGAACCATAAAAGCTTGGTTTTTAGGTAACAGAACTATGCAAAACTTTTTAGCAGGTGGTCCTTCTACTTGGTCTATTTTTAGTGATAAAACAGATGCAGGAACTGTAGAACGTAAATATATTACAGATGTAATTTCAAGACCTTTTCCACAAGAAATTGCAGGAGATATTCAATCATTTTTATTCAACTTTGCTAAAAGAGAATTAGACTTAAATATAATTTCTGATAATAGCAAAGGTGCATCAAAAATATTTATTGGGCAAAATAGGCATTATCCAGATGGTTTTTCTGTCATTATCAACAACGATTTTGTGATGTATTACAATCCGTTAAAAAATGTAGGTTTAGAAGTTTATAAAACAACAAAAGATTCAAACCCTTCAGATTTTATTTGGGATGAAAAAACTCAAAAATTAATTGTGTTAAAATGGGGGAAAGACAAAACAAATTACAATATTAAAATAGTACCAGGAATTCGTAATTTTTAAAGTTAAAGTACTAAAGACACAGATTTTATGATCGAGTATTTATTCAAGAGGCACTTTCATAAGTATATAAATACTTGTTTATCAATTAAATAAGTTGTATTTTAGATAAAACAAAACCCCGAAAACGAGCTCTACACTCAAAAAACGGGGTTTTCTATCATTTGTCTATGTCTAAAATACGA
>NZ_CANMHM010000001.1 GCF_947497695.1 uncultured Polaribacter sp. | reverse complement strand
AAAATAGAGCAACTTTATGTGATTTCTCCCAAAAGGTCGAAAAGACAAAACTGTATAAAATTAAATTATGTGTAAAATTATTAATGTAAATCAAACAAAACCACAGCAATTGTCACTTCGAACAAAGTAAGAAGTCGCATAAAGAAGAGAATACAAAATAGAGCAACTTTATGTGATTTCTCCCAAAAGGTCGAAAAGACAAAACTGTATAAAATTAAATTATGTGTAAAAGTATTAATGTAAATCAAACAAAACCATAGCAATTGTCACTTCGAACAAAGTAAGAAGTCGCATAAACAAGAGAACACAAAAACGTTTTCGCTTTTGAGGAATTAAAAAGGACTATTTTTTTCTATATAAACTCTAGCAGTTTTTTCATCACTTTTCAATTGAAGCACTAAAGTATCAACAGAAGCAAATTTTACTTCATCACGCAAAAAATAAAGTAGTTCTATGGTTAAATTTTGATTGTACAAATCTTGGTTAAAATCAAAAAAATGGACTTCTATCGTTTGATTATGTCCATTAACAGTAGGTCTATTTCCAATATTCATCATACCAAAAACCACTTTTTTGTCAATTGTAGCTTTTACAACATAAACGCCCGTTTTAGGAATTAGTTTATACGCTTCTTTAACATCAATATTTGCTGTAGGAAACCCAATTTTACCTCCCAATTGTTTGCCATTTACAACAATGCCAGAAAGCATAAAATGATACCCTAAATAATTGTTGGCCGTTTTTAAATTTCCAGAAGCTAGCGCACGTCTAATTTTTGTAGAACTTACAGAAACATCATCAATATCTTGCGCCGGAATTTCTTCAACCACAAAATCATATAAATGGCTGTATTCTGTTAATTGTGTGATATTTCCTTCTCTATTCTTCCCAAAATGATGATCGTAACCAATAATTAATTTAGAAATATTGAGTTTATTTACCAAAATATCTCGCACAAATTCAAGGGCAGTTGTTCTAGAAAAATCTTTACTAAAAGGGTGGATAATTAAATAATCTAAACCTGTTTTTGCTAACAAATGCTTACGTTCTTCAATAGTATTTATCAACTCTATTTTAGCGTCTTTTTGCAATACCATTCTTGGATGAGGAAAAAAAGTAAGTAAAACCGATTTTCTATGCGATTTTTTAGCTTCTAACACCAACTTTTCAATAATTTTTTGATGCCCAAAATGAACACCATCAAAAGTACCAATGGTAACAAATGTCTTTTCTGAAGAAGAAAAATTAGAAATATTAAGAATTGTATTCAAGTAAAATTAAAATTAAAAAAGTAATTACAAATGTACAATAACTACTCTTTTTATTGATGAGAAAACAATGTTGTTTTTTAATTTAAATATGATAATTTTTAGGTGTCAATATTGCTAAAAACATAAAATAGTTAATGTTTTATTAAATTATTCAAAAAAAATTGTATTTTGCATATACTTAACAAATTAATTCAAATTATGATAAAAAAAATTTTATTAACTGCATGTATCGCTATTAGCAGCTTTGCTATGGTTGCACAAACCACTATAACAGGTACTGTTAATGATGCAAAATCAGGAGAATTGATTCCTGGAGCCAACATTAAAATTGAAAACAAAGCTGTAGGAACTACAACAGATTTCGATGGAAATTTTGTCTTAAAAGTTTCAGACACACCTCCTTTTACAATAGAAATATCTGTATTAGGATATGAAACAAAAAAAGTTAAAATCACAAAAAACAACCAAAAAGTTGTTGCTAGTTTAGAAGAAAATGCCACTTTTTTAGATGAAATTGTAGTTTCTGCTTCTAGAACACCAGAGCGTGTTATGGAGTCTCCTGTAACTATTGAAAGAATGGACGCAAGAGAAATCAAAAACACCACTTCTCCTTCTTTTTATGAAGGTTTAGAAAACTTAAAAGGGGTAGATGTAAATACAAGTAGTTTAACCTTTAAATCTGTAAATACACGTGGTTTTGCAACATTTGCAAATACACGTTTTATGCAACTAGTAGATGGCATGGATAATTCTTCACCAGCATTAAACTTTGCGATTGGTAACTTATTAGGTATGTCTGATTTAGATGTAAATACTGTTGAATTGTTGCCAGGAGCTTCTTCTGCATTATATGGTGCAAATGCGTTTAACGGAATTATGTTTATGACAAGTAAAAATCCTTTTGATCATCAAGGAGTAAGCTTCTCAAATAAAACAGGTATTACAAGTCAAGAAGCTGGAGGAGATAATCCTGTTACCCAATTTGATGTTAGAGTAGCACATGCTTTTTCAGACAAATTTGCAGCAAAAGCAACCTTTTCTTATTTAGATGGTACAGAATGGCATGCTACAGATTATAGAAACACTACAGAGTCTATAAGAGGAGCAATATATGCTCCTGGCAATAGAGCTTCAGATAAAAATTATAACGGTGTAAATGTTTATGGAGACGTAGCTTCTACAGATGCAATTGGTGCAATTGGTACTGTTAGTAGAACAGGGTATGATGAAGTAGATTTATTAGATTATAGTGCAAAAAGCACAAAATTAAATGGAGCTTTACATTACAGACCTTGGGGAGATGATCGTTTAGAAGTAATTTGGAACTCTAAATTTGGTAGCGGTAATACTATTTACCAAGGAGCACAAAGATACGCTATTAATGACTTTACGTTACAACAGCATAAGTTAGAGTTGAAAGGTAAAAACTTTATGGTTAGAGGATACACCACTAGTGAAAATGCAGGGGATTCTTACAATTCTTTATTCGCAGCTTTAAATATTAATAATATATGGAGTAGTAATCAAAACTGGTTTAGAGAGTATGCAGGTGCATATTTAACATCTACAGCTGCCACAGAAGCAGAAAAACATACTGCAGCTAGAGCTTTTGCAGATAGAAATCGTTTACTACCAGGTTCTGATGGCTTTAAAGCTGCTTTTAATCAAGTTACTAACGACTCAAACCTTTTAACCGGAGCAAAGTTTGAGGATGAAACAAAGCTATATCATGGTGATTTAAATTATAATTTTAAAGAAATGATTAATTTTGCTGAAATTCAAGTAGGAGCCTCTTACAGAAGATATTCTTTAAATTCTTTTGGAAATATTTTTACAGATGCTGATGGCCCTATTGATTATGATGAATATGGTGTTTATACTCAATTACAAAAGAAATTTTTAGAAGAGGATCGCTTAAAATTAACAACTTCTGTGCGTTATGACAAGGCACAAAATTTTGAAGGGAATTTCTCCCCAAGAGTCTCTTTAGCATTTGCTGCAGGAGAAAACAAAAATGATAATTTTAGAGTGTCATTCCAAACAGGTTTTAGAAACCCTACTACTCAAGATCAATACATAGGTTTAGATGCAGGTGCTGCAATATTGGTAGGTTCTGCACCAGATAATTTAGATAAAAGAATTGCATATTTAGATGACAGTGGTACTGAACATTCATTATTAATAAGAGACGCTTATGAAAATGCTTTCTCAATTGCAAGTGGAGGAACAGCATCAATAGATATTGATATTGTAAAACCAGAAAAAGTAACAGCTTATGAAGTTGGTTATCGTGGTTTAATTCCAACAGGAAACTCTAGAATTACTGTAGATTTTAGTGCTTATTATAACCAATATGAAGATTTTATTGCTAATAAAAATGTGTTAGCTCGTGGTAGCAACAATCAATTAAAAGTAGTACAGGTATACACCAATACAGATTCTGATATTAGTTCTTATGGAGCTTCTTTAGGATTGAATACTAAAATCTTTAATGATTTTGATTTAGGTATTAATTATACTTATGCAAAGTTTGATTTTGATCAGACTTCAGACCCAGAATTTGAAGCAGGTTTTAATACCCCAGAAAATAAATTTAAATTACAATTTGGTAAAGCAAATTTATTCAAAAACTTTGGTTTTAATCTAAATGCAAGATGGCAAGATGAATTCTATTGGGAATCATCTTTTGTAGATGGTATTGTAGAAGAAAGAACTGTTTTTGATGCTCAAGTTAACTATTCTGTTCCAGCAATTAAATCGGTATTTAAATTAGGTGGTGCAAATTTATCAGGAAAAGAATTTAGAAGTGCACCTGGAGTAGGAGCAATTGGGTCTCAATATTACCTTGCTTGGACAATTAATAACTAATAATACATACACAATACTTTATGAAAAATTATAAAAATATAGGATTGTTTCTTTTATCATTAGGCTTTGTGTCTTGTGATGTAAACAATGACTTAGATACAATTACAAACCCAGCTGAAACACAAGTAGCTTTAAATACAAGTGGATTAGATTTTTCTAACTATGTAGCAATTGGAGCTTCCTTTACATCTGGTTTTACAGATGGTGCTTTATTTAAAGCTGCCCAAGAAAACTCTTTCCCAAGTATTTTAGCAAGTAAATTTGGGGTAGCAAATACTTTTAAACAACCTTTAATGAATGATAATATTGGAGGGATGGCTTTTGGAGGAAGTACAGTGATACAAGCACCAAGACTTTTTTTTAATGGAGCTGGACCTGTACGTTTATCTGCAACACCAACTACAGAAGGCACAACAGTGCTTACTGGTGGTTTTAATAATTACGGAATTCCGGGAGCAAAAAGTTTTCATTTAGTTGCACCTGGTTTTGGAAATTTAGCAGGAGTTCCTTGCCAATTGGCAAACCCATATTATGCTAGAATGGCTACAAGTGCAACAGCTACCGTTTTAGGAGACGCAGTAGCTCAAGCACCAACTTTCTTTACATTGTCTGAAATAGGAGGAAATGATGTTTTAAGTTTTGCAACTTCAGGAGGTTATAATTCTGCGGTTGAAGCAACACCTTTTTGTGCTGCAGTTCCTGCTGCTAATGCTATCTATCAATCAGATAACACAGTTAGTCCTTCAGATTATAGAGGTAACGACATTACAAATGTTGATGTATTTGCATCTGTATTTTCTAACATGGTTAATGCTTTAACAGCAAATGGAACAAATAATGTGAAAGGTGTGGTAGCAAATGTACCATATATTACAGATTTAGCTCATTTTACATCGGTGCCATATAATCCTTTAGATCCAAATGATGCAGTTACAGGACCAGCATTTAAAGCTCAAATTCCTCTATTAAACTCTGTATTTGCAGCAGTAAATCAAATATATGCTGGTGCAGGACAACCAGAACGTTCTATCGTTTTTTCTACAACTGTAACAAATCCTGTGGTTATATATGATGAAGATGCAACAGATTTAACAACACCAATTACAAATACTTTAGCTACAAGTGCTACTTTTGCTACTTTTGTCCAACAAACTTTAGGTTTACCAGCAGCAGCAGCACCTTTAGTTGCTGGCTTGTTAGGGCAACAATATGGTAAAGCAAGAGCTGCAACTGCTAACGATTTATTTGTTTTACCTAGTAGTAGCGTTATAGGGACCGTTAATACAACTCATGTAGGAAATTTAATAACGTTAAGTGGAGGTCTTTTGCCACAAACTTTAGCAGGGCAATTTTCTGCAGAAGGAATTACACTTCCATTAGCAGATAAATGGGTTTTAACGCCACAAGAACAAGCTTTAATAAAAACAGCTACAGATGCTTACAATACAACTATAACAGCAGTTGCTAGTGCAAATCCAAATGTTGCCTTAGTAGATTTAAATAGCATATTAACTGAAGCGTCTACAACAGGTCTAATGTTTGATGATGGTTTAATGACAACCAACTTAGTTACTGGTGGTTTAATTAGTTTAGATGGTATACATTTAACGAGTAGAGGTTATGCACTAATGGCTAATAAAATTTTAGGTGCCATAGATGCAGAATTTGGTTCTAATTTTACGACAGCTACCAATGGTTTAGCAAAAGCAGTTGATTACCCTACAAATTATTCTCCAGCACTTAGATAATAATTTATAGAATTTAATAACAAAAAAAGGTTGCATAGATATGCAACCTTTTTTTGTTTTATATAATTTTATCAGGAAAGAAATCATAAATATTCTTCTCAATGATAAAATAACTTTAATCCATTTTAAGACAACATCATTACAGCTCTTTTTAAACCAGCTACCAAAACATCAATTTCGTCTTTTGTATTGTAAAAAGAAAAAGATGCTCTTATAGTTCCAGGTATTTGAAAGAAATCCATAATGGGTTGTGCACAATGATGACCTGTTCTTACAGCAATGCCTAATTTATCTAAAATTGAACCAATATCATAAGGATGAATTTCATTGACATTAAAAGATATGACCGCTGTTTTTTCTTTAGATGTTCCATAGATTTTTAAACCTTCTATCTTTAAAAGCTCTTGTGTACCATATTCTAAAAGTTCGTGTTCATAAGATGCTATGTTGTCAAAACCTACAGAGTTTAGATAATCAATAGCAACACCAAAAGCGATTCCTCCACAAATATTTGGAGTTCCTGCTTCAAATTTATGGGGCAAGCCTGCATAGGTTGTTTTCTCAAACGAAACAGTGGCTATCATTTCTCCTCCTCCTTGGTAAGGAGGTAGTTTTTCTAACCATTCTTGTTTTCCATATAATAATCCAACGCCAGTTGGCCCACATAATTTATGAGCTGATGCTACATAAAAATCTACATCTAAAGCCTGAACATCTGGTTTTATATGAGGGGTTGCTTGTGCTCCATCTATTAAAACAGCTGCATTTACTTTATGTGCAACTTCTATAATTTCTTCAATAGGATTTATAGTTCCTAAAGCATTAGAAACATGATTGCAAAAAACCAATTTTGTTTTTTTATTTACCAATTTATGGTAAGTATCCATATCTAAAGAGCCATCCAATTTCATTGGAATTACCTTTAAAATAGCTCCTGTTTTTTCGCACAACATTTGCCAAGGCACAATATTAGAATGATGTTCTAAAGCAGAGACGATAATTTCATCGTCTTTATTTAAAAGCGAAGCAAAACCTGCAGCAACCATATTAATACTATCTGTTGTACCAGAGGTTAAAATAATCTCATAAGCTTCTTTGGCATTAAAATGATGCTGAATTTTAATACGTGCTTCTTCGTACTTATCAGTTGCTTCCTGACTTAAAGTATGCACACCTCTATGAATATTTGCATTGTAATTGCTGTAATAATCTACAATAGCATCAATAACAATTTGTGGCGTTTGTGAAGTGGCAGCATTATCAAAATAAACCAAAGGTTTGCCATGAACTGTTCTTTTTAGAACTGGGAAATCTGCTCGAATTTTATCAACATTCATCATATAAAATCAATTTAAAGTGCAAAGATAAACGTTGCTTTTTTAAAGAGGTAATAAACTCAATATGAATTTCTTATTTTTACGTTACAAAAATCTATTTCTGATGAAAATTATCAAACGAATTCTCTTTTTACTATTAGTTGTTATTATAATTGCAGTTGTTTTTAATTATCCAAAATTAAATCTTTTGGCTGGGTATTCTGCAAAAAATACTGCTTCTTCTGTTTTTATAGCTGATAGAACTTTGGCATTTACAGATAGTACAGACAATAATTTTCCTCCAGTTAATTTAGCTTCCAATAAAATTGATACAAAACAACAAACCGCAACTTCATCTGTTTTAGGATTATTAACCAGAAAAGCAATTATTAGAAAAGGATTAGGAGCTGTTTTAACCTTAGAAAAGGAAGATGAAACTGCTACTTATTTAACTCCTAAAAGAGTTCAATTAGATAATTCTGCTGCTTATCCTTATGGAAATTTACCACAAAAAGACACTGTTTTTGCGAATGTAAATTATCAAAAATTAAAGAAGTCGGTAGATTTTTTGTTTGATTCAATAAACCAAACAAGAGCAGTTGTTGTTATTTATAAAGATCAAATTATATCAGAAAAATATGCAGCTGGTTTTAGTAAAAAATCTAAAATTTTAGGTTGGTCTATGACCAAAAGTATTTTAAGTACTGTTTTTGGAGTTTTACAACATCAACATAAAATAAATGTACAAGATTTAGCGCCAATTGCCTCTTGGCAGAATGATGAACGTAAGCAAATTACTATCAATAATTTACTACAAATGAATTCTGGTTTAGAATGGGATGAAAATTATGATGAAATTTCTGACGTTACCAAAATGCTCTTTTTAGAAAGAGATATGACTAAAATGCAAGAAAACAAACCTTTGGTTGGCAAACCCAATGAAATGTTTAACTATTCATCTGGAACAACCAATTTATTATCTGGTATTTTAAGAAATCACTTTAAAACGCATCAAGAATATTTAGATTTTTGGTATAGTGATTTGATTGACAGAATAGGAATGAACTCAATGATTTTAGAAGCCGATTTAAGTGGTAATTACGTAGGTTCTTCTTATTCTTGGGCAACTGCTAGAGATTGGGGTAAATTTGGACTTTTATACTTGCACAATGGAAATTGGAATGGAGATCAATTATTTACCAAAGATTGGGTAAATTATATTACTACTCCATCAAAAGGTTCTAACGGAACTTATGGAGCACAGTTTTGGCTGAATACAAAAAAAGAATTGAAAGATGTACCTAAAAACATGTATTTTGCCGATGGTTTTCAAGGACAAAGAATCTATGTTTTACCAGATCAAGAAATGGTAATTGTACGTTTTGGATTAAAAAACTTTGATGAAAATGAGTTTTTAAAACGAGTTTTAGAAAGTATTGAGTAATTTTTTGATGATTTTACTGGTACTAATTTATGGCTTTAGGAAACAGGAAACAAGACAATAACAATTTAGGGAAAACACACACTTTTTAAAAAATGATAAACTCTAAAATTTTGCCACGAATTCACGAATTATTTTATGATTTGGTCTAAAATTATTTCGCAAATTTAGAAAACCAAAGGTTTTTATTTGCGAAATTAAAGATGAAAATAAGTATTCAACATCATTGAGGATTAAAAATTCGTGGAAATTTAAAAGTATGAGTTTGCCCTGAATACAAATTGACAAAAAGGTTTTTAAAACAAGAAACTTTACAACTAAGATTAATTAGATATTTTTATGGCATGTTCTTTGGTTTAACAAAGTCTTAACATATAAAAACAGCCTAATTATGAAAAATTTAAAAAAATTACCTAACAAACAATTAGAAAAATTCTCAAATATTTTTATGCAGTTAGGGTTAGTTTTAGTCCTTTTTGTTGTTTATGTAACGCTAGAACACGAAACCGAACAGAAAACTGTTATCAGTTGTAATTTCAATGATGAATCTAAAATAGTTTATATAGAACCCACTACAGAAATTCTTTTTACTAAAGAAGTTAAAATTATTCCAAAAGCATCAATTGTAAAAGACCAAATATTTATTGTTGATGAGGTTGTAAAAGGAAATAATGATATCATAGAAAAGGTTGTTGATGTTGATCCTTCAGAAATTCCTGTTATTATTGATATAAATGATGTGGTTGAAATAAAAGTACCTGATAAGATAGTTGAAGATGTTGATTTTATTAGCATAGAAAACGCACCAATTTTTAAAGGATGTGAAGGTTTATCAAAAAAACAAAATAAAATTTGTTTTGATAAAAAGATGAAACAATTTGTACAACGTAATTTTGATGTTAATTTAGCAAATGAATTAGGGTTGCATTCAGGCATTCATAGAATTTATTCGCAATTTTTAATTGATGATAAAGGCAATGTTGTAGATATTAAAATTAAATCACCTCACAAAAAATTAGACAAAGAAACACAAACACTTATTAAAAAGCTACCTAAATTTACTCCAGGAATACAAGGAAATAAACCCGTAAAAGTAAGATATGCATTACCAATATCTTTTAGAGTAGAATAGTATTGACATCCAACCTTTATGGTTGGATATTTTATTTACAGCTGTTTTTATCGTTTAAATAAAAGATAAACTTTTTTTTGAA
Source organism: uncultured Polaribacter sp. (assembly GCF_947497695.1). Classification (GTDB taxonomy): domain Bacteria; phylum Bacteroidota; class Bacteroidia; order Flavobacteriales; family Flavobacteriaceae; genus Polaribacter. The sequence continues at coordinate 570,089 of NZ_CANMHM010000001.1, read as the reverse complement.
TTGATAATATGTTTATAACTGCATAATTGAACTTACTGCATTAACAAAGAAATAATTGTAGTTTTGCATAGACGGTATTAATGTAACTCAAATTCATAAACCTAATTTTGAAAGATTTTTTTGCACATGAAACTGCTGTAATCGACAACAATTGCAGTATTGGAAAAGATACTAAAATTTGGCATTTTAGTCATATTATGTCTAATTGTGTTATTGGGGAGCAGTGTAATATTGGTCAGAATGTGGTAGTTTCTTCCCAAGTAATTTTAGGCAAAAATGTAAAAGTACAAAACAACGTTTCTATTTATACAGGTGTAATTTGTGAAGATGATGTTTTTTTAGGTCCTTCTATGGTTTTTACAAACGTTATAAACCCAAGAAGTGCTATTAAAAGAAAAAATGAATATCAAAAAACATTGGTAAAAAAAGGAGCAAGTATTGGAGCCAATGCAACTATTGTTTGTGGCAATACTATTGGCGAATTTGCGTTTATTGGTGCAGGAGCTGTAGTTACTAAAGAGGTTTTACCTTATGCATTGGTTGTTGGTAATCCATCTAAACAAATTGGTTGGGTAGGTGAATTTGGTCATCGATTAGCCTTTAACGAAAACGGAATTGCAACTTGCAAAGAGAGTCATCAAAAATATCAATTAAAAAATAACAGCGTTATAAAATTATAACATGATTAAAAAACACTTATTTCTAGTTTTATTATTTCCTTCAATATTTTTTGCACAAATAGAAAAATACCCAGTTTTCGATAATTGTAAAGAAGCAGATTCTGCCTCTGAAAAAGACTGTTTTTATAAAACATCAAAAAAACTTTTTTTTGATGAATTTAAAACTCCTACAATTGTAGAAAGTGAAAACTTTAAAGGAACAGCAAATACTGTTTTTGTAGTTACTAAAGAAGGAGAATTTAGGTTAATATATGTAGATACTGCTTTTGAGCAAGTAAAAGAAGAAGTAAAAAGAGCGTTTACTAAATTGCCTAAAATTACACCTGGTTGGTACAATAATCATCCAATAGAAATGAAGTTTGAACTGCCTATTTCATTTCCAATTACAAAAGAAGAACTTGCAAATGATATTGTAAAAGAAGAAGCAAAAAAACCTGTAAAAAAAGTAAAAACAGAAAGTTTAATAGAAGTAGTAGAAAAAAATAAAATAGCAGAGGCTACTTTTTCAGAACATACTAGTCAATTAAATATTCCTTTTGTGCATAGAAATTATGTAGATTATGAATTTGCTTTGCACAAAGCAAAAGGAACACATACAGCTTCTAAACCTTATACTTACAATGCTATTAATGAACATTATAATTTAACAGAAGAAAAAAATAAGCTTTTAAAGCCGAATAAAAATACATGGTTAGGCAAAAAAGTTTGGAATGAACATTTATTAGAAGTAAAAAAAGAAGATTATTGGTTTACAGTAGATGTTTTGTTTGATGTTCAATTAGGAAAAGATAATTCTGATATACCTTATACATATAATAATTCTAGAATTATAAATGTGAATGGAGAAATTGGAGGTAATTTTTCGTTTTCTACTACCTACTATGAAAGTCAAGGTAGGTTTGCAGAATATGTAAATAATTACATTACCAATCCTGCAGCAAACTTTAAACCTAAAAATTCTGAAGGATTAGTTCCTGGAAGAGGAAAAACAAAAGGATTTAAAACAGATGGTCATGATTACCCTGTTGCTGAAGCTTATTTAGGATATACCCCAAACAAGTATATGCAATTTCAATTTGGAAACGGAAAAAACTTTATTGGAGATGGATATAGATCTTTTATTTTGTCTGATGTTTCATCACCAACTACCTATTTAAAAATGAAGGTAGATTTATGGAAATTTCAATACACTAATATTTGGATGTGGAATACAGAACCTTCTATATCCTCTGCATCAGACCCAAATGAACATGCAAGAAAATATATAGCTGCTCATTATTTAAGTATTAATGTAACAGACAAACTAAATTTAGGTCTTTTTGAAACTGCAGTTTCTGCTGGAGAAAATGGTATTGATGCAGGTTTTTTAAATCCTGTTTTATTTTATAGATATTTAGAGTTTAGTAGAGGAGAAGACGCAGGAAATGCAATTATAGGTTTAACAGGTAAATATAAATTAACAAACAACATTTCTTTATACTCTCAATTAGTAATAGATGAATTTTCTGTTAATAATTTTAGTGATATGACAGATTGGAAACACAAATTTGCCTATCAATTAGGTACAAAATATTTTGATGCCTTTAATGTAAAGGATTTATTTTTACAATTAGAATACAATAGAGCTCGTCCTTATACATTTGCACATAAATCGCCTATTTTAAATTATGGTAATTACAGTCAGCCTCTTGCACATTTATGGGGAGCTAACTTCTGGGAAGCAATTGCAGTTGTTAGATATAAAAAAGACAGATGGAGCGGAAGTGCTAAAGTAGTAATGGGTAAAAAAGGTTTTGATTTTAATGATCAAGTAGTAAGTTATGGTGGTGATATTTATCAATCTTACGATAATCGCCTAAGTGATACAGGTATTGAGTTGGGTCAAGGAAATACAGCAAATGTTTTTATTGCTAATGTACAAGCCAATTATTTGGTTAACCCATCTACCAATACAAACTTATTTGCTAGTTTATCACTCAGAGACTTTTCATCTGAGACAAATTTAACAAATAATCCTTCAGGCACAAACACCTGGTTTTCAGTAGGTATAAGAGCAGATTTGTTTAATTGGTATTTTGATTTTTAAATTTTAATACTTTTTTAAGAGATATTATAAATATTCTTTATACATTTGAAGTGTGATTTGGTTTACCAGTCACACTTTTTCTTTTTCATAGCAATTTTCCCACTCAATTTATTGAGTGGGTTTTTTTATTTTACTACAAAAGCCATCTAAAAAATATGGTAAAGTCATAATTATCAAATATCTTTGCATATTATTTTTTACAATGGCAGCAACATTAACTACAGAGAAAGCAACATCTATGAAAACTATGTTTACAGACTTTAAACAACTTACAAAAGTTGGTTTGTCTTTAAGTGTGGTATTTACTTCTGTTACTGGTTACTTATTGGCTGTAGACACTGTAAACTATTTTACCTTGGTTTTGTTAGGAATTGGAGGTTTTTTTATGGTTGGTGCCTCTAATGCCTATAATCAAATTATAGAAAAAGATACAGATGCTATAATGAAACGTACTCAAAACAGACCTTTGCCAACAGGGAGAATGTCTGTAAATACAGCTCTTTTTATAGCTATTTTATTTACAGTTTTAGGGCTTGCTATTTTATATAGCATTAACCCAAAAACAGCTTTGTTTGGCGCAATTTCTATTTTTCTATATACTAGTGTTTACACACCATTAAAACCAGTTACTCCTTTAGCCGTTTTTGTAGGTGCAATTCCTGGTGCAATTCCTTTTATGTTGGGTTGGGTTGCAGCAACCAATCAATTTGGTATCGAAGCAGGTTTTTTATTTATGATTCAGTTTTTTTGGCAATTCCCTCACTTTTGGGCAATTGGTTGGTTACAAGATGAAGAGTATAAAAAAGTAGGTTTTAATATGTTACCAATGAATACAAAAGACAAAGGGGCAGTAAAACAAATTATTTTTTATACCATCATAATGATTTTAGTATCTATTGCACCTGTTTTAAAAGTATCTGGTGCATTTTATATACATCCAATAACTGCTGTAATTGTGGCTTTATTAGGGATATATATGTTGTATTTTGGAATTAAATTACATAAAAGTGAAGAAAATACAGATGCTAGAAAATTAATGTTGTCAAGTATTTTATTTATCACTTTAGTGCCAATAATATATGTAGTAGATAAGTTTTTACACTAATTATTCAGTGGTTTAAAAACAAAAAAGAAAGAGTAGCAAATAGCTAAATATAAACAGCTAAAAGCAAATTTAAAGATGACACAAGCAGAATTAGTAGAAGCAGAATTAAAAATAGGGAAGAAAAAATCTGGAAAACCAATGTTATGGATTTCTATGATTAGTATGGTAATGTTTTTTGCAGGTTTAACAAGTGCCTATGTTATAAGCATGGAAAGAGACGATTGGGTGTCTTTTGATTTGCCAATGGCATTTTACGTTAGCACTTTTTTTATTGTTGCAAGTAGCATCACGCTTTTCTTATCTCAAAGATTTTTAAAAAATGATAAAATACAGCTCTCTTTTATATTTTTAGTGATTACTTTTTTACTAGGAGTAGGTTTTGTTTATCAGCAATACGTTGGCTTTAATCAACTAAAAAGTGTTGGACTATTTTTTACAGGCCCAGAAAGTACAGTATCTACATCTTTTATTATAGGAATCACTTTTATGCACGTTTTGCACCTGTTAGCAGGTCTTATAGTGCTTTTAGTTGTTATTTATAATCATTTTAAATACAAATACAAATCAGACAATATGCTTGGGTTTGAACTTGGTGCAATCTTTTGGCATTTTGTAGATATACTGTGGATTTATCTATTTTTCTTTTTCTATTTTATTAGGTGATGAAAAATAGTTATTTTTGCAAAACTAATTAAGAACAAATTAACAGAAAATACAATATGGAAGCAAATATTGCTATACCTTCTAACAGAGAGAAAACTTGGAATGGTGGTGCTGTAAAACCACTTGGAGCAAGTTATGGTAAAATGATGATGTGGTTTTTTATCCTCTCTGATGCTTTAACCTTTACAGGCTTTTTAGCAGCTTATGGTTTAACACGTTTTAAATTTATAGATTCTTGGCCAATTGCAGATGAGGTGTTTACCCACTTTCCTGGTTTACATGGTGTACATGCACCAATGTATTATGTAGCTTTAATGACATTTATATTAATTGTATCTTCTGTAACAATGGTACTTGCTGTTGATGCAGGGCATCAAATGAAACAAAAAAAGGTAGCTTGGTACATGTTTGCTACTATTATTTTCGGAATCATATTTGTTGGTTCTCAAGCTTGGGAATGGAAAAACTTTATCAATGGTTCTTATGGAGCTGTTAAAACTACTGATGGAAAAATTTTACAATTTGCTGAACCTAAGTTAGATGAAGAAGGAAATAAAGTGCTTAACGATAAAGGAGAAGTAGTTTTTGAACAAATTGCATTATCAGATTTTATTGTTGATGAAAGAACAGATGGTAGAGTGCAACATACTAGAAAAAACGGATTATGGTTTGAAGCAGAAGAAACCATTGCAACCTACTCTGTTGCTCAAGTTCAAAACGCTTACAAAGCGAATTCAAATGTTCAAATACGTTCAGAAAGAATAGATCCTACAACTAAGCAAAAAATAATTCTTTCTAGAGAAAAAGGAATGGCACAATTAGCCAAAACAAAATTAGTTGTAGAAGGGGCAAATCTAAAAGTAAATGAATATGGTAATACCATTTTTGGTGATTTCTTTTTCTTTATTACAGGTTTCCACGGTTTTCACGTATTTTCTGGTATTATAATAAACATCATTATTTTCTTTAATGTAATTCTTGGTACGTATGAAAGAAGAGGTCATTATGAAATGGTAGAAAAAGTTGGTTTATACTGGCACTTTGTAGATTTAGTTTGGGTATTTGTATTTACATTCTTCTACTTAGTATAATTAAAAATAATTACCTCTAAATAATTAGTTGAGGTTTGAAATAAAATGGTCTTTCCTGCAAAAAGCAGGAATTTAAAATAAGATTAAAATGGCACACGCACACGAATCAAACACAAAAAGAATTTGGATAGTTTTAGTGATTTTATCACTTTTAACAACTGTTGAGGTTATATTAGGTATTATAAAACCAGATGCTTTACACCTAACAAGGTTTTTAGGAACAAGTCCTTTAAACTGGATATTTATTATATTAACCCTTGTAAAAGCCTATTATATTGCTTGGGCATTTATGCATTTAGAAGGAGAAAAAAAATGGTTAAGACGTTCAATAGTTTGGACCGCAGTTTTTTTAATTTGTTATTTAATGACCTTACTCTTAATAGAAGGAGGTTATTTACATAGCACATTAGCGCCACTTGTAAAATGGTAATTAAAAGATAAAGGTGGTTTTTTAACCACCTTTTTTTTTGCTTATCATTTAATTATGTACTACAATAAAATACAAATGATGAAACTTACAAAAAAAAGAGTTGTATTATTTTTACTATTTATTTTTCCTTTGATCTGTTTTTTAATTTTATCAACAGGAAAAAATAATTTTACAAAATTACCATTGGCAACAAAAAATGTAGTCGACATTTCTACCATAAATCCTTCAAAAACATTTAAAGATCATATTTCTGTAGTGTGTTTTTTAGGGAATGATATGAATACTCACAAAGGTGGTTTTTTAAATTTAAATGAAAAGATTTATAAGAAATTTATCGATTATAAGAAGTTTCAAATAATTGCTATTTATCCGAAAGGAAAAGAGGAAGAAGCAGCTAGTTTAAAAAAACAGATTAGTGCATTTACAAATATGGTAAATTGGAACTTTATTGCAGGTTCTGAAGAACAAATAACTAATTTACACGCTAGTTTTAAATCAAAAGAACAATTGACTAACTTTTATACTTTTAAAACTTTTCTAGTAGATAAAAACGGTAATTTAAGAGCACGTGCAGATGATTTAGATAAGAAAAATAGAGAAACACTTGGATACAACTTAAATTCTGTTTCTGAGCTTAATAAAATTATGAAAGACGATATATTAGTGCTTTTTTATGAATATTATGCAGCTTTTAAAGAGAAAAACAAAAACAAAGCAGATAGAAAAGAAGTAGGAGTTTAATAATTATGAAAAAAAAACATTCTTATATAGGCATTTCATTTATCATTCTTTTATTCGGAATTTATGTAGTAAGAAACATAGATAGAAGAATAAATGAGAACGATATTGTTCAAGGTGATCGATTGAATAAAGTTGATAAAAAATCTGGAAAAGCATCTAGTTTACATACGTTTAATAAGGTACCAGATTTTGAATTTGTGAATCAAAAAGGAAAAATAATTACCAATAAAGACTATTATGGTAAAGTATATGTTGTTGAATTTTTCTTTTCTACCTGTCCTACTATTTGCCCATTAATGAATCAACAAATGGTCAGTATTCAAAATGAATTTAAGGGGAATTCTAATTTCGGAATTGCATCTATTTCTATTACTCCAGAAATTGATACTCCAGAAATTTTAAATGAATATGCTCTTAGAAATAACATTACTAGTACTAATTGGCATTTGTTAACTGGGCAATCAGAAGAAATTGTGTATGCTTTATCTAACCAAGGTTTTAAATTATTTGCAGGGAAAGGAAATGAAGATCATGGAGGTTTTGAACATTCTGGCTTATTTGCTTTGGTTGATAAAAAAGGAAATATTAGATCTAGAAAAGATGAATATGGAAACCCTATTATGTATTACAGAGCTTTAAAAGAGCAAACTTTTCCAAATCAAATAGAAGAATTAAAAGAAGATATTAAAATTTTGTTAAGCAATGAATAAGTCTTAAAATTATCGACTAAATTTGTATTTATTATTTGATTAATTTAATATCATAACTTTATTTGCATGGCTAATTTATCACTAGAAAAAAAATATAAAAAGATTATTACCGCTTTATCAATTGTAATTCCTATTGCTGTTGCAGCCTTGTTTGGTATTAATTTAAAAAAATTAGGTTTTGATGTTGAACCACTTACTTTTTTACCACCAATTTATGCTTCAATTAACGCTCTAACAGCTATTGTATTGGTTGCAGCAGTTGTTGCAATAAAAAAAGGCAATAAAAAATTACATGAGCAATTAACTACTTTTGCAATTGGATGTTCTTTAGCTTTTTTGTTGATGTATATTGCATATCACATGACTTCTAATTCTACAAAATTTGGAGGAGAAGGAATTGTAAAATATGTATATTATTTTATTTTAATAACGCATATTATTTTATCTATTATAATAATACCATTTGTTTTAATTACCTTTATGAGAGCTAAACTGGGTAAGTTTCCAGAACATAAAAAAATAGCCAAAATTACATTTCCTTTATGGTTATATGTTGCTGTTACAGGTGTAGTGGTTTATTTAATGATAGCACCTTATTATGTTTAAAAAACACATTTTAGTATTCTTTTTATGGATGTTTTTAACGTCTAAAGCTTCATTTTCACAATGTGCAATGTGTAAAGCTGTTGTAGAAAATGGTGATACTTCTATGGCAGAAGGTGTTAATAATGGTATAACTTATTTAATGGTTTTTCCTTATCTTTTAATTGGTCTTTTATTTTTTGCAGTCTACAGATATAAAAAGAATTACAAAAATTAACATTTAAATAAGAGGAGGCTCTTATAACATATACTACTTTTAGCTTTCTTATATAAACTATCATTTTTTTTCTACTATTTAAAATTTGTAATTTATAAAACAAAAATCACACGTTTTGAAAACTAAACTACTATTATTTGCAACACTGTTCTCTTTTATAACTAGCTTTTCACAAAAACAATGGACGCTTAAAGAATGTGTGGATCAAGCTTTAGAAAAAAACATTTCAATTCAGCAAAATAAACTAAGTGTAGCACTTGCTAAAAAAGATGTAGATATAGCCAAGGGTAATTTTTTGCCAAACCTTAGTGGTTCTTCTTCTGGACGTTATAGTGAAGGATTATCTCCAAACGAACAAGGTGTTTTAACAAATACGAAGAATTTTAACGCCTCTTTTGGATTGTCTAGTGGAGGTATAATTTTTAACGGTTTTAGAAACACAAATACCTACAAACAAGCACAATTAGGCGTAAAAAGTAGTTTATATGATTTAAAACAAATAGAAAATGATGTTTCTTTAAGAGTTGTAAATACCTATTTAAATGTATTATTTGCTAAAGAAAATTTAGAGGTTGCTAAAGTACAAGCAGAAATTAGTAAAAAACAAATTGAAGCAGCCCAAGCAAGATTTAATGCAGGAGTAATTGCCAAAGGAGATCTATTAAATTTTCAATCTACTGCTGCTAATGATTTACAAACTTTAGTAACTCAAGAAAATACTTTAGATATTGCACTATTAACATTAGCACAATTATTACAAGAAAATGTAGAAAATTTTGATGTTGCACCAATAAACGTGAGCACACCATCTGCAAATTTATTCTACAAAACGTCTTCTTCTGTATACAATAAATCTTTAGAAACAATGCCAGAAATAGCAAGAGCAAAATTAGCTATTGAGAATGCAGATTTTAATATAAAATTGTCAAAAGGGGCTTATTTACCAACGCTCTCATATTCTTTAAATTTGGGAAGTTCATTTTTTTACCAATTTAACAATTTAAGACAAGGTCAAAGAAATATTCCTTTTTTTGAATTATTAAATGACCGTTTTAATTATGGAGCAGGTACCTCACTAAATATTCCTATTTTTAATAGATTTCAAACCAAAAATAGAGTTGCACAATCTCTTATTAACAAAGAAGTTTCTGAAACACGATTAGAAAATGAAAAATTAAACTTAAAACAAACCATAGAACAGGCCTTTTTAGATGTTAAAACGGCTTTAAAAACCTATGAAGCTGCAAAAATTTCTTTAGAAGCACAAAAAGAAGCATTTAAAAATGCAGAAGAAAGTTATAATTATGGTACAATGACTTTGTTTGATTTTGATTTAGTAAGAACTCGTTTAATAAGTGCACAAGGTGCAATGATACGTTCTAAATACGATTATGTATTTAAAACCAAAGTACTACAATTCTATTCTGGCGATTTGGTGTTAGATTAAGCCTTTTATTACTTTATAATAAATGTTTTCATTAAAAGAAAATTTGGCGGAAGCCTTTTTTTATTGAATCCTTATCTTTGCAGAAAAATACACAAATTGGCATTTATCTTAAACATAGAAACCGCAACAAAAAATTGTTCTGTAAGCATTGCAAAAGAGGGAAAAATTATTGCATTAAAAGAGCTGAATAATGGCAATTATTCTCATGCAGAAGTTTTACACCCTTTTATAGTAGATGTTTTAAAAACTGCAAACATTAATTCTGATAAAATAGACGCTGTAGCAGTAAGTAAAGGTCCAGGTTCTTATACAGGACTAAGAATTGGAGTTTCTGCTGCAAAAGGGCTTTGTTTTGCTTTTAACAAGCCTTTAATTGCTGTTGATACCTTAAAATCTTTATCAACATCTATTTCTATTGATAAAGGAACTATTGTAGCAATGTTAGATGCCAGAAGAATGGAAGTATATGCTGCTGTTTTTGATAAGAATCATCAACAAATAGAAGAAACAAAAGCAAAGATAATTGATGAAAGTTCTTTTGCTGAATATTTAGAAGCAGGAACTGTATATTTTTTAGGCGATGGAGCTCAAAAATGTAAAGAAGTTATTACCCATAAAAATGCTGTTTTTGTGGATGATAAATTCCCTTCAGCTAAAGAAATGGCAAATTTATCTTTTAATAAATACAAAAAAAACGACATTGAAAATGTCGCTTATTTTGAACCTTTTTATTTAAAAGATTTTGTTGCCATTCCTGAAAAGAAGAAAGTTTAATTTTCTTTATGAATTTCTACAGAATGTGGATAAGGAATTTCAATACCTGCTTTATCTAAAGCTATTTTAACATTTTCTGTAATCCCAAAATATACGTCCCAATAATCATCTGAAGTACTCCAAGGTCTAACAGCAAAGTTTACAGAGCTATCTGCCAATTCAGCTACATTTACTGTTGGTGCAGGAGTTTGTAAAACTTTTGGATGAGAAGTTAAAACGTTCATTAAAACTTCTTTTGTTTTTTTGATATCAGCATCATAAGACACACCAATTGTTAAATCTACTCTACGTGTACCTTCTGTTGTGTAGTTTATTATAGTTCCGTTAGATAAAGATCCATTAGGTATAATGATTTCTCTGTTAGATAAACCTGTTAGTTTTGTTGTAAAAATTTCAATTTCTTTTACAACCCCTAATTCACCTTGAGCTTCAATTAAATCGCCTATTTTAATAGGTTTAAAAATCATAATTAATACTCCACCAGCAAAATTAGCCAAAGAACCTTGCAAAGCCAAACCTACTGCCAAACCTGCTGCTGCCAATATTGCTGCAAAAGAGGTGGTTTCTATACCTAGCTTAGAAATTACAACAATAAATAATACTATTTTTAATGCCCAACCTAATAAATTGCCTAAGAATTTTTGCAAAGTAATGTCTAAGCCACCTTTATTCATTACTTTTTTTGATGTTTTTACAATTGTTTTAATAGCAAACAAACCAATAATTAGTATTGCTAATGCTATTAGAACATTTGGTGCGTTTTCAAGTGTAAAATCTTTAATTGTTTTAATAAAATCTTCCATATTTGTTTTTTTATAATTATGAAATACAAAAGTAATATCTTAATCTTTAAAATACTTATAAAAGTATAGATATAATGCCTAAAATTGCAGGCACAGATTGAATATACAGTATTCGAATTTGTTTTGTTGAGTAAGCTCCATAAATTCCAGCAATTGTAACAAAAATTAAAAAGAATAAGGCAACATCTGTTTTACTAGCAATTAAAGACCATAGTAAACCCGCAGCAACAAACCCATTATACAAGCCTTGGTTTGCTGCCATTATTTTAGTTTCTAGGGCAAATTGTTTGTCTTTTAATCCAAAAGCTTTAATTGTTTTATTGGATGTCCAAATAAACATTTCTAGATATACAATATAAATATGAATCAATACAACTAAACCTATTAAGATGATGTTTAAAACTTTCATGTACAATTAATTTATTTGAATGTTATTTTTTTTAAGAACTAAAAATCAATAATTTTAAGACTATGTTTAAAACAAAAAAACGTTTAGAAATAGAATTCTAAACGTTTTTAATTGTATTATTTTTAGTATTTTACTCAACTTGTAAAGTAAAAGGAATACTATATTTTACACCAACTGGCTTACCTCTTTGTTTACCAGGTTTCATTTTTGGTAATTGTTTCATTACTTTAATAACCTCATCTTTAAGTTTTGGGTGTGGAGCTCTTGCTTGTATATTTACAACATTACCACTTTTATCAATTTTAAATTGAATAAATACTCTTTTTCTACCTGAATCTAAACCTACTTCATTAGGTAAATTAGCATCAAACTTTCTTGTAAAATGTCTTTGAATTTTTTTGTTGAAGCAATCACTTAGTTGTTTTTTATTTCCTTTACAGCCAGGAAATACAGGTACGTCTTCAATAATCATAAAACTTACATCTTCAATCACTTCTTCAACTTCTGCAATTTCTACAATTTCATCAACTACTACAGCTTCAGTTTCATCTGTTTCTGTAGATTCTATTACGGTTTCTTCAACAACTTTATCATCTTCTACAATTTCTATCTTTTCAGGAGCTGGAGGTGGAGGTGTTTGTGGCTTTACTGGTTCTACCCTTTGAGTAATAGGAATATCTTCTTCCATTACTGCATTCATAACTACATCAGCAAAAGCAGCAATTTCTTTTTCATAAGTTTTCTTTTCAATTGAAACATAAGTTATAAAAAGGGCTAAAACTAAACCTATTTGCATAAAAATTTTGCTGTAATTTTCTAAGTTTGACTTTGGGTTTTTCTTTATTTCCATTTTAAAAAGTTTTTTTAATAGTTCGCTAATTTAATTAAATTATTGGTTTAGTAGCAAGTCTTACTATGAATTAACCTTAATTTTTTTTAAAATTTGAGTAAAAACAATCAATCCTAACAGAATACCTATTGTGTTTGCAATGGCGTCTCTAAAATCGCCTGTTCTATAAACAGTTATTGTACTTTGCAAGTATTCAATAATAATGCCATAAATAATACATGCAATAATTACAAAATACTTTAATGATGGTTTTTTATAAAAAGTAAATAACCAAAAAAAAGCCAATGAAAAATAAGCAATTATATGATATAACTTATCAGAATTGCCAAAATGTACTTCTACTTTTGGCATTTTCATTAAGCTTAAATAGGCAATAGCAATTGTTATTATAATTGCTATAAATACTGAATTATGCAGTAATAAGCTCTTTATACGCTTCAGCATCTAATAAATTTTCTATTTGTGATGGGTCTGAAATTTCAATTTTAATCATCCATCCTTTATCATAAGGATTTGAGTTTACCAACTCAGGATCGTCTTCTAACTCAGTGTTGAATTCAATTACCTCACCAGTTAATGGCATAAATAAATCTGAAACTGTTTTAACGGCTTCTACAGAGCCAAAAATTTCTCCTTCTTCTACAGTATCATCTAAAGTGTCAACATCTACATAAACGATGTCTCCTAACTCTCCTTGAGCAAAATCTGTAATGCCAACTGTAGCAATATTTCCTTCAATTTTAATCCACTCATGATCTTTGGTGTATTTTAAGTCTGATGGTAAATTCATTTCCTTTATTTTAAATTATTTTAATTTCCTCCTAAGTTGTATACAATGTTAAACCCTGCATTTATTGCTTGTCTAGGGAAAGTGGTTGATATTGCATATCTTGATGTTTGATGATTGTAGTAAAACGCCGCTGTTAAGTTTGGTGTTAATCTATAATCTGCAGTAAATTTAATAGAAAATAATCTTTGACCACCACTAATTTGATTGTTATCTTCATCTACAGATCTAATTTGCGTTAAATTATCTCTTAATGAAACATCTGCTCTTATATTTACATCACCTTGTAAGGTTTGTTGGGTACCTGTAAAACTTGTTTTAAATTTTACATCTTTAATTAAATAACCCATTCCAAATATATATTCTGTTCCTACAATATCTGTTAAAGTACTGTTATTAAAATTCATTGTTAAAGTTCTGTCACTCTTAATTTCTCCTCTTAAAGAGAATGAATTTCTCATTTTCATATCTAATTTAATCAATGGTGAAAACTCATCAACCAAAGTAACAGCAGAAACTAATAATTCTGGTTCGTAATTACCTGCAATATTTAAGTTTGGTTCTAAACTATTAGCATCATTATTAGGGTTAAATAGTAAGTTATTTGTAAAATTAGAGACTGTGTAAGAAGATCTATACCCATGAGAAACTACAAAATTGCTAAAATTTTTCTTAAAAAAATCAAACTTCATCAATCCGTTATAACGTAAAGTCCAGTTAGGGATAGGAATATCTCTAAACAAACTTGTATTTACTTTTTCTGGATCTTTACCAGAATAAGCAGCCATAAAAGCAGGTAATAAAACTTGCTGGCTACTTTCTCCATAACCACTTGCAGGAGCTCCACTTTCATTTGCCAATCTATTTGAAATAATGGCTCTGTTATCTCTCATTGTTTGAAACAAGGCATCACCATCTGTAAATGCAGTAGAAATCATAGAGTAACTAGTACTAAAGTTTCCTGATTCAAAGAATGGAGTTGCTTCAAATTGATTACTTCCATTAATAAGATCTAATTGTTGAGATAAGTCTCTTGTTTGTATCTTATTTCCTCTAACATCAATATTTAAATCTTTTATTGGTTTTAAGGTAAAAGTGTAATCTAACTTATTATAATGTGTTCTACTGTATGTTTTACTATAATAATCTTCTGCTGCATTTCTGCCAACAAACCATCCATTTTCTAAAGCTGTATTTCTAATATCTACTTGGCTACCAAATGCAAAAGAGGTAGGTGCTCCTCCTAAAAACCCAATATTTTGATTGTAACCTGGTAATAATTGCCCATTATTTTCTGAATAGCTAATTTTAGCTTGTTTTGCTGAAGTAACCAGAGTATAAATACCTTTTAAAATTCTTTTTTCAATAGGTGTTTTATCTTTAGCATAATTAACCCTTTTGTATTTTTGTTTTATTTTTTTAGGTTTTTTTGCCAAAGTATCTGGCAATATTGGAGCTTTTTCTAGAGGTAAAGGAACTCTTTCTGTTTTTGCCCATTTTTCAAAACCGGTACTTTTATATAAACTAGTAAGATTAAAAGTAGTATTTAAATTATGCGTATTTGCATTCTGAATAACATTACCAATAAGATCTACAGAAGGAACATCAATATCATTTATTGTAACCGTATTTTGTGGTGCTGCTTGCCAATCAAAATCTGCTGTATACCCATAATCTGCTCTTATAAATTTTAAAAACGGAATTTTATTTAAAGGTAAATCATACGTTGCATTTAACTTTTGATGGTAATGATTTGCTCTACCTGTGTTAAAGAAATCATCAAAAACCTGCAAATCTTCATTATCATTGTTAAAAGTATCATACAGATAATTATTGGTTGCATTAAAGTTTAATTGCAATGATTTTGTAAGATCAAAACCAATGGTATAATCCCAATCAAATAAAAATCTACGTTGTTTTAATTCTGGCTGCTCAGACAAACCTGCTATTAAATTTCTAGATTGTTGCTCGTTGTAATTTCTGTTGATGCTTGAGTTAACTGCAAAAGTTTTAGGAATTGGGTTAAAGTTAAAATCTTTAATCAATTTTAAGTATTTACTTTTTAAAATTTTAGTGTTTTTAAAGGGTTCTATTGGTTTAGAATTAAATTTATAGTTATAAGATGCTGAGGCTCTAACACTTTCATTAATTTGTTTTTGAATATTGTAATTTTTCTGAAATTCATTGTTATGAGCATAAGAAACTGCTAAATTTTCTACATCGTAAAATCTCGGTTTTTTGGTAGAATTAGGGTTTCTATTCTTTTTTACATTGATAAAACTAATGCTTGTTCTTTTGGTGTAATCTTGTGCATTATTGATGTTTTCTAAATCTTGGTCTCTTTCCTCACCTGCAGGTCTATTTTCATGGAAACTTTTAGCCTCTGCAAATTTAACATCTTGTGTTTGAGGATCAAATTTTGGGTCTATAAAACGCTCTCCAACACTATAACTCATTGGTATTTGAAGCCCCCAATCTTTTGGTGACAACACTTTTCCTAAATTAATAGAAGTAGCAATATCATACTGTTTACTATCTTCTAAACTACGTTGGTTAACTCTGTCCTCTACATTACCAAAACCAATGGTAGAAATGCTACCTGCTAATGATACATTAGCAACATCTGCAAAATTTGCATCTGCATTAACAACAGCTGCCCAACCACCATCGTTATCAAAATCTGCAGAACGTAATTCATTAAACCAAATTTCTCCACTAATTGGGGCAGTTGTATTATTTTTTAAACCTAACATAATAGTGCTTAAATCTGCCAAAGTAGGATTTCCTTTTACAGAAATTTTATAAGGAATTGATGCATTTTGCTCTGTAGATAAATATTCTTCTATAGGGGAAATTCCTGCTCTGTCTCTCTCTAGTTTTACTTGTCCAAAAGTTTCTAAGAATGCGTTTAAGTTATTTTCTTCTGGCCAAATATCTAGGGCAGTAGTTCCGTTTTGCGATACCTTTAAAGGCAATTCTATTTGGTAATAATTATCATCTAAATCTGTACCTAATCGAATAATTGCTGCAAAATCGTTATCATTAATATCAGCAGCACCTTCATTTTTTTGAAGATGCATAAACATTTTTAAATTTTTAAAACGCCTTAAATCGATGCTAATATTTTTAAAAATTGCTCTTGCATTATTTGGTGGTAAGTCTGTTACTTTTAAAGTTACCGATTGTTCATTTTGTAGTTGTACAGTAGTAGTACCTTGCAAACGTTCTCTTTCTATTCCTGGAGGTGTTTGGTAACTACCATTATTTTGCTCTATACTTACTACACCAACCTCAAATTTACTTAAGTCTGTATTAGCATCTAAATCTTCTGATGGATTTACACTTGGATCTATTGTTTTTGTATAACGCCTCCAATCTCCACGTACTAAATCTAACTCACCAAAACGAATTACAACTGGCATTTTAAAATTGGTTAAAAACATTCTTACAAAACGAATACTATTAAAATCTGAGATTCCATTTACAGGTACTCCACTTCTAATAGGTACTCTAAATTGATACCAAGTTGTACTTTTGGTATTATCGCCGTTTTCTAAACGAGGTTGCGTTGTTTTTTTATCAACAATAAAATTTCTACCTACTTCTAAATCATTTTTATTCATAGAAATTTTATACTCATAAAAACTTTCTACAGTATTCATGGTTTGATCTCTATTAATATCTTCTACATCTGGGTATGCTGTTGCAGAAGTAGGAAACGTTTCTGGAGATTGATTAATTGTTGGAGCATTACCTTGTGTATTGTTAAAATCTTTATATCTGGTAATTATAGATGCATTGATTTGCTCTAAATTACCTCCTCTAAAAAATTGAAAGTTGTCTGATGCTGGATCATCAACTAAATAAGAAGGCAAATTTTGTACATCAATTCCTAAGTTTTCAGCAAGTTTTAAGCGTTCATTAGCGTCATTTAAACCATCTAAACCAACATCTTGATTAGCTCTAGATTCATCACTATCATCAAAAGCATAAATTATAGAAGGGTTAGAAGGCACTGCACCCCAAATTGTTGTATCTGTATTTATTTCTCCTCCACTTTCTGGCAACCCATTTTCATACATTTTACGATTGTCTTTTACAATATCTTCAGAAACATTTCCTAGGTTAATGTATAAGTCTCCAACTTGGTTGGATGGATTTTGAGGATCCATACCAACTGGCAAACCCTCTTCATTTGTTAATGAGTAGTTTTCATAAGGATCCTTGATCCAAAATTGCATGAACTCCACGTTTGCTTGGTCAAAATTATTGGTTGTTAATGAACGCATAATTCCACCCCAATTTTCTTCAGGATTTGTAAAAGTTCCATCTTCATTAACTCCAGCTCCCGTATTAAAGTTATAAGAACCTCTTTCTGCAGGGAAATACGCTAAATCTAAGGTTCTTACTAAGGTTTGTTGTATAATATCTAATTGAACGTTAGGAAACAATTCGCTAAAATCTATTTGTCTTGTTTCTGCTCTAGAAAGTTCATCTGCATCTACACTATCTGGTGTGTCACCAGCACCATAAAAAAGTTGATCTATATTATACCAAGCTAATTTTCCTCTTTTATAATTGTAAGCTAGTGCACTACTATTTCCATTAAAACGATCATTTGTTTCATATCTTGGTGTACTTGCTTCGTGCCAATCTAAAGGAGATAATAAGCTAATAGGTGTTTGTGAAGCTTCAAAATCATCTATATAACTTGTGGCTGCACCTGCAACATCTATACCACTTGGCGTTCCTGGCAATAAATAAGCCATGTCAGCTCTAATAGATAAGTTAGAAGGTGCATCAGTATCTACAAAAGGAAGTTTATTGGCTAATTTTGTAAAATAAGGTACTTCTGTAGCATAATCTATATTTAGCCCTAACATGGTATTATTTATAGGGTCTGCACCAAAATTTACCTTTGGTGTTAATGGTCTTTCATTGACATTTAAAACGGTTGCACCAACAACAAATTGTTCAGAAAATTCATGTTGAATATCAACTCCCATAAAGGTTTTTCTTTGTTGATTAAATACAGCGTTGTTTTCTGTAGAAACATTAATTGGTGTACCAGAAGCTTGCAAACCTGGATCTATAATTTGTACACGTCCTAACTGATAATCTACTACATAATCTACACCTTCTACCAACTGTCTACCTCCTGCAGTTACATTTACAGAACCTCTAGGTACATTAAATGCTCCAATAGGAATTCCACCAGCATTTTCTGATTTAAAATATCCTTTTAAAAAGTATTTGTCTTTATTTTGAAAGTTGTTTTTAATATTGATTTTCGTATCTAAATATAATTGTTTGAACAAAAAGAATTCATCTTGATTTTCATCTAAACCTACATCATTTGTATTTTTTTGCACTAAATCATTACCAAAAGGTTCTGGTTCTGGAAAAAAGATAAATCCGTTTTGCGAGTTTACAGTAATTCCTTCTACATAATCAAAAAATCCATCGGGTTCTTTAAATTGACTTTGGTCTAATTGATCTAATTTTAAGACTTGTAATAATGGTAAATTAGGTATTCCTGGAGTTTTAGCGTTCTGTAAAACGTTAGAGGGTATACCAGTTTCATCATCTCTATATTGAATTTCGAAACGGAAACCTTCTTCTGCTAAAGGATATGCACCCAAAGCATATACGTTTTTCATCATTAAACGCCATGTAGGAAAAGATTCTTGAATGGTAACGCCATTTTCTTTTTTTCTAGTTTGTAAAATTTCACTACGTAATAATTTTACGGCTAAATTTTGTGGAGATTGAATTCCATCATTAGAAAACTCACCTACTTTAAAAGAAGTTTTTGTACTTCCATTAACACCTCCAGCTATTGTATATTCATAAGCAACTGCTAAAACCTCACCATCATTTAATCTTCTGTTTAAAGAAATAAAACCTAATTGTGAATTTAAGGTAAACTCATTCTGATCTAATTTTCTGGCGTTTTCTAGCATCGAATAATCTGTACCAGGTTCCATTTGAAAATCATTTCTTAAATACGTTTCTACTGTAGATATATTTCTTAAGTTTTCATTTTCTAAAGCATCTGTACCTATTTTATTTGCACCATTAAAAGGCAAGTTACCACCAGAAGCTTCAGCTTGAACTATAGAACGATCTAAAACTCTATTATTATCATCTACTAAAACATCTATGTCAGACTCACCAATATCTGCAAAAGCTACAATACTTCTAAAATCTTCTGTGCTTGCGTTTGTATTGGTAACCCAAACTTCTATTCTTGTAATACTAACTTGACTGTTAATTAATGGATAATTTTTAAGTGAGTTTGCATAATTATCTAAAAAATAATGTGATAAGAAAAAGTGTCGATCGTTATCATAATCTGTAGCTTGCAATTCAAACTCTTGTATAGAAGCTCCTGCTTCTGCAACTACTGATGTACTCTCTGAATTTTGTTGAGAAAAGACAGCAGTAACCCTTGTATTACCAAATTTTAAATTGGTTTTTAACCCAAATAAACTCTGTGCACCATTAATTAATGAGTTTTTTATTGGCATGGCAATATTACCTGCTTCAATACCCTGTATAATGCCATCTTCACCATATTTAACATCAGAAAGTGATGGAGGAATAAACTCCATTCTTACAACATTCTGAAAGTCGAATGTAGATTGTGTATCATAATTTGCAATAAATTTTAGCCTTTCGCCAACTTTTGCTTGTATACTTGCATTTATTTGTTGGTCAAAATCAAAAGTAAAACTACTTCTGTTTTGTTCTGATAATTGTGGATTGTCTGTATTTTGATAAATTCCTCCTAATTTTAAACCTAAACTACCTGTAGTTGTTACCTCTACACTATTACCACCAAAAATAGTTTCAAAAAATTTAGAATTTATATAATAGGTAGGGAGTAGATTTTTTTGAGTTTCTTGAGAACCTTTTTTCTTTGGATTTGTTGCACTTACTTTGTCTTTAAAGTACTGCCTCATATCTCTTTTTAAACGATATTGAGCATATTCACTTGGAGAAAGATATACAGGTGTTCTTGTTTGATAATCACCAATTTTTTCTATGATAACATACTGGTCTAAACCCTTATCATAAATAATTTCTTTTTCTGCTAAATAATCTAAATACAAACCACCTGTTTGGGTTTTTTTAAAGTCGTATCTTAATTTGATGCTATCTTTTTTTACGGATGTAGCATCATTTTCGTCCTTTGTTTGTGCTGATAGAGAAGTATTTGATACAACAGCAAAAGCAAAAAATAAGAACGTATATTTTAAAAAATTATTCAATTTATTATAAATTTTTTAAGGCTAATTTTATTAAATTTTCAACAGAAGCTTCTGGTTGTTCTTTTAAAATAACAGAAATTGTTTTTTCTGATTGTTTTTTGTTAAAACCTAAAACCTCTAAAGCAGATAACGCTTCATCTTTGTTGGTATTGCTTGTAGAGACAGAAACTTCATCAATATTAAAGGTTTTTAAAATTTTATCCTTTAAATCTACAATAACTCTTTGTGCTGTTTTTGCACCAATTCCTTTTACAGATTGTATTAATGCTACATTTTCAGAAGCAATTGCATGCTGTATTTCTTCTGCTGTCATAGAAGAGCACATAGTTCTTGCAATACTTGGGCCTACACCAGAAACAGAAATTAGTAACTTAAAAACTTCTCTTTCCATTTTAGAAATAAAGCCAAAGAGTGTGTGTGCATCTTCTCTAATAGACAAATGTGTGTATAAAACAACATTTTCATCTGCAGGTAAACTAGAAAATGTATTTAGGGAAATATGAAGCAAATACCCAACACCATTGCAATCTACAACAACTTCTGTTGGATTTTTTTCTACTAATCTTCCTCTAACTTGTGTAATCATAAACTTTTTTTACTGGGCGACTAAAGTAATAATTTATTTTATTTTTGTTGTACTATCAATTTTTATTAACAGAATAGAGCAAATATCAGAAAAATAAAAACAGACTTTCATAAATTTATAACCCCTTATGAAATTCTGTTTTACTACTTAAAATTGTTATTTATTTTTCTCTCTTTTTTCTTTTTCTTGAGCATCTACAGCAGCTAAAGCAGCCATATTTACCATTTCATCTACACTTGCACCTAATTGTAAAATATGTACAGGCTGACTGAGTCCTAAAATTACTGGACCAATAGATTCTGCTTGGTTTAATTCTTTTAATAATTTGTAAGTAATATTTGCAGATTCTAAGTTAGGAAAAATTAAAACATTTACTTTTTTACCATTTAATTTAGAAAAAGGAAATTCTTTGGCTAACAATTCTGGGTTTAAAGCAAAATCTGCTTGAATTTCTCCATCTACAACTGTATCTGGAAAATGACGGTGTAAATAAGAAACAGCTTCACTAATTTTTTTAGAAGTTTCTGCATTTGAAGATCCGAAATTAGAAAAGGAAACCATTGCCATATTTGGTTTCATACCAAACATTTTTACAAAATTTGCAGTCATTTGAGCAATTTTTACCAAATCTTTTGCAGAAGGATTTATATTAATCGTTGTATCTGCTAAAAATAAAGGCCCTTGTTTTGTGAGCATTAAATTACAGGCTGCAATCTTGGTAATTCCTTTGTCTTTTTCTATCAGTTCTAAAATAGGTTTAACAACTGTTGGGTAAGGTCTAGAATACCCTGTAATTAAAGCATCTGCTTCCCCTTCATTAATCATCATAGCTGCAAAATAATTACGTTCTCGCATTAATTTTGTTGCTTCAGATAAAGTACGTCCTTTTCGTTGTCTATTTTTCCAATAACTAGCTCCAAAACGTTCTCTACGTGCTGTTTCTTGATCTGTCTTTGGATCTATAATTGGTACCTCTGCTGTAAAACCAATTTCTTCTTTTAAAGCTAAAATAACTTCTTTTCTACCTAACAAAATAACATTTGCTATGCTATCTTCTTGAACTCTTTGTGCAGCTTTTAGTACATCTAAATGATCTGCTTCAGCAAAAACAATACGTTTTCTGTTGCTTTTTGCTCTGTTATGTAACAACCTAATTTCTTTACTACCAGAACCAGAACGTGCCATTAACTCTTCTCTATACACTTCCCAATCTTTTATGGGTTGTAGAGCAACACCAGAATCCATAGCAGCTTTTGCAATTGCTGGTGGAATTTCATAAATTAAACGAGGATCAAATGGTTTGGGAATTATATATTCTTTTCCATACGCTAAACTTACTTCATCATAAACAATATTTACTTGTTCTGGTACAGATTTTTTAGCTAAATCTGCTAAAGCTAAAACTGCTGCCATTTTCATTTCCTCATTAATTATGGTGGCTCTAACATCTAAAGCTCCTCTAAAAATAAACGGAAAACCAAGTACATTATTTACTTGGTTAGGATGATCTGATCTACCAGTTGCCATAATAATATCTTTTCTGGTGGCAATTGCTAAATCGTAATTAATTTCTGGAACAGGGTTTGCCATTGCAAAAACAATAGGGTCTTTAGCCATAGAAACTAACATTTCTGGCGTAACAACATCTCCTTTAGACAAGCCTATAAAAACATCTGCATTGTGCATTGCTTCTTCTAAAGTATTTAAATCTTTATCGGTTGCAAACTCTGCTTTTTGTGAACTAAGGTTTCCTCTATCTTTTCTAATAACACCTTTGCTATCACACATCACAACATTTTCTCTTTTTACACCTAACTTTAAGTATAAACGCGTACAAGAAATTGCAGCTGCTCCTGCTCCATTAACTACTATTTGTATTTTGCTAAAATCTTTATTTGTAATATCAATAGCATTTTTTAATGCTGCTGCAGAAATAATTGCAGTTCCATGTTGGTCATCATGCATTACAGGAATGTCTAACTCTGCTTTTAATCGCCTTTCAATTTCAAAAGCTTCAGGAGCTTTAATATCTTCTAAATTAATTCCACCAAAAGTAGGGGCAATTGCTTTTACTGTAGATATAAAATGTTCTACATCAGTAGCATCTACTTCAATATCAAAAACATCAATATCTGCAAATATTTTAAACAGCAATCCTTTTCCTTCCATTACTGGTTTAGAGGCATTAGGACCAATATCTCCCAAACCTAAAACGGCACTTCCATCAGAAATTACAGCAACTAAGTTTCCTTTTGCAGTATATTTATATACATTATTTTTATCTTTTGCTATTTCTAAACAAGGCTCTGCAACTCCTGGTGAATATGCTAATGCTAAATCGTGTTGTGTAGCATATTTTTTTGTAGGAATAACCTCAATTTTACCTGGTTTTGGTTTTGCATGATAAAGTAAAGCTTCGTGTCTTTTTTTAGAATCACTCATAAATGGTAGTTTGCTAAATTTTTAGCTTACAAATATAGACTTTTCAATGAAAGTGTAACTGAAATATTTTGGTTTTTAGGAACTTAAAGTTCTGAATATTTTTATAAATGTACTAAACAATCATTATAAATTAAACATTGAACTTTAATGATTAAAAATTAACATTATTTGTTTAACAAATTTTAAAGATTTACCTAAAATAGAAATTATAATTTTGCAGCTAGCAAACCTTATTTATGAAAAAAATTCTTTTTTTACTTTTACTATTTATACCTCCCATAATTATTGGGCAAGTAAAAGGTAAAATAACGGATTCTAAAAACACACCTTTGTCTTTTGTTAGTATATATTTAAATGATAGTGTTACTGGCACTACCTCTAACAACAATGGTGATTATGTTTTGAAAATTAATAAAACAGGAAATTACACGCTTATTTATCAGTTTTTAGGCTATAAAACCTTAAAAAAAGAAGTAAATATTACTTCTTTTCCTTTTGAATTGAATGTAAAATTGACAGAAGAAAGTATACAATTAAACGAAGTATTAATTTCTACAAAAGACAATTTTGCACACAAAATTATTAAAAATGTAATTGCACACAAAGAAAAAAACACAGACAAATTTGCAAATTACACTGCTAAATTTTACGCTAAAGGTTTGTATAAAATAAAAAATGCTCCAAAAAAGTTTATCGGAAAAACATTGGGAGATTTTGGAGGAGGTTTAGACACTACAAGAAGTGGAATTATTTATTTATCGGAAACTATTTCTGAAATTAAATTTCAAAAAAAACCAAGACAATTTCAAGAAAAAATTATTGCTTCTAAGGTTTCTGGTAAGGATAATGGCATTAGTTTTAACAGAGCAAAAGATGCAAACATTAACTTTTATGACAATAATGTAACACTTGGAAATGATTTGATTTCTCCTCTATCTACAAATGCCTTTAGCTATTACTCCTATCAATTAGAAGGAACTTTTTATAGTGAAAACGGAAAACTCATCAACAAAATAAAAGTACTACCTAAACGTAAAAATGATAAAGTTTTTAGTGGTTCTATTTATATTGTTGAAGATGATTGGGCTTTGTATGGAGTCGATTTTTTTGTTACAGGTGCACAAATAAATAAGCCTATTTTAAAGGTTTTAAATTTGAAACAAAACTATAATTACTCATCAGAAAATAATGCTTGGGTTTTAATAAGTCAAAATATAGATTTTAAAGTAGATGCCTTGGGTTTTAAGTTTGATGGACGCTTTTCATCTGCCTATTCTGAATATCATTTTTCTAAAAGTACATTTACAAATGAAGTACTTTCTTTTGAAAAAGATGCAACTAATAAAAAAGCTCTTTATTGGAATAATTTAAGACCTGTACCATTAACAATAGAAGAAATAAAGGATTACAAAATAAAAGACAGTATAAAACTTATTAAAAACTCTAAAAAATATTTAGATTCTATAAACGATAAGCAAAATAGATTTCGTTTAATTTCTTCAATAGCTGGTTACAAATACAAAAATTCGTACAAAAAATGGGCTGTTTCTTATAATGGGTTATTAGAAGATTTTGGGTTTAATACAGTACAAGGTTTTAATACTTCTTTAGGTTTTAATTACTCAAAAAAGGTAAATGATAAAGGTAAATGGTGGAAAGCTGGTGTAAAAGCTAATTATGGTTTTGCTGATAAACGTGTAAGACCCACTTTATTTTTTAGTAAAAAAAAGAATGACATTTCTAAACCAGAATATACAATTTCTGCTGGAGTTACAACTGCACAATTTAATGAAAGAGAGCCAATTTCTAAAATGAACAATATGATTCGTGCCTTACTATTAAGAGAAAATCATTTAAAAATTTATGAAAAAGAATTTGCCAAAATTAGTTATTCAGAAGAAGTTAAAAATGGTGTTTATTTTTCTTCTTCTTTAGAATATGCCAATAGAAAACCGTTATTTAATACTACTAATTTTTCTTTTGCAAGGCAAAGTAAAAACGATCCTTATACACCTAATAATCCAGAAAACCCAGCAGGTTTTACAGCACATAAAATAGCCACTTTAAACGTAGGTGCAACTTTTATAATCAATCAAAAATATTTATCTTATCCTAATAAAAAAGAAAATATTGGTAATGATAAATACCCTACTATTTATGTAAATTATAAAAAGACTTTTGGTGCTTCTAATACAAATCTAAATTCAGATTTATTTGTAGCCAATATAAAACAAAAAGTATCTGCTGGTAATTATGGCGATTTAAAGTACAATATTAGAGGAGGTGTTTTTTTGAAAAAGAAAAACATTGCTTTTATGGATAATTTACAAGTTATTGGAAATGAATTAACTTTTTTAACAGACAATCAATTAAATAGTTTTGGTTTGTTAGAATATTACAAATTTTTTACAAATGATAAATATGCAGAAGCTCATATTGAGCATAATTTTAAAGGAACTATTTTAGATCTGGTTCCGTTATTAAATAAGTTAAATCTCCATTTAGTTGGTGGTGCAAAAACGCTATTTATGGCAGGCAAAAATTCATACACAGAATATGCTATGGGTTTAGCTAACATGGGTTTTGGTAAATGGCGTTTTTTAAGAATAGATTATGTAAAATCATTTCATGCAGGAATTAAAAACGATGGTTTACTATTTAGATTAAGTTTATTTAATTAATTGAAAAATGCTCTTTTAAGCTTCATTAATAATTGTTATTCTGATGAAAGCACACTCTTAAAATTGATTCTTTTGATATAAAAAACCTTATTTTTGAAAAATGAAAATTAAAGTTTTATTTTTTGGGATTACAACAGATTTGGTAAATACATCAACCTTAGATTTAGTTCTTTCAGAAGCTTCTACTCTTGTAGATTTTAAAAATTTGCTATCAAAAGAATATCCGCAATTAAAAAACATTAATTCTTATGCTATTGCAGTCAATGAAAGTTATGCAACAGATGATGTAGTTTTAAAAGAAGCAGATGTTGTTGCTGTAATTCCACCTGTTAGTGGGGGCTAAAATACTGCACTCATTTTTTTGATACTTTTATCTTTACTAGGTCTTTATGCTTTTAACTTCACAAACAAATCCCAAATAACAACACCTGTAGTTACAGAAATATTTAAAGAGTGTTTTGTACCTAATTGTGGAATTTCAATACATAAATCAGAAGCATCTACAACTTCTTGTTGTACACCTTTAACTTCATTACCCATCACTACAGCATATTTTTCTCCTTTCGTCGGATAAAAAGCATCTAATTTTGTGCTATTTTCTGCTTGTTCAATCGCCAAAACTTTTACATTTTCTCTTTTTAGTTTTTCAATTAACGTCAAAGTATTTTCAACATATTCCCAATTTACAGATTCTGTTGCACCCAAAGCAGTTTTATGAATATCTTTATTTGGTGGCGTTGCACAAATGCCACACAAATAAATTTTTTCAATCAAAAAAGCATCACTGGTTCTAAACACAGAACCAATATTGTTTAAACTTCTAATATTGTCTAAAACTACAATTATGGGTGTTTTTTCTATGGATTTAAATTCATCAACAGAAATTCTACCTAATTCATTATTTTTTAATTTACGCATGTTTAAAGCTTTTGGCTTATTGCTTTTTACTTTTAGTTAGTTTACTATGAAAACTAATGGCTAAGAGCTAAAGGCTAAAGACTTTTTTCTATCTTCGCAAAACTAACTGAAAATTTCCAAAAACATTGGCAAAACCAAAAGTAAAAAAGGTAACTCCTTTAATGAAACAATACAATGCCATCAAGAACAAATATCCTGATGCAATGTTGCTTTTTAGAGTAGGAGATTTCTATGAAACATTTGGTGAAGATGCAGTAAAAGCTGCCAAGGTTTTAGGTATTACACTTACAAAACGTGGTGCTGGCTCAGATTCAGAAACTGCTTTGGCTGGTTTTCCTCATCATTCTTTAAACACCTATTTGCCAAAATTAGTAAAAGCAGGAATGCGTGTTGCCATTTGTGATCAGTTAGAAGATCCAAAAATGACCAAAACCATTGTAAAACGTGGTGTTACAGAATTGGTTACACCTGGAGTTTCTTTAAATGATGAAGTTTTACAAAGCAAAACCAATAACTTTTTAGCTGCTGTTCACTTTCATAATTCTTCTAGCTCAGCAAAAAATAAACAACTGGGTATTTCATTTTTAGATGTTTCTACAGGTGAGTATCTAGTGGCTCAAGGAACTGCAGAATATATTGATAAATTGTTACAAAATTTCTCTCCAAGTGAAGTCTTGGTTCAAAAACAAAACAAACAACAATTTTTAGAGCTTTTTGAAAACAGATATTATACTTTTTATTTAGATGATTGGGTTTTTCAAAAGGAATATGCTAACGAAACGTTACAAAATCATTTTGAAGTAAAAAGCCTAAAAGGTTTTGGAATAGAGGATGTTAAAAACGGAATTATTGCTGCTGGTGCAGTATTGTATTATTTATCAGAAACACAACACAATCAACTAAAACACATTCAGCACATTAGCAGAATTGCAGAAGATAATTATGTTTGGATGGACCGTTTTACTGTTCGTAATTTAGAATTGTACAATCCCAATTCTGTAAATGCAGTGACACTTTTAGATGTTGTTGATAAAACCATTTCTCCAATGGGAGGAAGATTGTTAAAACGTTGGTTGGCATTGCCTTTAAAAAATATAGACGAAATTAAAAATCGTCATGAATTGGTAAAGTTTTTTATAGATTCTGATAATTTTTCTCAGACAGTTACCTATCAATTAAAACAAATATCTGATTTAGAAAGATTGATTTCTAAAGTAGCCACAGGTAAAGCATCTCCAAGAGAAATTGTATTGTTAAAAGATTCTCTAAAAGCAATTTTACCCATAAAAGAAGCATCAGAAAAAAGTAAAAATAAATCAGTAAAACAACTCGGAAATCAACTTCATACTTGTAACGATTTAATTGAAAAAATTAATAAAACGCTGTTTGATGATGCTCCTGTAAACATCAGTAAAGGAAATGCAATTGCAACTGGAGTTCATCAAGAATTAGATGATTTGCGTGCCATTTCTAACTCTGGAAAAGAGTATTTAGACAATATGCTAAAGCGTGAAACACAACGCACAGGAATTAGCAGTTTAAAAATAGCTTTTAACAACGTTTTTGGGTATTATATAGAAGTTAGAAATACGCATAAAGACAAAGTTCCTGAAGAATGGATCAGAAAACAAACCTTAGTTAATGCAGAACGTTATATTACTGAAGAACTTAAAGAATACGAAACTAAAATTTTAGGTGCAGAAGAAAAAATTGCCAAATTAGAGCAAGAAATTTTTTCTAAATTGTTACAGTATATCATTCAGTTTGTTCAAATTGTGCAAGAAAATGCGCAAATTATTGCAAAAATTGACTGTTTACTCTCTTTTTCTGTTTTAGCCATTGATAACAATTATGTACGTCCGATTATGGATGAAAGCACAGATTTAGACATTAAAAATGGAAGACATCCTGTTATAGAAAAGCAGTTACCAATAGATCAAACCTATATTGCAAATGATGTTGTTTTAAACAGAAATCAGCAACAAATTATTATGATTACTGGGCCCAATATGTCTGGTAAATCGGCTATTTTGCGTCAAACTGCACTCATTGTTTTATTGGCACAAATGGGTAGTTATGTCCCTGCTCAAAATGCAAAAATTGGTATTGTAGACAAGATTTTTACCAGAGTTGGAGCAAGTGATAATATTTCTATGGGCGAATCTACTTTTATGGTAGAAATGAATGAAACAGCTTCTATCTTAAATAACGTTTCTGAGCGTAGTTTAATTTTGTTAGATGAAATTGGTAGAGGAACCTCTACTTATGATGGTATTTCAATTGCTTGGGCAATTTCTGAGTTTTTGCACGAACATCCATCCAAAGCAAAAACATTATTTGCAACCCATTATCATGAACTCAATGAAATGACCACTACTTTTAAACGTATTAAAAACTTTAATGTGTCTGTAAAAGAATTAGAAAACACCATTATTTTCTTACGTAAATTGGTTTCTGGTGGTTCTAATCACAGTTTTGGTATTCATGTAGCTAAATTGGCTGGAATGCCAAATATGGTGATTCATAGGGCAAATAAAATATTAGCTCAATTAGAAAAAAACAATAAAAATGCTGAAGTTAAAGATGTTCTAAAACAAACGCAAGAAGAAGAAATGCAACTGAGCTTTTTTCAGTTAGATGATCCGTTATTAGAAAACATTAAAGAAGAAATTTTAGCCACAAATATTGATACGTTAACACCTATTGAAGCTTTAATGAAATTGAATGAGATTAAAAGAATGTTGATTAAGAAATAAGAAATTTTTAAAACTCTTAACTGCAATCAATTTCATATACAAATGTCAATCTAAGCTTTTCGAAGATTTATTTTTGGTAGTACATAAAAATGATCTTTTTTTGAAGAACAAACACAAAGTACTGATTTACAGAAATTAAAAACAATGGTAAACAATTTAGAACAAGGTTTTTTCGGAATCGGAATTCAGAATGGTAAAACTCCAGAAAATTTAGGTGTCCTTTGGCGTTCTGCCCAAAACATGGGGGCTAGTTTTATTTTTACCATTGGCAATCGTTATGCTAAACAAGCTTGTGATACTCATAAAGCAATTGGTGCAATGCCCTACTTTCATTATAAAAATTTTGATGATTTCTTTAACAACTTACCCAAAGGTGCAATGTTAATTGGTGTAGAATTACATGAAAAAGCCGTTCAATTAGAAACTTTTACACATCCAAAACGTTGTGTTTATTTGTTAGGTGCAGAAGATCATGGATTACTAAATGTTGCTATTGAAAAATCGCATTATTTGGTAAAATTCAAATCAGAATTAAGTTTAAATGTTGCTGTAGCAGGGAGTATTATTATGTATGATAGACAAGCAAAGTTAAATTTTAAGGCTTTGTAAAATTAAATGAATATTGATTAAAAAGTGATTATATTTGCAATATGAATTCGATTCTTTTATTTATTAGTGGTCCAGAAATTATGGTGGTCATGTTAATTGTGGTCATGCTTTTTGGTGCCGATAAAATTCCTGAAATAGCCAGAGGTTTGGGCAAAGGAATGCGTCAGGTTAAAGACGCTACCAATGATATTAAAAAAGAGATAAAAGATAGTTCTGAAAAACACAATATAGACACTGATATTGCCAAAGATATCAATAAACAAATTTCTAGTGTTAAAGATGATATTGATGATCTTACAGGGCCTATAAAACGTAGTATGTAAGTCTTTCTTCTTTTTAAGTTATATTTTTCTATTTACTTTACAATTATTCAGCAATTTTGACACAGTTTTGTCAATTTAAAAGAATCTCTTACAACAATTTGTTAAAACTGATTTGAGACGCTTTCAGCGTGACAAATTTTACGCATATTAATTGTTTTAAATTTTTGTAAGCTATTTTATCACAGAATTTCCTCACAGTTTTGTCATTCTGAAAGAATCTTTAACGGAATGTTTAACCTCTAAATGATAAGTTTAAATGTCACTATTTTATGAATAAAAATAACGTTTATTTTACTCTACTTAAAGTCAATCCATCTCTAATTGGCAATAAAACAGTTTCAATTCTAGCGTCTTCATTTAACAACTTGTTATACTCTAAAAGAACCTTAGTATCTTTATCTTTTGGGTCTAATTTTTCTACTACTTTCCCACTCCAAAGCACATTATCAGACAAAATAATGCCTCCAGAATTCATTTTATCAATAATCAAATGAAAGTAATTGATGTAATTCGATTTGTCTGCATCAATAAAAACCAAATCGAACTTTTCATCAATTGTAGGAATAATTTCTATAGCATTACCAACAAACTGTTTAATTTGATTTCTATAACCAGATTTTTCGAAATACTTGTTCTGTAAAGTTTCTAATTCTTCGTTTTTATCAATCGTAAAAATTTTTCCTTCGGATGATAAACCTTCTGCTAAACACAATGCAGAATACCCTGTATAAGTGCCTATTTCTAAACTATTTTTTGGCTGAATAAGTTTTGACAGCATAGACAATAACCTTCCCTGAAAAGCACCACTCAACATTCTTGGGTTTAGTACTTTTTGCCAAGTTTCCTTGGTTAATTCTTGTAAAATTTTAGGTTCTTGTTGTGAATGTGCTACAACGTAACTATCTATATTTTCTGGTAAAAAATGCATGTTTAATTGTATTAATATTTATGCCTAAAAGTTTTTTAAAACCTTACAGTGAGTTCATCAAAAGTACAAAAAACATCTCGATACAATTTTGCGAAAATGCAAAATCACTCAGTGTAAAATTATGGAATAAGAAACTAATAATACTTTGCTGTCAGTTTGAATAAGATTTATTTTTCAGAAATTTTGTATCGACAACTTTCTATTTAAAATTACAAAAGTATCCGTTAAATAACTTTGTCACTTGGAATATAATGAGAAGTCACATGATAGTGAGACCACAAAAATGAGCAGCTTTTGGTAATTTATCCTACGTCAAAACAACAAATTTATCTAGATAAAAAAATAGAGATTGCTTTGTTTCTCACAATGACAAAACTGTGTAAAAAAACGGAATCTATATTGCTATAAATCCCGTTTCAATCTAACAAAAAATCAAAAATTGTGATTTTCTAAAAATCACGAAAATATTTTATCCTTTCTTTTCTTGTAAACTTATTTTAAATGCCATTTTTTCTTCTTCACTTAAGCAAGGTATAGATTTTTTGCAACTCTTAGAATGGCTTTTATAAATCTTTGTTAGTGTGTTGTTCTGTTTTGTGTATAATGAACAAATTTTACAGCTTAAAAAATGAAGCATTAACTTCAATTTATCTGCTATAGTTGCCTCACCATATTGATTTTTATCACATATAGTAGTAGCCTGATCACAAGTAATTTTTAAATTTTTAAACATCTTTTAAATATTAAACCAGTTATCTTCCATACATTTTCTAAGTTGTGTTCTAGCTCTATGAATAATAACCCATAAATTAGACGATGTAATATCTAATTCCTTACAAATTTCTTCAGTTTCAAATTCTTGAATTGTTTTCATTCTAAAAACCATTGCATATTTTTCTGGCAAAGCATCTATACAAGTTTCTATCTGGCTTTTTAATTCTTCATTTTCAATGGCTTTTTCAGATTGATTGTCCCAACTTTGTGGTACTCTTTCTTCCAACCAATTTCCTTCATTTTCTCCATCATTATAAAAATTCATTCTAACTTCAGCCTGTCCTTTAATAGAATTTATTTTTCTATAATGATCAATAATTTTTCTTTTTAAAATAGAAATTAACCAAGTTCTTTCGGTAGATTTTCCTTGAAAGTTTTTTGCCGATTTTAAACCTGCAAAAAAAGTATCTTGTACTAAATCTTTGGCTAAATCACTATTGTTTACACGCACAACAGCATAATTAAACATATAATCTGCATAATTATCTATCCATTTATCGGTATTTAATACAATTTGCTCTTCTGCCATAAATCAAAAAAATAAAAACCAAATATAATGCTATTTTTTAATTTTTAATAAGTTCAAATTTCTTTGTTTCAAATAACACCTAAATAAATAGCAGAACGTTTAAAGTACTCTAAATTATTAACTTTTTAATAGTGGTAGCTTTTCCTTACATTTACATCGCTAAAAAAACAAAAAAGTATGTCAGTAGTAAAGAAAGCATATAAAAAAGTTACCGTAAAATCTTTGGTAGATATGAAAAAAAATGGAGAAAAAATCTCTATGTTAACTGCCTATGATTTTACCATGGCAAAAATTTTAGACGGTGCTGGTATTGATGTACTTTTAGTAGGCGATTCTGCCTCTAATGTTATGGCGGGTCATGAAACTACGTTGCCAATTACACTAGATCAAATGATTTACCATGCAAGTTCTGTAGTTAGAGCAATAGACAGGTGTTTGGTGGTGGTAGATTTACCTTTTGGTAGTTATCAATCAGACCCAAAAGAAGCGTTGCGTTCTGCCATTAGAATTATGAAAGAATCTGGTGGGCATTCTATAAAATTAGAAGGTGGTAAAGAAATAAAGGAATCTATAAAAAGAATTTTAAATGCAGGAATTCCTGTTATGGGTCATTTGGGTTTAACACCACAATCTATTTATAAGTTTGGTACCTATACTGTTAGAGCAAAAGAAGAAGAAGAAGCAGAAAAATTAATGGAAGATGCTTTGATGTTAGAAAGATTAGGATGTTTTGCCATTGTTTTAGAAAAAGTACCTGCAAAATTAGCCCAAGAAGTTGCAGAAGCTATTTCAATTCCTGTAATTGGTATTGGAGCAGGAAATGGCGTTGATGGACAAGTGTTAGTAACTCATGATATGATTGGAATGACACATGAATTCCACCCACGTTTTTTACGTAGATATTTAGATTTATTTAAAGATATGACTGGTGCTTTTGAAAGCTATATTGAGGATGTAAAAAGTGGCGATTTCCCTAATGAAAAGGAGCAGTATTAATTATAGATTCTTGGATATTTAGACTGTTAGATTTCTCTCTTTGTGAAAAAATTTTTATTTAATACTTCTAATAATACAATCTTTATATTCTAAAAATCTAACATACCAGAAATCTAAATATCTAAAATATGCATCGCTATAAAGATTTAAAATTTTGGCAGTTAAGTAGAACTTTTTGTAAGGATATTTATCAGATTACAAATAGTTTTCCTGATTCAGAAAAATTTGGATTAGTTTCTCAACTAAGAAGAGCTTCTGTTTCTATTCCTTCTAATATTGCAGAAGGTGCATCAAGAAAATCTAACAAAGACTTCGCAAGATTTCTTACTATTTCTCTAGGTTCTTCCTATGAAATTGAAACTCAACTTTTAATTTCTTTTGATTTAGGTTTTATCCAGCAAAAACAATTAGAAAATCTTCAAAATATTTTAGACCAAATTATAAAAATGATGTCTAAGTTTATTTCCACTCTAAAAATCTAACCATCTAAAAATCCAACAATCTAATTTTGAAAATCCTACACCTAGATTCAAATCACTCAATTTTAATAAACCAACTAACCGATTTAGGTTTTACAAATGATGAAGATTATACTTCTTCAAAGCAAGAAATTGAAGCTAAAATCCATTTATACGATGGTTTTATTATTAGAAGCAGGTTTTCTATTGATAAAAAATTCTTAGATAAAGCAACCAACCTAAAATTTATTGGTAGAGTTGGTGCTGGTTTAGAAAATATTGATTGTGATTATGCAGAAAGCAACCAAATTGCATTAATTGCTGCTCCTGAAGGCAATAGAAACGCAGTTGGAGAACATAGCTTAGGAATGCTTTTATCGCTATTTAACAAATTGAATAAGGCTGATAAAGAAGTAAGAAACGGAAAATGGTTGCGTGAAGAAAACCGCGGAATTGAATTAGATGGCAGAACTGTTGGTTTAATTGGCTATGGAAACATGGGAAAATCTTTCGCAAAAAAATTACGTGGTTTTGATGTAGATGTACTTTGTTATGATCTCAAAAAAAATGTAGGCGATAAAAATTGTAAACAGGTTTCTTTGGCAGAATTACAAGCAAAAAGTGATGTTTTAAGTCTGCATACACCTCAAACTGAATTGACTCAAAATATGGTAAATTCAGAATTTATAAATGGATTTAAAAAGCCTTTTTGGTTGATAAATACTGCTCGTGGAAAATCTGTTGTAACCAAAGATTTGGTTGCTGCATTAAAATCTGGTAAAATTTTAGGTGCAGGATTGGATGTTTTAGAATATGAAAAAACCTCTTTTGAAAATTTATTCAAAAAAAATGGAATGCTGAGCGATGACGAAGCACCAGAAGCTTTTCAATATTTAATCAATGCAGAAAACGTTTTATTATCTCCTCATGTTGCTGGTTGGACTGTTGAAAGTAAAGAGAGATTAGCACAAACTATTGTAGATAAAATCAAAGCGAGGTTTTCATAACTTTTGTCACCCTGTAAAGAGTCTCACATAATAATGAACAAACCGTAAAAGATTCTTTCAGAATGACAAACTGTGTGGGAATTTTTATTAATTTATAAACTAAATTGTTTTACTATTAAAATTATGCAATACAAAGCTTCTTCTCCAGAAGATTATATACATCAAGTTCCAGATGAACGAAAGGAAGCTTTAGAAAAACTACGTAAAACTATTAAAGAAAACTTACCAGATGGTTTTAAAGAAGGTATGCAATACAACATGATTGCCTATTATGTACCACATTCAATTTACCCAAATGGATATCATTGCAATACAAAAGAACCTTTGCCTTTTATGAGTTTTGCATCTCAGAAAAATTCTATAAATTTATATCATATGGGCATTTATGCCATTCCAGATATATATAATTGGTTTGTAAAAGAATATCCAAAACATTGTTCTCGTAAATTAGACATGGGAAAAAGTTGCATCCGTTTTAAAAAAATAGAAGAAATTCCTTTTGATTTAATTGGGCAATTATGTAAAAAATTATCTGTTAAAGAATGGATAGATGTATATGAAATGAATATCCAAAAAAAATAAAAAGCTCTTTATAAATCACTTATTTTGTAAAAATTATTTAAATTTACACAAATAACTTAAAACCAATACATTATGTCTGAAATTAAAAATGAAAATCCAGAAAATAACCTTAAAAAAACAGCCAATTCTGTTGCCAATGAAGCTAAAGAAACTTTAGATAATGTAACCGAAAAAGCCAATGAGTATGCAAATGTAGCCAAAGAAAAAGCGGCTGAATTTGTAGGCGATGCTAAAGAGGTTTTAGAGAATGCTAAAGAAAAAGTAAATGAGGTAATCTCTGATGAAAACATTGAAAAAGTAAAACAAAAAGCAGGGGAATATACAGAAGTTGCAAAAGAAAAGGCAGCAGAATTTACAGAAGATGCGAAAGAAACTTTAGAAGACATTACAGAAAAAGGATCTGAATTGGTAGGAGAAGCAGCTGAGCATTTGGCTGATTTTGCTGAAGATGCAAAAGAAGAAATTAAGGAGATTAAAGAAAAGTCGAAAAACTTTTTTCAACGTTTATTTGGTAAATAAGAGATGAAACTACTCTCTAACTACCCTACAGAAATATTAATTTTACTTTTTTTAATAGTTACCTATGTAATTTCTGCTTATGAAAAAATAAGCGATTGGAAAGGAAGTGTATCTTATATAAAGATACATTTTAAGAATTCGCCGTTAAAGAGTTGTGTTCCGTTTTTATTAGGAATTCTTTTTATACTAGAAATAGTTGCCAGTGTTTTAATGATGGTTGGTGTGTATCAATTATACACATCAACAATAAAAGAAATTGCATTATTAGGAATAACGCTTTCTGCGATGTCAATAATTTTTATGCTTATAGGGCAACGTTTGGCAAAAGATTATGCAGGAGCGATGTCTTTAGGTGTCTATTTTATTATTACAATTTGTGGCGTTTATTTATTAAATAGCTAAAATTGATACATTTAAAATAAATAATAAGGAATATTTATTTAAAAAGCTCTTAAAACAGACGTTTTAAGAGCTTTTTAAATTTTTGTAAACAACTTAACTATTTAATAGCCATAAGTAAAAATAACATGTTTTAAAATCGATTTTAGTCCTTTTTTAATACGTAAATTAAAGAAGAATACTCAGAACTGCTTCTTGCTTTTAAGTTTGATACAAAACCTCTATAAAAAGCCTTGATAGGATTCATTTTTCTAGTTTTATATTTTTCACTTAAAAGAGCAACATAATAGGCATCAAATTTCATTGGAATGGTTTTTTCAACAATCATTTTTTCTTCAGAAAATAATTTAGAAATTGATGTTTGAGAAAAATGCCATAAATGTCTTGGCACATCAAAAGCAGCCCAAAACTGTTTGTAATAATTTGCGTCGTAACTTTTATAATTTGGCACTGCAATAATTAATTTACCTTTTTCACTAAGTAGACTTTTTAACGTAGAAATATATTCTTGTAAATTTTCTACATGTTCTAAAACATGCCAAAGAGTAATTACATCAAATTTAATATTCTTAAAGTTATTTAATTCTTCTTGTAAAATTACCCCTTTTTCTTTGGCTATATTTCTTGCATCTAAACTTGGTTCGATGCCAAAAACTTTCCAAGAATTATTTTGACATACTTTTAAAAAATCTCCTGTTCCTGCTCCAACATCTAAAATGTTTTTTGAAATAGTTTCAAAAGAATCAATCAGTTTTAATTTTCTTTTTAAAGTAATACTTTTTACTGATTGATAAATTTTATCAATCAGTGATTTTTTAGAATCTGTATGAGAAATATAATTTTCGCTTTTGTAATAATCTGCTAAATTTTTAGGAATAGGATTTGTAACCAACATATCATATTCTTTGTTGATCATTACTTTATAATCTTCATTCGAAACTGTATAATCTTTACAGCTTAAAAAGGGTTCTAAATTATGATAAAAATCTATTTCTTTTTTCATTTAAATTGAATTGTTCCTCGTGGAACACTTTGTTATTTTTAAGATTATTTTAAAAAAGGAAACAATAAAAATTAGTGAAAATATTCAATTGTTCCTCGTGGAACAAAACATAAAACATCAAAAACTATCTACCCATGTAAACTAATAAAACAGAAATATCACTTGGGGAAACTCCACTAATTCTACTTGCTTGAGAAATTGAAGTTGGTTGTATTTTTGTCAACTTTTCCCTTGCTTCAAAAGATAAAGATTTAACCTTTTGATAATCGAATTTAGAAGGAATAGATACATTCTCAAGTCTATTTAATTTATCAGCATTGTTCTTTTCTTTTTCAATATAGCCAGCATATTTTAAATGAATCACTGCTTGTTCAATTACTTCTTTATCGATTTGATTATCTTCTAAAAACGTATTTAGTTTTGTGACATTTTTGAAATCAGAAAAGTCTAATTGAGGTCTTGCAGCAATTTTATAAAGCTTCATAGATTGATTAATTAAAGCCAATCCTTTAGCTTCTAAAATAGGATTCATCTCTTCTTGCTTTACACTTGTTTTTTGTAGAAAAGCAATTAACAAATCTGCTTTTCTTTGCTTCTCTAAAACTCTATCTAATCTTTCTTGAGAAGCCAAGCCAAGCTTAAAACCAATAGGAGTTAATCTTAAATCTGCATTATCTTGTCTTAATAAAGTTCTATATTCTGCTCTTGAAGTAAACATTCTATAAGGTTCTTCTGTACCTTTTGTAATTAAATCATCAACCAAAACGCCAATATAAGCTTCATTTCTTTTTAAGATAAATGGCTCTTTACCTTGCACTTTTAAGGCTGCATTTACACCAGCCATTAAACCTTGTGCAGCTGCTTCTTCATAACCTGTTGTACCATTGATTTGACCTGCAAAAAACAAACCATCAATTAACTTGGTTTCTAAAGAGTGTTTTAATTGAGTTGGCTGAAAGAAATCATATTCAATTGCATACCCGTATCTTAAAAACTTTACGTTTTCAAAACCAGCTACAGAACGTATCGCTTTGTCTTGAATATCTTCTGGCAAAGAAGTAGAAAATCCATTTACATACATTTCACAGGTAGTCCAACCTTCTGGTTCAATAAACATTTGATGTCTATCTTTGGTTGCAAAACGATCTATCTTATCTTCAATAGAAGGACAGTATCTTGGCCCAGTAGATTGTATTCTACCATTAAACATTGGCGATCTATCAAAACCTTCTCTTAGTAAATCATGCACTTCTAAATTGGTGTAAGTGAGCCAACAAGAACGTTGTTTTTGAAGTGGTTTAGTTGTTGGTAAATAAGAAAACTTTTCTGTAATTTCATCACCAGGTTGTTCAATCATTTTAGAATAATCTAAAGAACGTCCATCCACTCTTGGAGGAGTTCCTGTTTTCATTCTTCCAGCTTCGAAACCTTTGGCAACCAAATCTTCTGTGATTCCTGTAGAAGCACCTTCACCTGCTCTACCTCCACCAAAACTTTTATCACCAATATGAATCAATCCATTTAAAAAAGTACCAGCAGTTATAATTACAGTCTTAGCTTTAATCTCTAAACCTAAGGCAGTTTTTACACCAATAATTTTATCTTCATCAAACAACAATCCATTTACAGAATCTTGATAAAAATCTAGATTAACTGTTTGCTCTAACATAGTTCTCCAACACTCTGCAAACTGCATTCTATCAGATTGAGCTCTTGGACTCCACATTGCAGGTCCTTTAGATTTGTTCAACATTTTAAACTGAATAGCAGTCTTGTCTGTAACAATACCACTATAACCCCCTAAAGCATCTATCTCTCTTAATATTTGTCCTTTTGCAATTCCTCCCATTGCAGGATTGCAACTCATTTGTGCAATATTTTGCAAATTCATTGTAATTAATAAAGTATGTGCACCCATATTTGCAGCTGCAGCTGCTGCTTCACTACCTGCATGACCTCCTCCTACTACAATTACATCAAATGTTGTTGAAAATAAACTCATTATTTTAAATTTGTTCCACGTGAAACTTTATATTTATTTAACTAATAATTAATTTAGATAATGCTAAATTTTCAGCACTTCTCATCTTTTCTTTTTCTTCTTTAGATTTATCTTTGTGACCTAAATAATGCAATACTCCATGTATCATAACCCTGTGTAATTCGTCTGTAAAAGAAGAATTGAAATCTTTTGCATTATCTTTTACTCTTTGAACAGAAATATAAATATCACCACTAACTAATTTTCCTAATGTATAGTCAAAACTAATCACATCAGTTAAAGTATCATGATCTAAAAACTCAACATTTAATTTGTGGAGATATTCATCATCACAAAAAATATAATTGATTTCGCCAATTTCAAAACCTTTAGAACAAACAACAGAATCAATCCAATATTCTAAAAAATTTTCTGTATCTAATTTAAAAGCTGTTTCGTAATTAAAAGTAATCATAGTTATTCTTTAACAGGATCTGAAAAATACTCACGAACCTTTGTTTTATAATTTTGCTGCAAAGGTAAGGATTGTCTGTTTAATATTTCAGTTTGATTGTAAAACTGCTTTTTGAATTCTATTGCTTTTATATTCTTTTTACTTAAATGGTTAAAACTTGTTTCTGATTTACGCTTTTTATCTTTACCTTGTTCTAAAATAGCTTTGTCTAACTTTAATAATTCGTGATTCAAGTTTTGCATTTTTTGAAGTGTATTTTGATTGAAACCTTTGTATAAGATTTCATTCTCTAATTCTTCCATTTTTTTTAATGCTTTTCTAGCATCATTACTTGAGTTATTTCCTTGATTTACAGTATTTTGAATCTGTTCTTGTAATTCTTGGCGTAATAAACTCTGTTCTCTATAAATTTGATACAATTCTCCATCTAAATCGTCAGAATTTCCTTGACCTTTGCCTCCTGATTTCCCTCCTTCACCAGTTTTATCACCT
Organism: uncultured Polaribacter sp.; assembly: GCF_947497695.1. Classification (GTDB taxonomy): domain Bacteria; phylum Bacteroidota; class Bacteroidia; order Flavobacteriales; family Flavobacteriaceae; genus Polaribacter. The sequence continues at coordinate 528,961 of NZ_CANMHM010000001.1, read as the reverse complement.
TTACCTTTATTTCCTTTGTCTCCAGATTTACCTTTTTCTCCTTTCTCACCTTTTTCTCCTTCTTTGCCTTGACCTTGTTTTTTACCCTTTTGCATTCCATCTTTCATCTTCTCAGATAAATCTCCTTGTTTTTTAATCAAATCTGGTAAACTAAAACCACTACCTTTTCCTTTTTTCCCTTTGCCCATTTTCATGGATTGAGGATTCATCATACTATTTAAAATATTACTTAAATAATCTGCTAGGGTATTTACAGATGTAATCACATAACGTTGATTTGAAAGTCCATTTGAGAAACGATTTTCAGAAAAGTTTTCTAAGGATTGATCTAAATTATAATGGACAGTAGAAAGATTATCTTTGATTTTTGATGATAGTTTAGGTAATCTCATGGAGAGAACGTATAAACTATCATCTATATGTTCAAAATAGGTTTTTAATTGAAACTGACGCTTTAAATCGTTTCCAAAATCTGGATGAGAAGTTGTGGCATCGTCTAATTTATCCATTAAATTTTCTTGTTGAAAAGAAAAAGTGACTAAGTTTTCTAAAATTTTGCGCAAATCATCCATGTTTTCTTCAATGGATTCTCCCTCCATTTCCATCATAGCTTGTTGCATTTTGGCACTCATTTCTTTCATCTTCTTAGAAGACTTTTTTTGATTCTTTTTTGCTTCACTACTATTTTGTTTAGAAAGATTTTCTTCTGATTTTTGTAAGCTTGAATCAATATCTTCTTTTTCATCTTCCAGATCTGGAAGCTCCATAGGTTCTTTTAATTTTTCATTATCTTTAGAAAGCTCATCTAATTCTTCTTTAATAGCATCAAACTCTTTTTTTATTTCTTTTTGAGCATGTAATACATTGTTGTTTTCATTTTGAATATCAGCTTGCTTCTTCGCCAATTTTTCAATTTTATCCGCAATTTGCATTGTTTTTTGTTCCACATAAAAACGTTTTGTAAGCTCCAAAATTCTTTCTAAACTTCGTTCTTGTTGTTTATTTTGTTGGGCTAATTCTTTAGATTTCTTTAGCAAATCATCCTTATTCAACTTTTCAGCCATTTTCTGAATTTCATCTAATAGCTTCTGTTGTTTGTCTAATTTTTTAAGTTCTTCTAATCTATTTTTTAATTCTTCTTTTTTATTGTTAAGATTCTCATTTTGCTCTTTCTTCTCTTCTAAATTATTTTGCAACTTTTCAGTTTGACGTTGCATCATTTTGTTATAATTATTCTGACGCTCTACAAACTTCTGAATCTTCTTTTTATCATTCCAATTGATATTTTTCTTTCCTTGTAATTCTTTTTGAACTTTTTCTAAGTCTTTATTTTGCTTTTGTTGCTTCTGAATAGAATTTTCTATATTGTTTATGGTATTTCTTTGCTCTTGAAACAATTCTTGAGTTACCTCTACTTCTGTTTTCTGACGATAGGTAAAAATCTTACTTTTCGCTTTTTTACTACCATTAACTACATCATTATCATATACTTGAAAAAAAACTTGATAATTAGTGCCTTCTTTTAAATTTAAACCATCAGGAAACTGATAAAAAAAAGTTTGAATATTCTCTTTAGATATCTGTAAATCAAAAGTACTTTTTGATGCAGGGTTTTCATCATCATAATAAACAATTTCTAATTTATGAATGCCATAATCATCAGAAATCTGACCAGCAAATTCTGATGTTCCACGAGAAATACTATCAATATTAGATTGCACAGAAATTAAAGGGTATTCATCCTTAATAACATCCACAGAAAACTGTAAATTTTCAAAATCTTTTAGTTTACTGTTGGAAGATGCAATTTGGTAGTTAATTGAATTTAGAATAGATTTAGAGAATTTAAAATTATCCTTAGAAATTGATTCAAAAAATAATCTTTTTTCTTGGTTGATAAAAACCAATGAATCAGTTTGATTGGTGTTAACATTCCATTCAATATTCGTTCCTTCAGGCACAATAATATTCCCAGAATTTTCTATTATTTCATTTTTTTTACCAACATATTTAGGATATTTAATATGTAAAGAAACATTGTTGATAGTTGGTGTATTAATCACTTGTATGTTATAAACTTTAGATTGAATACCATTTGCTTGAATGTAAAAATCTATGGGTTTTTGAACATCAGAAAAAGTATATAAAAAAGAAGCATTGCCACTATTTTGTAAAAAATACTCTTGATTGTTAAAATGTATTTTTGCTTCATTTGGCAGCACATTCCCTTTTACATTTATATAAATTGAAATTGATTTACCCTGAATAACATTTAAATTATCGTTGGATAGATAAAATGAAAATGGTGCTGGAGGATTGAAGCTAGTTCTATGATTTACAACACGTTGTAAGCTTTGAGTTAGACCGATATTAATGCCTGATAATAAAGTTATTAACCAAATTAAAACGGGAATAATTGCATATTTTAAATACTTAGAATTATTACTAAAATTTACCGCTTTTACAAAGGGAATAGGTTGTAATTCTTCTGATTTTTGTTGAATACTAGCTAATAATAAATCTGATTGATGGTCCTTTTGTTGTAATTGTAAAACATTTAAAAGTTTGTCTTGTACTTCAGGAAAATGCATTCCTATAATTTTAGCAGACTGTTCATTGGTAATTCCTTTTCTTAAACCAACCAATTTAAAAATAGGAATGGCAATATATCTAATTAACAGAAAAGATTCAACAATTAAAAACAACCAAAATAAAATGGTTCTTGCAGTGGGTTTTAGCCATAAAAAATATTCTAAAAACAAGGTAAAAAAAAGGTATAATATACCTAAAGAGAAAAATAAAATTATTCCTTTTATCAATTCACTCATGTAATATTTACGTGTAAATTGATGTAACTTTTGTGCTATGCTTTTAAATCCCCTCATAATTAACTAATAAAAATACTCTTTTTACATTAAATTGCAATCAATTAATTGTTAAAACCAATTTTGTAAGGTTTAAACTTGTTTTACAACTAAGATTTTAAAATATTAAATAATGAAAAAAATAACTACCTTTATATTTGTATTGTTAAGTATTTCTATGTTTTCTCAAAGCCCTTGGACACAAGAAAAAGGGAAAATTTATACACAACTATCGTTTACAACAATATCTAACTATAATACACTTTTTGGAGATCCAGAATATATACTACAAAGAAATGTAACAGATAATACGATGCAGTTTTATGGAGAATATGGACTCACAAGTAAAACTACATTGATAGTAAATCTTCCTTTAAAACTAATTAACACAGAAGGATTTAATAATAATGCAAATGATATTATTACATCAACAAAAGAAGCATCTGAAACTGCATTAGGAAACATAGAAATTGGTTTAAAACACAATTTTTATAAAAAGGACTGGCTATTGTCTGGTCAATTATCAATAGAAGCAAATACAGGTAATTTTGATGCAGAAACAGGAATAAGAACAGGCTATGATGCAGTTACTTTTACACCGCTTTTTTTAGCAGGAAGAGGCTATAAAGATGCTTATTTACAAACTTTTATTGGTGCAAATATTAGAACAAATAACTACAGTGCTAACTTTAAAGTTGGTGGAGAATATGGAAAAAAAATTACAGAACAAATTTGGTTAATAGGTTTTATAGATATTGTAAAATCGTTAGAAAATGGAGATATTAATTTACCAGCAACAAATACACTAACAGGTTTGTATGTAAATGACCAAGAATATGGAGCATTTGGATTTAAAGGAATTTATGAAGTAACAGAAAGTTTTGGAGTAAATTCTAGTTTTGGTGGTGCTTTCTTTGGTAACAATGTAGCTAAACAGGCTGCTTTAACTTTTGGGTTGTATCATAAGTTTTAGGGGTTGTTTCACTAAAATTATAAAAGAATTTTCTCAAGAAATCGGAGAAATTAAATTTTTAAACAAAAAAAATAAATACCTTTTAAGTATTAAAACTTAAAAGGTATTTATTATTACAAAATTGGGGTCTACATATCCATAGCTTCAAAGTTTATCTTTTTGAAAGAAACCCTTAAAAATTAAGAATCATTATAAGATTTCTACGAAATGACAAACTGTATGGAAAATATGTTTTCTAATTTCTATTCTCTCTTTTAAAAACTATATTTGTCAACTCTAAAAAAAGACAAAAATGGAATCTAATGTACGTGTTCGTTTTGCACCAAGTCCTACAGGACCACTTCATATTGGTGGTGTAAGAACAGCTTTATATAATTATTTATTTGCAAAAAAACACAACGGAACTTTTGTGCTTCGAATTGAAGATACAGATCAAACACGTTATGTTGCCAATGCAGAACAATATATTATTGATGCTCTAGAATGGTGTAATATTCCTTTTGATGAAGGTCCTGGAAAAAACGAAAAATTTGGTTCTTACAGACAATCAGAAAGAAAAGATTTATATAAAAAATATGCAGATCAACTAATTGAAACGGGTTGGGCTTATTATTGTTTTGATACTCCAGAACAGTTAGATACACATAGAAAAGGACATGAAGCAGAAGGTAAAACCTTTATTTACAATTGGCACAATCGTGAAAAAGGACGTTTGGTAAATTCTTTAGTTTTAACGGATGAAGAAGTACAAAACAGAATTAATTCTGGCGATAATTATGTAATTCGTTTTAAAACTCCACAAGATGAAGTGCTAAGAATGCAAGATGAAATTCGTGGAGATATTAAAATTGATACCAATACTTTAGATGATAAAATTTTGTTTAAAGGCGATGGAATGCCAACGTACCATTTAGCAAATATTGTTGATGATCATTTGATGGAAATTAGCCACGTAATTCGTGGAGAAGAATGGCTGCCTTCAATGCCTTTACATGTTTTATTGTATAGAGCTTTTAATTGGGATGCTCCTAAATTTGCTCATTTACCCTTAATTTTAAAACCTGTTGGAAAAGGAAAATTAAGCAAAAGAGATGGAGACAAATTAGGTTTCCCTGTGTTTCCTTTAGAATATACAAATAAAATTTCTGGCGATGTTTCTCGTGGTTATAAAGAAGATGGTTATTTTAATGACGCATTTATAAATATGTTGGCTTTTTTAGGATGGAATCCTGGAACAGAACAAGAAATTTTTTCTTTAGAAGCATTAATTGAAACTTTCGATTTAAAACGCGTAAGTAAATCTGGTGCAAAATTTAGTCCAGATAAAGCAAAATGGTTCAATCAACAATATATGCAGACAAAGTCTGATGTTGAATTGACAGATTTATACCTACCAATTTTAGAAAATAAAGGAATTACAAAAGACAAAGAATATGTTTTAAAAGTAGTTGCATCCATCAAAGAAAGAGCAATTTTTGTAAACGATTTTTGGGATTTATCAAGCTACTTTTTTAAAACACCATCAGAATATGATGCAAAAGCATCAAAGAAAAACTGGAAAGAAGGAACTGCAGATTTGATGAATAAATTAATTAACGTAATTTCTTCAATTAATGACTTTTCATCAGAAAATACAGAGAAAGAAATAAAAGAATGGATTACTGGCATGGAAATTGGTTTTGGTAAAATAATGCAACCTTTAAGACTTTCTTTAGTAGGTAAATTGGCAGGACCACATTTATTTGACATCATTGCAATGATTGGTAAAGAAGAAACTGTTAAAAGGCTTAAAAACGCTATTGAAAAGTTATAGGTTAACAATTATTAATGACTAACAAAAAAATAAAACAAGATTATGAAAAAAATAATACTCCTTTTACTTTTAACATTAGCATTCAATACAATACAAGCTCAATTTGGTAATGGTGGTTTAAGAAACCAAAGAGGTCCTGTTATGCAAGCAGAACAAAAAGCTCCAGAACCAAATTTTGAAATAGAAAAGTATATGGGAATTGTGGTTTATAACATTCCTAAAGCAGCAAAAAAATCAAATATAAAAAGTTCTTCTAAAGAAGGAAAAGAATTTACTAAAATACTAACCAAGTACAATAAAGATATAAAAGATATTACAAGAATTAATTCTTTTTTATTAAGAAGTACCAAAGAAATGGTTGAAAATTTTCAGAAAACATCAAGAAGTACAGGAGATTTTTCGAATCAGAAAAAGGTTCAAAAAACAATGGCAGATAACCTAAAACCTTTGTTGGAAACACTTAAAAATGAAGATAGAAAACTAGATGCAACCCTAAAAGAGTTACTTACAGAAAAGCAATACAGCAAATGGATAAAATATAATAGAAGATTATATAAAGTTTTTCCGAAAGAAAAAGAATAAAATTTAAAAAAATAACACCAATAATAATCCTGTAAAAAATAATTTTTACAGGATTTTTTTTATAAATATTTCTTAAAAAAATCAACGCCTTAAAAAAACTATAAAATTCAGTATCTTTACCTTAAACAATTATTAATCAAAAAAATTATTATGATACCTACTACACTTATTATCCCCATTGTTATTATTGGAATTATTATATTTTCAGCATTTTTTATGGTGAAACAACAAACTGCTGCTATTATTGAGCGTTTTGGAAAATTTCAAAGTATTCGTCAATCAGGTCTAAAAATGAAAATTCCTATTGTAGATAAAATTGCTGGTAGATTAAGCTTAAAAATTCAGCAATTAGATGTGATTATTGAAACAAAAACATTAGATGATGTATTTGTTAAGTTAAAAGTTTCTGTACAATACAAAGTAATTAAAGACAAAGTTTATGATGCTTTTTATAAACTAGATTACCCACATGAACAAATAACAAGTTATGTTTTTGATGTAGTAAGAGCAGAAGTACCAAAAATGAAATTAGACGATGTTTTTGTGAAAAAAAATGACATTGCTATTGCTGTAAAAACAGAATTAAATGATGCCATGTTAGATTATGGATTTGATATTATTAGAACTTTAGTAACAGATATTGACCCTGATGCACAAGTAAAAATAGCAATGAACAGAATTAATGCAGCAGATAGAGAAAAAACAGCTGCACAATATGAAGGGGATGCTCAACGTATTTTAATTGTTGAAAAAGCAAAAGCCGAAGCAGAAAGTAAACGTTTACAAGGACAAGGTATTGCAGACCAAAGACGTGAAATTGCACGTGGTTTAGAAGAATCTGTAGATGTTTTAAATAGAGTTGGTATAAACAGTCAAGAAGCTTCTGCATTAATCGTTGTAACGCAACATTATGACACTTTACAATCTATAGGTAGTGAAACTAATAGTAATTTAATATTGTTACCAAATTCGCCTCAAGCAGGTAGTCAAATGTTAAATGATATGGTGGCTAGTTTTACAGCAAGTAACCAAATTGGTGAAGCTATGAAGAGTGCAAAACCTAAAAAATTAAAGGAATAAACTTTTCACTTTAAACCAAAAAAAGAGCTAATCAAAAATGATTAGCTCTTTTTTTTATGGTTTAATTAAATGCTATTTACCACCATCTAATTCTCCTTGCCACTTAAATAATACTTCCCATTTACCTTCGTGAGCAAACTTTGCTTGTTTTGGCCAAGTACGTGGTGTATGTATTTTAAAACGATCTCCTCCACTATCTAAAATTTCTTTACATTTATCTATAGATGTATCAGCTAAATCTTTCCAAGTTTTAACATTATTTTCTATAAATAACTCTGCTATTTTAGGACCAATTCCTTCTACAATTGTTAAATCGTCTTGAACAATTTTTTTACCAAATACAGCCTTTGCAGCAGCAGCATCAAATACAGGCACAAAAGATGCTTCTGATAATACTGAGTTGTTTAAATATGACTTATTAGCTTTACAAGCAGCCAAATCTGACTCTAGTTTAGAAATTATTTTTTTATAAGAAAATGTATCATCTTCATTATTTCCTCTACTTAATCTTCCTATTAAATATCCAAAAATTGCACAAATGATACCTACAACTATTGGAATTAACATATACCAATTCATAATCTTCTTTTTTTTATTTGTTTGTTAGCTTATTGTTATGACTGTTCTTCTATTTTGAGATCTTCCATCTTCTGTAGTATTGCTACTAATTGGTTGGTTTTCTCCTTTAGAAGAAGTTTGTATTTCTGTATCTGAACCTCCACTTTTAAGTAGTTGATCTTTTACAAAATTGGCTCTTTTCTTTCCTAAAACGTAATTAGAGCTATTGGTACCAACACTATCTGTATGACCAGTTACTGTAATTTTTAAACCTAATGCTTTTGCAGCATTACAAATTTCTTTTAATTTTTGTTTTTGAAGTTTTGTTAGTTTTGTAGATGATCTAGCAAAATCGAAATTTATAACAAAAGATGCACCAATTAGCTTTTTGTAAGCTGCTATTTGTGCTTCATCAAAAGACGCATTATCTGTATTAGGTAAACTACAATTTGCATCATCACTACTTACTAAATTAAAAGCTAAAGGACCATATATAATATCATTATCATCTGCAGTAAGGTTGTTATCTAGTTTAAAAGAAGTACTTAACTGTTTATCTGAAACGCCTAAAGAAATTAAAAAATCTTTTATAGAATTGGCTCTTGCCAATCCTAAATTTTCAAAATCTGTAGTATTCGTTTCATCAACCTTAAATAAGCCTGTAATATCTAAAACTTGAGAAGGATTTTTTAAAAGTTGTTCTTTTAGTTTAGAAATTACATCTAAAACACCATTAGATACTGGTTTAATAAAAGCAGCATCAGAAGTTAAAAAGTTAAAATTATCTGCCACTTCTGCTTTAAACCCACTTTTTTCATCAGAAATTAAAAAGGGGTATTTTGGTATATTTGATGAATTAGCTATTTCTAATTTATCTGAAGGATAAGAAGTATTAAATTTATGACTATCAGTTATGTAATAAAGAATTACACCTACAACAATTGTAATAAAAATACCTAAAAGATAACTCGCTTTTTTACTCATTTTGTACTTGTTAAAAATTTATTTAGTAGTAATTATGCTCTAGATATTTAGAAAATAATCAATACAAAAAAATAATTTATAAAAATTTTAAAAAGTATAATTGTAGGGATATTTTACACTTGAAATTATATTTATCAAGTAATTCTTTAGGGAAGTTCGATACTTGAAATATCGCGCAATTTAATAAAAAAAAACAATGTTGTTAACAAATTAGATTAAAAATGTTAATAAAGTTAAAAATTATTTTTTTTCTTCTATTTTTTCTGAAGATTCATCTTTAGCAGCGTTTTTGAATTCTTTAATTCCACTACCAATACCTCTCATTAATTCAGGAATTTTTTTACCACCAAATAATAATAAAATTACCACAACAATAATTATAATTTGAGGTCCACCAATCATTCCAAAATATATTGATAAGCTATTCATTTTTCTAGTTTTTAGTATGGCAAAGATACAAAAAAGGTTATTACAAGAGATTATTTTTAAAAAAGACTGCTCATTTTTTTTTAATAATACCTCCAACTACTTTTTTACCTAGTAAAATTTATGGATTTACTTTGTAAAAATAGAACCTTAAAAACTTATTTTATCATTCAATTTTTCTCTGATAATTTATAATTTTAGTTCTATGGTATTGTAGACTTATAAAATTATCTAAATAACTATAAATTAATTATTTAAGTAACAAATGTAAAACTAATTTTTAATCATTTTAAAGTTTACTAACAATAAATTAGGTAAAAAATAATTAATAGAATTTATTTGAATAATACCATATTTAACACATAAACAGGATCTTATTTACTATTTATAAAAAATAAATTCTCTTTTACTTACATTAATAAATGGTGATAAAAATGCTAAAATTACTCTTCAATTAACGCAAAATCTAAATGTTTACGTTCTAAATCTGTATGTTTAACTCTAACTTTAACATCATCACCTAATTGATACATATTTTTAGAGGATTGCCCAATAATAGCATATTGTTTTTCATCAAAAATATAATGATCGCTTTTAATGTCTCTTAATCTTACCATTCCTTCGCATTTATTAGAAGAAATTTCTACATAAATACCCCATTCTGTAACACCTGTAATTACACCATCAAAAATTTCATCTTTATGATCTTGCATGTATTTAACTTGCATGTATTTTATAGATGATCTTTCTGCTTTAGATGCCAATTCTTCTCTATTTGAAGAATGTTTACACTTTTCTTCGTATTTATCTGCTTTGGGAGTTTCACCTCCATCTAAATAATGTTGTAATAAACGATGTGTCATTACATCTGGATATCGTCTAATTGGCGATGTAAAATGACTGTAATAATCAAAAGCCAATCCATAATGTCCAATATTTTGAGTTGTATATACTGCTTTAGACATAGTTCTGATGGTTAAGGTTTCAATCATATTAGATTCTGCTTTACCATGAACATCACTTAACAACTGATTTAAAGAATCTGAAGTCGATTTTTTGGTGTCTGTATTAATTTTATATCCAAATTTACGAACTATATTTTCTAAAGAAGCTAATTTTTCTACATCAGGTTCATCATGTACTCTATATATAAATGTTTTGTTTGATGGTTTTCCTTTATGGCGACCAATAAACTCAGCTACTTTTCTATTGGCTAATAACATAAATTCTTCAATTAATTTATTAGCATCTTTAGATTCTTTAAAGAAAACACCTACAGGATTTGCTTCTTCATTTAAATTAAATTTAACTTCTACTCTATCAAAAGAAATAGCACCCTCTTTCATTCTTTTTTTACGAAGAGTTTTAGCCAATTCATCTAACTTTAAAGTAGCTTCTACAATTTCTGGAGTAACAGAGTATACTTTATCAATAATAGAAATATCTTCAGGCATTAAATAAGGCTGAATATCATCAGAAATTTTACAGTTTTCTATAATAGATTGTGCTTCTTCATACGCAAAACGTTGGTCTGAATAGGTTACTGTTCTTCCAAACCACTCATTTACAATTTGTGCTTTTTTATTCAGCTCAAAAACAGCAGAAAAGGTTAATTTTTCTTCATTTGGTCTTAAAGAACAAACACCATTACTTAACATTTCTGGCAACATAGGTACTACTCTATCAACCAAATATACAGAAGTTGCACGTTTATAAGCTTCATCATCTAAAATAGTTTTTGGTTGTAAATAATGCGAAACATCTGCAATATGAATTCCTATTTCAAAATTACCGTTTTCTAATTTTGTAAATGATAAAGCATCATCAAAATCTTTTGCATCTTTAGGATCTATTGTAAAGGTTAAATCTTTACGCATATCTCTACGTTTTGCAATTTCTTTTTCTGTAATTTCTATTGGAAGATTTTGGGCTTCTTTTTCTATTTCTGGTTCAAACTCATAAGGTAAATCATACTCTAATAAAATAGAATGCATTTCTGTGTTATGATCTCCTGGTTTGCCTAAAACTGTAGTAATTTTACCAAACGGATTTTTAGAGTTTTTAGGCCAATCTACAATAGTGGCTTGTACTTTATCTCCATCTAAAGCTCCATTTAATTTGCCTTCAGAAACAAAAATGTCTGCATACATTTTATTATTATCTGGCACAACAAAACCAAAATTCTTGTTTTTATTTTTTTGTAAAACTCCTACAAAATCTGTTTTTGCACGTTCTATAATTTCAACTACATCTGCTTCATATTTTTTTCCACTGCGTCTTTTATATACATAAGCTTTTACAGTATCATTATGTAAACCTTTACCCAGGTTGATGTTTGGTATAAAAATATCATCTTCATAATCATCCGTTATAAAATACCCATTTCCTGTAGATGTAACATCTAAAGTACCAATAGAATATTTTCTATCAACATTTACTTGAAACTTGCCTCTTTGTACTTCTTTTATTTTTTTTGTAGCAGTTAATTCTGCTAATTTCTTAATTATCTGAGTTTTACCATCAGTATCAGAAATCTTTAATTTTGCAGCAATTTGTTTATAATTGTATACTTTATCACTGTCTTCTTTTAATATTTTAAATATATTTCTGGTAATGTCTTTTACAACGTTCCCTTTCTTTTTATATATTTTTTTCTTTTTTCTTGTCATTAAGTGTTTATTTATTTTCATTTACTACATAAAACATTCTTTCTATGGAGTAATATATATCATTTATATATGTTATTGCAAATGATATTTTTATTGGTTGCAAAATACAATTTATTAAGTTGAAAGTTATTAATAAATTATTATGATTATAAATTTACACTAATCAATATGTGTAGAAATAATTATAACAAGCAATACTGTAAATGTTTAGCACAATTCTAGCTAAAATTATACTATAAGAAAAAAAAATTGGTTTACATCAAATTATTAATTACTTTTAACAAAATTATCATCTTAATATGAAAAACCTCTAAAATGAAAAAATTCAACTTAATTTTATTATTGATTGTAACTAGTTTTATTAGTTATGCACAATCTGTTTCTGTTACAGAGTCTTATATAACTTCAAGTCCTATTGGAACTGTTGAAAATAATGGGACATCAACAGCTGGTTTTACACTATCTGAATCTTCAGGTGTTTTAGTACCAGCAACTGCAATTGCAAATTTACCCAATATGTCTATAAATGTTAATTTACAGTATGTAAAGTTAAAAGACGACGATATAGCAAATATTACTGGTGTTTTATTAAATTATTTTGATGTAACTTATAGCTCAATTAATAACTCACTCTCTTTTAAACAAAATACTGAATTACCTGCAAATTTTTCTGGCTCTGTTGAATTTGATATAGACGTAATTCAAAATTCTAATCAAGACCAATCATTAAATGGATTTAATATAAATATTGCAGCCGTAGACAAAAATACAAATGCAATAGGAAGTGGATCTAGTTTTACTTATACAGATGCATCGATACCTGATGCTTTAGAAAGTAATAATACAGAAGAGAATAATGAGGAAGAGGAAGAAACAGATAGTTCTTTATCAATTGACAAAGTTGATAACTTATTGTTTCAATTATCACCAAACCCAACAACTGGACTTGTTCATATAAAGTTAGAAGATATTAACGATACAAAAGTGGAACTTTATAATATTTTAGGTAAAAAAATTCTAACTAAAAAATATTTTAATGTTGATAAAGTTTCTTTAAATATAGATTCTTTACCTGCTGCTATTTATTTAGTAAAAGTTACCTCTAATACAGGAGCTACAAATACTGTTAAAATATTAAAGAAGTAAAAAGAATTATAGTAAATTACTCATAAATATTAAATTTTAAGTAGTATTTATTACTTAAATAAACCCCCTAAAAACAAGATGAAAATTTTTTTTTTAATTTTATTATTATGCACTTTATCAAGTAATTTTAATGCACAATCAGTAACACAAGATTATTTATCTTGTAGTCCCATTGCAACTTTAGAAATCAAGGGAATAACAACAGCAGGATTTAGTTTCTCTGAATCTTCTGGTATTCAAGTACCTTACTTAATAGATGGAAAACCAAATGTAACTATAGAAGTAGATTTAAAATATATTCCTTTAAAAGATTTTAATATAACTACACTTAATGGTCCGTTATTACAACATTTTACTCCCACTTATAATTCTTCTACAAACACATTATTATTTACACAAAAAAGTAATATTCCTGGGTCTTGGTATGGTTTTATAGAATTTCCAATACAAGTTACTGAAGATTTTGGTAGGGCAGAACTTTATAATGGTGATAATATAACTATTAATGCAAGTGACGTAAAAGCTAACCCAGAAACAAACCCAGAAGGAAATGTAAAAAGAAATGAAAGAGCAAAAAGTAATACTTCTGATTTTAAGTATGTAGATTCTTCAATTTTACGTGAAGAAAATTTGAATGATCTAACATTCGAAATAAGTGCAAATTCTACAACAGGAATTGTAAATATTACTTTAGAAAATAGTGAATATACTACTGTAGAAATTATTAATGATGAAGGAGAATCTATTTTGACTAAATATTATAAGTATCAAGATAATATTTCTTTTAATATTGATTATTTACCAGCTGGTGAATATTCAGTAAAAGTAACTTCTAATACTAATAATAAGAATACAGTAAATACTGAAGAAATAGTTTTAGAATAATCAAAAATGACTTTTTTTAAGATGTTGTGTGTGTATACAAACACAATTTTAACCCATTATTGGGCTAAAAAACACACGTAATTGCTATAATAATATATATTTTTAAAAAATAAAATTTAGTTTATTAAATTTTATTAACAAGTAATAATTTATTATAACTAATTAAAAATCAATTATTTAAATTTTATAATTGTATAAAATACTTCTATTTTTTTCTAATTATTAGTTTAATTTTTGGGTTAAAATAAAACCATTCAAAACAAAATTACGTTTTTTTTGTTTTGAATGGTTTTATTATTTACTTTTATAGTCCCCTAAATGAATGAAATACAACCATTCAAACTCACTTAAAATTATTAATTAAATCTTTTAAAAATGAAAAGAATATACTCAGCTTTATTTTTATGTGCATTGTCATATAACATTAACGCACAATCTGTATCACTACCAAAAGCATACATAACAAACAGCCCAATTGGCACAGTAGAAAATAATGGAAGTTCAACTGCTGGTTTTAGTTTTACTGAATCTTCTGGTGTGGAAGTACCTTATTTAACATCTGGAAAAGCAAATGTAAATATAGAAGTTAATTTACAATACTTACAATTACAAAAATTTGATGTTAGTATGGTTACAGGTTCTTTATTAGAATATTTTACACCTGTTTACAATATCTCAACAAATTTACTAACATTTGAACAAAATAGTAACATCCCTGCAGATTGGTCTGGTTCTGTAGAATTTCCAATAGAAGTTACTCAAAATTCTAGTAAAGAAGAATTTTATAATGGAATTGATGCAACTATTACTGCAAATGATGCAAATACAAATGCTGATGGAAATGCTTCAACTTTTACTTATACTGATGCTTCAGTTTTAGCAGTAAATGATTTAAATGATTTATTGTTTGAAGTTACTCCAAATCCTACAACAGGAATTGTAAATATTAAATTACAAGACAGTGAAGATACTAAAGTAGAACTTTTTGATATTATAGGAAAATCAATAATGACTAAAAATTATACTAGCCTAGATAATATTTCTTTTAATATTGATTATTTACCTGCAGCTGTTTATTTATTAAAAGTAACTTCAAATGGTGGAGCTACGAATAGTATTAAAATTTTAAAGAAATAATATTATTTTTTAAAAATTATATTATATTTTTTAAACAGAAACCTCTAAATTTTATTTAGAGGTTTTTTTTGTTTAGTTTAAGTTCTTAAAAAAATACGTAATTATTTGTTTTTTTAAAATATAAGTATAATTGATTATTTTTAAAATAAAATTGGTTTTAATTATAATGATATAATTAAAGAAAAACTACTATGTAAATTTTAAGTGTGTTTAATTCAAAGAAATCTATCTAAAATAAAAATTAAAAAAAACTTGGCAAAATTTACTTCTTATTTATTATTAGTTTATAAAAAGTAATAATTACTCTTAAAATTTAAATTGATAAATAAAATTAAGATTATTTTAGATTTTTTTAAAAAAATATCCATTTTAAAGTGTTTAAATCGCATATTAATCTATTTTTATACGATAGTATTAAAAAGTAAAGATAATCACTAATATTACCCTTATATAAATCCTTTTTTTAATGGTTATAATTTAAATTGATATAAATATAAAGTATAAATCGATTTTTTCTATTTAAATATGTGATCATAAAAAGTAGAAATAAAATTAAAATTTATATTTTTTTAAAAAAATTAATTTTTACATCCTTTAAAATTCAAATTCTAACTAATAATATTTTTTTAGAGATAAATATTTAACTTCAATTTTTTTCAAAATTAAATAGTAATAAAATCTTTAATGTAATTTTTACAAATTATAAAAAGGAATTGTATTTTTTTAATTTACAGACGTAGTATTTAATTATAAAATGATGGTAAAACTTGATAAATTTTAAAAGAAAATTAACTGTAATAATTACGAATTATTTTATCAGAAAATAGTTTTAAAAAAAAATTAAATAACCTCTATTAAAAGCATTATTACTGTCATTTAAACATAGTAAATTATTAGGATTATCACAATTATTTTAAAAAAAACAATTGGATTTTATTTTTTTTCTTAGCTAAGAATTTAGCACTTCAACATCCATTTTAAATAATAAAAGGAGGCATTATAATAACAATAATAGTGCCTAGTAGAATGATACTAGAGTATAAGAAACATCATAAAAAACACTTTATAATTGAGTTCTTATCCATTTTAAATATAATAAAACTAATTTTATTTTTTAAATTATTTTTAGAATGAACACTTATTAACATTCTATATAATATTAATTATTCTTTTATAAATTTTTAAAAAACAATGATGTTTATAATAGTGTGTGAATAGCTACTATAAATTTTTACCTTTTTTCTTTTTAGTTTCACTTATTAAAAATTATCTACATTTTATAAGTAATTTAAGTCGCTTAAAACCAACTTAAATTTGTAGTTATAAACAATATTATAAACAGTAATTAACGTTACTTTTTTAATATTTAAAAAGTATTAAATGTAAATTAATTGTGTTTTTTATGTTTATAAACTATTATGAAAAACTCATAAAAAAAGTTGTGTATATGATACTCTCCATTGTATTGTAAAATTAATTTGGTTAACCAAATTTACTTTTAAAAAATTACTGATATTTCTTAACATTTAGATAATATAGCTAAATAGTTTAAAATTAAACTGTTATTAAAAATACTATATTTTTGATTGTTTATAACTGTTGATAACCGTTTGTTTCTGTATTTTTGCACGATACAACTAAATTAAAATCAATCTATTATGACTATTGCAATTGGCAACGATCACGCAGGAACAGAATATAAATTCGAAATTATAAAACATTTAGAACAAAAAGGATATAAAGTTTTAAATTTTGGAACCGATACAAATGATTCTATGGATTATCCTGATGCTATTCATCCAACAGCAAATGCTGTAGAAAGTGGAGAAGCAACATTAGGTATTATTCTTTGTGGTTCTGGTAATGGAGCACAAATGACTGCAAACAAACACCAAGGTATTAGAGCATCACTTTGTTGGAATAATGAACTTGTTGCTTTAACAAGACAACATAATAATGCTAACGTATTAACCATTCCTGCTCGTTTTGTTTCTTTACAACAAGCAATTGGGTTTGTAGATGTATTTTTGAATACAGAATTTGAAGGAGGTAGACATCAAACCAGAGTTGGAAAGATTTCTTGTGCTGGTTAGAAAAATATGTTATTCTGAGTTTATGAAGCAATCTCTTTGTTAATAATTAAGATTGCTTCGTAAATTATTAATGACATGAATTAATAAATAATATGGAATTCAAAATAAAATCTTTTTTTGAATTAACTACATTAGAACTTTATAATATACTTCAATTACGTTCTGAAGTTTTTGTAGTAGAACAAGATTGTGTGTATCAAGACATCGATTTTAAAGATCAAAAAGCATTACATGTTTTTGGTGTTAAAAATGATAAAATAATAGCATACACACGTATTTTTAAACCTGCAGATTATTTTGAAAAGGCAAGTATTGGTAGGGTAGTAGTAGTAGCATCAGAGAGAAAATATGGTTTAGGTAATGATTTGATGATAGCTTCTATACATGCTGTAAAAACACATTTTAAAGTTGATAAAATTACAGTTTCTGCACAAAAATATTTAAAAAAGTTTTACGAAACGCATCAATTTATTCAAGTAGGAGCCGAGTATTTAGAAGATGGAATACCACATATAAGAATGCATAGAAACTAATATGATGGAATATGTTGAATTGTATATTTTATTAGATTTTTTAAAAGTTTCACCAACTATTTTTAAAAAACTATTGATAAAAAATTTTCAAGGATTATTCCTTTTAAAAGAAAAGAATGGAATTGATTATATAGAAAAGTTTACTGCAAAATTATTTATAGAAGAATTTAATAAAAAAAAATATAATTTACTTTCTTTTTATTCTATCACAAAAAATTCTGAAAATAGAAAAATGTTAAAATTTAAAAATTCTATTTACTATTTGTTTAAAGAAGAAAAATTGGTGTATATAGGATTAAATAAACAATCAACTTTAAAAAATAAGTCTTTTGATAGTATTACAGAAATTGAAATAAAAGAATCATCAGAAGTCTTTATCTATGAGTTACTATATTATGATAGAGATATTGCTAAATTGACTTAAAACTATTTTGTATCACTTTTTTTAGTCATTTTATAAATTAAATAACCAAAACCAGCAATAAAATGAAAAATGATGATTGCAGCAACTATATATAAAGTAGTATTAGAATTGTTCATAAGTCAAAATTAACAACTTAAATTTTTATTTTTTGTGACAAATATCACATTAGTATTGGTACTTCTTTTACACCAGAAACTTCTAAATTTTCTAATTTAATTTTACCAATTCTAACACGAATTAAACGTAAAGTTGGTAAACCTACAGCAGCTGTCATTTTACGAACTTGTCTAAATTTTCCTTCAGTGATAATGATAGAAATCCAACTTGTTGGGCCATGTCTTTCATCTCTAATTTTCATACTTCGTAAAGGAAATTTAGGATCTTCAATTATAAATGCTTTTCCAGGTTTTGTCATGTATTTTTTACCATTAAAACCTATTTCTACACCATTTTTTAACTGTGCTATTTCTTTTTCAGTGACAATTCCATCAACTTGCACATAATATTCTTTTTCGTATTTATGACTTCTTATTTCTGCGGATACTTTGCCATCTGTTGTTAATAAAAGTAATCCTTCAGAAGGCACATCTAATCTACCAATTGCCATTGTTCCAGCAGGAAAATTATATAAATCACCTAATAATTTTTTCTTACGCTTTGCAGGATTTACAAACTGAGAAATCATTCCCCAAGGTTTATGTATAATAAAATGATGGTGTTTTTTTATCAAACTATAAAATTTTTATAGAAACAGAAAAAGTGTTTTTTACTTCGGATAAACTCATATTTTCTTCAGAAAATTTCTGATCTGTGTAAGATGTATATTGAGTAATTGGCTCAATACAAAGCATGTTATCAACTTCTGTCCACAACATAAAATTATTAAAACCTTTAGTCCTAATTTCTAAATTGTTTCTATCAATATTTTTTAAGATGATTTTATCTGTTCCTAAAACTGGAAAAGCATTAGAACCCGCTTTATAAACATCTGATAAAGTAAAAGTTTCATTATTAGCTTCTAAAGTTTCATTACCAGTATTAGACAACATAAATGCAGGATGATAGCCTAACATAAAAGGCATTCCTGCTTCAGAATTGATAATAAATTCTATTTTTAACACATCATTTTCTAAAGTAAAAATCTTTTCAAAAGAGAAATCAAAAGGCCAATTTAAACTTTCTTCAGTAGATTTTTTTGGAAACTTACTATTCTTAACTAGTGTATTTTTTTTATATTTTTTAATAAATTTAGCACTGTTTTCATCCGAAGAAACTAAAACATAATCTAATTCACGTAACAAACCATGTTGATCTAGAATAGCATCGCCATTTTTGGTATGTACTCTATAATTATTTTTAGATGTTGGACCAATTACAGGAAACATTTCATCGTCAGAATTTCGCCAACCTTTACTTCCTTTTTGATGGATGTATTCTTTACTATCAAACTTAAAAGAGATTAATTCTCCTTTTTCTATGATTACTATGCTATTTTTGGTAGATAGTTTTATAAAATTTTGTATCATTTTAATTTATCAGGATTTTTTCCAAGCTTTTTAGATTCCGAATTTACTCTTCTTTCTAATTTTTTGATATCTTCTTCTGCAGGCAAATTTTCTGGTTTAATACCTCTTTCAATTAATATTTTTCTAACAGAACGATTATTTGTTATATGCTCTGCAGAAATACTTCTTTCATTTTTTAGATCTTTTTCTTTAGTATTAAAAACAGTTATTTCAGTTGCAAAATCTTTTGCTTTAATAGTTATGGTTGGTAAATAATCTGCTAATGCTCTATTATTAGGAATTCCTAATTTAGTCTTCATTTGTTTCGTGGATCTGCCAAATAAAGCTTGGTCTCCTTTACTTCTTATTAGACCAAAATTCCTGTCATTACCTGTTTTTTCATAAATTAGTTCTGATAAATCTTTTTCTGATATTGTTAATTTTTGCCTTGCATTTAACCTTTCCCAGTCTTTAATTCTTTGTTCAATTAATTCGAACTTTCTTGTTTGCATTGCAAAATAATTTTGAGCAAAAGCAATACTTTCTTTTCTTGGGTCTCCATTTTGAGCTATTAAATAACAAGCGTACCTTGTTAACATAATATCTTCAATTTCTCGTTCACTTCCAGAGCCTATTGGTACCATTTTGTTAACGCCAACAAAATGGTTTGATATTAAATTATCTGTTGTTTCACAAGTAATTTTAGACTTTACAATTACTTTCTGAAAATTTCTCCATTCAGAATATCCTAAAAGTTGTTGTAAATCTCTTGCAAACCAAAATTCTATACCATTTTCTGTAGTTTGAGAATGGTCTTCAAAATTATGGGCAAGGTTTTGAATAATTTCTTTTTTCATCTTTTCAATTTTTTATAAAAATACAAAAAAAGATATGTATAAAAACAAACTCTTTTTGTAACTTGTACACCCAATAAAATTATAAAAAACAACACTATTAATGGCTACAGATAAAGAAAAAATAGCAAAGCTAAAAGCATTACAACTTACTCTAGACAAGTTAGATAAAACATACGGAAAAGGTTCTGTAATGAAATTAGGAGATGTAGTTACTGAAGATATTGATGCAATTTCATCGGGTTCTTTAGGATTAGATTTAGCTTTAGGCGTTGGTGGTTATCCAAGAGGTAGAGTTATAGAAATTTACGGTCCAGAATCTTCTGGTAAAACTACCTTAACGTTACATGCAATTGCAGAAGCTCAAAAAGCGGGTGGAATAGCAGCTTTTATTGATGCAGAACATGCATTTGATAAATTTTACGCAGAAAATTTAGGGGTAGATATCGATAATTTAATTATTTCTCAACCAGATCATGGTGAGCAAGCTTTAGAAATTGCTGAGAACTTAATACGTTCTGGTGCAATAGATATTGTGGTGATTGATTCTGTTGCTGCACTTACTCCTAAATCTGAAATTGAAGGAGAAATGGGAGACTCTAAAATGGGGCTTCATGCACGTTTAATGTCACAGGCATTACGTAAATTAACAGGTACTATTTCTAAAACAAAATGTACGGTTATTTTTATAAACCAATTAAGAGAAAAAATTGGGGTGATGTTTGGTAATCCAGAAACAACAACAGGTGGTAATGCATTAAAGTTTTATGCTTCTGTGCGTTTAGATATTAGAAGAAGAACACAAATTAAAGATGGAGATAGAGTAATTGGTAATAGTACCAAGGTAAAAATTGTAAAAAATAAAGTAGCACCTCCTTTTCAAATTGCAGAATTTGATATTATGTATGGTCAAGGAATATCTAAAGTTGGAGAAATTTTAGATATTGGTGTAGAATTGGGTATTGTAAAGAAAAGTGGTTCTTGGTTTAGTTATGGAGAAACAAAATTAGGCCAAGGTAGAGATGCTGTGAAAGGTTTAATTAAAGACAATCCTGAATTGGCTGAAGAACTAGAAGGAAAAATAAAAGTTGCTATTGAAAACCAAGAGTAAGTTAGTTAAACGAATCCTGCTTTTTAGCAGAATCTTTACCTATTAAATTAAAAGTTATTATAAAACTGCTATAGAAGTAATTAATCTATAGCAGTTTTTTTATCCTAAAATAGTACTTTTTTCTAACTCATTTATAAAGGGTTGTTTGTACAATCTCTGCCCCAAAGCAGCATGAATTGCATTGGCAACTGCACCTCCTACAGGAGGTAAGCCTGGTTCTCCTAAACCTGTTGGAGCCAATCCGTTTTCTACAAAATATACCTCAACTTTTGGGGTTTCTTGCATTCTTATGAGTCTATAAGTATCAAAATTATTAGAAGTTGGTTTGCCTTCTTTAAAAGATAGATTTGAATACATGGCATGTCCAATTCCGTCTAAAACTCCACCTTCAATTTGGTTTTTTGCTCCTGTTGGGTTTACCACAATACCACAATCTACAGCTACTGTTATTTTTTTAATAATAGGTACACCATTTTTTAGCTCAATATCTGCAATTTCAGCAACATGGGTATTATGACTGTAATATGCTGCAAAGCCTTGATAAACGCCTTCTTTTGTTTTACCCCAGTTGCCTTTTTCTCTAACTAATTTAATAGTGTCTTCCATTCTTTTACCCGAATACTGAATCCTTTTATCTGAAGTGTTTTTTACGTTTTGTAATAAATCTAAACGTAATTGAATAGCATCTATATTTAATGCTATTGCCAATTCATCAAAGAAACTTTGTTCTGCAAAGGCTAAAAAGTTAGTAAAAGGAGCTCTCCAAGCACCTGTGGTAATAGTACTCTTATAATTACCTGTTTCTACTTTATAATTAGGAATGCAGCCTGCAGGAAAAAAATTAGGTATTAAACCATACATATTTCCATTAATTGCAGCTTCTTTGAGGTGATATCCTGTAACTTTACCATCTTTAATTGCAGCTTTTATACGGTATTTTACAGAAGGTTTGTAAATACCTGTAGTCATATCATCTTCTCTAGTAGAAACTACTTTTATAGGTTTTTTTATAAGTGCAGATATTTCTGCTGCTTCGTACACAAAATCGCCATACAATCTTCTACCAAAACCTCCACCCATTCTTGTCATTTCTAAATGGATTTTTTCTTTATCAACATCTAACAAATCTGCCACAACATCTACTGCAAATTCTGGTGTTTGTACAGGTCCTACTAAGTGAATTTTATCTGGAGTTACATCTGCATAAAAATTCATGGGTTCCATACAATTGTGTGGTAAAAATGGCGAATGATATGTTTTTTCGATAATTTTATCTGCATTTGCAAACGCTTTTTCTACATTTCCATCTTCTCTTCTAGATTTTAGTTTGTTACTATCTAAAATAGCAGTTAATTCTTTATGATGATCTTCTGTAGATTCTAATTTACTATCGGTTTTCCAAATAGCAGAAAGTGCTTTTTTACCTTTAATTGCTGCCCAAGTATTTGTAGCGATTATTACAACTTTATCTGAATCTGATAAGTTAAATGTCCAATTTTTTTTAACTGTTTTTTTGTAATTTCTAGCTTTATCTCCAATGGTAATTACATCTATTACGCCATTTACTTTTAAAGCATTAGAAGCATCAAAACTTTCTAATTTTTGTCCAAAAGCTGGTGGTCTTAAAACAGATGCTATTAGCATCCCTTCTGCATTATAATCAAGTCCAAAAAGGGGTTTTCCTGTAATAATTTTATCAATATCTACATTGGTTGCATCTTTGCCAATAATTGTAAAATCTTTTGGTTCTTTTAGTTTTACATTTTCTGGAATTTCTAATAAAGCAGCTTGTTTAACAACATCTCCATAACCTAATTGATCACCATTTTGGTTAGTTATAATACCTTTGGCAACTTTTAAAGTAGCTGCTTTTACATTCCATTTTATAGCAGCTGCGTTTACTAACATTTGTTTTGCAGTTGCACCTGTTTGTCTTAAGGCTGTAAAATTTTTTCTAATAGATTGGCTTCCTCCTGCAACTTGTCTTTTATAGTTTTTAGTATCTAAAATAGCTTGTGCAACGTTTACTTTGCTCCAATCTGCCTCTAATTCTTCTGCAATAATCATAGGCATTGCTGTTTTTACACCTTGACCAATTTCTGGATTTGGAGAAAATAGGGTAATAAAACCTTCATCAGAAATTTTAATAAAGGCATTAAAATCGTTAAAATTTAAGCTTTCTATATCTGTTGGCATTACTGCATCTGGTTTGCAGGCAGTAAGCAAATTAAAACCAATTAATAACCCACCACTTGCTAGAAAAGAGGTCTTTAAAAAATTTCTTCTGCTAAATTTATTGTTTAATGTAGATTCCATTTTGTGAAGTTATTTTGTGGTTAAGACATTTTTTTTGAGGCAATTTTCACTGCTTTTTCAATTCTATTATAAGAAGCACATCTACAAATATTGCCATGCATAGCTTCTCTTATTTCTGTTTCTGATGGATTTTTATTTTCACTTAAAAATGCAGCAGCAGTCATAATTTGACCAGATTGGCAATACCCACATTGAGGAACATCAATTTCTTTCCAAGCTTCTTGCACAGGGTGTTTTCCATCAACAGACAAACCTTCTATAGTTGTAATTTTTACATCATTTAAAACAGCAACTTGCATTTGGCAACTTCTAACAGCAATACCATCTATGTGTACTGTACAAGCTCCACATTGTGCAATACCGCAACCAAATTTTGTACCTACTAAATTCAGTTCGTCTCTTAAAACCCAAAGTAAAGGTGTGTCTGCATCTGTATTTACAGAACGTTCTTTTCCATTGATATGAAGTGTATAATTTGGCATAAAAAAGTGGTTTAATATTGATGCTGTAAGTTACATAAAAATAGTTGCTACTTTTTAAGTAATTATTAATTGAAATTATTTTTAAGTAGTTTTTAAACAAAAAATAAACATCTGCCACTAAAATGGACAGATGTTTGTTTATAATTTTAATACTTAAAAAGGAAGTATTTAAGAAGTAGAATAATAATTTATCATAACTAATAAGTGATCTATTTTTATATTAAATTACAAGTGAGGTTTTAAAATTGCTTTTCTTTTTTTTAATTGTATTTCTAGATCTTTTATAGTGTTTTTTACTGCTAGTTCGTAATTTTTTTCATCGGATGAAGCAAATACTCTTGGACCAGGAACACTTAATTCCATTTCGCAAATTACACCTTTGTCTTTAGCGTTGTTTTCCTTTTTAAAAAAGACGCGTGTATTTATAATCGTATCAAATTTTTTAATCAAACCATCTAACTTTTTTATTGTGTAAGCCTCTATAGTTTCGCTTGTGGACATCTTTACAAATTGGATGTTTACTTTCATTTTTATCGATGTTTTAAGTGAATGAATAAGGATAAATAATCCGTTTTTAACAAATATAGAATTATTAGAAAATAGCAATATTTAAATTATTCTTAAAATTTAATCATTCTAAATCCTTTTTTAAGCTTTATTTTTTTCATAAAAAAAGAACTTACATATCTTAAAATACAAATTCTATAATTTGATAATTTTTACTCATGTAGCACTAAAAAAGGAATGTCTGTATGATAACTGATTTCTTCTACTTTATTATGAAATAATATTTGCTGAAAATAATTAAGGTTTTTTGCAACCATGGCAATCATATCTATAGCACTACTTTTTACAAAAGATTGTACGGCATTCTCTACTTTTTCGTTGGTTAAAAAATGAAAACTATGCTTATAATAATAAAAATAATCATCGAGCAATTGTTTTCTTTTTTGTTGATATGAGTCCAACGATAGCGATTTTTTACTGATATTTAAAATTCTTAGTGAAGAACTATTTTTTTCTAGTAAATCTGTAATTGGTTGTAATAGTTGTAAATTATTTGACAAAGAAAAATCTGTTGGAAAAGCAACTTCCTCTACTTTTTTAAATTTTGCGTTTTCTGGTATTACTAAAATGGTACTTTTTACTTTTGTAATTACATCACTTGTATTTGTACCAATAATAAAGTTGCTTAAGCCAGAAGCTCCTTTAGTACCCATTACAATGATATCTACTTTTTTTTGTAATGTATGTTTTCTTATTGATTCTATAAAAGAATCGGTTTCTATGATGGTGCTAAAGTGATGGTTTTTATAATTAGGATACTTTTTGGCTATTTTTTTTAAAAATATTTTAAGTTGATTTTTTATTTTACCAGAATTATCATTAACGATAGTGTTAGAATTTGAAGCAAACAAATAATCATCTATTACATCGTTATTTAATTTATTAACGTGTAAAAGATAAAAGGTACAAGCTGAATCTCTATAAAAATTAATAGCATATTCAATTGCATTCCATGAATTATCTGAAAAATCTGTTGGTAATAAAATCGTTTTCATTAAAATTTATCTTACTATAAATGCAAACTTATAATAAGAAAACTTTTTTAAAAATGATATTGGTCATGTTTAGTTTAAAAGCATAAAAATCAACAAATTTCTTTTAATTTTTCTAAATCTAAAATTTTAATAGTTCTACCTTCAATTTCTATAAAACCTTGTTTTTTAAAGCTAGACATTGTTCTTATTAACGTTTCTGTTGCAATACCTGCAACACTTGCTAAATCGTTTCTAGAAATTTTTATTTGATCTTCTGGCTTTCTATTTAATTTTTCTGCAAATAATAAAATTGTACTGGCTGTTTTTTTACTCACAGAACTGTAAGCCATTTGTAAAAGTTGGTCTTTTACACCTGCTAAATCTTCTGTTAACAACTCAATTAACTCTAAAGTTACCCTATGATTTTTGTTTAATACATTGGTTAATGCTTTTTTAGAGAGCCCTACTAACTCTGTTTCCTTAATTGTAGTTGCAGATTCTTGATACGCTAAATTTTGAGTAAAAGAAGTGTACCCAAACAGATCGTCTTCTTTAAATAATGCTGTGGTAAGCTGTTTTCCTTGTTCATCTAACTTATGGCATTTGACAAGGCCACTAATTATTAAATAAATATAATTAGAGTTATTTCCTTCTTTATAGATAATAGCTTCTTTTGCAAAATGAAACGTTTCACCATTATCATCAAAGTAATTTTTTAGGTCGTTAAGACTTCTTATTTGTTCAGTATCTTCTTTTTGGGCTAGTTTATTTTCTCTAACATCTTTTAAAATAGCAGCTTTTGCCAACCTACTTTCTATGGCACTAATTAATTCTTCTTCGTTAAAAGGCTTTGTAATATAATCATCAGCACCTAAATCCATTCCTTTTCTAACATCACTTCTTTCTGTTTTTGCTGATAAAAAAATAAAAGGAATATGTTTTGTGTTTTCATTATTAGTCAGTGCCTCTAAAACACCATAGCCATCTAATTCTGGCATCATAATATCACAAACAATAATATCTGGTAAGGTTTCTTTTGCTGTTGCTACGCCTATTTTTCCATTGGGTGCATTTATAACTTGGTAATCAGATAATTCTAAAAGTTCTGTAGTATTTTCTCTTAATACTACATCGTCTTCTATTAATAATATTTTTCTCATTTTGCTATGTTCATTATTTTCATGGTAAAAGTAGAACCCACGTTTTCTTCACTTTCAAAAGTAAGTGTTCCTCCTAAATTTTGTAAATGATTTTTAATAATATTTAAACCAATACCCGTTCCTTCTGATAATAAAGCATTTTCTGCTCTAAAATAACGATTAAAAATATTTTTTTGATCTGCTTCTGGAATCCCAATTCCGTTATCTTTAATAGTAATCGTTGTAAATTTTTTACCTTGTTTAATGTTGATGATAATCTCTGTATTTACAGGCGAATATTTTATAGCATTGTTTACTAAGTTAGACAAAGCAAGTTCTACTGTTTTTTCATCTTGAGTTAAAGAAATTTCATCTATATCTTCTGGATATTTAATTCTTTGCCCTTCTTTTAAAAGCATATTTGCATTATAAACAACCTCATTTACTACTTTACTAAGCCTAAATGTATAAAATTTGTATTTTACTTTACCCGTTTCTAAGATTTCTAGAGATAAAAAATCATTTAAAATATTGTTTAAATAATGTACTTTATTGGTAATTGTTTGTAGATGTTTGTCTCTTTTTTGTTGTTGCTCAGTTAGTTTATATTTGCCTAACAACATTGCAGAGGTTAAAATACCACTTAAAGGAGTTTTGAATTCATGAGAAACTAAAGACAAAAACTTAGTTTTTAACTCGTTTAACTCTTTTTCTTTTTTTAAGGCATCTTTCGTTTTATTTTCTGCTTCAATTCTTTTTTTATTTTCTTTATCTAATTCAATATTTAAAACCTTTAATTCTTTTACAGAAGTACTTAGCTCTTTTGTTCTTTCTTTAACCTTTTTTTCTAGCTGTTCGTTTAATAGTAATATTTGTTCTTCTTGTTGCTTTCTAACAGAAACATCTACTATTAAAGCCATTATATAGGTTGTCTCATCAATTTTAAAAGGATTTAAACCTACTTCTAAAGGAAATATTTCTCCACTTTTTTTAGCACCAAATAAATCGCGTCCAACTCCCATTTTTCTTTTTTCTTTCTGTTTCATAAAACCATCAAAATGAGCT
This sequence comes from uncultured Polaribacter sp., assembly GCF_947497695.1. Lineage (GTDB taxonomy): Bacteria > Bacteroidota > Bacteroidia > Flavobacteriales > Flavobacteriaceae > Polaribacter. The sequence goes on along the minus strand of NZ_CANMHM010000001.1, from coordinate 500,781 downwards.
CCATGACCAGCATGATAATTTTTAGGAATTAAAACAGGAAGTAACTGATCTATAAGCTCTCCATTATCATAACCAAACATTTTTTCTACAGAAGAATTTACAGACACTATTTTCTGATTTGTATTTACAACTAAAACACCTTCAGACACACCTTCAAAAAGGGCATTAAAAATATCTTGCTCTTTGTTAAGCATTTTATAGAATAATTTTTGGGTTTAAAAGTGAATAAAAATAGTGTTTTTTAGCCAAAAACGATAAATATTACCAATTAATGTAAAGACTTATTAAAATCATAATTTTAGTTATACATCTTTTTAATAAGTGCTTTTATCAGTATTTATTTTAAAAAATTTACAAATGGATATTTAGATTAACAATTTGAGTTAAGTATTTCTACAAAAGGATCTAATAAAGTTATTTACTTTTTTTACCTTTCCCATTGATATAATCAATATGAAAAAACTAGCATTACATTGGAAAATATTATTAGGAATGTTTTTAGGGGTTCTTGTAGGTATTTTAATGACCAATTTTGATTGGGGAATGAAATTTGTGCAAGATTGGATAAAACCTTTTGGTAAAATTTTTATCAATTCTTTAAAATTGATTGCCATTCCATTAATATTAGCAGCCTTAATTAAGGGTGTTTCTGACTTAAAAGATATTTCTAAACTTTCTAAAATGGGAGGCAGAACTATTGGGCTTTATGTTACCACCACTGTAATTGCTGTTTCTATAGGTTTGCTTGTAGTAAATATTGTAAAACCTGGAAATTCAATTACTGAAACTACAAGAACACAAATGGTTGCTAATTATAGCCAAAATGCTATAAAATATAAAGAAACTGCAAAAAAACAAAAAGAAAGTGGACCCTTACAAGCTTTAGAAGACTTAGTACCACAAAATATTTTTGAAGCAGCAACTAGTAATAGAAATATGTTGCAAGTTATATTTTTTGCAATCTTTTTTGGTGTTGGATTAATTTTAATTCCTGAGGAAAAAGGAGAAGTTGTAAAAAAGTTCTTTGATGGTTTTAATGAAGTTATTCTTAAAATGGTCGATTTAATAATGCTCGCTGCACCTTATGGTGTATTTGCTTTGCTAGCTGCTTTAGTAGTAGAATCGCCAAGTTTAGATTTATTTAAAGCACTTGGCTGGTATGCAATAACAGTACTAATAGGTTTATCAATTATGGTTTTTATGTATATTCTTTTAGTGAATATTTTCACTAAAATAAATCCAACATCATTTTTTAAAGCCATGTCTCCTGCTCAACTATTAGCATTTTCAACAAGTTCAAGTGCAGCAACACTTCCTGTAACTATGGAAAGAGTTACAGAACATATTGGTGTAGAAGAAGAAGTTGCCAGTTTTGTACTACCAATTGGTGCTACAATTAATATGGATGGTACTAGTTTATACCAAGCAGTTGCTGCCGTTTTTATTGCCCAAGCTTTTGGAATGGATTTAACTTTTGGAACGCAATTAGGCATTATTGCTACTGCAACACTAGCATCTATTGGTTCTGCTGCAGTTCCTGGTGCAGGAATGGTGATGTTAGTTGGTGTTTTAGGATATGCAGGTATTCCTGAGGCTGGTTTAGCTTTAATTTTTGCTGTAGATAGACCACTAGATATGTGTAGAACTGTAGTAAATGTTACTGGTGATGCAGCAGTTTCTATACTAGTAGCAAAATCAATTGGTAAATTAGGTAAACCCAAAGTTAAAAACTGGGATGATCAATATGATACTGTAAAATAGATTTTAGATAATAAATATTTTTTTATCAGTAAGTTAATAAAATTAAAAAAAGCATTAGAACTTAATCTAATGCTTTTTTCTGTTAAAAATATCAAATCTATTTCCCTCCCAAAAGTAACAACTCATTTACCATAACTTCAGTAATATATCTTTTATCTCCCTCTTTAGTGTCATAAGAACGGTTGGTTAATTTGCCTTCTACAGCAATTTCTTGTCCTTTTTTTACATAACCTTCTACAACTTTAACTAAGCCACCAGTAATTACAATGTTGTGCCACGTTGTTGCCCATTAGGGCTCAATTCCAGAAAAGATAGTGGAGCTATCTGTTTTAGTTTAAATAGGATGGTTTTATTATCGAAAATAATTTCATTGGTTATCATTTCTACCACATCTCTTTTTTGTCCTCTATCTAGATTTTTCCAATTATCATAAAAATCAATAGACTTGTTTGCAATGATTTGAAACGAAGATTTAGCTTGTTCCAGTTGTTCCAATTCAAGTTCTAAACTTTTAATGTTAGCTTCTAAGTTTTCTTTTCTTACAAAAACTGGGTCATAATGTTTTTTAAAACCTTTAGTTGGTATTTGTCCTTTAATATTCAAATCAATGAGTCTATCCAATTTAGCTTCTAGTTTTACTAATTCTGATTTTGCAAATTCTATTTCATCGCTTTTTAAATTCAATTCTTGAATATTAGATTTATTGTATTCAGAAAGTTCTTCATCAGATATTAAAAACTGTTTTATTCTTGATAAAAAAACTTCTTCTAAATCCTCTTTATGTATTCCATATCTACATTCTTTACAAGTATATCTATCACTTTTAGATTTAATGCTCATTTTATGACCTTGCTCACATTTTAAATAACTGGTAAATAAATGAACTCTTTTGTTTAGAGGTTGCCTAAACACTTTTGTCCTTTTTTCTTGTTCTAAAATAATTGCATTTGCTTCCTCCCATACCTCCTCAGCAACTAAAACAGGACAGGGAAGATATTGCCATTCAGATTGCGGTTTAATCCCAGTGGGATTATCTTTAGTTTTCTGACCTCTATAATTAAATTTTCGCATTCCTTTAGCATCAGTGTTTTTCAGCAATCTTTTAACAGTGATATCACTCCAAGGTCTTCCTTTTCTTGTTTGATACCCTTTATTATTTAATAATCTAGCTACAGCTGATGCTCTTTGATGTTTAATGAATAAATCATAAATCAATCTTCTAATAGGTGCTTCTTCATCATTTATTTCTAGTTGAGCATTCACAATCTTAAAACCATAACTTGCTTGTCCGCCAGTAAATTTTCCTTGACTCCTTCTGTAGTTAAGACTTGCTATTTGACGTTCGTAAGTAATTTCTCTTTCATAAGTGGTAAGAGCAGAAAGTAACGTGTAAAAGAATTTTCCTCCACTAGTAGAAGTATCTAAAGATTCATTGATAGAAATGAGACTTGCATTATGTGCCCCAAAAAATTTGCTATACTCTAAAAGCTCTGATGTATTTCGTGCTAACCTACTTAAAGAACTAATTATTATTCCTTGCACTTTAGATGATTTCACATCCTCAAACATTTGAAGTGTCTGTTTATGTGTTATGGTGCTTTTACCAGAGACACCTGCTAAATTGTATATTTTAACCACATTCCAGCCTTTAGATTTGGCATACATTTTACCTCTCTCAATATGGTTTTCTACAGAATCAGTGTTGTTTTTTTGGTCAAGAGTGCTTACTCTTACAAATATTGCAACATTCATATTTACAGTGTTTTATATCTAAAATAACCTTTCAAAAAAGCAATTCAAAGACAATACAAAACTTTATTTTTTCTTCTTAAATATCTTAGCAAGTCTAGATTTAATATTCTTTATTTGAGTACTATCATCATTTTCAAATTCAGTAACAATTCTAAATCCTTTTATAACTTCTTGTTGTTTTTGAGGGAGGACAGCAAATTCTTCTAATAACTTTGATATTTCATTTGGTTGTATAAATTGAACTAAATTTCTATCCTTTTTTGATAATTCTTTATCCGCCAATTTTTGTATAACATTCAAATGATTTCTGTTTTTAGAAACCATAATTACAGGAATACATCCTTCTTTTAAACATTTTTTAATGTTCTGAACCTCATAAGTGGGTTTATTGGTTTCCGAAATTTCAAAGCCAATTTTTAATCCATTTTGTTCTAAAACAACATCTATTCTACCTCCATCTTTTGTTAAATATTCGGTTGTTGCTTTATAATTTCTGTCTTGACCTAACTTTTTAATCATAGACTGAAGGTAGGTATGCGCTCTCAATTCAATAGATTCATTTTCAGCGGCAATAATTTTTTCCCTTTCTGTTTCTGTAATTTCTTTAGTTTCCTGTATTGATTCTTCCTGAACTTCCTTTTCTTTTGGTTTAGGTGTGATTGCAATTTCTTTTGATGTACCCTTTTTATCCTCAGTTTTAATAATTTTGTTATTCTTGGTTACTTCTTTAGGTGATGGAAGCATTTCTAATAAAAGTTGCTCCACCTCCGCTTTTTGTGTTGCATATTTTTCTCTAACTAAATCAATAATTTTATCAGTATAATTTGTGTTAACTTCAGAAAGCTTTTTTGTTGAAAGATTAAAATCATTTGTACTTGAACCAATTCGCATTACAGCTTCTCCTCTCTCTAAACTTTGTAAATCTGACTGTTCAAAATATGAAAAACCAGATTCTAAACGTTTTGCATCAGAATCACCAAGCCTAAAACATATTCTTGTTTTTGGGTTTGATAAGAGAGAATTTAAAAGGGAAGTATCTTGTATTTGACCCAATTCTTGATGCACCAGTGTAATACCCAATGCATACTTTCTTGCACCACTTAATATTCGTTCAATACTTGGTGTAATGAAATTTTGAAACTCATCCAAGTACAGCATATATGGACTCCGTTTTTCTTTACTTTGATTTTGTCTGGCTAAAGCTGATTGATTGAACTTTGCCAAGAATAATGAGCCCAATAAATAAGAATTTTGTTCTCCTATTAAACCTTGTGATAATTTGAGAAGTACAATTTTGTTATGCTTCAAACAGTCATTAATATCAACTCCTTTCTTTTGAGCTAACATATATCGAACTAATTTTGGTCTCAAGAAAGTATCTATTCTGGTTAAGAGGGGAGCAATACCTTTTCTTACCATTGGGTATTCATTTTTCCAATAGTAATGAAGCGATGGGTCATCAACTGATGCTAAATATTGGTTTCTAAATTGTTCTTCAATAAGGAATCGTTTTAACTCTATTAAGGTTCCACCACGAGAACTCTCTAAAATGGTATTTACTGCATTTTGAAGCACAGCTGTCATATTATCTCCCCACGCAGTTGCGTGTCTTTTGAATGCGGAAACTAAATCTGAACTTAGTACTATTTTCTCTGCTTCTGTTTTTGCTTCAAGTAGGTTAAATCCAATAGGGAAGTCAATATCGGAAGGATCAATTAAGACAACATCGTTTATTCGATTTTCAGGTATTCGTTTTAAAACATCATCACAAATATCTCCATGTGGGTCAAAAAGAGCACAACCCAAACCTTGTTTTATATCTTCAAGCATCATCTTTGCTATTAATGTAGATTTACCAACACCTGTAGCTCCTAAAATATGGGTGTGTGAAAGGCGAGATTCCTTATCTAGATACACTGGAAAAGATTCTCCTTGATGGATATTTTCTCCTATATAAATACCTTTTTTTGATATATCTTTCTGTCTTTTGGTATTATTATTTCCTAAAGCCAACTTACTACTTACAATCGTTTTATTTGGATAATGAAGAAAGGTAGTAAGTTCTTTGGTGTTGAGTATAAATCCCAATCTATTACTTAAACGATTGTGGAGGTTGTAATTATGAAAATCATAACTATATCCTTCATTAGAAAGAGGAATTAATTTGTTGTATTCAGATGTTGAAATAGACGTAATACTTCTAGCTAATTCCTGTGCTAAATACTGACTCCTATAATAGGTATTTCCTTGAGTCGCAATTCTCATAACCACAGAAAATAGTGGGTTTGATATTTTTTCTTTTGCACAATTTACCATCTCTGGAGCATCAGCAAAAAACGAACCACCAGCACCATCTGAAACAGCGTAGGTAATATCTTTTGCAAGTGGGGAAGTGATACCTTTGAAGAGTATTTGGAAAACTACAACATCACTTTGTTGTATTGATTCCATTGTTGCAATGACTGATGTTAGAGGGTCTATTGCAAAAGAATCAACAGTTGCAATACTTCTCACGTGTTCATCATGTAATCCAAAATCAGCAATTGCAATATCTCTATTTGTTACAAAACCGAAATCGGTTATTTCAATGTTGCGGATAATTGCGATGGGAAAATATGCTTGAAAATGGGACTCTACTCTTGTAACATCCTCGGTTGAACATACAATTTGAATAGTAATATTTTCACAATCTCCAATAATTTCAAAAGAAAGAAGGTGCTGCGAAAAAGAAAGCATATTAAGAAGTTCAACATTTCTTTTGGGCTGTATTTCTGTACCATTTGGAAATGAAAGAGACAAACCAACTAAAGTCGGCTTGTTTTCAAAGGGTAAATAATGTGCAGTAACTTCTCTTTCTTCAATTTCTGTTTCCCTTTCTATCTTAGCTGCTGGTAGAAAATTATCAGAAATTGTTTTAAAAAGTGATGGTGCTTTTCCATCATCAACAATTTGTGTATCAGTTGGAGATTTATGTTGAAAGGGAACATACGGGACTTCAATATCAATGGGAGCATCAAAGTGATAGTATCCACGATGCATATACTCCCATTGATAGAAGTTAAGAGTTGCTAATTCGTTGAAATTCATTAAACAGAATTAACCTAACGTTGAAAAATATTATTTAAAACTGGCTTACGTTCAGCCTCGCTTAAAGCACGAACTCCTTTATTGTTGGTAATATCATCTATTACTTTTAAAACAGATGATTGTGCATAGCTTCTGAACATACTAGCAGTATCCATGGAATAATAGGTCACAGGGAAGAATGCTTTAACCAAATAATTACCAACAAATGGTATTTTAGAAATGAGTAACTCCATTCCAGTTTTTTCAGTAAACATCCACCAAGACACGAATGTGCCATTTCCATAAGGAGCTAGACAGCAATCATAGGTGTAGTTCTTCCATTTTACTCTTAGATACAATCGCTTAACTGAAAGCTTATTTCCAGTACTAATATATTTTTCTTGAATTTTGATTTTATTTATTCCATGAGATTCTAATTCTTCCGTAAGGAGTTTATAGAAGTCTTTGGTGGAATATTCAAAATTGTCGATTAAAGTGTTCCAACTAGCATTGAGTGTTGGAACTCCTTTTTTTAAAAAAGAAAAGATTGCGATGATGAGTAGAAGTGCAAAAATAATTACCATATTTATTGTTTTTAGATTAATAAAAACAATAAAAATAGATGCTAAAAGAATAAAAATATATGGCTTTGCGCTATGGGGATGATTTGATAATCCAAGCGGTTATATAGATGTTCTCAAAAACAAAAATACCGCCAGTTGGCGGTATGTATTACAAAACAAAAGACTCAAACTTTTGTTGTAATTTTTTTCTAAATCGGCGCGATATTTTCAACTGGTGGTCTCCTATCCACAGGAAGAGCCATTCACACCTTTTGTCTACATGCGATACATTAACGACCGTATCTTTTTTAATAAAAACAAAATTATCATTAGCGTTAACAATCTCTATTAATGATAATCTTTTATAATATTCCGTTCCTTTACTACTTAAAAATTTTATATAACCTTTTTTTACGTTGCAACTGGTTATATACAGTATGCTATTAAGTGGAACTTTGAATATGTTTGCGGTAATTTTTCCGCTTTGCTTATCTACTAAGCACGTTGTCTGAGTTGGTTCTATAAATACCCAACAATCATCTTTCTTAGATGTTCTTTCTAACATGTGTTTCTTTAATATTCAGAGCGACTGAATTATTAAATACTTTACATCTTACAATTTTTACCATAGGCAATGTGGTTTAAAAATTAATATATAAAATCAACTCTTTTTTGAGTTGTATATTATCTTCTTTCAAAGAACGTGTCTGTTATTGATAGTAAAAATATTAATATTGTTGCAAACATTAAAATTTCTAACAAATTAATTATCAAATACTTTGTTACTAATAATAAATATTTTTATTTTTAACAAAGAAAGAGAACTAAAAAATTGTTAATCTCAAGTGAGCCTAAATTTCTAAATCATTTTGAAATTTAATAAAAAATCTACCAAATTTTAGTTACTAATAAGTCTTGACAATTATTGTGTTGTTTGGTTATAATTTAATTTATGAAGAAAAAATATTTTTTAATTACTGGAATACTTTTACTACTCATTGTCGGGAGTGTATTTTTATTTTTTTTATCTGACCTCCAAAATATAGAAAGGAAAAAAGAAATAAAAAAAACAGAAACTGAGAAGACATTAAAGAATAATTCTAATAACAATAGTTTTAGTTTAATAAGCAGAAAAAAAATTGATACTGACTTAACGATATTGAAAACAGCTCTGATAGATAAAAAGATAGTATTGGCTTTTAGGAAGATCCTTTCAAATACTGAAACTTTTGAAGGTTTACTTTTTGAAAATGGAACTTCTTTTAATTTAAAGAAAAATCAAAAAATTATTGAACTTAATGATTCGTCCTTAAAATCTTATAAAAGTGATAGTATTACAAATAAAGTTAGTTTTTCTAGATATAAAATAGAAAAAAATAATTTAACTATTGAACACAATTCAATTTATAAAAACAACTACCTATTACATTCATCAGTGGGAAGTCTTTACCTCTTAGATAATGGAAATGTTTTAAAAGAGGAGATAGAAGATTCTAACATTTATGGATATATTTTTTATGATAAAAATGGAAATGAAATTAATAAATATAACCCTTATAACAAGGAATTTCATAGTTCTGTATTAAAATGTGAAGATTATTGTTATTTAGCAGTAACCCCATATGAAAAAAATGAAAACCCAAAATTAGTTAAGATAAATCATGAGACAGGTAACCTAATAAAAGAAATAAATGTCAATAAAAATGGTTATTTTATAAATAAAATAGATGTTTTTAAAGATGTTGTTGTTATAAGAGCATTCAACCATTTATTAAAGAACAATAAACATTCAATACTTATTTATGACAAAATGTTAAATTTCAAAGGAGAAGTAAAATCCCTGACAAGTATTGAAAAAAGTAATATTAATAATTTTGAAAAAATATTATATAACTTAGATTATGAAGGGAATTTAATTATTTATAATTATGAAAAAGAAAAAATTATTTCAAGAATTGATCTTTTAAGAATAGAATCAGTAAATAGAGAACCTTCTTCTAAATTAAAAATAATTGATTTAAAAATTTACCAGAATAAAATCTTCTTTTTATTAGAAAATAAATCAAACAAAGAACATTTGATTTATATGCTAGAAAATGGAGTTTTTTTAGGAAAACTTAATCTCGGAAAAGATAAAGAAATATTAAGTTTCTTTGTTATTGATAATAATTTAAAAATTGTATTTAAAGATGAAATACAAGTTTATAATTTTTAAAAGAATTTTTATTTCTTTTTATTTCTTTTTTATAGCAACAATAACTATCTCACAGGAGAAAAAATGGCCTTTTAAAGATAATAAACGAGGAAAAATAACTGGTACTGTATCTGACTTTAGATCTTCAACTAATAGTGCTAACGAGGGAGCTAGATTTCATGGAGGGGTGGATTTAACAAACGGCAATAATAGAGCTGTCTATGCCATTAATGATGGTAATATTAATATAACATATAGTGAAAATTGTTGGACTGCTATTATTCAAATAGGCAATGTTCAATATAAACATATTAGACCTGGAGATAATCCTGATACACCTAATATTATTGAAGACTCACTAACAAATAATAGTGGATTTATTAAAGCTGGTGATTTTATTGGAGTTATGTTTACTTCAGGAGGTTGTGCTTTGCATGTGCATATAAATGACTATCCTGGAAATGAAAATAGAAATTACCTTAACAATATATTAAATCCATTTAATGATGAAAAATCGCCAGAAATTTTATATCCTTTAGAAAGTAATGGCGAGGTTTTAAAAGCAAACAACCCCTTAGCTATTGAGTTTAGAGAGAATGGATTTAAGAGTGTTAATCCTAAAAAAGCAAACGTAACAAAAAAAATAGATAATTCTGTTGTAATAAATTCTCAAAACTATAGGATTTTATATGATAAAGTTGATGTTGTTTTAAAAGCAAAAGATCAGCATATTTTATCAGATGGAAGTGGTGGTGGAAGTTCAGGGAATAATGGTGTAAATTTTCTTAATTTTTCGATATTTAATTATTTAAATCAAAATATTGATAACCATGAGTATGGTTATGATTTTAATAAAGTACCTAATAATAATGTTGCTCAATTTATTTTTGATAATTATAGATCAACACGAAGTCAACATGTATATATATTAACGTCTAATCCGCACAACAAACCTCACGATAGGTATTGGAACACTAGATTAAAAAAAACAATAGATCCAACCTTATGGAATACCTCAGAAGAGCCAAATATAAATGCTGAAATAAATTCTGATGCACATTATTCTGATAATATATATTATTTAAAGGCATCAGTTGGTGATATCAGTAATCAATTAGGGACAGAGAGTAATAAATCGATTGAAATTACTGCCCCAGTGATTATTGACAACTTTAATCCATACATTGAAAGAGTATTATATATACATGAGAATAATGAATTATACAAAAAATGGTGGCAAAGAAAAGATTCTAATTATTTAGAAGCTATTTCCAACAATAAAAATAAAATTTTTAGAAAGAATGAGAAAATTAAAATAGCTCTTAGAACAAGTGAACCAATGAAAGAAGTGACAGTTTCTATAATAGGTACTTCTCTTATTGATTTACCAATGAAAGCGAGAACCATTGGTAAAAATTCTTGGGAAGTAGACATTAATTATAGTTGCGATAATTGCAACAGCGAAGAGAAACAACTAGAGTTTAAAGGCTTAGATTTAAATAATAATGGATTATTAAATGATATTGCAAATATATCAAATCATTTAATTGATAGATCATCTTCCAATAAATCAGCCTTACAAAAAAGGAATAATTCAGTTGGATTTGATAGAAATCATAAATTAAATAGTGAAGAAAACTGCAACATAACCGCTAACGCAGGCACAAATAAAACCATCCAAAAAGGAGAAAGTATTCAACTTCAAGGCTCAGGAGGTTCAAGCTATTCATGGTCACCAACTACTGGTTTAAGTAATCCAAATATTTGGAATCCAATAGCATCGCCTTCAGAAACAACCACATACACACTTACTGTTACAGAAAATGGATGTACAGATACAGATACTGTAACCGTCAATGTAAATGGAACAAATGGAGGTAATGCTCCAAGTAATGATGATTGTAGCAATGCTACTTTACTTACAAGTAATACCTCTTGCAATACAGTAAATGGCACAGTTAAAGATGCAACACCATCTGTTGGTGCAAACAATTGTTTGGGTTGTAGTTGTACATCTCCAGATGATCATGATGTGTATTATAAATTTAAAGCTGTTGCAACTAGCCATACTGTTAAAATAGATAATTACTCAAGTGACTTTGATGCTGTAATTGAACTACGTACTTCGTGTTCATTAGGTTCTAGTAATGTTATTAGTTGTTATGACCCAACCGGACAACCGTCATCAGTTACCAGAACATGGAACGATTTAAATATAGGACAAACATATTACATAAGAGTTTTTGAATGGAATTATTCTGGAGACCCTCCATCTTCTCCAACTTTTGATATTTGTGTCACTCATAATGCAACAAGTAGTAATGGAATTGATCTAACTAGTACTATTACAAAAGTTAGCAATGATAATCCTGACAGTGGGGATAAATTAGATGTTGATTATGAAGTTTCCAATATTGGAGATACTGATACTGGAGCTTTACCAACTATCAGCTTTTATCTATCAAAGAATCAATCTATAGGTTCTAGTGATGAATTTCTTGGTGCTGATATAATTCTTCAAACAATTGCACCAAATGAAACTGTTTCAAAAGAAAAAGGAATTACAATTCCAAATGTAGATGATGGTCAGTATTATCTTATTGTCGCTGTAGATTATTTAGGGCTAATCAATGAAAGCAATTATGATAACAATATAAATGTCTATCCTATTTATATAGGAAAAGTAATTCAAAATGGTCCTGATTTAGATGTTACAGGTTTATCTATAACACCTAGAACAAATTTAGCACCAAACCAAGAAGTAGAAGTTGAAATAGAAATAGAAAACAAAGGAAATAAAGATGCAGATAGCTTTGATGTTCTTGTTTTTTTAGATATTGATGATGATGGTAAGTTTGACCAGAATGAATTAATGAGAGAGTTCAGTTTTGGTTCTATTGATGCTGATGAAGAAAAAGAAAGAAGCAGAAGAATGTTTTTACCTTCAAACATACCGAGTACTGGTAATTATGAAGTAATCGTTATTGCAGATATAAATAACGATGTTACAGAAACTGATGAAAATAATAATGATAGAGATAGAAATGTAACCATATCTACCATTAACCCAGCAAAACCTGATTTGGTCTGTAATTTTATTAAATGGGAAATTTATGGCACCACAACTCAAGCAGACCCCAAAAATTTATGTTTAGATACAGAATATAAATTATATTGGGAAATTACAAACATTGGTAATGCTGATATCTCTGGAGGTTTTCAGGTTTCTAATAGAGCCGTTATCTCAAAAGATCAATTTTATGATGGTACAGATATTTTCTTTGACAGTAGAAGTAACGCTGCTGCTGCATATGATGTAGGTGATATTGTAACTGCCAGTGATAATAATAATTGGGAAGCTATTTCACCTGGAGATTATTATCTCCTGCTTATTGCTGATGATAGTTTTAAAGTCGATGAACTCAATGAACAAAATAATGTAAAAGCAATACCCATAACTTTTGTTAATTGTATTGACACAAAATATCCTGATATAAAAATTGAAATTGAAAACTATACACCTTATAGCTCTAAATTAGGAGATTATATAACAGTGGATTTAAAAATATCAAATATAGGTGATGCTCCTGTATCTAACTTTGATATTGAATTATATTTTTCAGAAGATGAAATTTTCCACGGAGATGGAGGTACAAGAACTTTTAACGACCACAAGTTAGTTGATGATGGAGATATCACTTTTACAGAAATTCTAAACCCTGGAGAGTCATCACCTATCCAAATGAAAGCTTACTTAAGGAGTGATAGTGGCTTACAGGGCAATATAAATCAAACTGGTATAAATTACCTATTTGCTGTCGCAGACGAAGAAGGTGATATTTTTATAGAATACAGCAGAGAAAATAATATAACATATGTGCCAATCAATTTAACATCAGTTGACTGTTATTATAATTTTGATGATGAAATTTATACAATTCCTTTTGATAAAACTTCTTTATCGTTATTTGATGTAAAAACTGAAGAGAATTGCAATTGGACAGCTAATGGAGTAGAAGACTGGATAAAAAGTCCAATTAATTATCAAATAACTGGTAATGGCACTGTATATCTATCATTACAAAACGAAAACCCTTATCCTTTTCCTAGAATTGGTCATATTAACATAAATGGTAAAGTTTTTGAATTTATACAAGAAGCGAGACCTTGTGATCAGTTGGATGAATCTATTAAAATGAGTTTTTCCTCACAATCTGTGACTAATATTGATTGTTTTACCAATGGTAATATCGATGTTGAGGTTCAAAAAGGATTTCCACCTTATACTTATTCTTGGTCTAATGGAGAAACCACTCAAGATTTACTTGAGATAACAGAAGCAGGAAATTATACACTTAAAGTAACCGATATTTCAGGATGTACTCTTGAAAAAACTTTCACTGTTAATAAAATTGAAAACATTACAACTGAGGTTACTCTAAATGGAAATTCGCTAGTTGCAACCCAAGAAAATACTCAATATCAATGGTTAGATTGTGATAATGGAAATACTCCAATTGCAGGTGCAACAAATAAAGAATTTACGCCATCTGCTTATGGGAATTATGCTGTAAAAATAATAAAAGGTTCTTGTGAAAAAATATCTGAATGTAAATTGTTTGCTAAAGACTATAAAGTAAATTCAATAACTATTTCTAATTTGTTAACAAGAACAGTTGACTATGAATCCATAATAGAAATTGAAAATACAGGAACAATTGATATAACTAAAGTTGTTGATGGAAAATTATATATTTCACCTTCATCAACTTTTAATACAAATAATGCAACTTTATTAAGTGATTTTTCATTGAATCCAATTTCATTAGGTATTAAAAAAACATTTAAAATTCCTGTAAATCTTTCGGAAGACTTTACACTTGGTTCATATTATATTCATTTTATTCTCGATCCAGAAAACAACCTTTTAGAGTATAATGAAAATGATAACAATACTACCAGTAATATAATAGATGTAAAATCTCAATATGATATTAAATTAAATACTCTTTCATCGAGTAGTAGTATCACAAGAAATAGAAATACTAATTTTCAATTAAACTTTTCTAATAAGGGAATTTCAACAACTAATAATGTAAGGTGGAAATTATATTACTCAAAATCAAATGTTTTTGATTCTCAAAATGTAGTAGAAATAGAATCTGGTATTTGGGGGAAGGATGTTCGATCAAATGATGTGGTTGTAATTAATGCAAACTATAAAATACCTTTAAGTATTCCTCTTGGGAATGCTTATTTATTTGCAAAAATTGATAGCGAAAATGATTTTGAAGAAAATATAGAGTCCGATAATTTATCAGACCCTAAACCCATAACTATAAGATGTACGCATTTCTTTAACAGTTATTCTTATGACATTGATGTGGAAACTGAATCTGAAACTACTGGAAAATTAACTATTAAGCCAAACCAAAATGTTGTCTGTGATTTGTATAATATAGATGTCAAAAAAACGGACAATACTTATAGTTACTCCGATACTTTTGATGGAAGTATATCAATAGATAATCTTGCTTTAGGTGATTATGAGGCAACAATAACATTTAGAGATGTTCCAACTTCAAAATATGAATACAAGTTTACTTTTTCTGTTATAGAAAATGTTTTTAGTGCTATTGGTTACATAGATTGTAATTCTAATAATCCACATATTAAAATAGACATCCCAGATGAAGGGGTTGACTATAGAATAAAAGTTTATGATAAAAATGATAGATTATATAAAACTTTTATAAAAAATTCCACCTATGGAACAAGAGGAGGGTATAAATATCAAAATATGAAAGTTTGTGTGGAAGGAAATAGTGATTTTAGTAACTCTTTTTGTTATCCTATTTATTTGGATGATATGCCTGAGTTTAAAGTTGAACGAAAAGTTTACAATACGGAAAACCCTTATTTAGAATTAAGTATATCTGGCGGAATTCCTCCTTATTCAGTTGATCTTTTTGACCAAGAAACTGGTAATTATTTAACTGAAGTTAGATTTAATAATACTGTAGATAAAGTGAAATTAAATTTAGATAAAGGTGTAAATATCTTAAGAGTGCAACACTACGAATTTTGTGATGATACTTTCATTGATGAAATAATAATTTTTGAAGACTACTCTTTATTTCCTAACCCAACAAATACAATATTAAAGGTTGGCATTCCTAAAGGTTTACAAAACAAAAGCAATAAATTAGTAATCTTTGATTCCAATGGAAAGAAAGTTCATTCTAAATTATTTGATAAGTTCGAAACAACTATAGCTATTGACGTTAGCAAACTACCTTCTGGTTTTTATTTCATATCTGTTTATGACGAGAATGATAAAGTTTTGATGAAGAAGAAATTTTTGAAAAACTAAAATATCCAAACTCCAACATTTCGTTGGAGTTTTTTTATTTAGTACATTTAACAAAAAAAGCTACTTCTATAAATTTCGTTTCAAAACTACTCAATTAAAGGTTTGCTCTCTGACAAAACCTTTATATTTGGTAAACTATAAATATACCAGTAGCAACAATCTATATATGGCAAAAAAAACAACTACCAAAAAACAAAAATCTATTGAAGAAACACTCTGGGATTCCGCAAACAAGTTGCGTGGAACAGTAGAATCTTCTGAATATAAACACGTAGTGTTGAGTTTAATCTTCTTAAAATTTGCGAGTGATAAATTTGAAGAACGAAAACAAGAACTCATTGTAGAAGGAAAAGAAAAGTATTTAGAAATGAAAGAATTCTACAATATGAAAAATGTCTTTTTCTTGCCTAAAATTTCACGTTGGAGCTACATTATAGAAAACGCTAAACAAGACGATATTGCACTAAAAATAGATACTGCATTACATACTGTAGAAAAAAATAACCCTGCGTTAAAAGGCGCGTTGCCAGACAATTATTTTTCACGCCTAAATATGGATGTGAGCAAATTGGCAGCGTTACTAGACACCATAAACAACATAGATACACTAAAAGATAAAGAGCAAGATATTGTTGGGCGAGTGTATGAATATTTTTTAAGCAAGTTTGCACTTGCTGAAGGAAAAGGGAAAGGAGAATTCTACACACCAAAAAGTATTGTAAACCTAATTACAGAAATGATAGAACCATACAAAGGCATCATTTACGACCCTGCTTGTGGTTCTGGTGGAATGTTTGTGCAGTCTATGAAGTTTATTGAAGCGCATAATGGAGATAAAAAAGCCATTTCTATTTACGGGCAAGAATACACCTCTACTACATACAAATTGGCAAAAATGAATCTTGCCATTCGTGGTATTGCTGCAAATTTGGGTGATGTTCCTGCTGATACGTTTGCTAAAGACCAACACAAAGATTTAAAAGCCGACTTTATCATGGCGAACCCACCTTTTAACCAAAAGGATTGGCGCGCAAGTGATGAATTAACAGACGACCCACGTTGGAAAGGTTATGATGTACCACCAAAAAGCAACGCCAATTATGGGTGGATTTTAAATATGGCGTCTAAACTCTCACAAAATGGTGTGGCTGGTTTTATTTTGGCTAATGGTGCCTTATCTGGTGGTGGCGAAGAATATAAGATTCGTAAAAAATTAATAGAAAATAAGTTGGTAGAGGCAATTGTTATTTTGCCAAGGAGTATGTTTTATACAACTGATATTTCAGTTACGCTCTGGATTTTGAATAATAATAAAAAAGAACGAACGGTAAAGTTACCAGATACCACTCGTAATTATAGAAACAGAGAAGATGAAATCTTATTTATGGATTTAAGAGAAATTGGAGAGCCTTTTGAAAAGAAGTTTACGCAATTTTCACCAAATCATATAAAAACAATAACAGACACCTATCATAATTGGCAAACTAACGTCATTGCGAACGGAGTGAAGCAATCTGCCTACAAAGATGTTGCAGAGTTTTGTTATTCTGCAAAACTAGAAGAAGTAAAAACGAAAGATTTCTCATTAGTACCCAGTAAATATATTGAGTTTGTAAACCGTGATGAAAACATCAATTTTGAAGAGAAAATGGAAACCCTTCAAACAGAAATAGCGGATTTACTAAAACAAGAAGCTGATTCTAAAGAAGATTTATTAGATGTTTTTAAAAACCTAGGTTATGACATCAAATTATAAAAAACTTGGGCAATATATTAAGCCCATAAACATAAGAAATAAAGATTTAAAGGTTAAAAGGCTTTTGGGAGTTAGTATTAGAAAGGTATTAATGCCTTCTATTGCCAATACTGTAGGTACAAATATGAAAACCTACAAGATTATAAAAAAGCATCAGTTTGCTTATGGTCCTGTAACTTCAAGAAATGGGGATAAAATTTCTATTGCCTTACTAGAAGATTTTGATGAAGCAATTATTTCTCAAGCCTATGTTGTTTTTGAAATCATTGACACAAAACTGCTAAATCCTGAATATTTAATGATGTGGTTTAGAAGACCAGAATTTGATAGATATGCACGTTATAAATCTCACGGAAGTGTTCGAGAAATCTTTGATTGGGAAGAATTATGTGATACAGAATTACCAATACCAAGTATAGAAAAACAAAAAGAAATTGTAAAAGAATATAATATTGTTGTTAATAGAATTCAATTAAACGAAAAACTTAACCAAAAATTAGAAGAAACTGCGCAAGCATTATACAAACATTGGTTTGTAGATTTTGAGTTTCCAAATAAAGAAGGGAAACCTTATAAATCTTCTGGTGGTGAAATGGTTTATAATGAAGAATTGGATATGGAGATTCCGAAAGGTTGGAGTGTTGAAACTATCAAAGATTTTTGTTTAGATATGAAATCTGGAGGAACACCAAGTAGAACTAATGTTAAATTCTGGAATAACAATGATGTTCCTTGGTTAAAAACGGGTGAAATAAAGAATAATATAATTCTTTCAACAAAAGAATTTATATCATCTAAAGGACTACAAAACAGTTCAGCAAAATTACTTCCAATAAATACTGTTCTAATGTCTATGTATGGAGCAAATGCTGGAGAAGTAGGTTTACTTAAAATTGAATCTTCCACAAATCAAGCTTGTTGCGGTATGATTTGTAAGGACTTAAATGATGCTTCATTTTTATACTATCACCTTGTCGTAAACCAAAAATTTAATCATTCACAAGCAATTGGTGGAGCTCAACAAAATTTAAGTAAAGATTATATCGAAAATATTAAATTAGTAATACCTAAGAATCTAAATACCTATTTTCTAAAAAATATTATTGAGAATAAAGAAAATAATTCAAGGCTAATAATGGAGCTTTCAACACTTAAACAATTATTGTTAGCAAGAATGACTAAGGGCTAAAAAAAACTATGAAAAAAGAAGAAAAAAATACAATAAAAAAACATCCGAAAGGAGCTGAATGGAGAAAATGGGATTTACATGTACATACTCCTGCATCAATTTACCAAAGATTTGGCGCTGATAACGAAGAAACTTGGGAAACATATATTTCTGATCTAGAAAATCTACCAAATGACTATGCTGTTTTAGGTATAAATGATTATCTTTTTTTAGATGGTTATACAAAACTGAAAGAAGAACAAACTGCAAATAATAGATTACAAAACATTAAGCTACTTCCTGTAGTTGAATTTAGAATTGAAAAATTTGCTGGAGTTGACTTTAAAAACCTTAAACGAATTAATTTACATGTAATTTTTTCCGATGAAGTTACAATTGAAACTATTAAAAGTCAGTTTTTAAATACCTTAGAACAAAGTTATTCAATTGTTAATGGTGAGAAGTGGACAAGAGCAATAACAAAAGAAAGTGTGTCGGAATTAGGTGCTGAAATAAAAAAATCAGTAGCTCCTGAGGAATTAAAACATTATGGTTCAGATTTAGATGAAGGTTTCAATAATCTTAACATAGATGAGAAACAAATTTTTAAATCACTAAATAAAGACTGTTTTAAAGATAAGTTTATAATAGCAATAGGAAAAACTGAATGGGCAGATTTAAAGTGGACTGATGCATCAATTGCTACCAAAAAATCTATAATTAATGAAGCTGATATAGTTTTTACAGCATCAAAATCTATTGAAGCATATAATAATGCAAAAGCACAATTAACAAATCAAAAAGTTAACGATCTCTTACTAGATTGTAGTGATGCACATTATTTATCTAGTTCTACAGATAAAGACAGAATTGGTAATTGTTATACATGGATTAAAGCTGACCCAAATTTTGAAGGATTAAAACAGGTTTTAAACGAGCCTAAAGAACGAATTTTTATAGGTGAAATTCCTTTAATTAAAAACAGGGTTTCCACCAACAAAACAAAATATATTAAAAGCTTGTCATTAAAACCTATCTCTGGTTATGGTGGAGGTTATGGAAAATGGTTTAATGATGTAGATATTCCATTAAATCCAGAATTAGTAGCAATTATTGGTAATAAAGGAAGTGGTAAAAGTGCCATTGCTGATATCATTGGGTTGTGTGGAAATGCAAAAATTAAAGCGGATGATTTTTCATTTTTGAATAAGAAAAAATTTAGATCTGGTGGTGACAAAATTTCAAAAAACTTTGAAGCTACTTTGTTGTGGGAAAGCGATGTTACTTCTACTAAAACTTTAAATAGTGAGATTGGGGAAGATATTCAAATGGTAAAATATTTACCTCAAGGATACTTTGAAAGATTAACTAATGAAATTTCTACTATTAAGGAGTTTCAGGACGAAATAGAAAATGTTGTATTTACCCATATCAATATTGATGATAAAGGTAGTTTTACATCTTTTGATGAACTAATTAGACATAAAAAAAATATTTCTAATCAAGAAATAGATTTAATTAAGCAGGAGCTAAAGTTAGTTAATCAAGAAATAATTAATCTTGAAAAAAAGAGAAACAGTAAATACAAAGAAAAAATTGAAAACAATATAAAATTAAAAAAGGATGAACTAGAAGCGCTTAACGAACCCAAAGTAGTTTCTAACCCTGACTCTGACCCTAATAATGTTTCTGAAAATAAAATTATTCTTGATAAAATTGGAAAGATAAATGAACAAAGTCAAAAAATAGCAGACTCTATTCTAAAAAATGTAGAACAGAAAAAAGTTTTAATTGATGAACTTGATGAACTAAATATTACAAAAGAAGATGTTCAATTTAGAAAAAGAGAATTTGATGATTTTAAAATTCAAAAAGAACCAATCTTGTTAAAATATGGATTGTCTTTTAATACAATTTTTAAACTAGAACTAAAGTTAGACTCTTTAAATAATTTAATTAATGCAAAAGAAAAAGAATTTTCTACATTAAAAATTAATTTAGGAGAAGAAGATAGTAAAGACCCAAATTTTAAATCTTTAAAAGCAAAATTAGAGACTCTTAGCAAAGAACTTAAAATTGAGCAAAGTAAATTAGATGGACCTCAAAAAGCTTATCAAATATATTTAACAAAGAAGAAGGAATGGGAAAATAAAAAAGGAGAAATTATAGGTAGCGATGACAAAGTAAATACACTTAAATTCTTTGAAAAAGAGTTGTTGTTTTTAACAGATAATTTGTTAGATAAATTGAGTGAACTCAAGATTAAAAGAAATGAAATTTCAAGTAAGATTTTTGACAAAAAACAGGCTATAATTTCAATCTATAAAAAAATAAAATCTGATATTGATTCTATTATTAAAGATAATACAAGTTTAGTTGAGGATTATAAAATAAATATAAACGCAGCTCTTACCTTAAAGCCTAGTTTTAATGATAAATTCTTTAGTTTTATTAATCAAAACGTATTAGGAACATTTTATAATAAAGAAAATGGTCAGCTTCAACTAAATAAAATTTACAATGGAACTGACTTTGATAAAAAAGAAGAGGTTATTGAGTTTTTAAATAATTTAGTTGATGCAATTTCTTTCGATAAAAGAAGTGACCAAAAAAATACAGATAGATATATTGATGAGCAATTAAAAGATGCTAATGAGTTATATGATTATTTATTCTCACTAGATTTCTTAGACTATAATTATCAATTAAAACAAGGTGATAAAACTTTAGAACAATTATCTCCTGGAGAAAAAGGTGCATTATTACTTGTATTCTATTTATTACTAGATAAGGAAGATATTCCTTTAATAATAGACCAACCCGAAGATAATTTAGATAATCATAGTGTAGCGAATATTTTAGTTCCTTTTATTAAAATCGCAAAAAATAATAGACAAATTATTATGGTAACTCATAACCCCAATTTAGCAGTTGTTTCTGATGCAGAACAAATAATTTATGTGAATTTAGATAAGGAAAATGATTTAGAGTTTAAAGCTATTTCTGGAAGCATAGAAAACAGAGAAATAAATGACAGTATTGTAAGAGTTCTTGAGGGTGCAATGCCAGCATTTAATAAAAGAAAACAAAAATATTACGAACCAAAATAAATATAACAGTTCAAAAATATATTTCAGATATTTACAAAACAAACCAACAACCTGTACAATAAATAGATGACCGAAACCAACAGATTAGAATATAAAGAAATCCTCACTAAAGATCTAGACATCGAAAAAGAAGTCATAGCTTTTTTAAACTATGGGTCTGGTGGTGCAGTTATTTTTGGAGTCAATAATTCAGACAAAGTAGTAGGTATTGCAGACGTAGATGATACGATGTTGCGTATTAAAGACCGTTTAAAAACTAATATTCATCCATCTTGTATGGGTTTGTTTGATATTTCTGTTGTAGCGCAAGAAGGTAAACAACTGGTAAAAGTTACCATTGCTAGCGGTAGCGAAAAACCTTATTTTAAAAAGAAATATGGGATGAGCGAAAAAGGGTGTTATATGCGAGTTGGTACAGCATCAGAACCTATGCCACAGAAAACCATAGACAGACTCTACGCATCAAGAACTAGAGATACTATAAGTAAAATCGTATCACCAAAACAAAAGTTATCTTTTGAACAATTACATATTTATTATCAAGAAAAAGGAAAGTCTTTAAACGCTCAATTTGCCACTAATTTAGAATTGGTAACAGAAGAGAGCGTTTGGAATTATGCAGGTTATTTACTGTCAGATATTAACAATATTTCAATTAAAGTCGCTAAATATTCAGGTAGAAACCGAGTAGACTTAATAGAAACCAATGAGTATGGTTATACCTCGCTTATTAAAGCGTGTAAGCAAGTATTAGATAAGTTAGATTTAGAAAACAGAACACTTGCCACAATTACCTCAAAAACAAGACAAGAAAAACGTTTGTGGGATGCAAGAGCCTTACGTGAAGCAGTTATCAATGCTTTTGTTCACAATGATTTTAGTAGAGAAGTACCACCAAAATTTGAGATTTTTAATGATCGAATAGAAATTACTTCTGCTGGCAGTTTAGTAGATGGTTTAAGTGAAAAAGAGTTTTTTAAAGGGTTTTCTATTCCTAGAAACAAAGAACTTATCCGTATTTTTAAAGACTTAGATTTAGTAGAGCAGTTAGGTTCTGGAATTCCAAGAATTTTAGATGCCTACCCTCAAGAATCTTTTGAATTTTCAGAAAACTTTTTACGACTTGTTTTTACTGCGACCGAACAAGTTACCGACCCAGTCTCAGACCCAGTTAACGATCTAGTCACCGAACAAGTCACCGAACAAGTTACCGAACAAGTAGAGCAACTTATTAAACTTATAAAAAATGAGCATAGTGGCGCAGAGTTAATGAGTTTGTCTGGTTTAAAACATAGACCAACATTTTTATATAATTACTTGCAACCAGCAATAGAAAGTGGTTTAGTAGAGTTAACAATTCCAGATAAACCGAAAAGCTCAAAACAAAAATACCGCTTAACACCAAAAGGAAAAAGTATCAAAAAGCAATGAAATTTACAGAATATCAATTAGAAAAAGCATTTATAGAATTATTACAAACGGAAGAAATTCCGCATGTTAATGGCGCAACCATTTCAAGAGATATTCAAGAAGTTTTAATTGAAGAAGATTTAAAATCATTTCTATTAGCACAATATAAAAATGAAAAGTTGACAGAAATTGAAGCAAATCAAATTATAAGAAAGCTAAAAACTTTTTCCGCTTCAGATTTATACGAAAGTAATAAATCGATTATGAAGTTGGTTGCAGATGGTTTTTCTTTTAAAAGAGAAGATCGTTCGCAAAAAGACATTTGGATTTATTTAATTGATTATTCAGAAGAGAATAAAAACAATTACAAATTCGTAAATCAATTAGAAATTACAGGTTACGAAAAAAGAATTCCTGATGGAATTTTATACATTAATGGTTTACCTCTGGTAGTTTTTGAATTTAAAACAGCGATAAGAGAACAAACAACCATTCATGATGCGTATGTACAACTAACCACTCGTTATAAAAGAGATATTCCAGAGTTATTCAAATACAATGCTTTTTGTGTCATTAGTGATGGTGTAAACACCAAAGCAGGCTCATTTTTTGCTCCTTATGAATTCTATTATGCTTGGAGAAGAGTATCAGGCTTAAATAAGGATGTAGATGGCATAGATGCGATGTTTACACTAATTCATGGAATGTTTAACCACGATGATTTACGTGGCATCATTCGTAATTTTATTTACATTCCAGATTCCTCAAAAAAAGATGAAAAAATAGTTTGTCGCTATCCACAATACTATGCAGCCACCAAACTCTATGAAAACATAAAAGAACACCAAAAACCAAAAGGAGATGGTAAGGGTGGAACCTATTTTGGTGCAACAGGATGTGGTAAAAGTTTTACCATGTTGTTTTTAACACGTCTTTTAATGAAAAGCGTTCATTTTGGTAGCCCAACCATTGTTTTAATTACGGATAGAACCGATTTAGACGATCAACTTTCAGGACAATTTACCAATGCTAAAGGGTATATTGGCGATAATAATATCATCAGTGTAGAAAGCAGAGAACATTTGCGTAAAGAGATACAAGGAAGACAAAGTGGAGGTGTCTTTTTAACGACAATTCATAAGTTTACAGAGGATACAGAGCTACTTACTGATAGAACCAATGTAATTTGTATTTCTGATGAGGCACATAGAAGTCAAACCAATTTAGACCAAAAAGTTACAGTAATAGAAAAAGGAGTTACTAAAACTTATGGATTTGCAAAATACCTACACGATTCTTTACCAAATGCCACTTATGTTGGTTTTACAGGTACACCAATTGATGCCACTTTAGATGTTTTTGGAGAGATTGTAGATAGTTATACAATGACAGAATCTGTAAAAGATGAAATTACAGTGCGTTTGGTGTATGAAGGACGTGCAGCTAAAGTGATGTTACAAAGTGAAAAGCTACAAGAAATTGAAAGTTATTATAGCCAATGTGTAGCAGAAGGCGCTAGTGAATATCAAGTAGAAGAAAGTAAAAAAGCTACAACCAATATGAATGTAATTATTGGTGACCCAGATCGAATAAAAGCAGTCGCTTCAGATTTTGTAAATCATTACGAAAAAAGAGTTTCAGAAGGAGCTACAGTAAAAGGTAAAGCAATGTTTGTAGCAAGTAGCAGAACTATTGCTTACAGTTTATATAAAGAAATTATTGCTTTACGTCCTGAATGGGCAGAAATAAAGGCATTTGAAGAGGGAAGTGAACTAACAGGCAAGGAAAAGAAGGAAATCAAACCTATGGAGCGTATCAAAATGATTATGACCAGAGGAAAAGACGACCCTAAAGAACTCTATGATATGTTAGGTACAAAAGAATATCGTAAGGAATTGGATAGACAGTTTAAGAATGCTAAATCTAACTTTAAAATCGCCCTTGTAGTAGATATGTGGTTAACAGGTTTTGATGTGCCTTTTCTAGATACGATTTATATTGATAAACCGATTCAAAGACATAATTTAATTCAGACAATTTCTCGTGTAAACAGAAAATTTAAAGGGAAGAACAAAGGTTTAGTTGTCGATTATATTGGTATTAAAAAGCAAATGAATTTGGCGTTGGCTGAATTTGGTAAAAAAGATGGGCAAAATATAGAGGAAGTTGAAAAATCAGTAATTGTTGTAAAAGACCATTTGAATTTATTGGGGAAAATATTCCACAAATTTGACACCAACAATTATTTTAATGGAACTCCATTAGAACAGCTTCAAACCCTAAATAAAGGTGCTGAATTTGTGCAACTTACACAAGAGTTAGAACTTCGTTTTATGGACTTGGTAAAACGTCTTAAAGCAGCTTATGATATCTGCGCAGGAACAGATGCTTTTACCAACAAAGAAAGAGATGAAATTCATTTCTATTTAGCAATTCGTTCAATTGTATTCAAATTAACCAAAGGAACAGCACCAGATGCTGCACAAATGAATGCCAGAGTTAGAGAAATGATTAAAGAGGCTATACAGAGTGATGGTGTAGAAGAAATCTTTAAAATGGGCGATTCTGATGAAAAAGAAGTTGATATTTTTGATGAAGATTATTTAGCTAAAATTCAAAAAATTAAGCTACCAAACACCAAGATAAAACTACTGCAACAACTGTTAGCAAAAGCCATAGGTGAACTTAAAAAAGTAAACAAAATAAAAGGAATCGATTTTTCTAAGAAAATGAAAGATCTAGTAGAAAAATACAACGAACGAAAAGAAAGTGATGTGTTGCGAAGTGAAGTTTTAGAAGATTTTACAGATGAAATTATTGACCTTTTTTACGAACTTAAAAAAGAAAAAGATTCCTTTCAAGACCTAGGAATCGATTTTGAAGAAAAAGCCTTCTATGACATTTTAAAAGCATTGGCGATTAAATATGATTTTGAATATCCAGAGGACAAATTAGTCCATCTTGCCAAAGAAGTAAAAACGGTAGTAGATGATAAAGCTAAATATACAGATTGGAGTAAACGTGCAGACTTAAAAGCAGAGTTGAAAGTAGACTTAATAATTCTTTTAGCAGAAAATGGGTATCCTCCAGTTGATAGAGATGAAGTTTACAAGGAAATTTTTGAACAAGCTGAGAATTTTAAGAAGTATAATTAGAAACTCTTGGTATTGAATTATGAATTGAATAAGTCTTGCTCTAGTGGTTTCAGAATCATTAAAATGAAGTATTGATTCAAAAAAGAATTTTTAAACTAAAAGAACCCTCAACACACAAAAAAAATTATTGCGAAAAGAAAAATGCCCTAATGATTTTAGAACTCTATTCCTATGCTTTTCAAAAGAGAATAGATAATATTAAAACATAAGTTATAAAACACAAAAATCAATAAAGATTTGAGTTAAATTAACAGAAGTGAATGCAACTTATAGTTTAGATAGATATTGATTTTTAACTATTTATAAAAACTCTAAATTGATTTATCCAGAAATAAAGCTATCAAAAAAATAGAGAAGAATAAATATGGCTAGTCAAATCTTAGTTAAAGCAAAACAACTAGAATTCTTTTAAATTCAAATTGAAAATAACCTTAAAATTGATAGAAGAACACCTTAAGAATCTTCTTTAAAATACCTATTTATAGGTATTTTTTTAAATAATAATTTTTACACTTTTGTCAGAAATATATCTAATCTCAATAAATTATATGTTTAGAAAAAATTAGATGACTTATTCAATCCTTGAATGAAAAAGGGTTAAAAGATAAAAAGTAAGTTTTAGCATAAATTAATTAAAGTTTAATAAAACACTACAAATTGTTGTTAAACACATTTGGAAAAGATTTATCATTTTAAGTTTTAAACATAATAATGAAATGTAATAATTTGAAAAACTTGATTAACACAATCATTCAAATAAATTTTAATAGCCGTATTATGAACAAAATTTTATTTTTAATATTTAGTTTTTTATCCTTTATAGCCAATGGTCAAAGCAGTTTTGTGGCTTCAGCTAATTCAAATACTGCAAGTAGTAATATTAGTTATTCAATTGGGCAATTGCTAACTACTCAGGTTTCAAAAGAAAATATAACCATTAATCATGGTGTGCAACAGGCTTTTGAAATTCAAGAAATATTAAGCATAACAGAAACTAAAGACCTTTTAAAATTAAGCATTTTCCCAAACCCTGTACCTGAATTTTTAAAGTTAGACATAAAAGGATTCGATTTTACCAATTGCTACTTTAGTTTAGTAGATATAAATGGTAAACAATTAAAAAATAATATTATTAATAAAAATCAAACTATTATTAGTATGCCTAACTATAAACCAGCTGTGTATTTTTTACAAATAGTAAAAAATGGAAAAAAAATAAAAACTTTTAAAATAATTAAAAAATAAATTTAAAATGAAATACTCAATATCTATACTATTTATATTTTTAGGTACATTTCTTACTTTTTCGCAAAGTCCAGAAAAAATGAATTACCAAGCAGTAATAAGAAACGCCAGCAATGAACTTATCAAGAATAAAACTGTAGGTGTTAAAATTAGTATTTTGAAAAATAGCGTGTCTGGAACCATTGTTTTTGAAGAGACATATAATCCAAGTCCATCAACTAATGCTAATGGATTATTAACATTAGAAATTGGAACCGGTACTGCTAATGTTGGAGATTTTACCACTTTAAATTGGGGAGATGGAGAATACTTTATCAAGAGTGAAATAGACCCTGAAGGTGGGAGTAATTATACTATTACAGCAACAAGCCAATTAATGAGTGTACCATACGCATTACACGCTAAAACAGCTGGTAATATTAAAACATATAAGATCGGAGATTTTGCACATGGTGGAATTGTTTTTTGGTTGGATGAATCAAGGCAACACGGACTAGTTTGTGCAAAAACAGATGCTAATGATGGTCGAGTAGTAATGTGGGATCCATCAGAAAAACCTGAACGATCTTTATCTTGGCGAAATGGTATTTATGGAGGTAAGATTAACACATCTGTCATAATGTCTAGGGTTGAATTCACTAATGTTGACAGTGAAGTAACAGCAGCTCAGGCTTGCTCATTTTATGGTTTGTTTAATGGTTCAATCTACAGTGATTGGTATGTACCTTCAAAAGATGAACTGAATTTATTATATATAAACAAGGATATAGTAGATTCAACAGCTATTAGTAATAACGGTATGAAACTTAGTTTAAGATATTGGAGTTCAACAGAGTTTGGTGAAGAGTTAGCTTGGGCTCAAGATTTTGTTGAACCAACTAATCAATTTAAAAAACAAAAAAACACATCGACATTCGTTAGACCTATTAGGTCATTTTAAAAAAATAAATAATAATGGCGCAAATTAAATCTAAAAAAAAATGAAACAAAAAATCTTATTAATAGCAGTATTATTTATTACAATATTATTTAGTTCTTGTGGAGATTCTGGCACAAAAACACCTGAAAAAGAACCTGTACTAGGGTGTACTCAAATAAATGCTTGTAATTATGCACCAGTTGCAACAGAAGATGATGGTTCATGTACATTCTGTTCAGATTGCAGTGGAAATACTATTGAAAATAGTTCGGTATTTCAATCAATAGATGTAAATCTTTTTGACTTAAACCCTTCTTCCTCTTACTTTAATCAAGTCTTTTCAACTCTTAATGTTACTTGGTATAAACAAGATTATTGTATTAAAGAAGAAAATGAATTTTATACTTCTTTCAAAAATGTAACAAACAAAACAGTAACTTTTGATTATTTAATTCAATCAAATGCAAATGGGCAAATTAGATCAACTCAAGGTTTTATTCAAAACTTAGCACCTGGAGATACTTTTACTAAACTTGCACCAAATAATTCTTTTTGGAATCTTAAAACATATCCAGTAACCGTTAGAATAAATAATATAAAATATAATTAATTCATATTTTAAATTATAGTAACCTATAAGAGGTTATCATATCTAATTTAAGAGCTCAGTAGATTATAAAAGTATTTTAATAAAAACACTCAAAAATTTTGAGTGTTTTGTGTTATTTAATTTTCATTTCATACACAATTACAACGGTTTTCTTTTTAAGGAAATCAACTGAAATAATCGTATAATTCTCGTCAAAAAGTAATCCAAGTTCAAGATTAACATACTCTTGAAAGCTTTTAGGTTCTTCACCAAAATCCTTCAAATAATAATCATAATCTTTTTTGGTAATAATTCTGACTTGTTTTAAATTTTTCATTTTAACCATATCTCAAAAGATTTGCTAAATCCACACCAGTGATGGTTTTTATCGAAACCACGTTCAGCAAGTGTAAATCGAATTATTTTTTCAATAGGTATTTTACTTTGAAGGATAAATCGTAAAATTTCTCCATCCATAGTAGTAAACTGTGCAAATAATTCTTCCAAATGAGGAGCAGATTCTTCATCCATTCTTATTTTTCGGATATCATCGTAATTCATATCTGAATAATCTTTAGGAAGAATATCCAAAAATGACATCTCCATTTCTTTGGCTGTGGCTTCTTCAACAACTGCAAAATTATTATCAGGACCATTAATGATTCCAAAAGTAATTTTAGCAATTCTATATTTAAAGTTGAGCCAAAGACAATGATGAATTGCTTTCTCTTGAGAAGAAAAAATATCTAAATAGAAATTATCCATTTTGCTTTTCTTCTTTAGGGATTACTCTTCCATTTAATGAAATAATATCTTCTCTAGAAGACTTAGCATCTTTACCTTTTTTACGCAATAAACGCTGCGTATTGAACAAAGAGCGACATTTAATGTTAAACTCAGTGTAATTAAAAGCATCCTCTTTTCTCTTGAATGTTTTTACATAAGCTTCATACAATTGCTCGTTAGTAAGCTGATTGTCTTTGGCTTTCATAATAATATCCAACACTAAGGAAGCAACAGGATTTAAACCTCTCTCCGACTCCGAAAAGTCAAAACCAAGTTCTTCAATACGTTTACGTTGTTCATCATCTGCATATTTTAAGAGTACTGTAACATCGCGTCTATAATCTTTTAAACGGTCAACTACATTTTTCTTGTTTTCTTTAGCAGTTTCAATTTGTGCTTCTGTTTGTTCCAGAAGGCTTTGGTCTGTTTTAATGTTTTCAATTAAAACATCTACAATAGTAGCATTCATAAGTATTCAATTTTAAAATTAATATTTAGTTTAAGTTAATAGCCAAAGGCTATGTATCACGAGTTCATCTCGAGTAAATTTTTCTTCAATAATAATGTTGTCTATTTCAGCTTCTGCTTCTTCTTTGGTGTCGAAAAAGTAAGAAGGTTTAGTAGTTACAGCATAAACATCCTCAGCTAATACATCACTTGTAAAAATGGCATACACTTTTTTTGCTTTGCCCGTTTTAAGAAGTAAACTTCTATAGTTAGAAGTATCATATTCATCCCAGTTTTCGACGGGCTTAGAAGCTAAGTAATGGATTTCGTTTTGTGTTTTTCTAAAAAATAAATCCACTTCTTCTTGAGAAGAATCAGAAATAGCTGTCATTTGTTGTTCTAGATCGTGTATCGTCCAATCTAGCACTACAGCATCACCATTAATCAATTCAAGAAGTTTATCTCGTTCCATAAATCCTAGAGCATTTTTACTCCACACATCTTTATACAACCAGTAAATCATTTTACGCAGTTCACTGTCTGTAAAATGTTTCATCAATTCCTTAGATAGTTTTGTGTTTCCTGGAGTATCTATAAAATTGGATAAGTCATTCAGAAAAAATAGAATTCGTTTATAGGTTTTTAAATTCATTCTTCTTCATCTTTAGGTTCACAATGGTTTTCAATAGTCGCTAATAAATGAACATAATCGCCACTTTTAGCTTCATCTATTACTTGTTTTATTTCTTCTAGTGTCCAACCTTCTTTTTTAGCTTGTCGTTTAAAAACACCCATAATCATAAAAGCGTTTCCGTTTACGCCAACCAAGTCTAGGTTGACGGTTTTGTCAATTACTTTTTTCATTTTTATTCATTTAAGTTAATATTTAGAGTACTCAAGAATTGTTGCTATTAAATGATCTTCATCATTGTGTTTGGTGGCTTTATCAATTACATTTTGTATTTCTTCTATAGTCCAACCTTCTTCTTTAGCTAGCTGTTGGAAGAGTTCCAAAATAGCTTGAGTAGATCCTGTAAAACCTCGAAAATCGAAGTCAATCATTTTGTTGTGTGTTGTATTCATTTGTTTGTTTTAATGTTGATATTATTCTAAAGGGAAGTTTGCGGTCAGCACTTCCGTTTTTGTTTTGTTCTTCTTAGATTTTGTTTGATTTGCAGAAACCAATTGTTCAATTGATTTGGTATGCCAGTGATTTCGTTTGGTAAACTCAGTAAGAATTTCTGAAGGATAACTACTCAATATGAATTTACCTTTCAATGATTCTAAAACTTTTAATAAAGCTTCAAAATCTTCTAAAGTGTAATTTCCATAATGTCCCATATTCGAATTGAAATAGGGAGGGTCAATATAATTGAAGGTAGAAATACTATCACGCAGTTTTAAAATTTTTAACGCATCAGAACACTCAATTTGAATTCCTTTTAAACGTTTTTTTAAAGCTGGAGTCAGTAGTTCTTTTTTTCTCTCCCAACCTAGAGCTTTGGTTCCTTTGGTATAACAACCAAAGGAACCAATACGTCCAGAAAACCCCATATTTGTGAGTACAAAAAAGGCCCAAGCACGTTGTAAGTCTGTAAAGAAAACAGGATGTTTGTACATATTCAGTGCTACATTATAGACAACTCTAGAATAGGCAGTTACCTTAATCTTAGATTTTAAGGCTTCGAAATCTTCGTGTAATACTTTATAAAAAATGGTTACAAAAGAATCAATATCATTAATGACTTCATTTTGCACTTTAGGTTTTAAGAAGAAAACAGCTCCACCACCAGCAAATACTTCTGTGTATGTAGAATGTTCTGGAATTAAATCCACAATCATTTTGGCTAAATTCTGTTTTCCTCCATAATACGTAATGGGTGTTTTTATCATAGAAAAGGGAAGTGATTTACATCAATCCACTATCAGAGAAAGAAACAAATCCTTCTGAAGTGAGAATGAGATGGTCTAGTAAAGTAATGTCTAGTAATTTAAAAGCCTCTTTTAGCTTTTGAGTTAAAACCTTATCAGCTGTGGAAGGT
The DNA here is from genome assembly GCF_947497695.1 of uncultured Polaribacter sp. Classification (GTDB taxonomy): domain Bacteria; phylum Bacteroidota; class Bacteroidia; order Flavobacteriales; family Flavobacteriaceae; genus Polaribacter. The sequence goes on along the minus strand of NZ_CANMHM010000001.1, from coordinate 468,445 downwards.
TTCAATTTTCCAGAAGGATGATTGTGCGCCACCACAACAGCTGATGCATTAGACAATAGAGCGAGTTGATATATTTCTTTTACGTTTACAGCAACTCCAGTTGTATTGCCAATACCTATTTCACTAACACCCAATATTTGATTCGCATTAGTCAGTAATAGTATCCAAAAGAATTCTTTATAATCAATACGTTTGTTGTCTAAAAATTCTCGAAGAATTCTTTCTGAATCTTCAGAACATTTTACAACCCGATTCGTATTAAAAATTGGTCGTTCATAATGAATTTGTACTTCATTAAATGTTGACATCTCTGATAGAGATCTCTGTAATTTAGTTTTCATAAGTAAAAAATTTAAAATATTAGAGAATGGTATCTGCACTAAAGGGAATGGAAGGTTTTCCATCAATCATTAGTTTTAGATAAATAGAGTAGTTTGCTAAAGAGATAAAATCTTCAGTTTTAAAAACAGGATAAAATTCTTTTGCCATTAATTTGGCGTCCGTAATTCCTAATCGAAAGGCGACAATAGTACCTACGTTACCCAAAACACTTGCACGTACATTGGGGTCTAGTTGATACAAAAATTGGTTTGCTAATATTAATCCTACTTTAAATTTTCTGACTTGTGCCAGTAATTCTGCAATCAATTCTGTTCCAGAAATGGTTTGAAATTCATCTATATATAAAAAATAGGGAACTCTGTCTTTTTCTAAAATATCAATCCGAGAAAAAGAGGCTGAAGCTAACGAAGTCAATAACAAACCTCCTAAAATATTAGAGACATCAGCTCCTACTTGTCCTTTAGCTAGATTGATAATGAGTATATGTTTATTATCAATAATTTGTCTTAAAGACAATTGTTTTTTGTTTTCGATTAAAATTTTTCGAACAATAGTATGACTTAAAAAGCCTCCTAATTTGTTCATTATAGGTAATAAATCGTTTGGTTTATATTTCGGAAATTCCTTTAACCAGAAAGTTTTGATGTCTTGGTTTTGAATATGGATTAAACATTCATCTCGATATGATTTCTGATGTAAAAGTTTTAGGATGTCCGAAAGCTGGGCTTTTGGCTGATCCAATAATGTGAGCAAAATCATTCTGAGAATGTGTTCCATTTTCATACCCCAAGCCGATTTCCAGTTACGTTGAAAAATTTCTAAAATATTAGAAGCTACCAAAGAACGTTTAGAGGGAGAAACCGAGCGTAAAGGATTGTATCCAAGTTCAAGTTCGGGATTTGTAATATCAAAATAAATGATAGTACGATTTCTAAATCGGCCTTTTAGTCTTTCATTAATCTCGCGAGAAGCGTCTCCATGCACATCAACAAAAGCAAATCCACGATTAGCTTCTGCATCTTGAACCATAAGAGACTTGAGGAGTGACGTTTTACCAGCACCAGATTTTCCAAAACAATAAAAATGAAACATTCGGTCTGCTTGTTTGATACCAAACATTGTTCTTTCTGTTCTAAAATTTGTGCGAGCAAAATAACTGACGTCATACAAATTTGAATGATGCCAATACATAAAAGGGAAGGGTTATTAATTAAAATAAGGTTTTATTAAATTGTGGATAAAGAACTATTGCTATATAAGGAGTTATGATACGCTTAAAAGACTATCTGGTTAGAAAAAATATCTATTCTTACACCTATTATAACATTTTTGTTAAACTCTTACCAGTAGTATTAAAACGGTAGGGAAATATCGATAACCTTGCCTAGAATTTTATTATGATATACACTAACAGTGGTAACTTAAATATAGAGATATCCCAACATTGCTCGAAAGAGTCGTCTGTTTTTTAAATACAGACTAAAGCAACAATGTGGAGTATTCATAAAACCTATTCTTTTTTGATTTAGGTTATATGAAAGACCCACTAGATTGCTTTTGGTGGGTCTTTTATGTTATATGACAATAAACAAAGCAATACAGATTTATTTAGATTGGAAAAAATCACACACAACAGTAGCTTACAAGCGATACAAAGTTCGATTAGAACATTTTATTAATTTTATTATGCCAAAATCTTGCTTACAGGATGTTTCCGGTGATGATATTGTAGCTTATCATCAGAGTATGGAACCAAATTATAGTGCTGCAACCATAGCTTACTCTGCAAGAATTTTGAGAAACTTCTTTTATTTCTGGCATGGTAGAAGAGAAACTAATTTTAACCCTAAAGAAATCATTCCCATACGTTTTATCAACCCAGATAAAGACATCGTAACTTTTGAAGATTTTGAAGATATGAATGATTTACTAGATGAAAATTATTTATGCGATTTACAGAAAAAATTAGTTTTAAATCTATTATGGGACACTGGCATGAGAGTAAGCGAATTGATAGATTTAAAATTATCATCAATAAGTACTCAAAGTAAAGATGGATTAAGAACTGCAAAAGTAAGGAGTAGAAAAAGTATGCGTTATAATATAGTGGTTTGGGGGTATGATACAAACGAATTATTAAATCGTTATTTAGGAATTCGATTGTGCGTGGAAACAAATTCAGAAGAACTATTTGTAAACAGAAAAACAGGAAAACCATTTAATGTGAGGAGTTTACAACGATGGATAAAAGAACTCTCAGAAATGGCGTCGTTAGAGAAAAATATTACTCCTCACTCCTTTAGACATGGAAAAGCAAATTATATTTTAGATCAAGGGGGAAGTGTTCGAGATGTTTCTGCAATACTAAGGCACGTTAAACCAGAATCTAGTTTCCATTATATGCAACTCTCCAGAGAACGATATAAAAGTGTAGCAAGTAGATATCTTAAAACTGCATAAGAAAATAGCAATCTAGATGATTGCTTTTTTTATAAATTGAGAATATAATTATGTCAGTACTTTCAACTATGAATATTGTTATAAATTAGGTTGTTTTATTATAAAGTAAAAACTTTATATTTAGGTTACCACTATTTATATAAGCAATGACAACAGCCCAGAATAGGGCTGTATAAAAAATATATGTAACGTCGCACAATACCTCTTGTCTGACATACTTGTCGCAAAACTTATATAAAAAAGCGATGTAATTTTTTAATAATATTGGGTTTGTCCCTAAGGTTGAAGTACGTAAACTAAATATAAATATGACAAAATTTTATAATGTTTGTACTCGAAAAACGATTAATGGGATTAATGGAGAAAAGAAATTTTACCACAAGGTTGGCGTTGTAAAAGTGACAGAAAATGGTGGTTGGTTTTTACAATTATACCATCAACCAGAAACTGATTTTTTAATCTTCCCAAACCATAATGACGAGTTACCAGTTATTAATTTTGATAACAATGAGGTTGAATAAAACTACGCCTGTACCAAATATTTTTTTTGATTCTCTTATGTCTGTTTTATCTTCTTCAGCAGTAAGAGTGTATTTAAAAATAATCAGAAATACTTTTGGTTGGCGAGATGAAAATGGAAATCCTAAAAACCGAGATTGGATTTCACATTCTCAGTTTTCTAAAGTTGGTTTATCAAATAGAAGTGTAACAAATGCTCTAGATGAATTAATAGAAAAAAACCTCATTACACTTACGGATTATTCAGGAAATGATTTAACCACACCTAAACAACGTAAACAAGCACAACGCATCTTTTATTCAATCACTAATAACATTGAAAATAATGCACCCACCAACGCAAAAAACGACCAAACAAAGGCGCAAAATTTGCGCCCTACAAAAGAAATTTCTTTACCAAAGTACAATGCAAAAGACAAAATTCCTGATAATGTTAGAATAGAGCAAATTAAACAAGAACAACAACGTAAACAAATGCAAAGAGACAACTGGTTATAGTTGTCTCTTTGTTTTTTGTGCTGACATAAAAGCTAACGCTTTTATAAGTTAATCTTTGATTATCTTTTTAATCACTGAACCTTTATCTGTTTTAATTTTTAAGAAATAGGTTCCATTAGAATATTTAGAAATATCTATAAGATTATAATTTTTAGTTCGTTTTAAAATCTCTTTACCTAATACATCATAAATTATTACCTTATTAATTTTTAAACTATCATTAACCTGTATTTTTAAAAATGCTTTAGTAGGATTAGGATACACCAAGATACTACTTATCAATTCTTCTTGTAAAACACTTAATGCCTCACAACTTTCTGAATATTGTGCAGAAACATCTTTCTGCCAAGTAGCATAATTTCCTGTGCCATTAGATGCATCTGTTGCATTATCTACTTGAATACATAAGTTTGTTGTATTATTTATAACATTAAATTCAGAAATAATAGCATTGGTTGTATTCTTAATATTTAAACTTTCTAATAAGTTATTATTCAATAAAACACTTGTCAGTTTTACATTAGTACTTGCGTCTAAAGTTGTGAACTGATTGTTACTTGCATCTAACTTTTTCAAGTTAACATTAGAACTGATATTTAATGCATTCAAATTATTATTTGAACAATTGAACTCTTCTAAAAGAGCACTACTTACTAATAAATTAATATTAGTGATTTGATTATTGCTAACATCTAAAACTTGTAATGACTGAAAATCTTGAATACCTGTTAAGTTTGTGATATTTTTTGAAGCAATGTCTAAACTAGTTACAGCAGTAATATTTGTAGTGGGTACATAATCATCTAACGCTCCAGAATCATAACCAAAATCGATTAAGGCTTGCTCAAAATTATCATCTGGCACATAGGTCAAGCTGGCTGTATTTGTAGTTACTGTAATGTATTCATTTTTATACTCTTGTGCTTCTCCATTTGCATTGAATACCTTTAATGTAACATCATAAACTCCCTCTGTATTATAGGTTACTGATGGGTTTTGTAAGGTTGATGTGCTTGGTGTACCTCCAGGAAAAGACCAAACCCAGCTTATAGGTGCATTTATACTTTGGTCTGTAAATTGCACCGAATTCGAAGCTGATAAGGTTTGACTCTCTACACTAAAATTGGCAATTGGCAAAGCAGTGTCTTTTTTAATGGTTAAAGGAACTCCAACCACATTGTTGGTTTCATCTAATTCTGAAACAGTATTCTCTTTATCTACTGCAAAAAGTACATAATAGTTACCTGTAACTGAATTAGAAGGAATAACAACTGTCTTATTATACCCTAAATTAGTACCTGCATTTAAGGCAGAAATAGTTTCATTAGCATCTGTAAGTGGTATGTCATTGACTTCTAAAGTAGTGTTTGAAGATAAATAAGCTTTTACAGTTACTACACTTGCATTTGCAGTACCTGAATTGAAAATACTAGCTGTTAATTCTAAATTATCTCCTGCAACTACAGTTGTATTATTTAATGCGGCATTTTGAATATTTAACTCTGCAACATCTGGTGCATTTATAGTAACAACAATATTGTTTGTATTGTTAGTTTCATCTGTTTCTTGTATTGCTTTAATAGCATCTATATAAAATACCAAAAAACGATTACCTAAAGTTGCATTGTTAGGTATGTTTATTTTAAAACTAACCTCTTTATTTGAGTTAGCATTAATAGTAGGCACTACAAAACTACCTACCTCTACATCTGTATTAGTTGCTGTGGCAGACAAATAGACTTTTAAAATACTACTTTGTACTATAGTTGAACCACTATTATTAATAGTAGCCATAACTGTTGTTTCTTGCTCTTGTGTTAATGTAATAGCAGAACTATTTATAGCAGAAATAGTTAAATCTGGTAAAACCACAGTACTTGTTAATTTATACCCCAAACGATTGTCTAATTTATCATATTGGTAAGTTTGTGTTTTTATCCCATCTTTTGAGTTTATCAAACGACTTTCTGTATCGTATTGATAAGTATGTGTATCTTGTGAAAAGCCTTGCTTTACTATGAAAATGACACTTATTGTTAGTATTAATTTTATTGTTTTCACTTTTGTAAGACTTTATTTTTAAGTTGATCTTCTATAAAATCAGTTAATTCATTTTTTGCTCCCTCATAAACTAAATGACCAATATCTTTTATTGCTCTGCCCTCTACCATTCTAAAATCAACACCAATTGGTAAATAACCTGTTTTACCAAATAACTTGGTAGTTCCTAGACCACCCTTTGAACTAAATCCCATCCCAGAAGTTAATTTACCAGAAATAGCCCCTTTTACTCCCGATTTTGTTACATTCTTACTATACTCTACAAGACCGTCACCTGCATCGTCCATAGCTATCATAGAAGCTATAAACATTTCCTCATCATTTGTAATGATTGAATAAAAACCTGCACTTATTCCAGTAATTCCAAGTGTTACGTTTTTGATTAATTTTGGACTTTCCAAAATTGCTGTACTAGCACTACCAAACACTGCTCCGTGCAAAGCTTTTTCTCCTTTAGGATCAATATTCCCAATAGGATTATTCTCTGCGTAAGGATATAAGTTTGTAGCCCAAATAGGGTCTTCGCTTAAAAAACGCCCAGTTGTTGGGTCGTAAAAACGAGCTCTCATAAAATAGAGTTCTGTATCTTCAAAAGCTACTCCATATTTACCTACATACCTGTATGCGTTTGTGTCTGCTTCATCACTTTCTAAAAGTTGTCCAAAATCGTTGTATTGGTATTTGTGGGTAATGGCTTCATTTTTATCTGTCATTGCAATAGTACTTCCTCTAAAATCGTAATGATAATAATGGGTTTGATTACTGGCATTAGTTCTAGAAATCAATCCTAGGCCATATACATAATAGTTTTGTGGTGTATTAGCATTGTCAGTTTCTATCAAAACTCTACTCATTCCAAGAATATCTAATACATATCTTTTTTCTACACTATTTACAGTACTTTTTCTTCTTTTACCTGAAGCATCATATTCGTATTGTGCTGTTATTCCTCCAGAAACTCCTGTGAGTCTATCATATACATCAAAAGTATAGGTACTTCCTGTTTTACTGGTTATATTTCCATTGGTATCGTGTGAAAAAGTAACATTGCCTGCATTTTGTATTTGGTTGGTAGCATTATAAGAATAAGAAACATCCGTATTTGCTAATGCACTTGCAGTATAAGGTTCTGTTTTGGTTTCGGTTAAATGATTGCCTATTGGGTCTAGTGTAAAAGCATATGCATTAATAATAGTTGTATCTGCTTTTTTCCAAGATAAGCCTGTCATTCTACCAGCATTATCATACGTATACGTACAGTTCGTTCCATTGGCATAGGTAATTCCGTTTAACAAACCATCTGCTCTATAGGTATATGTTGTGGTATTGCCATTCCAATCTGTAACTGTATTTAATAGATTATCATCATAATAGGTATAGTTTACAACTTTGTTATCTGGATAGGTAATTTTAGTCACATTACTATTAGGATCGTAACTATACCCAACAGTATTCATAAAATAATCTATTGTACTGGTTACCCTGTTTAAAGCATCATATGTATAACTAATAGTTCCTTTTGAGTTTGCAATAGCAGTGATGTTATTATGCGTATCATAAGTATAGGTTACAGTATCTCCTGTTGTACTAACGCTAGATAATCTTCCTTCACTATCATAATTATAGGTAAATACAGTACCTTTTGGGTTAGTATAGGTTTTTACTTTTCCATCATCAAAATAGGTATAGGCATCAGTAGCACTACCAAAATTAACAGAGGTTAAAAAGTCATTGTCAAAATCATACGCCATAGTTGTTGCCCCATTATTTGCATTGATGATTTTTGTGAGATTGTCATTTGGATCAAAATTGTATTTGGTAGATTTATTATTAAATGTTTCTTCTAACAAATTATCATTTGCATCATATTGATAGGACATACTTTGCCCATTAGGATTTGTAAATGACAATAATCTACTAATTACATCATAACTTGCTTTGGTAGAAATCCCTTCAGGCGCATCAGTTTTAATGACGTTTCCATAAGCATCATAGGTGTAAGAAGTAGTAATACCAGCAGGATTTGTAACCGAAGTTACCAAACCTTTACTGTTTACTGTAAAATTAGTACTTCCTCTTGGTGTACTTGTTTGGGTTAAATTACCTGAACCATTGTAACTGTAGGTGTAATTTTTGCCATTTGCATCTGTATATTTTGTAATGTCGTTTCTACTATTGTATTCATAACTATAAGAAACGCCTAAAGGTAAATTGACCGATAATACATTACCCATATCATCATAGGTTAAACCTGCTTTTTTTCCATTTACATCAATGCCTGATGGTTTGTGTGTTTGTGTGGCATCATAAGTAATATCAACATTGGTATTGTTGTCTTTTTTAATATGATTCGGATTTCCGTTTTTATTATAATCTACAACTGTGGTTTGATTATTTGGGTCAACTACTGTGGTTTTTGTAAAATTATCATTGGCAGTTTGTCCGTAATTTCTATCGTAAGTATATTGTGTTGGCTGATTGGCATTGGTTTGACTACTTATCAACTTTTTGCCTTCATAAGAATTCGTAACTGTATTTCCTTTTGGCAAGGTAATCGTCATTAACAAATCTTTTTCAGCATCTGCACCATAATTATAGGTTGAAGATTGATTTTTAGCATCTGTAAAAGAGATCAATTTTGGCTCATCATCTGAATTGAAAGTAAATGAAATTTTTCTACCTGAAGGGTCAGTAATGTCTTTTACCAAATCTGATGTTGGGTGATATGCAAACTGTAATTTTCTACCTGAAGTACCTACCACTTCACTGATACGTTTGTAGTTTTCGGTTTTAGGATTTTTTGCATCCTCGTAATTTACCGCTAATGTATTTCCATTTCTATCTTGAATACGCGTTAACACAAATGGGAAAATTTCATCAGTACCTTCAAACTTTTGATAGGTATATACAATTTGATTTTTTGTAATAATGGTAAATTTATCAGCAGTTGGTCTTTGCAAAGTATTATAAACACCTTGTGTAACTGCTTTAAAACCTCCTCCATCTCTTTGATAAATATGGAAACCACTATTGGGTAACGCAACAATAACTCTATAATCATCAGGTCTTTTTACATCACCCACAATCTCTGTAATATAACTGTTGTACGTATGATTCCACATTTTACCTAAAGGCTGTAATGGAATTAAAGACGTTGGCATTTCTGATAAATACGAGTTATAGGTATGCTCAAAACCTAAAGGAATACCAACACTACCAATTGCAAAACTTGTTTTGGTATAATGGTTAAAATTACCACTATGCATACCAGCAAATGAAGCTAAATTGGTGGGTGTATAATTACCAGGAATAAAAAAGTCGGTATCTGAAATGGTTGGTGGAGTTAGTGTTTCTAACATTTTATGTAAAATCACAAAAGCAGTACCTCTTTTAATGTACCCATCAGGATGTATCAAATGGTCTGCTGTATCAGAAATTAAACCTAAATCATAAGCCTTAACAATATAATTGTAGCCATAATGTTCAGTTAAACCTTCGTCTATAAAAGGTGTTGTGCCAGAATTATTGGTTTCATCAATATTCCAAGCTTCAAGTAATACTTTTAAGGTATTGGCTAAAGAAATATCATCTGAAGGTTTAAAGTTGAAATAGTTTCTATCAAAAGGTGCTGTAGCATCATCAAATTCTAAATAAGATAAGTTTTTCGCATAGGAATAATACCAAGTATCTTCTTTGCTTTGTAAATCGTTAAAAGGAGAAGGGAAGTCATCTGCTGTAGGATTATTTTGTAAACCAATACTTAAATAGGTGATTTTTGCCAATTCTGCCCTGTTTAGCGTTTCATTGGGCTCACACATCCCATCATTATCTAATATTTCTTTCGTACATAAATTGGTAACAGCTTCGTGTGCGTAATGACCTGCTGGTGCATCATTGTATGCACAGTTCCAATCGCCAATGGTAATGGTGTTTTGGCTGTACAAACTCCATTTGCCAAATTCATCTTTTGCTCTTATATACAATTGATGTTCACCACCTGTAAGATTGTTTAATGGAATAATATAATCTTTATCAATAGTATTGTTAGCAGTTAATGGTAAAGAAGTACCTGCTCCAAAACCAGGGTCTGTATCAAAATAATATTCTACCTCTGTAATATCTGGTAAAGTACCATCACCTTTTACCACATATACGTTACGTTTGGTTTGTAAACTCCATTTACCAAATTGGTCTTTGGCTCTTATGTATAAACTGTGCACACCAACAGATAAATTTTTGAGACTAACTAAAAAGTTATTCTCTATTGTACCTGTTTGTGAGCTTATAGTTAATGGAATTGCTTTACCAAAACCAGGGTCTGTATCCCAGAAATATTCTAACCTACTAATGTTAGGTGTGTTTCCATTACCACTAACTATATACACATTTCGTTTGGTGTATAAACCCCAGCCATTGGCATTTTTACCACGTACATATAAACTATGTACACCTGTAGTTAAACCAGTAAGCGGTATTGTTGCATTTATATTAGAACCAGAACCTAAGCTTGTACCTTTACCAAAACCAGGGTCTGTATCCCAGAAATATTCTACACTTTGCCCATAACCAATAAGACTACACAGTACTATTGCTAAGCAAATGATTTTTTTGTGTACCATTTGTTAGTTATTAGATTTTACTTTTACATTTATTTGTAAACCAGTGCTATTGCTATAGCCAGTGGTAGGCACATTAAATTCGTAAATATTGGGTATGTCTGGTAAACCTGATAACCTATACCCAGCGTCTTTACCATCAATTTCATAGAACATTCCGCAATCTATACCACCAACTCCTGCACCTTTGGCTTGTGAACCTGAAGAAAGTATATACCTGCCATCTGTAGAGTATCTATCATCTGTATCTTCTATAAATGGGTTTGTATTGGTTAATTTGTTGTCGTTATCATCTGCGGTGGGAGAAGTTACTGAAGTATGGAAGAAAATATTATTTTTAATATTATTTTCCCAATCATCATTATTTATAAAAAATGAACCAAGTCTAAAAATATTATTTGATATTGTAGATTTAGATATATCACTACCTTGGCTTCTAAATCCAATACCTATTGGCAATCCATTCCATAATACATTATTTCTTATTGTTAAATAACTTCCCTTTACTAAATTTGAAGAGGTTATATAGTTACCTTCTATCAAAGAACCGCTTCCTACTCTAATAGAATAATCATAAGATGAACTTGACGAACTACTATACCTTCTTTCTCCGTATATATAATTATGAAAAATATTAATATTTGTAACTTCTATACCTCTATTTGCTGGGGTATTATAAAAACCAATTGTTCTTACATAATTTCTAACAAAAGAAATATTTGAAACGCTTTCTGAAAAAGCAAATCCATTAGAACTTATACCTGAAATAACAGAACCCTCTGAACCTTTTTTAAAAGTAATTCCAGAAACTATGGAACTTACAGGGTCCGCGTGGGTATTCGGATTTTCAGTTAAAAAATAACCAGTCCCTTTTATGATAATTCGTTTTTCTATAGTAACATTGTTATAACTTCCAGAAGAAACCAAAAGCGTACTCCCAGCAGCAACAGTATTTATGGCAGTTTGTAAATCATCAAAATCAGCTTTTGCATTGGGTTTGTTGTCTACAGTATACGTAGATTGTGCAAGAACAATGGTAGGAATACTGAATAAAATAAGTATTAACAGTTTTTTCATTTTCTGTGTAATTTGATGTGTTTAATTATTAGATTTTACTTTTACATTCACCTGAATACCAGTGCTGTTGCTATAGCCAGTAATTGGTACATTAAATTCGTAAATGTTGGGTATATCTGGGATACCCGAAAGTTTGTAACCCCCAGCAAACATTCCACAATCTACACCACCAACACCTGCCCCTTTTGCTGGTGAATCTGAAGAGAGTATATATTTGCCATCTGTGGAGTATTGATTATCAGAATTATCTACGAAAGGACTTTTTATTACCAATTTGTTGTTGAAGTTATCTGTTTCTTGAGAGGTATTACTAGGATGATAAAAGATATTATTTCTTAAAGAATTACCACAATTATTTACTGCTGAGGAATTATAATTCGTTGGAATAGCAGCAGCACTATTCATAATATTGTTTTGAATGAAAGAGTCTTTTACATTGGCATTACAATAGAAATTAGAACTAGGTGCAACAGCTATACTTTGTTGTAAAACATTATTAATTATATTAAGGTTAGTTCCTTGGATAAAATTAGAATTCCCAATATAATTTCCAGTTATTTCAGAGTCATTTAATGCAATAGCTACCCTTATACAACTTGAACAGTTACTTTGAGAATAGCCAATGATATAATTTTCCTTAACTAAATTATTTGTGCTTGCAGCACCAGAATGAGAAATATACAGTACTCTATTTCTAATAAAGGATATATTAGATACTCCATCAAATATTTTAAACCAACTTGTTGCATAAAGCCCAGATATTGTAGAACCAGAAGAGCCAGCTTTTAGAGAAATACTTGACACCTTAGATTCTGAAAAGTCTTTTTGCGTATTAGGATTTTCCCCCAAGAAATACCCAGTCCCTTTAATTGTAATTTTTTTTTCTATTGTAATTCCTCCATAGCTAGTTGAAGAGCCTTGAACTAAAAGTATACTCCCAGTAGTAACAGTGTTAATAGCAGTTTGTAAATTACTAAAATCTGCTTTTGCATTGGGTTTGTTATCTACAGTGTAAGTACTTTGGGCAGGTAAGATGATTGTAACAAAAAATGCTACCAGAAGGCAGAGATTTTTCATAGAAATTTTGGTTTTAATTAATTGTGTTAAATATAGTTAAAATATATTTAGTCTATAAGTGTTACTTCTTGTTTTGATTTCAAATATAAATTGGTTTAGCAATTCTTAACCTAACCATATTAGGGTTTTAGTTATAATTAATTTTCTATTTTTGAGGAAACTACAAGAACTATGATGAAGAAACTTACTTTACTAGCTTTATTTTTAATTACTTTTTGTGCTTTTGGTCAGTCCAACAAGAAAATTGATAGTCTAAAAAAAGTTCTACAGGGTACAACCAACAATGTAGCTGTTTTAAACAAGATTAGCGTGTTATATCAAAGACAGAATATAGATAGTGCATTGTTTTATGCAAAAAAGTCTGTTTCAATATCAGAAAAAGCAAAACATAAATTACTGCCAGAATCTTTAACAGGTTTAGCAATTGCTTATTGGTACAAAGGTAAACTTGACAGTGCACAATATTTTATAGAAAAAACCTTAGTTTCTGATAAGCTGATTTTAGATTCTTTATTATGGGCAAAGAACAATTGTAATTTGGCTATTTTATTAAGTAACAAAGGCAATTACAATGATGCTATTAAAAAGTACACTAATGGTAACAGTTATTTTCTAGCTAAAAAAGACTCTGTTCAAGTTTATAAAACACATATTAATATTGCTATTTTATACAATACGATAAGAGAATATAATTTAGCATACGAAGAAAATACAAAAGCTTTACATATTTTAAAGAATTTAAAAAATCAAGAATATTTACCCAGAGTTTATAATAATATAGGGTTAAACTTGATAGATTTAAAGCGGGAAGAAGAAAGTTTACAAGTGTTTAACAAAGGATTAGTACTCGCTCAGAAACAATCTAATAAATTGGATGAAGCTATTATTTTAGGAAATTTAGGTTATATAAAAGTAAAGTTAAAACGCTTTGCGGAAGCTAGAAAACACATACAAGAATCTCTTGAACTGGTAAAAGAAGTCAACACCCCTGATACTAAGATAAAGAATTTACTCAGTTTAGCTGAACTAGAATTGGCAACGAAAAATCTGAATTCAGCAAATAAAGTAATTCTTCAGGTAGAAAGAGAAATTGAATTACTAAAGCTAGCTAATAGCTTTGTTGCACAAACTACAGACACACAATTATTGTTATTAAAGAGTAATCTATTTTTAGCTGAGAGAAAATACGAAGAAGCTTTTACAGCAAAGGAAAAGTGGGTGCAAATTACAGATAGTATTAAGTCTGTAGAATTTTCAAATAGAATATCTAAGTATAAGTCTAATCAAGAAGCGCAACAAAAAGAAAACGAGATTTTAAAACTAAAAAATGAAAGCCAAGCAAAAGAATTACTAATTCAGCAATCAAAAACAAAAACCAATTATGCCATAGCCAGTATATTTCTAGTTGTTTTGGGAGGAGGATTGTATTTAAGAAAACGAAAGAAAGACCAAAAATTCAAACTACTTGAAGAGTCTATAAAAAGTAGTGAGCTAGAAAAAATTAGAATAGGTAAAGATTTGCACGATGGTATTGCCAGTAAGTTAAGGTTACTAGCTCACGATTTTGAAACCAAAGATGTAGAGACTTCACATAAACTGTTAGATTCTTATACAGAAATACGCAATCTATCCCATCAATTGAATAATACTCCTATTCACGGCGAAGTTTTTATGGATAGACTCTATGAAATTGTTCCGAAAAACACCGAAAACAAACTTTTTGAAGTACAAATTGAACCTCCTTATCTGGAATTGAAAGAACCTTATAGCACACATTTGTTTAGAATATCTCAGGAGTTATTTACCAATAACTTAAAATATGCCAAAGCATCAAAAACAATTGTGAAGATTAGATTAAATGATAATTATCTACAATTGAATTACTCGGATAATGGAATTGGTTCTTCAGATTTAAAAAAGGGGAATGGGCTTAACAGTATAGAAGATAGAGTTACACTTTTAAAGGGTGATTTAACTATTGATGTAAACAGTGGTTTTACTGTTAGAATTACTATTCCTTATAAAAACTAAACCTATGAATGTTTTAATTATTGACGACCATCAAATTCTTGAAGAAGGAATAACAAAAAGAGTTAAAAAAGTATTTCCTGATGCTATTTGCTGTTTTGCTGATAATGTTAGAACTGCTATCGCTAAAACTCAAGAAATAAAAGTCGATTTGATTTTATGTGATTTAGAGTTTAATAATGATTCAAAAAACGATGGTTTTTTCATAATTGAAAGTATTTTAAAATTTGAGCCAAGAATTAAAGCCATTGCTTATACCAATTACAATTCTTACAGAATTATGAAAAAGGCTATAAAAAGTGGGTTTTTAAGTTTTTTAGATAAAGGATGCAGTATCAAAGAGTTTGAAGAAACGCTTTTAAATGTTGTTGAAAATGGGACATACAAATCTACAACAATGCATAAATTATATAAAAGTAGAAATCAATTTACACGTTCTATTTTTAGTGATTCTATTTATGGTATTTCTGATTTAAGTAAAAAAGAATTGGAACTTACTTTACTTTCAAAAGACACAACTAATAGGCAAGAATTATCTAAAATTATGGGGAATACCCCTTATACAATTGACACTTATTTTAAGAGCATTACTAGTAAACTAAAACTAAACCATAGAAAAGATGTTGCTTTTTTTTGTGCAGAATTTTATGATGAATTGATAAAAGCAAAAGAAATATAAATCATCCTAAATCTTTAGAAAATACACGAAAAAATCTGGAGCTAAAACTCCAGATTTTTAGGTTTAATTGATTACTTATTCCCCAACATCAAAAGTTCGTTCACAACAACTTCTGTTATGTATCTTTTATCACCTTCTTTGGTTTCATAAGAACGAGAAGTTAATTTACCTTCAATAGCGACCTCTTTTCCTTTGGTTAAATACCTTTCTATAATGTCACAAGTCTTTCCCCAGGCTACTAAATTATGCCATTCGACCTTATCTATTTTTTCTCCTGATGCATTGGTGTAACTTTCATTTGTAGCAAGAGAGAATTTCGCTAATTTCTTTCCTGATTCTAGGTTTATAATTTCTGGATTGTTTCCTAAATTTCCTATTAACTGTACTTTGTTTCTAATTGAGTTCATAATATTTTGTGTTTATTGGTTTGTGAATTCTTGGGTCGTAACCCATAAATTCTATGAGTTTGTTTAAGTTTTTTCCTTTCGGATTTGATTCGTTATTTTCCCATTTATAGATAGTGGTTTGGTAAACATCTAGCTCTAATGAAAGCTCAAAAGTTGTATAACCGTTTTGTAATCTATACTGTTTTAGGTAGTCTCCTATGGTAACTGGATTTATGTTATACCCCCTAGGCATGGGCTTTTGGGCGAGAAGTCGAATTTCGCATATGGTCAACGACGTGGTGCCAATAAGCTCGCTCTACTTTGTTACCAGCTTTGTCTTTATAACTATCATCTGTTGCCATAGAAAATTTTGCCATTTTGTTACCATCTTTAAAGGTTACTATTTCTGGCTCTTGACCTAATCTACCTATTAATTGTACTTTGTTTCTTAACGTATTCATAAGATAAGTTTTTAAACACTTTTATTTTAAGTGTAAGTTTATAATTATTTTTTGTTGATGTTTTTCAACACTGCAAAGTTGCGACACAAGTAAACCTTTATTCGGTTTCGAAACAATTACTTTCGGTTGTAATTACTTGTAAACGTTTGTAAACGAATAATTATCCTTAGAACAAACTACTTTTTAATTTTAATAATTAAAAAATTAACATAAGAATTCTTTAATAGGATGTATCAAATTGATTATGAAATCGAATAAACAAAAGAAAATATAGATCAAATGATGCATCAATCTAACTATAATGTTGCATTGAATCATTTTAATGTGTTTATTTTTTTTGCTAAAGAAAACAATGTTTAAATTGGTTATATTAAATTTTTAAAAAACTAATTTTCATGAAAACTATTAAAAAAATAATATCAGTTTGTTTTATAATACTCTTTTTTTCTACTTGTTCTAAAGAACAAAAACAAGAAAATAAAATTGATAGTTATGAAAACAAAATTGATAACCTAATTGCTAAAATGACCTTACAAGAAAAGGTTGGGCAAATGAATCTCTACAATGGGTTTTGGGACGCAACAGGACCTGTGCCAGAAGATGGAAATGCAAAAACTAAGTACGAGCATTTAAGAAAAGGTTGGGTTGGTGCAATGCTAAATGTAAGAGGAGTAGACAAAACAAGAAGCTTACAAAAAATTGCAGTTGAGGAAACTAGACTTGGTATTCCTTTATTATTTGGTTTCGATGTAATTCACGGTTTTAAAACATTAAGTCCTATACCTATTGCAGAATCTGCAAGTTGGGATTTAGAAGCTATTAAAAAATCTGCAAGAGTTGGAGCAACAGAAGCTGCAGCTGCAGGAATTAATTGGACATTTGCACCCATGATAGATATTTCTAGAGATCCACGTTGGGGACGTGTAATGGAAGGTGGAGGAGAAGACCCATATTTAGGAAGCAAAATTGCAGAAGCAAGAGTGAAAGGGTTTCAAGGAGATAATCTTGCTGATGTAAACACAATTGCAGCCTGTGCAAAACATTTTGCTGGTTATGGTTTTTCTGAAGCGGGTAAAGAATATAATACTGTAGACATTAGTACAAATACATTATACAATACTGTATTACCTCCTTTTAAAGCTGCAAAAGAAGCAGGTGTTAGAACTTTTATGAATGGTTTTAATGATTTAAATGGAATTCCTGCTAGTACAAATAATTTTTTACAACGTGATATTCTAAAAGGAGAATGGGAGTTTGATGGTTTTGTAGTATCTGATTGGGCTTCTATTAACGAAGCTATTTTCTGGGGACAAGCAAAAGACAAAAAAGAGGCTGCTTATTTAGCTTCAACTGCTGGTTCTGATATGGATATGGAAGGATATGTTTATGTAAATGAATTGGTAAAATTGGTCAATGAGAAAAAAGTAGACATCACAACAATAAATGACGCTGTAAGAAGAATTTTAAGAGTAAAATTTGAACTAGGACTTTTTGAAGACCCATACAAGTATTGTGATGAAGAAAGAGAGAAAAATGAAATTGGAAATAAAGCACATCAAGAAGCGGTTTTAGACATGGCAAAAAAATCTGTGGTCTTATTAAAAAATGAAAAACAATTGCTTCCTTTAAAAAAGGAAGGACAAAAAATAGCATTAATTGGCCCTTTGGCAGATGATGATAATAGTCCTTTAGGTAGTTGGAGATTGGCTTCTGATGATCATACTGCTATTTCGATTTTAGAAGGAATGAAAGCATATAAGGGCAATACATTAAAATATGAAAAAGGGGTAGATTTTTATATTGGTAAAACAGCTTTTGTTGATGAAGTAAAAGTAAATACAACCAATAAAGAGGGAATGAAACAAGCAATTCAAGCTGCCAAAAATGCAGATGTTGTAGTGATGGTTTTAGGAGAACATGGTTTTCAAAGCGGCGAAGGAAGAAGTAGAACTAATTTAGATTTACCTGGTTTGCAGCAAGAGTTACTAGAGGCTGTTTATAAAGTAAACCCAAATATTGTTTTGGTTTTAAAAGCTGGTAGGCCATTAACAATTAACTGGGCAAAAGAAAATATACCTACAATTTTAATGGGTTGGCAATTAGGTACTCAAACAGGTAACGCAATAGCACAGGTATTGTATGGAGATTATAACCCAAGTGGAAAACTACCAATGACGTTTCCAAGAAACGTAGGGCAAATTCCTATTTATTACAACTATAAAAGCACAGGTAGAGGTAGTAATAGAGAAAACAATGTTTTCTGGTCTCATTATAGCGATGTAGAAAATACTCCTTTATACCCATTTGGTTATGGTTTAAGTTATACTAAATTCGAGTATAAAAACTTACAGTTAGAAAAAGCTACTTACTCTTTAAATGAAACTATAAAAGTATCTGTAGATATTACCAATACAGGAAATTATGATGGTAAAGAAGTTATTCAGTTATATATTAGAGATAAAGTAGGTAGCACTACAAGACCCGTTAAAGAATTAAAAGGCTTTAAATTAGTACCACTTAAAAAGAGTGAAACGAAAACAATTACTTTTCAATTAGCGAAAGCTGAATTAGGATTTTACAATAATCAAGGAAAATTTATTATAGAAGAGGGAGATTTTGAAATTTTTGTTGGTGGAGATTCTAACGCTAATTTAAAATCTAACTTTGAGTTAAAGTAATTTAACATCAATTTTAAACAATTTAAAGGGGCTATTTTTTGATATTTATCAGATATAGCCCCTTTCTTTCTTTAAATTACTTTTTAAAGGTTTAATAAATAATGTTAACAATACAATTCTTTGTAAAATAGTTGTTTAGTAGTTAAAAATAAAAAATGCTATGTAAAGTTGTACCTTTTAGTTGAATTCAAACAAAGTTTGATGTTACTTTAAAGTAAACAGCTATGTTTAGCTACTTAAAAATTAAGAAAGTTAAATATATTAAGACTCATTGTTGTAATTAAACCCAAGAATAAGAAACCTAAAAATACTTTTATCAATTTTATTAATGATTTTTTATTAATTTGTTAATTTTAAAGGGGTAAATATATCATATTTAAAAATTTTGCATCAAAATTTATATTGATTGCATCAAAAACACTAAACATTTTTAGCAATCAAAAATATCTTTGAACCAAGATTGTTAACATTGCGTTAATTTTTAAAACAACTATTTATATCGTTAATGAAGCATTAAACTAAATTTTGATGAAAAACATTCAATTAATTTTAAGATTTTCTATTTTTATTATGTTACTGATTATCCCACAATTCAGTAATGCACAAAACAGCTTAACTATTAAAGGTCAAGTAAACGGAACTGATGGTCAGCCAATACCTGGTGTTAGCATTGTAGTAAAAAATACAAGTAATGGTCAAGTAGCAGATTTTGATGGAAACTACATTATTAAAAATATTAAAAAAGGAGACATTCTTATTTTTTCTTCTATAGGATATCAAACCAGTGAGAAAATTGTTGGAGAAGCTACTATTATTAATGTGATACTTAAAGAATCTAGAACAGATTTAGATGAAATTGTTGTGATTGGTTATGGTACAGCTCGTAAAAAAGATTTAACAGGTGCTGTTTCAACTATACAAGCAAAAGCCATAGAAGAACAACCTGTTGCAAATGTTGATCAATTGTTACAAGGACAAGTATCTGGTATTACAGTAACACGTGCATCTGGGCAACCAGGAGGAGCAGTATCTGTTAGGGTTAGAGGGGTAACTTCTATAACTGGTAGTAATGAACCTTTGTATGTTATTGATGGAGTGCAGGTTAATTCTGCTGGAAGCAGCTCTTTTAACTTCTCACAATTTGGTGGTGCTGGAGGTCAAACACAGGTAAGTCCTCTTTCTACATTAAACCCATCAGATATAGAATCAATTCAAATTTTAAAAGATGCATCTGCAGCTGCAATTTATGGTTCTCAAGCAGCAAATGGAGTGGTATTAATTACTACAAAAAGAGGTAAAGCTGGGGTTGCAAAAATAACTTTAGAGTCGTATTCAGGTATGCAATCTGTACCTCGTACTTATGATTTAATGAATTTAAGAGAATACGCACAATATACCAATGAAGCACGAGCTACTATAGGTTTAGAACCGCTACCACAATTTAAAAACCCTGCTATTTTGGGCGATGGTACAGATTGGCAAGATGCTATCTTTAGACAAGCACCAATTAAAAGCCATCAATTATCTATTACAGGTGGTAATGAAAGTACTAAATATTACACATCCGTTAATTATTTTGAACAAGAAGGAATCGTTATAAATACAGATTTTAGAAGATTTAGTATGCGTCTAAATTTAGACCATAAATTCAGTGATAAATTTAAAATGGGTAACAACATTAATTTTAGTAATTCTCTAGAAAATGTGGTGCTAAATGATGCTGCTAATGGAATTATTGCAACAGCATTGCAACAATCACCAGACATACCAGTTCGTTTATCTGATGGTACATTTGGTGCACCAAACCAAACATTAGGTTTAGGTACAGATGAAGCAGTAAATCCAGTGGCATGGGCAGATATTAGAAAAACTAATTTAGAACGTTTTAAAATTAATGGAAATATCTTTGTAGAGGCAAAACTTTTAGAAGGCCTTACTTTTAGAACTGATATGGGATATGATTTTAATACATCTAGAAGTGAAGCTTTTAATCCTACTTATGAGTTTGGTGGAATTATAAACGAAGTAAATACATCTGTTAAATCTTTAGGAGAATCTTTTTTCTGGTTATTTAAAAACTACTTTACTTACGACCAAGATTTCGGCAAAAATTCTTTTAATTTTTTATTAGGTATGGAAGCGCAAGAAGGAATATATAAAGGGCTAACAGGTCAACGAGCAAATTTTCCTAATAATGATTTAACGGGTTTAAATACAGGTGATGTTGAAACATCTGTAGCTTCATCAGTTGAAAACGGAAATAGTCTTGTTTCTTATTTTGGAAGAGTTAATTATAATTATGATTCTAAATATTATCTTTCTGCATCTTTAAGGTATGATGGTTCTTCTAAATTTGCAGACGGCAACAGGTTTGATTATTTTCCATCTGTATCTGGTGCTTGGGTAGTTAGTAAAGAATCTTTTTTAAAGGATAATGATGTTATCAGCTGGCTAAAAATACGTGCTGGTTATGGAACCAGTGGAAATCAAGGTGTAGGAAATAATTTGTTTTTAGAATCGTTAACCAACGTGCCAACAGCTTTTGGTAGTGGTTTTGTAATACAAAACTTTGCAAACCCAAACATTGGTTGGGAAACGTTAATTTCTCCTAACTTAGGAATAGAGCTTGGTTTGTTAGATGATAAAATTCATTTAGAAGTAGATTTGTATCAAAAAGTTTCTAAAGACTTTTTAGCACCAGAACCTTTACCAAGTATTTTTGGAACTCATAACTCACAAGCTTTTCTCGGGGTAAGTCCTCCAACAATAAACTTTGGTGAAATGGTAAATACAGGGATCGATTTAAGTTTAAAAACTAGAAATATAGCAAATGATAAATTAGAATGGACAACGAATCTTGTGTTCTCTGCATACAAAAACGAAATTAGAGCATTGGTAAATGAAGGAGACGCTATTTCAGGTTTCTTTGCCTTTGGGCAAGAATTAACAAGATCGATTGTTGGGCAACCCATAGGTCAGTTTTATGGTTTTGTAACAGATGGTTTATTTAGATCACAAGAAGAATTAAGCAATGGTCCAATCCCTATAGAAACTAGAGATAGTAGTCAACCAGAAGTAAATGGAACTTGGCTAGGAGATATTAGATTTAAAGATTTAAAAGACGATGGTATTATTACTGATGAAGACAGAACTTTTATTGGTAGTCCACATCCAGATTTTACCTACAGTATTACAAATAATTTTAAAATGGGTATGTTTGATTTTTCTATTTTCTTACAAGGCTCTCAGGGTAATGAAGTTTATAATTGGACTAGAAGTATTACAGAAGGTATGACTTTGCCTTCTAATAATCAAGTTGCAGCTGTTGCCAATCGTTATTCTGCAGCTAACCCAAATGGAATATTACCAAGATATATCAATGGAAATCCTAATGGAAATAACAGAATATCAGACCGTTTTATAGAAGATGCTTCTTATTTAAGAATACAAAATGTTTCATTAGGATGCACTTTACCAAGTACCTTTTTTGGAAAAAAATCATTTATCAACCAATTAAGAATATATAGTACAGTACAAAATTTATACACTTTTACAAACTACTCTGGGTTTGATCCTGAGGTTGGTTCTTATAATCAATCTGCCACGTTAACAGGGGTAGATTTTGCTAGATATCCTGTACCTAGAACAATAACTCTTGGGCTTAATGTTCAATTTTAATTATAAAACTAAAATATTTTAAAGATGAAAAGTATTTACAAAATTTTATTGTTGTCATTATTTATTTTAGTGACAGTTTCTTGCTCTAAAGATTTTTTAGAACAGCCTGTAGAAGACGCTATAGTTTCTGATAATTTTTACAATACAGACGATCAATTACTAAGTGCAAGTGCAGCATTATATGGTAGACCTTGGTTTTATTATAATGATAAGTTTAGATGGGCAATGGGAGATTCTTATTCAGGTAATTCTGTTGGTAGCTTTGAAGATCTTGTGCAATTTGTAAATTTTGCAATGAACCCTAACAATACCTATATGATTGAAGGTTGGGAATCTTACTGGGTAGTTGTTACCGTTTCTAATTCTGTACTAAAAGCAATAGATGAAAGTTTAGGTGACGAAGTTACAGAACAAGCAAAAAATACAGCAAAAGGAGAAGCTTTATTTATGAGAGCGGTTGCATATTTTCACTTAGTTCGTTTATGGGGACCATTACCAATTTTAGATAAAATAACAATAGACAATAATGATCCATTACAAAAAAATACTGTAGAAAGTATACATCGTTTTATTAGAGAAGATTTAGAAATGGCAGCACTATTGCTTCCATTAGAGCAAGCTACTCGAGGTAGAGTTGGTAAAACAGCAGCATGGTCTTATTTAGCCAAACTACACTTAACCTTAGAAAATTATGGTGATGCACGTACGTATTCAGAACTAGTAATTAATAGTGGTTTACATGCTTTAGAAACAGAATATCATCAGCAATTTGTAGATCCAACTTACGAAAACATTAATAACGAATCTATATTTGCATTACAATGGTTTGTAAACTGCTCTCTTTGGGGAACTCAAAATACAAACCAAGCCTATTTTGCAGCATCAGGAACTATTACAAAATCTGGCGATGGTTGGGGTACTTGCCAACCTAGTGTAGATTTACAAAGAGCTTATGAAACTTCAGATAAAAGACGTTATTGGACATTAATGGAACCTGGCAGTAGTTATGAGGAGCTAGATACAGCAAATGGAGGATATGTTGTACCAGCTTCTGGATTAACATCTACAATAGCAGGTTTTAGAAAATACATTGCAGGCTCTCCAGATGAATTTGCAAATGTATGTTTTATGCGTACAGAATTACCTACACACATGATGCGTTATGCAGAAGTTTTATTAATACAGGCAGAAGCAATTTTAAATGATGGAGATTTTACAACAGATCCAAATGCATTAAGTGCCATAAACACGGTTAGAAGAAGAGCCGGTTTACCAGTAAAAACAGTAATTACATTAGATGATATTTTACAAGAACGTAGAATAGAACTAGCCTTAGAAAGTAAATATTGGTTTGATTTACAACGAATTGATAGAACAAAAGCAATAGGCATTATTTCTAATCAAGAAAGGGGCGTAAACATTGGTGATAATCCAAACCAAGTAAGTTCTAATAAAATAACACCTAGTGAAAGCGATTTTTTATTTCCAATTCCATCAGGTGATGCAAGCTTTATATCCAAAGATGAACCTGTAGATTTCTACGCTAATTAACTAACAATACAACTATTATGTTAAAACGATTTTATTTTTTAACGCTATTAATTTCAGGATTTACATTATTAGTTTCCTGTGAAGATGAAGATACTGTGCCAGAAATTGCAGTTCTAATAGCACAAACCTCAGACACTGCAATTACTTTAAACACTGGTTTTCCTGGAGATTTAATAACGGCAGAAGGAATGGATTTAAGTGATTTAAATGCTATTGTATTTGATAATACTGTAACAACAGTCTACAATCCTGCTCTTAATTCTGATGTTGCTCTTTTTTTTACAGTTCCTTTTGATGAAGAAAAAGGAAGCCGATTTGGAGAACAAACAGTCAACTTTTCTTTTAAGTCTAAAGAGTCTGTAAGCCATACTTTTACAATTCTTCAACCAGAACCAGAAATATTAAAAACAATACCAGCACTTCCATTAGTAGGTGAGGTGGTAATCATAGAAGGTGAGTGGTTACATAATACTTCAGAAATACTTTTTGAAGAAACTCCTTTAACATTTACACAATTAGATGGTTCTAGAATTTCTTTAGTAATACCAGAAACAATTACTGAGCCTAGAGGAACTTTAACCTTAACAACCTCTGGAGGAGTTGTAAATAGAACTATTAATTTCGATTTAGGTTTCGAATTATTTTTAGTAACAGACTTTGATGGTGGAGGTATTCTATCAAACCCTTGGCAATCTTTTGGTGATGTAGCTTCTGAAGCAGTAATTGAAGGAGATGCAGACAGTGATGGAGACTTTTATGAATTAGTATGGGATGGAGATTTATCATCTGGCTTTATTGTATCTCAATCAGATGCTTCTTTTGTACCTCTTATTCCTTCAGAAAGTTTAGAGGGTAAAACAGTAAACGATGTGTTTTTAAGAATTGATGTAAATTGTGGAAACACACCAAACACAACTCTAAACTTTATTATTGTAGATGGTCCAAACGATTCTTCTGACGGAAATGTAAACTGGCAATATTCTTTCTTAAAAGAAACCTGTGAATGGGAAACTATTGAAGTGAATTTAAGTCAATTTGGTTATGGATACAACCCATCTAATTTAGATAGAAAAATAAATATTAAAAACATTTTAAGAATAAAAGCAAGTACCAACATTTATGGAGATCCTGCTGAGCAAAGTATTCAGTTTGATAATGTAACCTTAATTGTAAAATAAATCAGTAAAAATAAAAATCATTAAATAAGAATATCTAATGAAAAAATACAGAACTATATACCTATTGATAACCTTAATGTTTACGTTAGGCTTTAATTCTTGTGAAAAAGAAGACGCAGAAATTGAATTTGATACAATACCAGTTGCAAACGAAGCACTAGATATTAGACCTACAGAATTTAGAATTTCATGGCAGCCTATTTTTAGATCTTCTGGTTATCAGTTAGATGTATCTTTAGACGAAACATTTTCAACATTTGTATCAGGCTATAATTCAAAATCAATTAATGGGTTTCAAGAAATTATTACAGACTTATCAAATAACACAAGGTATTTTTACAGAGTAAGAGGTCTTTTAAACGGAGTACCAACAGAAAATTCTAATGTAGTTAGTGTTGTAACACGTTTTATACCAGATGAAGTTATTACCTTAAAATCTAGTGCATCTAACTTTTTTGTAGGAGTGGCTGTTAATCCAGATCGAATAGCAGATTCTCAGTATATGGAAGTATATGAAAGAGAATTTAATAGTGTAACTGCAGAAAATGCTATGAAAATGGCAAATATAATTACTGGTATAGATGCTATGATGAATATTAGTTACGATTGGTCTAAAGCAGACGCAATTGTAGACTATGCAGAAGAAAAAGGAATGAACATTCATGGACACGCATTAATTTGGCATGAAAGTGTACCAAATGCTCTAACAAACTTTACAGGAACAGATGCACAATTTGAGGCTATTGTAGAAGATTATATAACCACTACTGTAACAAGATATAAAGATAAAGTAGATTCTTGGGATGTTGTTAATGAGGCTATTATAGACAATTCAACCAGTTTAAGAGCTAGTATTTTTAGACAAAAAATGGGAGAAAATTATTTAGAAAAATGTTTTCAGTTTGCCAGAAATGCAGACCCAAATGTAAAACTATTTTATAACGATTATAATATGGTTACAGATCCTTTAAAAAGATCTGGTGCATTAAGAGAAATCGATAAATTAATTGCTAGTAATTTATTGGATGGTGTAGGGTACCAAATGCATATTAACATAGAAAACCCAAGTGAAGCAGAAATGCAAACAGCAACTAACGAATTGGTAAGTAGAAATGTACTAATTCATTATTCTGAGTTAGATGTACGAACAAATTTAAACGGACAAAGTACAACATTTACAGAACAAAGATCTTTTGCACAAAGTGATAAGGTTAGAGAAGTAACAAGAGTGTATAATAGCATACCAGATGCCAATAAATACGCCTTAACTTTATGGGGTTTAAAAGATGATGATTCTTGGATTACACCAAGGTTTAATGTTTTAGATTGGCCTTTATTATTTGATAACGAGTTTGGTAAAAAAGAAGCCTACTCTGGTTTTATAGAAGGTTTACAATAAATATAAAATCCGCAGAAGCTTAAAACTTTTGTAGATTTACTATTTTTTTTTAATATGATGCAAAGGTACATCCATAAAAAACCTTACTCTTAAATAAGTAATTAAAAAAACTAGATTTTTTAGAGAGAAAACCTTCTAGTACTAGTTTTTATGTTTTATGATAATAAAAGTATGATAAAAATAAATTTTAATAAGATTGCCCTTTTTGCTGTTAGTATATTATTCTTTTTTGCTTGCGCAAAAAATGCTCCAGAAAAAAAAGTAGAAACTATAAATTTTGAAATAAAAGCCAAAGAATTGGTTGCTGCCATGACTTTAGAAGAAAAAGTGTCTCAAATGAGTCATGCTTCTCCTGCAATAGATAGATTAGATATACCAGAATATAACTGGTGGAATGAGTGTTTACATGGAGTTGGAAGAGCAGGAAGAGCAACCGTTTTTCCACAAGCAATTGGTTTATCTGCAACTTTTGATAGAGATCAAATATCTAAAATATCAACTATTATTTCTGATGAAGCACGTGCAAAACATCACGAATTTGCTTCTAGAGGAAAAAGAGGTATTTATCAAGGGTTAACCTACTGGACACCAAATATTAACATTTTTAGAGATCCAAGATGGGGAAGAGGAATGGAAACCTATGGAGAAGACCCATATTTAGCAGGAGAATTGGCAGTGCGTTTTATTAAAGGTTTGCAAGGAGATGATCCTAATTATTTAAAATTAGTAGCTACTGCAAAACATTTTGCAGTACATAGTGGACCAGAAGTAGATCGTCATCGTTTTAATGCAACTCCAAGTCCACAAGATTTTTTAAATACCTATAGTCCTCATTTCGAAAAAGTTGTAAAAGAAGCTAAAGTATATTCTATTATGTGTGCTTATAATAGTTTTAATGGAAAACCTTGTTGTGGCAACAAAGATTTAAGTAATTTACTAAGAGAAGAT
Organism: uncultured Polaribacter sp.; assembly: GCF_947497695.1. Lineage (GTDB taxonomy): Bacteria > Bacteroidota > Bacteroidia > Flavobacteriales > Flavobacteriaceae > Polaribacter. The sequence continues at coordinate 440,809 of NZ_CANMHM010000001.1, read as the reverse complement.
TGGGGTTTTGATGGATATATTGTATCTGATTGTTGGGCAGTGAGAGATTTTTATGATGAAGGAGCTCATGAAATTAGTGCAAACGCCAAAGAAGCCTCTGCAGTTGCAGTTAAAGCGGGTACAGATTTAAATTGCGGAAACTCTTATCCTGCTTTAGTAGAAGCAGTAAAAGAAGGTTTAATTACAGAACAAGAATTAGATGTTTCTCTTGTAAAACTATTTGTTGCACGTTTAAAATTAGGGTTATTTGCTCCTAAAGGAGATGTAAAATATGAAAACATATCCTATGATGTTGTAGATTCTGAAAAGCATAGATTAGCTTCTTTAGAAACTGCTAGAAAATCGATGGTATTATTAAAAAACGAAGGAAATTTACTTCCTTTAGATAAAAATAAAATCAAAAAAATAGCTGTAATTGGTTCTAATTCAGACGATTTAGAAGTACTTTTAGGAAACTATAATGGATACCCAACAGACCCAATAACTCCACTAGAAGGTCTTAAACGTAAATTACCCAATGCAGAAGTTTCATTTGCAGTGGGTAGCAAATTAGCAGAAGGTTTACCTGTATTTGAAGCAATGCCAGAAAGTGTTTTGTTTACTGATAATTCCTTAAAAATGAAGGGTTTAAAAGGAGAGTATTTTGATAATATTTCTTTTGAAGGAACACCAAAACATACAAGAATAGATAAAACGGTAGATTTTACGTGGAGAACAACACCTCCTTTTAATGATATGAGTTATGACAAATACTCTGTAAGATGGACAGGTACATTAGCTGTAGATAAAACAGGTAATTATGCTTTAGGTGGCGAAGCTTTTTCATCAATGAAATTATATTTAGACGGAAAACCAATGATTACTTTTCATAATCAGCATCATCCCAAAAAAGTTTATGAATATATTCAATTAAAAGCTGGTAAAAAATACCAAATTAAATTTGAATGTGTACAAAACAATACAGAACATTCTATTATGAGATTGTTATGGGAATCGCCTAAAGAAAACTTAGAAAAAGAAGCAATTACACTTGCTAAAGATGCAGATGTTGTTGTTTTATGTATGGGAATTAGCCCTCTGTTAGAAGGTGAAGAAATGAAGGTAAAGGTTGAAGGTTTTGGAGGCGGAGATCGTGTGCACACAAAACTGCCAGAGACTCAGACAGATTTAATTAAAAAAATTATAAAATTAGGGAAACCAACCATTCTTGTTTTATTAAACGGAAGTGCGTTGTCTATTAATTGGGAAAATGATAATGTACCAGCAATTATAGAAGCTTGGTATCCTGGACAAGCTGGTGGAACAGCGATTGCAGATGTAATTTTTGGAGATTACAACCCTGCAGGTAGATTGCCTGTAACTTTTTATAAAGATATTAATGATATACCTGCTTTTAGCGATTATAAAATGCAAGGAAAAACATATAGATATTTTAAAGGAAAACCATTATATGAGTTTGGTTACGGATTAAGTTTTACAACTTTTAAATACACAAATCTGCAAATTGCAAAAACCATAAATATAAATGAAGATTTTACAGTAAATGTAACAGTAGAAAATGTTGGCGATTTTGATGGAGAAGAAGTAGCACAGGTTTATATTCATAACTTAAATACAGATCAATACAACCCGCATAAAACATTGGCAGAATTTCAAAGAGTTGCTTTTAAATCTAAAGAAAAAAAGGTTTTAACTTTTAAAATTGATAAAGATCAATTAACCTCTGTAAATAAAGAAGGGGAGAAAGTAATTGTGCCAGGAATCTATAAAATTTCTGTTGGAGGTGCTCAATATTCTTTAGAAAGAGAGCAAAAAGGATTTGTTATAAGTAAAAATTTAACCATTCAATAAATAGTTTTTATTACTTAATATTTTTAGGTAGTTAAGATTATTTAAATTTTAAAAACAAGTATATATTAAAACACTTAAACATTAATTATCAAACAATTAAGCTGTTTTTATTTACAATTTTGATATAAATTCAACATTTTTATCATTCTTTGCTACAATATTTATAGTATACAAATCTAATTAGCAATACTTTTAAATCAATAATTAATCATGTATGTATTTTCGATTTTAATAAAAAAGCATTCGAAAATTTGACATATCTTAAAAAACTTTACATTATGAAAAAACTATTACTTTTATTTCTATTTTTCACTGCTTTTGCAAATGCACAATCAGGTAGCATATCAATTGTAAGTATTCCTACAGAAGCAAATCCAGGACAAACTTTTGACGTAACTTTTGAATACACATCTGATGTTGTTGGAACGTATGAACTACAATTTGTTCCATTAGGAGCAGATGATCAACCAATTTGGGGTCAAAATGTAACGTATACTAACGAACCAACAGCAATAAATGAGACAGCTGCACAGGTTACCGTTTCTATAACTTTACCAGAAGATATTACATTAACGGCAGATTTAACAAGCCCTGCTGTTTCATGGGGTTTATTTGGTAAAATTGCAGGTAGTGCTGGAGATATTGCATATCTAGGACCTTATCCAAAAGTAAATGTGATTGCTGCTGGTTCTGGTGGAGGTAATGGTGGAGGAGAAGTGGTAACTCCTGCAGGAACTATTGCTTTTACAACTCTTCCTACAGATTTAGCAAAAGGGGCTACTTTTGATGTAACTTTTGAATACACATCTAACGTTACAGGAGTTTATGAATTACAATTTATACCAATGGGTGAAGATGGTCAGCCAGTTTGGAGTATGGAAAATAAAGCATTTGCTTCTGCACCAATTGCAGTAAATGAAACAGCAACTCCTGTAACAGTTTCTATGTCTATACCAGATGATATTACATTAACTACAGATTTGGCTAGTCCTGCTGTAGCCTGGGGTCTTTTTGGTAAAATAGCAAACAGTAGTGGAGATATTGCCTATGCACCTTCTTATCCTTTAGTAAATGTTACTGAAACTGGATCAGGTGGAGGAGAAGTAGTAAATCCTGCAGGAACGATTTCTATTCTAAGTTTTCCTACAGAATTGGCAAAAGGGGCCACTTTTGATGTAACTTTTGAATACACGTCTAACGTAACTGGGGTTTATGAATTACAATTTATACCAATGGGTGAAGATGGTCAGCCAGTTTGGAGTATGGAAAATAAAGCATTTGCTTCTGCACCAATTGCAGTAAATGAAACAGCAACTCCAATAACAGTTTCTATGTCAATACCAGATGATATTACATTAACTGCAGATTTGGAAAGTCCTGCAGTTGCCTGGGGTCTTTTTGGTAAAATAACAGATGGTACAAATGATATTGAATACATTTCTCCTTATCCTCAAGCAAATGTAGTGGCAACATTAAGCTTAAAAAATAATGTTTTTGATGCAAATACTATTTTTTATAACTCTACAGCTAAAACATTAGAAATTAATACAGAAAATATGGAGGCTAAATCTTTACAAATTTATAATATTTCAGGTAAAAATGTATTGAATATTAGCAACGCTAAAAACAGTTCTAGAATAGATGTTTCTTCTTTAGCAAAAGGAATTTATATTGTAAAATCTGAAGCAAAGTATTTTAAATTTTTAAAGCGATAATTACTTAAAAATTTTATAATTTTAAAAACCAGTCTAATTCAATTAGACTGGTTTTTTTATTTTTTTTAAAACGAAAAGAATGATTTTTCACTTAAAATTACAAGGTGTTTTTAAAGCAGAAAAATTATAAGTAATTTTTAAAATAGTCTTTTAAAAAAGAGCTTTTAATGCTTAATTTAAGAAACAAAACATATTATTACAATTGTATTAGTAAGTTTTATATCATACATAAAAATAACCTTACTTAATATGAATGATTCTTAAAATAATTAAACCCTTATAGATTAATTATTTTAAGAATTCTGTGGTCTTTCTAATTCAGTTGGCAGTACACCAAACTCAGATTTAAAACATTTGGTAAAATAAGATGGGGATGAAAAGCCCACTTTAAAACCAATTTCTCCAATAGAATCATACCCATTTTCAATTAATTCTTTGGCTTTAAGCAAGCGTATTTTACGTATAAATTCATTAGCAGTTTGTCCAGTAAGAGCTTTAATTTTTCGGTAAAGTTGACTTCTACTTAAAATTAATTCTTCGGCTAAAGATTCTACGCCTAATTGACTGTCTTGTAGGTTTTTATTGATATATTTTAATACTTTAGCAATAAACTCTTTGTCTAAAGAAGAGGTATGTGTTGGTGTTTTAAAAGCATTGGTACCACTAGCATATTTATCAAATAAAATTTGTCTACTATTTATCAATCGTTTTAATTGAGTTTTTAAAATATCGGTTTTAAAAGGTTTGTTCATATAAATGTCTGCCCCAGATTCAATTCCTTTAATCCAATCATCTGTCATTGTTTTTGCAGAGAGCATTAAAACAGGTATATGACTTGTTTTTATATTCTCTTTTAATTTTTTACAAAATTCATAACCATCCATTTTTGGCATCATTACATCAGAAATAATTACATCAGGAGCTTTTTTATCGCTTAATTTTAAAGCTTCTAATCCATTTATTGCAACTATAATATTATAATCATTTTTTAATTCGTTACTTAAATAGTTTCTAAGCTCTACATTGTCTTCAACAATCATAACTGTTTTCTTTTTTATGATTTCATCTTTGATTTCTTGAGTTGTTTTTGAATTATGATTTATAGGAGTTGTTTTTGAATTATTATTTTGCTTGCTTGGTATAAAAATTTCTGAAGGAGCAAAATGACTATTTCCTTGAGCTAAAAAAATATGAAAAGTAGTACCCACATCTTCTGTACTTTCTACTTCTATTTTTCCTTTATGCAAATTGGTAAAGTTTTGTACAACCTCTAAACCAATACCTGTGCCACCATAATATTGGCTATTCATTTCTTTTACTTGGTAAAAACGCTCAAATATTTGGTCTATTTCTTTTTGTTTAATACCAGAACCTGTGTCTGTAATACAAATTTCAATTACGGAAATAGGATTTTCAGAATCAATTAATGGTAATATTTTTTTCTCTTCAGGAATAGATATTTCAATTGTTATCATGCCTTTTTCTGGAGTTACTTTAAAGGCATTAGAAAGAATGTTGAACAATATTTTTTCTAACATACCAGGATCTGCCCAGACTGTTAGGAAATTAATATTAGATTTTGTGAAAAATTTAATGTCTTGCTGCTCTGCTTCTTCTTTAAAGTAACTAGAAACTTCGTTAATAAATGCCACAGCTTCAATTTCACAAGCATTAACTGTTAATTTATTAAATTGTAGTTTTCTAAAATCCATCAACTCGTTAATTAATCTTGTTAAACGCGTTGTGTTTTTGTAGATAATATTGTGTTTTTCTTTTACATAATCGGGTAATTGTAATGTTTTATCTTTAATGATATCTTCTAACGGATTCAACATTAATGTTAAAGGCGTTCTAAATTCATGAGAAATATTGGTAAAAAACTGAATTTTTTTATCGTTTAATTCATCTTCTTGTAACCTTTTATCGCGTTCAAATTTAATTAAACGTTTTTCTTGAATTCTAACATTTATAATTTTGTAAGCAAGATAACTAACAAGTAAAATAAATAGTATATAAGAGAATATTGCCAAAGGAGAAATCCACCAAGGTGGAAGAATTGTAATTTTTAAAGTTGCAGGTTTTTTGTTCCAAACACCATCATTATTTGCTGCTTTTACTTTAAAAAGATATTCGCCATAACCAATATTTGTATAAGTGGCTGCAGTAATATCTTCTACATAATTCCAATCTTTTTCAAAACCTTCTAAATAGTAGGCATATTTATTATTTTCTGATCTTGTATAGTTAATACCAGCATAAGAAATTGTAAAAACAGATTGTTGGTGTGTAAGTGTAATTTCTGATGTTTCTGAAAGGACACTTTTTAAAGGAGAATTTTTATCATTAATAGATACCGATTTATTAAAAAGCTTAAAATCAGATAAATATATTGAAGGCTCAAAAGGGTTGGTTATAATTTCTTTTGGATTAAAATAGTTAATACCAGCATAATTACCAAAATATAAGATTCCGTTTTCATCTTCTAAAACGGCGTTGTTATTAAAATCATTACTCAATAAACCATCATTTACAGTGTAATTTATAAATGTATAATTAGCCTCTAATTTAGACAATCCTTTATTTCCTCCCAGCCATAAATTACCATCTTTAGATTGAATAATAGAGGCCACTGTTCCTAGTTTTAAGCCCTCATCTTTCCCAAAGTTTTTAACTCTTTTATTGATTAAGTTAAATTGAAATAACCCATTTCCATCTGTTCCAATCCATAAATTATTATTAGCATCTTCATACAAAGATAAAATTGAAGTCAAATTTTTAATTTCATGTTCAGATTCTGATGAAATTAAGTCTTCTATAGCATAAACTTTTCTGTCTTTATTATCTTTAATAACTTTATACAAACCTCTTGTGGTGCCTAACCAAACAGCATTATTTGAATCTACAAAAACACTACGTATATTGCTATAAATTATTTTATGGTTTACAAATGATTGGCTATTATAATATTTAAATTCTTGCGTTTTTAAGTTGTAAGAATGCAATCCCTTTAAAAAAGACCCTATCCAAATAATGCCTTCTTTATCTTCAGCGAAACTTAAAATTCTATTAGATGTAATATTGCCATTGGTATTGCTAACATTGTAATTGATAAATTGATTACTTCCTTTTTTAAGAAAATAGATTCCTGTATTCCAAGTACCAATCCAAACATTAAATTTGCTATCTATAAAAACAGTTTGCACATCTAAACCCGCTAAACCTTTTATGGCAGAACTTATTTGGTCTGTAATATGAGAAAATTTCTTGTTGTTTAGATTGTAAATATCTAAACCTCCTCCATCCATTCCAATCCAAAGTCTGTTTAAATTGTCTTTTGCAATGCTTGTAACCGATTTAGATTGCAAAGAATTTGGCATATTAGGTAAGCTTTCAATATCATTAAATTTATCATAATATTGATCATATACTTCTACACCATTATTATAAAAACCAACCCAAATTCTACCTGCACTGTCTTTATATAAAGACCAAATAGAATTAGACTTAATGCTGTTTTTGTCAAATTTATTGTACTTATAATTTTTTAAGATCTTGCCATTAGAGTTTACATGAAAAAGACCATCGTTTTCTGTTCCGCAAAAAATACTTTGATTGTCGTTTATCAATAAAGCAAGTATTCTTTTACTTGTAATATTAAAAACCTCAATGTTATAGTAGTAATTTGTTCCCATAGAAACTTTAATCAAACCACTAGCAAGTGTTCCAATCCAAATAGCACCATCTTTATCAATTACAAGAGATTCAATAGCATTTTTTACATGATCGATACCATTTTTGGTATCAAAAGCAGCCAAAGTCATGCTCATTTCTGCATCATTATAATAAAACAAACCTAAATTACTTGCTATATATATTTTACCATTATTGTCTTTTACAATTTGGTTGATGAGTAAGTCTGGAAACGTAGTTCTATTTCCAAAAATAACTTGTTTACTCTCAAAAGTAGTTTTGTTTATTAAAAAAACACCATTTTCATGCGTTCCAACCAATAAATCACCATTTTTGGTTTCTAAAATTGCATAGACATGAATACTTTGGTTTGATTTTTTTTGTAGTGCGATTTGCTGAAATATATCTAGTTTTCTATTGTATAAATTTAAACCAGATTCAGTTCCAATCCATAATCTTTTAGATTGGTCTATGTAAGTACAATTTACAATAGAACTACTTAAAGAGTTGGGGTTGTTTTTTTGTTGAAGATAAGATGTGTACTCAAAACTATTGTATTTTTGTAAACCAGCACCATTGGTTCCCATCCAAATAAAGCCTTTATGGTCTTCTATAATACTTGTAATAGCTCTCTTTGTAACGGTTTCTTTATTTACAAAAATATAATCTTTAGTGACTGTTTGTGAGTTTATAAAACCAATAGACAATAAGAAAAAAATAAAAAAAGAATTGATATTTTTAAAATTAAGAATCATTATTAAATGTAATTTTTTAAATTTTGTTATTCTGATAAAAAAATAGAAATAAAAACGTTAGAAATTTAATATTTAATGAAAAGAAAATAGATGTTTCTTATTTAGAGACATTAATTATATATACTAATTATTGATTACAATTTGTTTTTTACAAACTCAATATTATAACTTTTGTAGCATGATTAATAACATATTTTGATATGTTTTTAAAACTTTTGAAGCATTATGTTTTTTTAGTATAGATAATAGCTTGAGTTATTGTTTATAATATAATTAGTATTAAGTGAATCTAAATTAGTGGTAATGATACTATTTAATATTTATGGATGTTTAAATTTTGATAAAAAACCGTTTAAAAACGGATAAATTATGAGTACTTTAGGACTTAGTAAATCCAATAATGCTATGGAAAAAAGAAAGTGTTTAGAATGTGAAGAAGCTGTAAAAGGAAGAATTGATAAAAAATTCTGTTCAGATTATTGCAGAAATGCTTACAATAATCGAGTAAATAAAGACAGTAAAAATCTGATAAGAAATATTAATAATCGTCTTAGAAAAAATTATAAAATTTTATCAGAATTAAACCCAACAGGTAAAACTAAAGTATCTAGAACCAAGTTATATGATAAAGGTTTCGACTTTCAGTTTTTTACATCTATTTACAAAACAAAAACAGGAAATACCTATTTTTACATTTATGATGAAGGTTATTTAGCTCTAGAAAATGAAACTTTTTTACTTATAAGAAAAGAAAGATAAATTTACAACAAAGGAATATATTCCTTTGTTGTAAATAAGTTACCCATTCCAGGTATTTCCTTTTACGGTAATTGCAGCTTTTAAAACATCTTTCTGGCTTAATTGGCCAATTAATTTACCGTTTTCTACAACAGGAAACCTTCTTCTGTGCGTAGTAATAAACTTAAATGCAGCATCAAAAATATTCATATCTTTATCAATAGTGTCAACAGCAGTTACCATATTATTACCTACTGTATTATTAATATCTGTAGGCATATTGTAATATTTACTTTCAGAAATATGTTTGATACAGTCTGTTTCAGAAATAATTCCGATCAATTCATTTTTATCATTTACAACAGGTGCACCAGAAATTTTATTGGTAATTAATTGATTAATTACATGGTGTAAAGAATCTTCTGCTTTAAAAGTAATTAATTTTTTAGTCATATAATCAGACACTAAAATTTGTGCATCTTCTTTTCCCTGACTTGCGTCTCTTTTTCCTTGGAAGCTTTTAATGGCCATAATTTTTATTTTTAGTTATCTTTAAATTTAACGATTTTTCTGTTTTACACAAACTTAACAGCAAGTTTTTTTTTCAAATTAGGAAAAGTAGTTTTTAACAAATAAAAATTGATGCATAAAAAAAGCATCCTGATTTCTCAAGATGCTTTTGTATTATATAAAAAAATAGTTTTATTCTATTTCAGAAACTCTTAAAGTATTAACCATTCCTTGAGCTTCTGCAGGCATAGAGGTTAGGTTAATCATTAAATCACCTTCTTTAACGTATCCTTTTTCTTTAGATATTTTATTAATATCAACAACTGTTTCATCTGTAGTTAAGTTTGCATCATAATAAAATGCTTTTACACCCCAAAGTAAATTTAGTTTTCCTAAAATTCTTCTTTCTGAAGAAAACACTAATATTTTGGCTTGTGGCCTCCAAGCAGATATTTGAAAAGCAGTATAACCACTTCTAGTAAGTGTAGAAATAGCTGCTGCATCTATGTTATTTGCCATTAATGCTGCGTGATGACAAACAGATTTTGTTATAAATCTATTCGTTCTAATATGTGGTGCTTCATGTGGTACTTTAATCATTCTAGAGTTTTCTACGGCTTTGATAATTTCTGCCATTTTTTGAATTACTCTAACAGGGTGTTTACCTACAGAAGTTTCTCCTGAAAGCATTACAGCATCTGCACCATCCATAATAGAATTTGCAACATCATTTACTTCTGCTCTTGTTGGTACAGAATTTTCAATCATTGTTTCCATCATTTGAGTTGCAATAATTACAGGAATTCTTGCTCTCTTAGCACGTCTCACTAATTTTTTCTGAATTAAGGGAACATCTTGCATAGGAATTTCTACTCCTAAATCTCCACGAGCAACCATTAATCCATCACAATAAGGTATTAAAGCATCTATATTTGCAACAGCTTCTGGTTTTTCTATTTTAGCTATTACAGGTACTCTATACTCTGAATGTTTATCAATTAAATCACGTAGCATTCTTAAATCTTCAGGAGTTCTTACAAAAGAAAGTGCCATCCAATCTACATTTAATCCCAATGCAAAAACAGCATCTTCTTTGTCTTTTTCTGTTAAAGCAGGTAAAGAAATAGCTGTATTAGGTAAGTTTACTCCTTTTTTAGAATTTAGAGGACCACCAACAATTGTTTTTACAACTACAGCTTTGTCTTTATCTGTAGAAACAACTTCAAAAAGCAATTTACCATCATCAACCATAATGTTTTCGCCAACTTTTACATCTTTAGGAAAGCGTTGATAAGTCATAAATGCTCTTTCCTTATTTCCAATACATTTTTCTGTTGTAAATGTAAATAAGTCTCCGTCATTTAAAATAACATTATCTTCCATAACACCAACACGTAATTTTGGCCCTTGTAAATCTGCTAAAATAGCAACGTTATACCCTTGCTCTTCATTAATTTCTCTAATGGTTTTTACAGTTTTTTTAACGTTTTCATAATCTGCATGAGAAAAGTTAATTCTAAATACATTAACACCTTCTCTGGCTAATTCTGTTAACTTTTCTTTACTATCTGTAGCAGGACCTAAAGTTGCAACTATTTTGGTTTTTTTGTATTCTCCCATATTTAAAATATTAAAAAGTCTTTTGACTTTAGTGTGTTTTTATCTATTGAATATGCTGTTATGACATTATCAATACTTTTAATTTTATTTATTGTTTTTAAAACAAACTCATTTTCAAATTCTCCATAAATTTTTATAAAGAAATCAACCTTTTTCTTTTCTGGAATTAGGTGTGTTTTTGTTTCTGATGTTAGTAATAATTGATTAGATACTGTTTGATTTTCTTCTCTATAACTATTTGCAATTAACAACCAATCAATATGATATTCTAAATTCTCATAATTATAAACAGAAAAAGAAGCGTTCTTTTTTTCTATTATAAATTCTAAATCTTCTTTTGTTTTACAAAACCTTGTGTTAAGATTTTTATTTAATAAGTAGGCAAGTTTATAATCTTCTAATGTAGAATGGATTCCTATTAAAGAATATTCTTCTTTGGAAAAATCGTCCATTTCTAAAGCGTGTACCTGCATAAATTATAACTAATAAAAGTTTTTATGAGTTAGCTAAATTACTAATTGTTTATGAGTTTTAGTGTTAATTTAACGAAAACGTTATCGTGAATTAGTTTAAATTTATTTCTTTTTGGAAAGTAAAAAACACACGTTTTGCAGCTTGTTCTTCTGCTTTTTTCTTTGAAGTAGCTCTTCCTTTTGCAATTTGCTGCCCATCTATACTTATTTTAACACTAAAATGTTTAATGGTTTCATTTCCAGTATCTTCATAAGTATCAAAAATGTATTTTTTCTTTTCTTTTTGGCACCATTCTATAATAAGTCCTTTATAACTTGTTATTTTACCTTCTAGTTTTTCAATATCAACATAAGGTATAATTACATTTTTATAGATAAATTTTTGACAAGTATTATAGCCTTTATCTAAATAAATAGCTCCTACTAAGGCTTCAAAAATATTACCATGAATATTATCACTTACGTTAGCTTGGTCTACATTACTTTTTACAAAACGGATTAAATTAAAATCTTTACCCAATTCATTTAGATGTTCTCTACTAACAATCTTAGATCTCATTTGTGTAAGATACCCTTCACTACCTGTAGGTACTTTTTTGTATAGGTAAGAAGCAATTATTGAACCTAATATAGAATCGCCTAAAAATTCTAAACGCTCATAATTGATAGGAATCCCTTTTTTGTCTGTAATTTGCAGAGATCTGTGTGTAAATGCTTTTTTGTATTTATTTAACTTTTTTGGAGAGAATTTAAGAATTTTTTTTAGTTCGATATACAATTGTACATCCTCTTTATTGAGAGGTTTTACTATGTTACGAATAAAACTCATAAAAAATTATTCTTCTAGCTTTCTAAATGCTACACAAGCATTATGACCACCAAAACCAAACGTATTACTCATAGCCACTTTAATGTCGCGTTTTTGAGCTTTATTTAATGTTAAGTTTAATTCTGGATTTATATTTTCATCTATATTTTCATGGTTAATAGTTGGTGGCACAATACCATGTTTCATAGCTAAAATTGAAGCGATAGATTCTATAGCTCCTGCAGCACCCAACAAATGACCTGTCATAGATTTTGTAGAGTTGATATTAATATTTTTGGCATGATCACCAAAAACTTGTGAAATTGCTTTTAATTCTGCAACATCTCCTAAAGGAGTAGAAGTACCATGAGTGTTGATATGGTCTACATCTTCTGGTTTAATGCCAGAATTTTCTAAACAATTTTCCATTACAGCAACTACACCAATTCCTTCTGGATGTGGAGCTGTTATATGATAAGCATCAGAAGACATTCCTCCTCCAATAACCTCTGCATAAATTTTTGCTCCTCTGGCTTTTGCATGTTCGTATTCTTCTAAAACAATAGCTCCTGCTCCTTCTCCTAAGACAAAACCATCACGTTCTGCATCAAAAGGTCTTGAGGCTGTTTCTGGGCTTTCATTTTTTGTAGATAAAGCTTGTAAGGCGTTAAAACCTCCTATACCTGAAATTACAACTGCAGATTCAGAACCTCCAGTTATTATTACATCACAAGTACCTAAACGAATATAATTTAAAGCATCTATCATTGCATTTGCAGAGGATGCACATGCAGAAACTGTAGTATAATTTGGTCCCATAAATCCATTTTTAATGGAAATATTACCAGGTGCAATATCTGCAATCATTTTTGGGATAAAGAAAGGATTAAATCTTGGAGTACCATCTCCAGCACCAAAATTAATAGCTTCGTTTTGAAAAGTTTCTAAACCTCCTATTCCTGCTCCCCAAATTACGCCAACGCGAAATTTGTTAATTACTTCTAAATCTATTTTTGCATCTGCAATTGCTTCATCTGAAGCTACCATTGCATATTGCGTAAATGGATCCATTTTACGTGCGTCCTTTCTATTAATAAAGTCGTTTACGTTAAAGTTTTTTAATTCACATGCAAAACGAGTTTTGAACTTGGCAGCATCAAAACGTGTAATAGGTGCTGCACCACTAACTCCGTTAACTAATGCTTCCCAATATTCTTCAATATTATTACCAATTGGCGTTAATGCGCCAAGTCCAGTGACTACAACTCGTTTTAACTGCATATAAATTTACTTTTTAGCTTCTTCAATATAGCTTACTGCTTGACCAACTGTACCGATGTTTTCAGCTTGATCGTCTGGAATTTGAATATCGAATTCTTTTTCGAATTCCATAATTAATTCAACAGTATCCAAAGAATCTGCTCCTAAATCGTTTGTGAAGCTAGCTTCTGTTGTTACTTCATTATCGTCTACTCCTAATTTGTCTACGATAATAGCTTTTACTCTTGATGCAATGTCTGACATAATTTTGTTTGTTTTTAAAATTTTAATCGGGGCAAAAATACAAATCTTAGCAATTAAAACTAATATTTGTCCCAAAAATGATTCTTAAAAGTAAATAATTTTTTTTAATCTTTACTTAAATTAATCAATTTGTTAATATTTATTCTTTTTTTTGTAGCTTAGAATGTAAGTTATGAAGCGTATTGTTATTTTTGCATCTGGTTCTGGAACGAACGCAGAAAACATTATTAAGTTTTTTAATCATACTAAAACCGCTAAGGTTACTAGTGTGTTTTGTAACAATGAACATGCCAAAGTATTTGAAAGGTGCAACAATCTAAATGTCAATTGTTTACACTTCAATAAAGAAGCTTTTTTTATTTCGGATGAAATATTAAATACCTTAAAAAAAGAGGCTGATTATATTGTTTTAGCAGGTTTTTTATGGAAAATTCCACCCAAAATTATTGATGCATTTCCTAATAAAATCATTAATATTCATCCTGCATTATTGCCAAAATATGGTGGAAAAGGAATGTATGGAATGCATGTACATAAAGCTGTAAAGGAAAATAAAGAAACAGAAACTGGTATTACAATTCACTATGTTAATGCTAATTATGATGAAGGTGCTATCATTTTTCAGGCAAAAACAGCTCTTTTAGCAGAAGATTCACCTGAAAAAATTGCTGAAAAAATTCACATTTTAGAACAACGTTACTTTCCTAGAATTATTGAAGATATAATTTTAGAAATAAATGAGTAAAAAAAAGTTTTACGTAGTTTGGAAAGGACATAAAAAAGGGGTATTTACTTCTTGGAAAGTGTGTAAAAGACAAATTGATGGTTTTGAAGGAGCACAGTACAAATCTTTTGCCAATTTAGAGGAAGCTGAAATTGCATCCAAAGGAAAATATGATGATTATGTTGGTAAAAACACAAAAAAACCTATGTTATCATCTGAACAAAAAGAAAAAATAGGCAGACCTAATTTAGAAAGTATTTCTGTGGATGCTGCTTGTTCTGGAAATCCTGGAAAAATGGAATACAGAGGTGTTTTAACGCATAATAAACAACAACTTTTTATAAAAGGTCCATTTGCTAAAGGGACTAACAATATTGGCGAATTTTTAGCTTTAGTGCATGGCATTGCTCTTTTAAAAAGTAAAAACAAAGAAAATATACCTATTTATTCTGATTCTAAAATTGCCATAAGTTGGGTTAAACAGAAAAGATGTAAAACCAATATGCATTTTGATGCTTCGAACAAAGATTTATTAGAGTTGATAAAAAGAGCAGAAAAATGGCTGAAAGAAAATACTTATAAAAATCCAATTTTAAAATGGGAAACCAAAGTTTGGGGAGAAATTCCTGCGGATTTTGGGAGGAAATAATTAAGTTGCTTCTGTTAAAATGACAACTTTTTACTTCGATTGAAAAAAGAAGTCTAACAATTACAATTAGCTTGCATAAACTTTTGTATAATCGATTGTGAAATCTTCCTTCTACTAAAAGAAAATGTTGTGAGTAAAAAAATTACTAGCTTACAAAAAGATTTTACTTGTCACTTTCAAGTAACGTTAATTTTTATGAGGGAGTTTAGCTTCAAATATTTATATTTAAATATAAAGTAAAAACCCAAAACGAAGTTTGTTTTGGGTTTTTTATTTTATTATGAGTAAAAATTTAATATTTCTTACTTGTAACAAGTAATATTATTTAGCACTTTTAGCTAATAAATTATTACGCTACTATTTGTAATTACTTATTAAATAGAAGCTTTCATCAATTCTCTATTCATACGAGCAATGTTGTCTAAAGAAATTCCTTTAGGGCATTCAACTTCACAAGCACCTGTATTTGTACAATTTCCAAACCCTTCTAAATCCATTTGAGCAACCATGTTTTTAACACGATCTGCAGCTTCTACTTGTCCTTGAGGTAATAAAGCATACTGAGATACTTTTGCACCAACAAATAACATTGCAGATGAGTTTTTACAAGTAGCAACACAAGCACCACAACCAATACAAGTTGCTGCGTCCATTGCTGTATCTGCATCTTGTTTAGGAATTGGAATTGAATTTGCATCTTGGGTATTACCAGATGTATTTACAGAAATATAACCTCCTGCATGTTGTATTCTATCAAAAGCAGATCTGTCTACTACTAAATCTTTTACTACAGGAAAAGCAGCTGCTTTCCAAGGCTCTATAGTAATGGTATCTCCATCATTAAACATTCTCATGTGTAATTGACAAGTTGTTACACCTCTGTCTGGGCCATGTGCTTCTCCATTAATATACATAGAACACATACCACATATTCCTTCTCTACAATCATGATCAAATGCAACAGGTTGTTCTCCTTTATTAATGATTTGTTCATTTAGAACATCCATCATTTCTAAGAAAGACATGTGATCTGAAACGTCTGATATTTGATAATCGACCATTTGACCTTCAGAATTAGCGTCTTTCTGTCTCCAAATTTTTAATGTAAGATTCATAGTTTATGTGTTATTTTGTTATTAGTTATTTAGTTATTTTGGTAAAACCAAACAACACTAACTTTTTATTTTAATTTCTGACTTTTCAAATACTTAATGTATCCGTTTAAAATCAAAAGTGTTTTATTATGCAATTTTCTTAATTCTTCTAATATTTCAATAGAAATATAATTTTCATCAAAAGCTATAATTCCATGATCTAAAGTTTCAAATAAAGAGCCTCTAGCTATTCTACAAAACTGAATGTTTTCTTGAAAATGAAACCTTCCATACCCTTCTGCTATATTATTACTTACAGAACGATAACATCTTTTAATTTGGTCTGTTAAAGCATATCTTTCATCTTTAGGAAAATTTGGTATTATTGATTTGGACACAAACAATCTTAATTCTCTAGCTGCTTTCCAACAAGTCAACTCTTCAAAAGATTTAAAACTACCCATTAAATAACATTTTTCCTAAATAACTTTAATAACACATTAACTTAATAACCAATTACTTGTAAGAACGTTCTTTAACTTCTATATTCTCATACTCTAAAGCCTCCTTATGCAAAACAGCATCTTTAGGTTCACCTTTATATTCCCATGCAGAAACAAATTGAAATTCTTTCAATCTTTTTGCTTCTCCATCTTCTGTTTGGTGTTCTTCTCTAAAGTGTCCACCAGCAGATTCTTCTCTTACTAAAGCGTCTTTTGCAAACAATTCTCCTAATTCTAAGAAATCTGCAACTCTACCTGCTTTTGCTAATTGCTCATTATATTCAGTATCGGTTCCAGGAACGTTTACATTTTGCCAAAAATCTTTTCTAAGATCAGAAATTTCTTGAATCGCTTTTTCCAATCCTGCTTTATTTCTAGACATTCCACATTCATCCCACATAATTTTTCCTAATTTTTTGTGGTAATAATCTACTGAATGCGTTCCTTTATTGTTGATAAAAAAGTCAATTCTTTCTTTAACTTCTTTTTCTGCAGCTTCAAATTCTGGAGTTTCTGTTGATATTTTTCCTGTTCTAATATCATCAGATAAATAATCTCCAATAGTGTAAGGCAATACAAAATAACCATCTGCTAAACCTTGCATTAATGCTGATGCTCCTAATCTATTTGCTCCATGATCAGAGAAGTTTGCTTCTCCAATTGCGTAACAACCAGGTATTGTAGTCATTAAATTATAATCTACCCAAACACCACCCATTGTATAGTGTACTGCAGGGTAAATCATCATTGGCGTTTCATACGGATTTTCATCTACGATTTTCTCGTACATCTGAAACAAGTTTCCATATTTTGCTCTAACAATTTCTTGCCCTAGTTCTTTTATTTTTGCATCAGAAGGATTGTTAATTCCTTGAATTTTTGCTTGTTCTGTTCCATAACGTACAAAAGACGCAGCAAAATCTAAATACACAGCTTCACCAGTTGCATTTACACCATAACCAGCATCACAACGTTCTTTGGCTGCTCTAGAAGCAACATCACGTGGTACTAAGTTACCAAATGCAGGATATCTTCTTTCTAAATAATAATCTCTATCTTCTTCCTTTAATTGTGTAGGCTTTAAAGTTCCTGCTTTTATAGCTTCAACATCTTTTAAATGTTTAGGTACCCAAATTCTACCATCGTTTCTTAAAGACTCAGACATTAAAGTTAATTTAGACTGATAATCTCCAGAACGTGGAATACATGTTGGGTGAATTTGCGTATAACAAGGGTTTGCAAAATATGCTCCTTTTTTATGCACTTTCCAACCAGCAGTTACGTTAGAACCCATAGCATTGGTAGATAAGAAATATACATTTCCATAACCACCAGAAGCAATAACAACTGCGTGTGCAGAGTGTCTTTCTATTTCTCCTGTAACTAAGTTACGTGCAATAATTCCTCTTGCTTTTCCATCTACAACAACAACGTCTAACATTTCATGTCTGTTAAACATTTCAATCTTTCCACGTGCAATTTGTCTGTTCATTGCAGAATATGCACCTAATAATAATTGCTGACCCGTTTGCCCTTTAGCGTAAAAAGTTCTAGAAACTAAAACTCCACCAAAAGAACGGTTGTCTAGCAAACCACCATAATCACGTGCAAAAGGAACACCTTGTGCCACACATTGATCTATAATGTTTGCAGAAACTTCTGCCAAACGATATACGTTTGCTTCACGAGATCTGTAATCTCCACCTTTTACAGTATCGTAAAATAATCTGTAGGTAGAATCTCCATCTCCTTGATAATTTTTTGCTGCATTAATTCCTCCTTGTGCAGCAATTGAATGTGCTCTTCTTGGAGAATCTTGGTAAGCAAATGCTTTTACATTGTAGCCTAATTCTGCTAAAGTTGCAGAAGCAGAACCACCTGCTAAACCTGTACCTACAACAATAACATCTATATGACGTTTGTTTGCCGGATTTACCAAATTAATTTTGTTTTTATAATCTGTCCATTTGTCTTTAAGTGGACCTTGAGGTACTTTTGAATCTAAAGCCATAATATTATAAGATTAATGGTTGATTAAATGATATACTGCTACAAAAATAAAACCTGCTGGAATTAAAATTGAATACACTATTCCTACTTTTTCTAATTTTTTACGTAAAGATGCTGCTCCAACAGATTGGAATGCTGATGTAAAACCGTGTGCTAAATGCAAACCTAAGAATACAAATGCTAAAACATAAGCACCAACTCTAAGTGGGTTTGTAAACTTGTGCACTAATTCTTCATGATATCTAAAGCCATCTACACCTGGCATAGTACCAGACCAATCTCCTTGTATAAATTTGGTATTGATTTCTGGAAACCAAAAATCTATAAAATGTAAAAGAATAAATGCTAAAATGGTAATTCCGCTTAAAATCATATTTCTGCTAAACCAAGTAGAATTAGCTGCGCCGTTATTTTTGGCATATTTAGCTCCATTTGCTTTGTTGTTTCTAATTTCTAAAATAAAACCCATTACAAAGTGAAAAACTACAGCAAAAATTAAAACAGGCTGCAATGCAAATTGCACAACTGGGTTTGTTCCCATAAAATGAGAAACCTCATTAAAAAGTTCGGGACTAAAAACCGATAAGATATTTATTGATAAATGTTGTAACAGGAAGAACATTAAAAAAAATGCTGAAAGTGCCATAGACACCTTTCTTCCAATTGAAGATTTGAAAAACCCGCTCATTGTATAGTTTAATTAAAATTGTTTGACAAAAATACGGCTAAAGAGTTTTGTAAACAAAGAATTTACATCGTTTTCGATAGTATTTAGAACTATTTTAAATAAAAACTACTTAGAAGGATAAACCTAATGAATTACTAGAGTTAATGTTAATTATTTTAACAAAACTAAGTATTTTGTATACGTATTAAATTAAGTATTATTGTTTTTTAACTATTTCTTTAATTTTTCGCAATTGTAAATACAACTTTTTTACCATTTAATTGATTAGATAAAACGAGACATTTATTATTTTCTTTTTAAAGACTTTTTAGAAATAATTTGATCATCACAAGTTAAAAAATTGCCTTTTCATATTTATTTAGAATCGCTTTAACAAAGAGTTTAATATTATGATTATTAGTCTATTAATCTGTAAATAATTCCATTTAAAATAATTAAAACACTCATAAAAATCAATAAAACAACAATTATTTTTATTGAATTGATATTATTAATGATAAGGCCAAATTATAGGAATCAATACAATACTAACTACAAAAAATATAAATAATAATATAGCACCACTTTTTAGATAATCTGTAAACTTATAATTCCCTGCATTCATTACCATTGTATTTGTTGGTGTGCCAAAAGGTGTTAAAAAAGCAGTGGAAGCACTTACTGCCAAAGCCATCATAAAAGGTAGGGGAGAATACCCTAATTGTAAAGAAGCAACCAATACAATTGGTGCCATTAAAATAGCAGTTGCTGTATTACTCATAACCTGACTTAAAAATGATGTAATTAAGAAAATACCTGCTAAAAAGTAGGTGGGGTGCATATCACCTAATATAGTAATCATAGAATCTGCAATGTATTTTGCACCTCCAGTTTTTTGGAGTGCAACTCCCATTGGTATCATACCTGCCATAATAATAATTACGTTCCAATTAATAGCTCTGTATGATTGATTCATATTGATACATCCACCTAAAACCATAATAAAAGCAGTTAATATTACTGTTATTGCTGATGAAAATGGTCCCCAAATAAACATAGTTACCATAAAAACCATTGCCAAAATAGAAATCACTCCTTTTCTGGTTACTTTTCCAATTTCTTTTGATAATTCTTCTGGAGAACCAATAATTAGAAAATCTCTACTTTCTTCTTGAATTGATTTAATATCCTCCCATTTAGCTCTAACCAAAATAGCGTCTCCTTCTTCTAAATCAAATTCTCTACCTCTAATTCTTTTATTGTGTCTGTTTAATGCCATTACTTGTAGTTTGTATTTTTCGCCAAACCTACCTGTATTAATATGTTTGCCTATATAGCTAGATTTTGGAGCTACAATCATTTCACAAATACCAACTTCATCAGAAAGTACATTATCTTTCATAAACTCTCCATCTATTTCTTCTAACTTGGTAGCTGCAACATTGTGTTTTTGAATAAATCTATTGATTCTGTTTTCACTACAATTTACAATCAATTCATCTTCTGCATGCAACTCTCTATCAAGATTTGGAAATTCATCTAAATCGTCTTTATGAAAGCCTACTTTTTTTAGAATTGTTGTTGTTTTGTCTTCGTGAGGAATAATTTTAATAATCGTAACTCCCATTGAAACTCCTAATTTTATTTGTTTAATGGTTTTACCAATTACAGAAGAATTAGGTCTAATTCTAACTCTCCAAAAGCCTTCAAATAATTGGTAAGAATCTTCAATATTTTGAATTGATTCATCTATATCTTCTAGTTTTCTAGATTGGTTATTTGGTAAAAGTTTTGTTCCAAAATAACGCATGTAAATTACAGTTAGCAGTAATAAAGGCAAACCAATGTATGCAAATTCAAAGAATCCAAATTCAGGTATTCCTGCATCTATCATTGCTTGGTTTGTAACAATATTAGTAGGTGTACCAGTTAAGGTTAATAAGCCTCCTGTTGCAGCAGCAAAAGATAAAGGAATTAACATTTTAGAAGCTGGGGTTTTTAACCTCCAAGCAGCTGCAATAATTACTGGCATTAAAGAAGCAACTGTACCTGTATTACTCATAAATGCAGATAAAATGGCAGAACCAATAATAATTAAAACCAATAATCTGTTAGAATTGTTTTTTGATAACGTAATAATTTTATTTCCAAGCCAAGAAGTTAACCCTGTTCTACTCATTGCCTCACCAACAATAAATAAACCAGCAATTAAAATAATACTTGAGTTGCTAAAGCCAGAAAAGGTTTCATTAACTGTTAAAATACCAGCCATACTTAAGGCCATCATACTCATAACAGCAACAATGTCTGGTCTTATTTTTCCTGATACAAAAAGTATAATTGTAATTCCTAAAATAATAAATGTACTTGTCATTGTTTGTTATTTGAAGCAACAAATTTAGATTGTACAATAACACAAGAACATGATAATTATCAATAAGACCTTATTAATACTATGGTTTTTTAATTGATGCCCTTTATAGGTAGTAAGTTAGTTGAACGAATACGATATCGTAAATTATATTATTTTAGGTAAATTTTTATTATTTTTTTGATGTAACCAAACACTTGTTGTTTTTCCATTTTCCTTTTAAAGATTCTTTAGAAATAATTTGATCATCACAAGTTAAAAAATTGCCTTTGTCATCCTTTTTGATAATTCTCATATTCCCTTTTTTAATTGAATTTACAATTTTATAAATCAATTCTTTTCTAGTAATATTACTTCTTTTAAAAGTAAGTTTTAATCCTTCTTCATTGTTATGCAAATCCATTTCCGATGAAATTTCATCAGGCACAACTCCATCTTCTAATTGCATTTTTTTAAAAGTTAAATAGTTTCCTTTTTCATGTGCTTTTCCTAGAGAACGAGCAGCTTTTTCACCAATTTCTTGACGTAAACGTGCCATCCAATAAGCATGCCTAAAAGCATCTACTTGACCTCCAGCTCCATCACCATCTAATAATTTTGTTCTTTTAATAGAATCTGACACTTTATTAGTTTCTATAGATACTTTTAAAGATCTATTCGCTTTAAAAATATGGAAAAATATCCAAACTTTAGTAGGATTACTAATACTTGAAAAACCTTTAAATTTAGATTGAGAAAATGTTTGAAGTGTACATAACAATGTTAAAATAAATAGTGTTTTTTTCATTAAAAAGGATGTAAAATAGATTTGTATTTGCAAAAATAATACTTTCTTAATAAACCTTTTTAGAACTTTAGTTTTTAATAAATTTACTAAAATTACCTTTTATCAAATAAACACCTGATGAAAGATGCTCAATTGCTATTTTTTCTAATAATGAACTACTGGTATCTCTAAACTCAATAATGGGTTCTATTCTACTTCCACTAGAAACTAAGTTAGCAAGATTTTGAAAAACAAAACCATTAAAATGAATGTAACTTCCGCCTAAACTAATAGTAGAATTCCCTTTAATAAAAACCAATCCATCATTTTGTGCTTTAATAATAATAGGGTTTGTAGCCGTTCCGTTTTTATTGATACTAAGTTTTAGGTTGTTCTAAACTCCGTTTGATAAAATAATTTATGTACCAGCTAAAGCTGATCAAATTGCAGTTTGTAATTCTGTATTATTTGTTAAAACTGTTTGGGATTTTGTATTACAAATAAAAAGAGTGACTAAAATTTAAAAAATTTGATGAATATCAAATGTTTTTCCATTAAAAACAATGGATGAAGGAGCTTTTTTGCCCAATAAAAGTTTTCCTATGGGAGATGAAACCGAAATTGCAAAATATATTTTATTTAAAATTGTGATTTTTCCTGCAGAAATAGACAAAAAATAATTGATGGTATTTGTTTCAATAATACTTCCTAAATGTGCAATATTTGATATTTTAGAAATATCAATTCTAGTCAAAGTTTCTTTCATTTGTTTGATGCCAGAAAGTTGCTGACCCGCTTTTTCCATTTCTAATTGTAACATTGCTCTACCAGTTTCATGCTTATCACCAGCAGAACTTTTCGTTTCACTTTGCAATGCTTTTTGGTTTGATGAAATTACACTTTCAACATTTTGTAAACGATTGTTTACAAAACCTTCACATTCCTTAAAAAGGGCTTCTTTAATTTCTAGTTGCAACATATTTCATTGTAATATTTACATTTTTTGAAAGTACAAAACTATTGCCTCCAATATTAAAATCAGTTCTTTTTAAAGTAAAATTAGCTAAAAATACAAACCCCTTTTTTACTTGTTTAATTTCTAAAGGAACTGCTACTTTTTTAGGAATGCCTTTTATTGTTAAAGTACCTTTTAAAATATAATTAGATCTTGTATTTTTAGTTATTTCTGATGATTTAAAAATTATTTTTGGATATTTTTCAACATCAAAAAAGTCTGATTTTAATAAATGCTCATCTCTACTTTTAAAGTCTGTAAATATTGATGCAACATCAATTTCTGCATTGATAAAACTCTCTTTTATGTTTTCTGAATGAAAGTTACTACTAAATTTAAAATCGTTAAAGTTACCATCAACTAAAAGTCCAAAATTTTTAATTTTAAAGCTTATTGTAGATGCGTTTTTATCCTGAATTAATTCTTGCGAAAAATAGGCAAAAGTGCTAAAAAAGCATATTAAAAAAAAACAATTAAACTTCATATATTGTTTGAAATTTTAAAAATTAACTTGCTGCTGTAAATATAAAAGCTCCGTAATTTCCATGATGAGAAATTGAGCAAGAGTTGGTTAATAATTTTTCTTGATGATAAAAAAGTGGAGCACCAATAACTGTTTTTCTTTTTTCAATTTCTTCAAAAACGATTCCTTTTTTTTCTGAAAGTTTTAATTTTATATTATTTCCTATATTTTTTGGCAAATCAATTCCTAAAAATAATGTAGTGTTGTTTCCTAGTAAAATATCTGACGCAATTGTATGCACATAAAATTCATCTAAAAAAGAAGTCGTATAAAATTTACTATTTTCAAAAACAACAAACCCTTTTTCTTTTTCTAATAAAAAACACTCGAATTTTTGAGGTGCAAAAAAACGTTTTTCTACTTTTTGGGTGTAACATTTGTAAGCAGCTTCTTTCATGCTCCAGAATTGCCAAACTTTAAAAAACGGATTTTTAGAACACCAAATTTCTTGCTGTTCTTTTTGCGTAAATTGTTTTTCTAAAAACCCTTTTCTTTGCCAATTACTTTGAGTTTTAGCCAGTTTTAAATCTACAATATCATTGCCAATTCTAAGCATTCATTTTTGTTTGAATAATTTCAATGGTAGCTTTTACAGACAACATTTTTTCCATGGAATCATTATCTATTTCTATCTTAAACTCATCTTCTACATCTAAAATAATATCTACTAAGTTTGCCGAATTTATTTCTAAATCGTTTATAAAATCGGTCTCTTCAGACATGTTTTTAAAACCTTCTTCATTTTGAATGTAAGGCTTTACAATAGTTGTTAATTTTACTATGATTTGTTCTTTATTCATTTTACGACTCTTTTATTCTTATACGAAATACTCATAACACTTCGACATGCTCAGTGTGACATTTCAAATTTTAATTGTGTTTTAAGTAATCTTAAAAATAGTTAAATTCTAAGTTCATCTTTCTTAAAACTAACTATCAAATACAATTCATACTAACAATGAATGTCAGTCAGAGCTTGTCGAAGACTTTTTCAGATATATGCTGTATTGCACTTCGACAAGCTCAGTGTGACATTTCGAATTTTAATTGTTTTTTAGCTAACCTTAAAAATAGTTAAATTTAAATTCATCACTCTTATAACTAGATATCAAATACAATTCATACTAACAATGTCTGTCTGAGCTTGTCGAAGACTTATTCTAAATATTTCTTAAAGATAACACAACCATTAACATCACCAAAACCAAAACTTGCTTTTGCTAAAATATGAATGTCTTTTTCAATCATTTTTGTTGGAATTTTATCCGAAGAAATCAATGCTAAAATTTCTGGATGCACATCTTCACAATTGATATTCGGAAAAACAAATTGTTCTTTAATTTGCAAAACTGAAGCAACACATTCAACTGCACCAGAAGCAGCTAAACAATGACCAACCATAGATTTTAAAGAATTAATTAATGGAAAATTATTGCCTTTTCTTTGTAATGCTTTGGTCCAGTTTTCTATTTCTAAAGCGTCTTTAGAAGTTGCTGTTAAATGCCCATTAATCAAATCAATTTCATCAGCAGAAATATTGGCATTTAAAATTGCATCTGTAATACATTTCTGCACAGCTTCAGCATTTGGAGCTGTTAGTGTTCCTCCATTTCTTTGTCCGCCAGAATTAATATTTCCACCCAAAACCTCTGCATAAATAGTTGCATTTCTTGCTAAAGCAGTTTCTAAAGATTCTAAAACTAAGGCTCCTGCACCACTTCCAGGAACAAAACCTGCAGCTGTTTCAGACATGGGTCTAGAGCCTTTTTCTGGACTCTCATTATGCTTATAACTCATTACTCTCATGGCATCAAAACCACCCCAAGTATACAAACTACTATCGCTAGAACTCCCAACCAACATTCGTTTTGCTTTTCCGTTTTTAATACGTTCAAATCCCATTAACAAAGCTTCTGTTCCTGTTGTACAAGCAGATGAATTTGTAGTGACTTGATTGCCCAAACCTAAAATTCCGCCCAAATAAGCAGAAATTCCACTTGCCATTGTTTGCACTACAGAAGTGCTTCCTAAACGTCTTACATTTTGATCGTCGATTTTATAAATCGATTCTCTAAATTTTTCAATTCCAGAAGTTCCTGTCCCAAAAATTAAACCAGCATCGTAATCTAATGCTGAGTTTTCATCCACAGAAAAACCAGCATCTTTCCAAGCATCTATTCCTGCCATACAACCATATAAAATGCTTGTACTATTAAAACCTCTTAGTTGCAAAGGTGTTAAATATTCCTGTTTTTTTTCTTCGGATATTTCTGGGATTCCTCCAATACAACAAGAAAAACCTTTGTCTTTTAAATTTTGATGAAAGGTAATACCAGATGTACCAGATTTGATGGCATTTGTAAATGCTGCTAAACCAACGCCATTTGGCGATACAACTCCTAAACCTGTTATTACGACTCTTTTTTTAGACATGGACCTCTTTTTTTGACACAGATTTTCACTGATACATATTAATATTTATCCGTTTTTTTAAAGACGAATTTCACAAATCTCATCATTGAAACTCTGTATGATTTTTTAAATTTATCTAATTACTAAATCACTAACATTCCAGCAATAGTTCCTCTACAAACCAACTCGTTTTTAGAGTTTATCATCTTTACATTGCATTTTAATTTATTGAATCTAAAATACACTCTTTCTGAAACAACTGTCACTTTTTCATTTGGGTTAACAGGCAAATAAAAATCGATATTATTAGAAGTTAAAGCAATTTTTGTTGTTTTTCCTTCGGATAAAATAGCGTCTTTTAACAAATAAATACCTAAACAAACCACACCAATTTGTGCCATAGTTTCAGTTAAAATAACCCCTGGAGTTATAGGGTTATCTTTAAAATGACCTTCGTAAAAAAACTCGTTTTCTTTAAAGGTATAATTTCCTGTAACTCCGTTTTCTGATATTTCTGTGATTTCATCAACAAACAAAAAAGGTTTTTGATAAGGGAGATTTTTTATGATTTGTTTTTGATTCATTTGTTGAGTTTAAAAGGCCTCACAGGTTTTAAAAACCTGTGAGGTCTTAAATCCGTTACCATTCCAATAAAATTCTTTGAGCAGAAAAACCTGGGCCAAAACTTAGCATAATTCCACGTTCTCCTTTTGCAGGGTTTCTGTCCATAAATCTTTCTAAAACATATAAAACAGTGGCACTAGACATATTGCCATACAAACGTAAAACCTCTTTTGTGTCGTTTATATTTTTGCCTAATTTACCAAATAAATCTTCTACAGTTTGTACAATTTTTTTACCTCCAGGATGAAAAATTAGGTGGTCAATATCATCAATACTCAACTTATTTTTTTCTAAAAAAGGATGAATAATTTTTGGAAAATGGTCTGCAATTTTCTGCGGAACTTCCTTGTCTAAAATCATTTGTAAACCTGTATTTACCAACTTAAAACCCATCATAGAAGTGGCATCATAAAAATGATACATTGCTTCGTCTATTATTGTAGGCCCCTTATCTTCTTCATAAGAAGACAAAATAACTGTAGATGCTCCATCGCCAAAAATAGCGGCACTTACAATATTTGTCATCGAAAAATCGTCTAACTGAAACGTTGCAGTTGGTGCTTCTACTGCAATTACTGCTGCTCTTTTATTTGGGTTTGCTTTTAAGAAATTCTTCGCGTAAATAATGCCAGAAACTCCTGCTGCACATCCCATTTCTGTTACAGGCAAACGCACAATATCTTGTTTCATTTGCAAAGAATTAATCAAATAAGCATCTACAGAAGGAATCATAATTCCTGTGCAACTTACAGTAATTATATAATCAATATCTGTTGCTTTTAAATTGGCTTTTTCTAAAGATTTCTTCAATGATTTTTCTGCCAATTGAACAACTTCTCTTGCATAAATATCATTTTTTTCTTCAAAAGAAGTAGCTGTAAAAACTTCTTCTGGATCCATAATAGAGTAGCGTTTATCTACTGCTGCTCCTTCAAAAAGTTTGATTACTTTTCTTTGAAAACGATCTTCTTGTCCTTGCATCCATAATTTTACAAAGGGTATAATATCTTTGGTTTCTCTATAATATTTTGGAAGCTGTTTTGCTACGGATGTTATTTTTACTTTCATATGTTTTGTTATTTCACAGAGAATCACAGAGTTTTTTCGCAGAGTTTCTAAGAGGTTTTTTAGACACGGATTTCACTGATTTTCACAGATGCTTGTAATTTATATTACTTTAGTTTAGTTCAACTTTGAATTAAAAACTTAAAATTTTAAACTTTTTTAAGAATCCATTGCCAACGAAAAGCCCATTTCCAAGAAATTTGAGGTTTTACTTTTAATTTATTGGATATTACTTCTAAATCTTTTCTTTTAAATCCTCTTAAAACAGAAATTAATCCATCGTTAATAATCATTTTATTACTGATAAAAACGGATAATAATTTAAACAAATAATAGGCTAATTTGTGTCTATGCAAATCGTTTACAATAACTGCTTTTTTAGTTTGATTTAAAGTTTTCTCTAGAAAAGTAACTAATGGTTTTTCTTTAAAATGATGAAAAAATAAGGTGGCTAAAACCACATCAAATTTTCGTTTTTTAAAAGCATCAGAAAAAATGTCTTCTACCATAAAAGATATTTCTGGATATGCTTTAGATAATTCATTAGCATATGCTATTGCAGTTGGGTTTGCATCAAAACCAATCAACTTGAATTTGTACCCATTTTTTTTGCCAAACTTGGCAACATCTCTTAAAATATCTCCATGTCCACAACCCAAATCTGCAATTATTATTTCTTGTTCTTTTGGATGGTTTTTTAATACTTTTTTAAGCGAATTAACAGTTACTAAATTACCACCCAACCACCTGTTTATATTTTCTAATTTGTCTAAAACATCACGCAATAAATCGCCACCAATAGAAAAATCGTCCATCATTTCTTCTTGGTCAGATCTTTTGGTAGTATCTACTAAAAAAGGCATTATATTTTCATCGGTTTTCCGTGTGTAAATTTTATAATTATTGGTAATAAAAAGGGCAATTTCTTTAAAATTTGCAACAAAATAGATGCTATTTTATCTTTTCTAAATAACATTGCTATAAAATGACCTGCTTTTAAACGCAAACTAAATTTTTTATTCCATTGTCTAATATATTGCTTTTCAAGTTCGTTTCTCGAGTCAATTTTACCATTTAAGTAATTTAGAATGAGTTTAGATGCCATTTGTGCAGATTGTATTGCCATGCTCATTCCATTTCCACAAAGTGGATGAATCATTCCTGCTGCATCACCAGACATTAAAACATGGTTTTCTACTGGCTTTTTGGTTTCAAAAGAAATCTGACTTATAGAAAGTGGTTTGTCCCAAATTGGGTTAGAGTTTTTAAATATTTCTTTTAAAAACCTATTTTTAAAAACTACTTTTTCTTGAAAATCTTCTATATTCTTATACTCCTTAAAAACTGAATAGTTTGTAATATAACACAAGTTAATGGCATTATTTTCTACTTTAGAAACGCCACAATAACCGCCTTTAAAATTATGAAGTGCCACTAAATCTCTAGGAAACTCTCCTTTTACATGAATTTTTACACCTAAATAAGGCGATTTTTTTTGGATAAAACTACGTTCCATTTTTACATCTAATAAACTACGTTTGCCAAAAGCACCAATAGCTATTTTTGATGTAAAAGTTTTATTTTCTTTTGTTTCAATTGTAAAAAGTGCATCTGAAAAATTGATATTTAAAACCGAATCTTGTAAAATTATTACGCTGTTTTCTATGGCTTTTTCTGATAAAACCAAATCTAATTGAAAACGAGAAATTCCAAATCCGCCCAAAGGTAATTTTGCAGAAATTAACTTATTTTTTGTGGTTGATAACTGAAAATTATCAATTTTTACTGCTCCAAAATCAAAAGGATTAATGTCTAAAAAATCTAAATAAGGCAATACTTCATTAGAAATATATTCTCCACAAACTTTGTGTTTTGGATAGCTATTTTTTTCTATTAACAAAACACGTTTACCAAATTTTGATAAATGAATTGCATTGCAAAGACCAGCTAAACCTCCACCAATTATAATTACATCAAAAGCAACTAAGTTGCTCTTATCATTAATATCTCTGTAAGAAGGGCTTTTCATTCTAATCTATTAATTTATAAAGATTCTTTTGAAAACAAACACTGTTTTCTGTATCTACCTATTGACCGTAATTTTCAATCACTTTATAACCACATTTATTATAGAAACTAACTGTATTTGCTTGTCTTTTTCCTGTTTTAAGAACCCAATTCTGTAAAATACAAAAAGACGCTTAGCGTCAAAACTCAAATTGTAATTGCACCCAAACAGGTTCTTTAATTTCTGTATTTAAATTACCAAAAGACAAGCCCAACAAACGTACAGAATTTGGAATTTTATCTTGAA
The DNA here is from genome assembly GCF_947497695.1 of uncultured Polaribacter sp. Lineage (GTDB taxonomy): Bacteria > Bacteroidota > Bacteroidia > Flavobacteriales > Flavobacteriaceae > Polaribacter. Next base: position 410,388 of record NZ_CANMHM010000001.1, on the reverse strand, counting down.
ATAACAACTCTTTTACCAAAGGAAAAAACTCTTTTTTTGTTTGCATAAAATTCGTTTTTGTTTTACTTCTTGTCTGTTGTGTAAAATCAGAATATTTAATTTTTAGCGTAATGGTTTTTCCTTTTGTATCAGACTTTATCATGCGTCTTTCTAATTCATCAGCAATTTTATCTAACTTTTCAATCATAAAAATTTCCGAAGAAATATTTTCCATAAACGTTCTTTCTGCAGCAACAGATTTTCTAATTCTATTAGGTTTTACTGGGCTATTATGAATTCCACGAACAATATTGTAATAATGCGTTCCAGATTTTCCAAACAATTTTACCAATTCTTCTAAAGTTTTCTTTTTTAAGTCATTGCCAACAAAAACACCCAAATTATACATTTTTGCAGCGGTAACTTTACCAACTCCATAAAATTTATTGACTGGCAAATCTTCCAAAAACTGCAAAACTTCCTCTGGATGCACTGTTTTTTGTCCATTGGGTTTGTTAATATCCGAAGCTACTTTTGCAATAAATTTATTAATCGAAATACCAGCAGATGCTCTTAATCCAGTTTCATCATAAATTTTTTTACGAATTTCTCGGGCAATATCATTTGCAGACGGATTTCCTTTTTTATTTTCTGTAACATCTAAATACGCTTCATCCAAAGAAAGTGGCTCAACCAAATCTGTATATTCAAAAAATATTTCTCTAACTTTTGCTGATATTTCTTTGTAACGAGCAAAATTACTATCAACAAAAATTAAATGAGGACATTTTTTCTTTGCCAATACATTGCTCATAGCAGATTTTACGCCGAATTTTCTAGCTTCATAACTTGCAGCAGAAACAACCCCTCTATCTCCTCCACCTCCAACAGCAATGGCTTTTCCCCTTAATTCAGGGTTGTCTAATTCTGCTACAGATGCATAAAAAGCATCCATATCTACATGAATTATTTTTCTAAAAGGAGGTTGTAATTCCATGTTTCGAAAATACGGAAAAGAACTTATTTGTCATAGCTAAGAACAAAGCAATCTGTTTATTATCTTGAGATTGATTAGTTCCTCAAAATAACAATTAATTTAAAAAAAGAATACAAATTTGAGTGACTTCATCTAATTCTTTAGACATATTTTCTTGTTCCCAAGGATGAGAAACATTAAAAACATGATTGGCATTTTTAATAATTGTAAACGCACTTTTTGGATTCCAACGATGTAATTTTTCTGCCTCGTTAACTAAAACAGAAGTATCTTGATCTCCATGAATTATTAAATTCGGAATTTGTAAGTTTTGAGTCGCTTTTTGAATATTTAAACGATGCTCATTTTTTTCAAAATCTGTATAAAACTGATAAAAATGTGGCATTTCTTGATGTGTTCTTCCGTTTTTAACAAAATAAACGCCTTTTTCTTTCCACTCTTTTAGAGCTGTTTCTTTTGGAAATCTGCTCTTATAATCAGAAACTCCTGCCAAAGTAATAACTTTTTTTATGCGTTTATCTTCATTCGATTTTAACAACACAATGCCTCCACCTCTGCTATGACCAATCAATGAAATATGATTTAAATCAACTTCATTGTTAAATTTTTCTTCGGATGAAAACCAATCTAAAACACTCTCTAAATCGTCTAATTCTTTGGTATAGTTGTTATTTCCAAAAGCTTCTAAATCTGGAAAATCAATTGGGTTTTTTGCAGTTCCACCATTGTGAGAAAAATTGAATTTTACAAAGAAAAATCCTGCTTTTGCAAACGCTTTAGCCATTAAATTCCAAGCACCCCAATCTTTAAAACCTTTGTAACCATGACAAAAAACAATTACTTTTTTGGGTTGATGATTTTCTTTGTAAAAAACATCGGTTACAATGGGTTTTTGGTGTTTTCCCTCAATAATAAAATTTTTAATAATTTTCATTTTCTCTTTAAAAAAATAATTTAACTACTGTAAAAACAGCTACAAAACCTGTTAATATAGATAATATTATATTAATATCCTTTGTTAATTTCCCTGTTTTTTGTTGAATCCATTTAGCATATTTACCATAAAAGAAAAGGATATAAAATGTACCAATAAAAGAACCCAAAGTAAAAAACAAGACAGAAATAACATCAAAATTAAATAAATCAAAAGCTTGTAACGTAATGATAGTTCCGCTAAAAAAAGGAATGGCAAACATGTTTAAAAGCGACAATGTAATTCCTATTAAAAAAGGGTTTTTATCTTCAGATGGTAATCCATCAAACTTAATTTTACTTTTTTTAGATTCTTTATAAAAATAGTATGATAATAAAATGAAAATAACTATTCCTGCTTTTTCTAAAGTTTCTAAAATTGTAGGATTCTTAGCAATATATTTAGTTACAAAAATGGCAATCATAACCTGTGGAATTGCCATAATTGAAACACCTAAAGCATATTTTTTATTGGCAATTAATCCTTTTTCTAAACTTATTTTTAAAGCAGTCATATTTAACATACTTGGAGTAATAGATCCTACAAAGGAAAAGAAAAATCCGAAGAAAACAAGTGAAATAAAAATCAATATATACTATTTGAAAAACAAATATAGTACAATTTCAACAGCAATAAATTGGTTAAAAAAACTTAGTTTTAAATATCGTTAGCTAATGTTTACAGGAAGCTTTGTTTGATTAGATTGATAAACGGCATCTTGCACAATAATATTATCTAAATAATCTTGAACATCCGTTTCAAAAGGTTTTCCAGAACGCAAACAATCTACAAAATGTACTTGTGTATTGTACACACAATCTCCTGCAAAGTTTATTTTTTCAAAAGCATAGTCGTGTTTTTCTTCTTTTTCTCCTAATTTTTGGATTCTAATTGTACCATCATCAAACAAACGGATTGTGCCTTTATTGCCATCTAAACAGATGTTACCAAAAGTTAATCTTGGGTCTTCACTTGTGTTTTCGTTAAAACGATTGGCATCTAAAAAGCCTAATGTTCCGTTTGAAAATTCAAATTGCACCCAAGCAAAATCTTCACCTTTTATATTAGAGTTTAAGGTTCTTAATTTTGAATACACTTGAGAAATATCACCCATTAAATAGCGAAAAACATCTATAAAATGTACACCTGTTTCATAAATTAACAATTGAGGCATTTCTCTAAAATAGGGTTGGCGATTCATATACGCATCTTCTTGCCAACCATCTCCTGTTCGCATTCTTAAATTAATGCTGTGAATTTTATCGCCAATAACATTCGCATCTAAAAGTTTTTTAATTTCTCTGTGCCAAGGCTGAAATCTAAAATTTTCGTGCACCATCATTCTAATTCCAGAATCTTTAATTGCTTTTGCTAAAGCCACTGATTCTTTAAAAGTAGGTGCTAATGGTTTTTGGCAAATAATATCAATATTGTGTTTTATAGCAATATTACAAAACAAAGAATGTGTTTCAGGTGGTGTAATAATATCAACAAAATCGGGCTTTTCTGCAATAAGCATTTCCTCAAAACTATCATAAGCTTTTAGAATGCCAAATTGATCACAAATGGCTTGTGCTTTTTCCATTCTTCTGCTAGAAACCGCAACAATTTCTACGTTTTTCATTCTGTTCCAAGCTTCATATTGAAACTGACTAAAATAGCCTGTACCTACTGCAACACCTCTTAATTTTTTCATTGTACTTCTTTTAATATTCAGAAAAATGTTTGTGTGGTTTCATTTGAAGCCATAAGAAAATAGCAATTACATTTAAGACAGCTCCCACTATAAAAAATAAATTTGTATTTCCGGTCCAAGATAGTAAATATGGAAAAATTAATGCTGTAATAAATGCTCCAATGTTACCTGCCATATTCATTGTTCCAGAAACTGCACCTGAATGTTCTTTACCAATATCCGCACAAAATGCCCAAGAAGAAGGCAGGGTCATATCTGCACCAAAAATAGCAATACTTAAAAATGCTATTGCACTTACTGCAGTATCCATATAAATACTACCAATTAAACCAATTGCAGCAAATGCAAATCCAATAGCTGCAGGAATTACTCTCGATTTTTTCCAGTAACCTTTTCTAAAAATATAATCTCCTAAAGCTCCTGAAAACCAGTTTCCTAACGCACCAAAAATTAACGGAATAGAAGTATAAAAACCTGCCTCTAAAGTATTTAAACCATATTCTGTTTTTACGTGAGGAAATAGCCAAGTTAAAGCAAAGAAAAATGTAAAATTACTGCAGAAATATTGGCCCATTGCAAACCACATGTTTTTAGATTTTATAAGTAATCCAAAGTGTATTTTTTCTTTAGCAACGTCTGTTTTTCTTTCTTGTCTATGTGCTAAAATAAAATCTTTTTCTTCTTGTGAAAGTGCTGCATGATTTTCTGGATTGTCTCTAAAAAAAACATACCAAGCTATTGCCCAAAGTACACCAACAATTCCCATAATTAAAAAGGACGCTCTCCATCCAAAACTGTCAATCATCCAAACCACTAAAGGCAACGCAAAGGCAGCTCCTAATCTTGATCCAGAAAAATTTATACCCGTTACTAAGCCTCTTTCTTTTAACGGAATCCAGTTGTAAATAGTTCTTGTCATACCAGGAAAGGCACCTGCTTCTCCTGCTCCAAATAGAAAACGAACAATTAATAAAGAAATAAAATTCCAAGCATACCCAGTTAAGGCTGTAAAAATAGACCAAATAGTTACAATACTTGCCAATACTTTTCTTGGTCCTAGTCTGTCTGCCAACATTCCTGATGGTGTTTGAAAAAATGCATAACCCAAAGAAAAAATGGCCAATACCCAACCCATTTGTTTGTCTGATAAACTCAAGGCTTCAGAAATAGGGTCTTTGGCAACAGAAATACAAATACGATCTACATACAATAATAATGCTAATAGAAAAGTACCAGTTACCATTAGATAACGTTTTGGGAAATAGCTCTGTTTTTTCATTTTAAAAGTTTAGTTAGTTGATATAATGCTTGGTTATCTCCCACATTACCAGGAAAAATAATATATGGCATATTTGGAAACTTAGTTTCACTATCTAATTTCCAAACTGGTACACCTTTTAAGGCTTGACCTATTACATAAGCTCTTTTTACATTTAGGCCTTTTGTAGCAACATCACTAGAAGTAATTCCTCCTTTTGCTACAATATATTTAGGTTGTGTTTTAAGTTGTTTAATAATTTCAATTACACCATTTGAAACTCGATTTACAATCGCTAAACTTTCTGCTTTTGTTTCTCCTTTAATAATAGTTCTGCTGGTATGAAATACTACGTTTTTATTTTCTTTTAAATGTTGATTTACTTTATTAGATAATTGATTGATGTCTTTTTGAAAAAGTACATCATTTTTTACGTTAGATACATTCAGTTCTAAAAAAACAGCTTCAGAATGTTGTTTTAAAACTGCTAATTGTGCTGTAGTTTTTGGCACATAAGACCCAATTACAATTAACGAACCTCCTTTTTTTTGATTGATTAAAATTTCTTCTTTTGATAAACAATCTTTGGCTGCAATACCTGTAATAGCATTAACAAATGATGCTGATGTTCTTAACAAAAAAGATTCTTTACTTCTTAAAATTGCGATTGCAACTGCTTCTAAATCAGAATAACTTGTTGCATTTACAACAATATGTGATTTGTTGGGAGACTCTATCTTTTCAATGATTTCTTCTGTAGATTTTGTTCTTAAAGATGTTATTGAAAGACTTTCAATTGCGTCTTTATCAATATTTCCTTCGTATTTCTCTACAATCCAGTCTATTAAATTAGCATTTTTGTAGCCAAATGTATTGTCTTTTGCAAACGGTGTTTCATTGGCAGGAATAAAATTGTCTGCCTCTTTAACATAATGAACATTATTAAATGTATAACGTCCACCTTCAAAAAAAGCTGGTGCGAGAATGTGTTTTGCATTTGGAGTTTCTAATCCTTTTGCAAGTGCATCAACTTCGTTGGGATAATGACCTCTTAAAGTTGAGTCTCCTCTGCTAATTAAAATGAGTTGTTTGTTATGTTTTTTGGAAAGTATTTTTAGTTTAGAGCCCAATAATTCTGCTAAATCATTTGCTTCTTTTATTTGTAAACTTCTAGAATTTGTTAAAATAAAAAAAACAGGACTGTTAATAATTTCATTTTCTAAAACTGATGATTTCCAACTGGTAACAACAGGTACATTATACACGGTTTGTGTGCCTGTAGGATCATCATCTAAGATAACAATAGTTTTAGGCGTTGTTATAATTTCTTTTTGTATTTCTTCTAAGAAACCTTTGTGATTGTTTCCAGATTCTATAGATGATATGATGTTGTTTTTTAGCATTAAAAATCTTGTAAAGCAATTGCTCTTGTTGGAGATCCATCTCCTCCTTCAATTTTTAAAGGCAACGCGATTAAAGTAACTTTTGTTTTGGTAATTTGTTCTAAATTACACAAACCTTCAACAATAATAATATCGTTTTTCATTAAAATATGATGAATTTCTGTAACCTCATCAATATTATTAACATCAGCTACAGATGGTGGTTCTACTCCTAAAATATTTACTTTTTTTTCTCCTAACCAATTTGCCAATTCTGAGCTGATTCTTGGTAAATCATTTCTGTAAGCACTTGTGCCCACTTTTTTACTCCAACCTGTATGTAAAATTATACTTTGTCCTGCTTTAAAGTCATCAGTAATAACATCTAAATGCGATATTAAGATTTCTTCTTTGGGTTTTATATGTGTAAGATTTACTACCCAAGCTTCACTAATTAATCGTTCTGTAGGTAGTTTATCTATGGTTTGGTCATTGACTCCAAAATGCAATGGAGCATCCATATGAGTCCCACTATGTGAGTATAAATTTAATGTGGTTGCATTCCAACCATCAACAGATAAAGTTTTAGCAGGGGTAATAGTAACACCACCCATCTTATTGTTGATGGGCAGCGTTAAATCAATTATTTTTTTATTAAACATCAAATTAAGCCGTAACTAATTTTGTTGCTTCTATATGTTTTACAACACGTGCTGCAATGTCTGATGTAGAAGAATTACCTCCTAAATCTACAGTTAAATTACCTTCTGCAGTAGTTGCTTGTATACCTGCAACAATATCATTAGCCGCTTCAACTTCTCCTAAATGTTCTAACATAATTGCTGCAGACCAAATTTGTCCAATAGGGTTTGCAATATCTTGACCAGCAATGTCTGGAGCAGAACCATGAATTGGTTCAAACATTGATGGAAAATCTTTTTCTGGGTTGATGTTACCACTTCCTCCAAGACCTAAACTTCCCATAATTGCACCTCCTAAATCTGATAAAATATCACCAAAAAGATTGGTGGTAAGAATTACATCAAACACCTCTGGTCTTAACACAAAACTTGCAGATGCGTTGTCAATATACATTTTATTAAACGCTACATCTGGGTATTCTTTGGCAACCTCTTCAATCACTCTATCCCAGTAGGCCAAACTGTTAATTAACGTATTCGATTTTGTTACATTAGTTACTTTACTTCTACGTTTTCTTGCCAATTTAAAAGAATAGTGTGCAATTCTTTCAATACCAAAACGTGTAAAAACACTGGTGTCAGTTGCAAAACCATGAGCATCATCTGGATAAAAAGTTTTACCACTTTGTACAAATTCCCCTTCATTATTTTCACGAACTACTACAAAATCAATATCTGCTTCTGTTTTTGTTCTTAAGGGACTTTTTAATCCTGAAAATAATTTTACAGGACGATAGTTTACATATTGTTTTAATTCTGAGCGTACTTTAAAAGTATAATCTCTTGCTGGCAAAGTATCATCTATTTCTGGTAAACCAACAGCTCCAAAATAAATAGCGTCAAATTGTTTTAATGTCTCTATAGCATTATCAGACATAAATTTGCCATGGTCTCTGTAATATCCTGCTCCAAAAGGAAAAGATTCTTTTTCAATTTTAAAACCATGTTTTTTAGCAACTGCATCTAAAACAGAAACTCCTGCAGGTACTATTTCTGCCCCAATTCCATCTCCATTAACTACTGCAATCTTGTAACTTTTACTCATTTTAACTTATTTTTGTATTAATTTTAATTTTTGTGCATTTTTGCACAGTATTAAGTTTATTTTTATTAAAAAATATATCTATAATAACAAAAATATGTAATATTTTAATGCAATAATTATGTATAATTAATTTTTTGCGCAAATATTTGCACAATAATCAATTTTATTTTGGCCAAAAACAATTTTTCTTCTAAACTAAACAACGTCACTTTAAAAGATATTGCTAATGAGTTACAGTTATCTGTTTCTACAGTATCTAGAGCATTAAAATCCCACCCTAGAATTGGTAAAGCAACCCAAGAAAAGGTAAAAAGAACTGCTGTTAGATTGGGATATTTATCTATTGATTTATTAGAAGAACAAAAAAAGAAAAACTCTACTTTAATTGGAGTAATTGTGCCTAAAATAAGTTACTATTTATATGCTATGGCTATTAGTGGTATAGAAAGAGTGGCTGAAGCTAATGGAATGCACATTATTGTTTGTCAATCAAATGAATCCTATAAACGTGAAAAAAGTTTGGTTGAAGAACTTTCTGCAATTGGTGTAAATGGTATTATTGCTTCTTTAGCCAGTGAAACTAAAGAGTTTCATCACTTTAAAAAAGCAAAAAAATCTGGAATTCCTGTTGTTTTCTTTAATCGAGAATGTAATGATGTTGTTGCTAACAAAGTTACTATAGATAATGAAAGAGCTGCTTTAGAAGCTGTAAATCACCTTATAACTATTGGTTGTAAGCGTATTGCTTATTTAGGTGGCCCCAAAGTTTTACAAATTAACAGGGATCGTGCAAAAGGATACAAAAAAGCGCTGTTAAACAACAATTTAGAAATTATTGATGATGATTTAGTATATAGTAATTTTGACAAAGAAAGCATTCTTTCTGCGGCTCGTAAATTGTTATTTTCTCCAATTCATCCTGATGGAATTTTAGCGTTTAGCGATCAAATTGCCATCTCAGTTATGTTAGTTGCTAAAGAAAGAGGAATAGAAATTCCTAAAAAATTGTCTATTATTGGTTTTAATAACGAACCTGTTGGCGAATTAATAAATCCATCTTTAACAAGTATTTCTCAACCCGGATTTCGAATGGGTGAAGAAGCTGCACAATTATTAATAAACGAATTAAAAAAACCAAGTATTCTTTTTGAAAAGAAAATTTTAAATTCCTTTTTAGTCATACGCAATTCAACCAATAAAAATAAAATTTAATCTTATGAAAATATTTTCTTTACCAAAAACAATTTATTCTGTTATTTTACTGTTGATATTTTTTGGATGTGCATCACAAAAATCATTTATAGAAAAAGATGGTTTTTTAAAAGTTGAGGCAGAAAATTTTCACCATCAAACCAACGATAGTATCAGAAAATGGTACATAATTGATAAAAATTTTAAAAGTAATTTAAAAGATGCTGATGCTCCTCATTCAAAATCTGCAAGTAAAAATAGATACATTGAAATTTTGCCAGACACGCGTCAAACGCATAATGATAAATTAATACGAAAAGAAAATTTTAATAATAATCCTGGAATGGCTGTTGTGCATTATAAAGTAAAAATTTCTACTCCTGGTAGATATTATGTTTGGGCAAAAGCTTTTAGCACAGGTCCAGAAGATAATGGTGTTCATGTTGGTATAAATGGAAAATGGCCAGATTCTGGAAAACGTTTGCAATGGTGCAAAGGAAAAAAAACCTGGTATTGGGAAAGCAAACAAAGAACTAAAGAAGTGCATTGTGGTATTGAAAATGCTATTTATTTAGATATTGATAAAGCTGGAGAGCATACCATTCAATTTAGTATGCGAGAAGATGGCTTTGAAATGGATGAGTGGTTAATGACTACAGATATAAACTTCAATCCAAGAAACAAAAATTAACTAACAAAAAAAGCTTAAAGTAACAATTCTTTAAGCTTTTTTATTTTTTATTAAAATTGATGAATACTAAATAATTCCTTGTGCTAACATGGCATCTGCAACTTTTACAAAGCCAGCAATGTTTGCTCCTTTTACATAATCAATAGAACCATCATCATTTTTACCATATTTAACACAAGAATCATGTATATCTTCCATAATATCTTTTAGTTTTTCATCTACTTCTTTACGCGACCAACTTAAACGCAAAGAATTCTGACTCATTTCTAAGCCAGAAGTAGCCACACCTCCTGCATTACTTGCTTTTCCTGGTGCAAATAAAATTCCTGATTTTTGAAAAGTATGCATTGCCTCTGGAGTAGAAGGCATATTTGCACCTTCAGAAATACACATACAACCATTATCTATTAAAATTTTTGCCTCTTCGCCATTTAATTCATTTTGAGTTGCACAAGGCAATGCTATATCACATTTAACAGACCACGGTCTTTTTCCTTTAAAATATTTTGCTGATGGGTATTTATCAACATACTGGCTAATTCGTCCTCTTTTTTTATTTTTTAGATCCATCACAAATTCTAACTTCTCTGTATCAATCCCTTCTTCATCAAAAATATATCCACCAGAATCAGATAAGGTTAAAACTTTTGCACCTAATTCTATAGCTTTTTCAGCGGCAAATTGAGCCACGTTACCAGCACCAGAAATAACTACAGATTTACCAGCAAAAGACTTTTGTTTTGTTTTTAACATATTATCTGCAAAATACACAGTACCATAACCTGTTGCTTCTGGTCTAATTAAAGAACCTCCCCAAGAAGCACCTTTACCCGTTAAAACACCTGTAAAAGTATTGTTCAATTTCTTGTACATACCAAACATAAAGCCAATTTCTCTTGCACCAACACCAATATCTCCTGCAGGTACATCTGTATTGTGCCCAATATGCCTAAATAGCTCTGTCATAAAAGAATGGCAAAAGCGCATAATTTCATTGTCGGATTTTCCTTTAGGATCAAAGTCAGAACCTCCTTTTCCTCCACCCATTGGTAAAGTGGTTAAAGCGTTTTTAAATACTTGTTCAAAAGCTAAAAATTTTAAAATACTTGCGTTTACAGTTGGATGAAAACGTAAACCACCTTTATAAGGGCCAATAGCAGAGTTCATTTGTATTCTATATCCTCTATTTACTTGAATTTCTCCATCATCATCTACCCAAGAAACTCGAAAAGAAATTAACCTTTCTGGCTCTACCATTCTTAATAAAATATTTTTTCCACAATAAATATCATTAGCCATAATATAAGGAATTACAGTTTCTGCTACTTCTTGTACAGCTTGTAAAAATTCTGGCTCATGATTATTTCTTGTTTTAACCATTGCCATAAATTCATTAATTTTAGATTTGATGCTTTTATCCATGTTTTGTTGTGATATTAATAAAACTTATCTTGTAAAGATAGCCGATTTTAAATATCACAAAATTAAAAATATCATAATATTTAGTTATAATTCTGTTATTTGAATCGATTTTAATTGTTCTCATTGTTTTCTTAATAAATACAACATAAAACTCTCTAAAAAAGATTAAATTTGTAGCTTAATTATTCTCATAAAGATGTTAGATAAAGTAAAAGAGCTTATTGGTGATGTAAAAGCATTTAATGCAACTACAAAGGAAGAAGTAGAAACTTTTAGGATAAAATACCTTGGAAGTAAAGGTCTTTTAAAAGATTTATTTGCTGAATTTAAAAATGTAGATGCAGAATTGCGTAAAGATTTTGGACAAGCATTAAACAACTTAAAAAAATCTGCCGAAAGCAAAGTTGCAGAATTGAGTGAATCTTTAGAAAACACTACCAGTCAAAAATCTTTTTATGGTGATTTAACACGTCCTTCAGAGCCTATTAATTTAGGTTCTCGTCATCCAATATCCTTGGTAAAAAACCAAATTATAGAAGTATTTAATAGAATTGGTTTTACCGTTTCTGAAGGCCCTGAAATAGAAGATGATTGGCATAATTTTACGGCTTTGAATTTGCCAGAATATCATCCTGCAAGAGATATGCAAGACACGTTTTTTATAGAACAAAACCCAGATATTTTATTAAGAACACACACTTCTTCTGTACAAGTACGATATATGGAAGAAAACCAACCACCAATTAGAACCATTTCTCCTGGTAGAGTTTTTAGAAACGAAGATATTTCTGCAAGAGCTCATTGTATTTTTCATCAAGTAGAGGGTTTGTATATTGATACTGATGTTTCTTTTGCCGATTTAAAACAAACACTTTTATACTTTACTAAAGAGATGTTTGGCAAATCTAAAATTAGATTACGTCCTTCTTATTTCCCATTTACAGAGCCAAGTGCAGAAGTAGATATTTATTGGGGATTAGAAACAGAAACCGATTACAGAATTACAAAAGGTACAGGTTGGTTAGAAATTATGGGCTGTGGAATGGTAGATCCTAATGTACTTAAAAATGCAAATATAGACCCAACAAAATACTCTGGTTACGCCTTTGGAATGGGTATAGAACGTATTGCTATGTTATTGTATCAAATACCAGATATTAGAATGTTTTATGAAAACGACAAGCGTTTTTTAGAGCAGTTTAAGAGTGTAATTTAAAAAACAAACCCATTCCAACCTTCCTAAAGGGAAGGAATTGTTGCAAAAAAATTCGTGAAAATCTGTGAAATCCGTGTCAGAAAAATGAAAAAAGATATCCAAATTCCAGAAGTTACAGGCGTTGAAATGGCTGTTGTTTATGAATTTAACGACCTTTATAAAACAGATGATTGGAATGTTTATATTATCAATAATAAAAACGTTGCTTTAGAAATGATGGTAATTGTTTCTCAGGGTTTTTCTGAAACAAAAACAACTTCTTTAATTCGTAAAAAGTTAGACAAGCTTCCTGCAAATTCTTTTGCTAAGATTGAGTTTATTCAGCCAGAATTATTTAAATTAAACAATCGTTTTCAAGTAACTTTTTTTGAAGGAAACACCTTGTATGAAAAAACGTTTATTTTTAAAGAAAACACTATTAAAGAAGGTGCTTTACGTATGATTAAAGAGATTAAAAAACGTGGAGTTTTGGTTGTTTAATTTTTTTACCTCTTTAAGTTCAAAAAATGCAAGTACTACAATTATTATAATTTCAACAATTATATAGATCCAACCCAAAAATGTAATAGTTTGGTAATGAAAAATTGCTAGAATGATTGATAGCAAGCTATACAATAAGTTCATCATTGCAATTCCTTTTAACAATAGTTTTATTTTATTTTCATCTTTCTGTTGATAACTGTAGAAATCGAAAATTGCAAAAAAGATGGGGAAAATTGCTAAAATATATAAAGCAGAAGGAGGTATTCCAAAAAAAGATTCTAGTTTTACCAAAACAAAACCCAATAAAAAAGCAGACAAAATAGCCCCAACACCATCTATAAAGAAAAGCTTCTTAGCATTTTTATAAAAATTGTTTGCTTCTTGTTCTAATTCCATATTCACTTTTTAAACTATATCTATCAACCAAAAAACCCAATAATCAAATACAAAACAACTGTAATTACACCACCAAATAATGCATAAGGCAACTGTGTTTTTACATGATCTATATGATCACTTGCAGAAGCCATAGAAGAAATAATTGAGGTATCTGAAATTGGCGAACAATGATCTCCAAAAACTCCTCCACCTAAAGTTGCTGCCACCACAATTGTAATATCTGCATTATGAATATTTGCCATTGGCACTGCAATTGCCAACATAATTGCAAACGTTCCCCAAGAAGTTCCTGTAGAAAACGCTATGAAAGAACTGATGATAAAAACAACTGCAGGTAATAATTCTGGTGAAAGCCATTCTTTGGTAGCATTTGCAACATAAATTCCGGTTTCTAATTCTTTACAAGCGTCGCCAATTGCAAATGCCAATAACATTAATAAAGCCAAAGGCATTAACTCACTAATTCCTTTTAAGGTTAAATCGATTGCTTCTTTTGGTTTTAAAATTCCTTGGATAAAATACATGGTAATTGCCACTAAAATTGCAGTAATTACTGCGTATAAAACAGACGATGAGCCAGAACCTTCTCCAATTGCTTGTGAAGCATGATTTAAAAATGATGTTGAACTTTTTACAGCATCCCAACCTGTGTAAATTAAGTTAATTGGCATCATTAAAACCATAGTTAAAAGAGGCACAATCATATTATAAGCTTTGGCTTTAATACCTTCTTTTGGTGGAAATGATGTAATTTCATCAGAAATCATGGGTTTAGAACCTTTGTTCATTAATAAACCTGTTTCCTTGGTTCTTTTTTCGGCTTTTTTCATCAAACCAAAATCTTTTTTTGAAAGAATGATAAAAAACAAAATTACGATGGTTAAAAGTGGATAAAAATTATATTTGATTGATGAAATCATCACAGAAAAAGGTTTGTCTATTTCTTGTGTTAACAATAACCCCATAATAAAAGCTCCCCAAGCATTAAAAGGAATTAAAATAGATGAAGGAGCAGAGCTAGAGTCTGCAATGTATGCCAATTTTTCTCTTGGAATTTTTAATTTATCAAAAATGGGTCTGTATAAAGTACCAACTGTTAAAGAAGAAATACTTGTTTCTACAAATAATAAAAGCCCTGTAAAAGCTGCTAAAATTTGCACCATTACTCTACTAAAACCTGTTTTTTTAGTTTCTAATTTTTTTAGTTTTTTGTTGATGATATTGATAAACCCTTCTACTCCTTTAGAATATTGAATAAATATCAATAAAGAACCCACCAAAGCACTAAACATAATGGTTCTTGTATTTCCTTTCGATTGAAAAACGTTTACCATTCCTTCAATCATTGCTAAAGTGCCTTCTAATGGATTCCAGCCTTTGATAATTAACCAAGAAAACCAAATTCCGAATAACAAAGCAATATATACTTGTTTGGTTCTTAAGGCTAAAATGATAGCAATAATTGGTGGTATTACTGATAGAAATCCATATTCCATAAACTATTTATTTAATTTTAATCTACAAAAGTTTCTTTTAAAACTGACTTTAATTCTTTAATTTCTGGTCTAGACATCTTTCCTAAACTTTTTACAACACGAGCTTTATCAACAGTTCTTATTTGATCTACAACAATAAAACCTACTTTGTTGTTGTGTTTTATTTCAATTCTTGTTGGGTAATTTTTAGAACTTGTTGTCATTGGTGCTACAATAATAGTTCTTAGAAATTTATTCATTTCATTTGGCGAAATAATTACACAAGGTCTTGTTTTATTAATTTCGCTACCAACTGTAGGGTTTAAATTAATTAAAATAATTTCATATTGTTTTAATTCCATTCTTCAAAAATTTCGTCTTCAAAAACATCATCAAAAAGTAATTTGTCATCGCCATTTTTTACCATTTCTTTAAAAGATTCTTCCCAATCTTTTCTTGGAGTTGATATTGGTTGAATTATAATTTTACCTTTTTCTAAAATCAATTGTACTTTATCTTTAATATTGTATTTTTCTAGAATAGTTTTACTAAAGCGTATTCCTTTAGAATTACCAATTTTTATTACTGAAACTTCCATAATTATCAATTTTGTTATTACAAAGTTATTACAATTTTTAAATATATCCTATTAATTAATTTTTTGGAAAGCATAAGAAGGCTCAATTTTGTAATTTAGTATTCTGTAAAGCAAATTTTATGGCTAAATTCTACAAAAAAATTACTCCAAGACTTCAAAAATTCATAAAAGAACAAAAAATATTCTTTGTGGCAACAGCACCAATTTCTGGCAGAATTAACTTATCGCCAAAAGGAATGGATTCTTTTAGAGTTGTTGATGAAAACCGTGTTTTATGGCTAAACGTAACAGGAAGTGGCAATGAAACTGCTGCACATTTATTAGAAAATAATAGAATTACAATCATGTTTTGTGCTTTTGAAGGTTCGCCAAATATTTTACGTTTGTATGGAACAGGCAAAGAAATTAAAGAAGGTGATGCTAATTGGAACGAATTAATTAAACTATTTCCAGAAACACCTGGAACACGTCAAATTTTTGATATTACTGTAGAATCTGCCTTAACTTCTTGTGGAATGTCCATTCCGTTTTTAGAATATAAAGGCGAAAGAAACGAGCTAAATGATTGGGCAACTGAAAAAGGAGAAAAAGGAATTAAACAATACTGGGAAGAAAAAAACCAAACTAGTATTGATGGTTTGCCAACAAATATTGTTTAATTCGTTTTTTATGTTTTATCTACTTTTTTGATA
Source organism: uncultured Polaribacter sp. (assembly GCF_947497695.1). Lineage (GTDB taxonomy): Bacteria > Bacteroidota > Bacteroidia > Flavobacteriales > Flavobacteriaceae > Polaribacter. Next base: position 394,190 of record NZ_CANMHM010000001.1, on the reverse strand, counting down.
CCATTTATAAAATCGTCTAAATCGCTATTATTTAAGACTAAACTAATAGCTTCTTTACAAATTAGTTTTGTTTTTTCTACTTTAAAATTTAAACCGATGGCAATTTTTTCCATTAATTTAACTTCAACAGATTTAACCTTTCCGTTTGCTAAAACCATTTTAGATAATCTGTATAAACGTTCTAATCTTTCATCATAACTTATTGGAGCGTTTATTGGAAATTTTTCTGGGTTATTTAAAATAGTGGTAAACTTATCTTCACTAATGTTTAAATTTTTACTAGCTTTAGTTAATAAAGCCTTCTCATCATCACTAATTATTCCATCTGCTTTTGCTATTTTTACAATATTTGCAAAATGGCCCATTTGTTGTTTGTGTTTTCCGCTAGAATATAAATCTGATATTGCCATTGTTTTTTATAAAAATGCAGAAAATGCATCATAAACAAAATTTAAAAGTAATTTTAGGGAAAAATTTAAGAAAATTTAATACTTATATTATATTTAAGAAAATTCTTAAAACAAGTATTTAAAAATATAAAAATGAACAACTTTACATTCTTTAACAGAGAAAATATTACTAAAGATTTACAAACTACAGAATTCGATATCCTAATTATTGGTGGTGGAATTACTGGCGCAGGTATTGCTTTAGACGCAGCTTCTAGAGGAATGAAGGTTGCTTTAATAGAAAAAAACGATTTTGCTTCTGGTACTTCTAGCAAATCTACAAAACTAATTCACGGAGGTTTACGTTATTTAAAACAATTCGATTTTTGGTTGGTAAAAGAAGTAGGGACAGAACGTGCAATTGTACATGATTTAGCACCACATTTAGTAGTTCCAGAAAAAATGCTTTTACCTTTAATTGATGGTGGTACTTATGGTTCTTGGTTAACATCTATTGGTTTAAAGGTATATGATATTTTAGCTTCTGTTGAAGGAGAAGACAAACGAAAAATGATGGAAAAGGAGGAAGCTTTAGAAAAAGAACCTTTGTTACCTAAAAGTATTTTAAATGGTGCTGGTTATTATGCAGAATATAGAACAGATGATGCTCGTTTAACTTTAGAAGTATTAAAAACAGCCTTAAATTATGATGCGAAAATTATAAATTATACAGAAGCTACTGAGTTTATTTACAAAGATAATAAAGTTGTAGGAGCTACTGTAAAAGATATTTTTTCTGATGAATCTTACAAAATAAATGCAAAATACGTTGTAAATGCAACAGGTCCTTGGGTAGATACTTTACGTCAAACCAATCATTCTAAAACAGGCAAACGTTTGCATTTAACAAAAGGAGTTCATTTAGTGGTTGCTCATGAAAAATTGCCTGTTAAACAATCTGTTTATTTTGATGTGCCAGATGGAAGAATGATGTTCGCAATTCCTAGAGGAAAAGTTACTTATTTTGGCACAACAGACACTAATTATCAAGAAGATAAAGACAATGTAAATACAAGCTTAGTAGATGCAACCTATTTAATATCGGCAGTAAATAATATGTTTCCAAACATTTCTATTTCTTTAGATGATGTACAAAGTTCTTGGGCAGGTTTGCGTCCTTTAATTCATGAAGAAGGCAAATCTGCCAGTGAATTGTCTAGAAAAGATGAAATTTTTGTTTCTGATACAGAACTAATTTCTATTGCAGGAGGAAAACTAACTGGCTACAGAAAAATGGCAGAACGTATTGTAGATTTGGTTGCTAAAAAGTACGAACGTAAGTACGAAAAAGAATTTGGAGAAATTAAAACCGAGAAAATAGCTCTTTCTGGTGGTGAGTTTGCAGATTTTAATGAAGTAAAAAGTTACATTGATGCTATACACAATAGAATTGCAGAGGTTGGTTTTGATGAAAAAGATGCTCAATATTTAGTATATAATTATGGGAAACAAACCGATATTATTTTACAAAAATATGATGATTTATCTTTACAAATGTCTGAAGAAGGAGAAGGTAAAAAGATGCTAAAAGCAGAAGTAGAATTCTCTATAGAACAAGAAATGACTTGCACACCAACAGACTTTTTTATGCGAAGAACTGGACGTTTATTTTTTGATATAAAGAGTGTAAACTTGTATAAAGAATATGTTTTAGCATTGTTTAAAAATGCTTTTTCTTGGGATGATAAAACTGCTATAAAACATCAAGCAGAGCTTGAAAAAAAATTAAAAGTTGCAACTACATTTGAATAAGAAAATAATTTTTACACACTTTCTCTCAATAAGTTTTTATATGCTTTTCTTAATTTAGTAGGATGGACTCCCAACTTGTATTGCAAGAAAACATATCCATTAATTGCATTAACTTTTAACCAAGAATTACCATTATATTTTCTGGCACTCACAGTTGCCTTAGACTGAATAATTTGATAAGCAATATTTTGTTTTCTAATTCTGTCTATCATTTCAAAATCTTCCATAATACAATAATCTTCATTGTAACCACCCAAATCTTCAAAAACTTCTTTGGTAAAAAACTGACATTGATCACCTGCTCCTGCAAAAATACCATCTCTTGTTGTTAGTCTACTATTTATATTTAATAAAAAGGATTCTCTATCAAACCTATAAGCAAAAAAACCTGCCTTATTTCCTTTTTTTACTGCTGCTTTTACTTGATTATAAAAATCTTCTGGCAATGCTGTATCAGCATGTAAAAACATTAATAAATCTCCTTTGGCTTTACTTGCTCCATAATTCATTTGAACTGCTCTTCCTTTTTTATTACTATCAAAAAAGGTAACTTTATCAAAATTATTACAAACGTCTTTACTTAGATCTGTTGTTTCAGGTGAATTAGAAATAATTATTTCTATCGGAAACTTGTTAGCTTGTTCGTTTAAAAACGACAAACTTTTTACTAGATTTTCTTGTTCGTTGTATACAGGAATTATTATACTTATTATCATTAATTAAACATACGTAAAATTTTATGAAACCCTTTTATTTAACACTATTATTTTTATCAAACATATTTGTTTACAGTCAAAAAAATATAAACTACGAGAAAGTTTCACAAGAATTATTAAAAAAAATTATTGATGAAAAACCTATCGATAAAGAAGTAAAAATATTAGCTAATAGTACATTAAATGAGTTGGTTAGTCAATTAAAAACCGATCAACAAAAAATAGCTTTTTGGGTTAATATTTATAATTCTTTTATACAAATTTCACTTTCTGATAATCCTAAATTATATGAAGATAAAGGAACTTATTTTGGTGCTAAAAGAATAAAGATTGCAGGAGAATTATTATCTTTTGATGATATCGAACATGGTATTTTAAGAAAATCGAGAATAAAATTGAGCTTAGGTTATTTACGTAAATGGTTTAGACCAAAATGGGAGCGTAAATTAAGAGTTAAAAATATTGATTGGCGAATTCATTTTGCACTGAATTGTGGAGCAAAAAGCTGTCCTCCTGTTGCTATCTATAACTCTGAAAGTTTAAATAAAGAATTCGATTTTATGACTACTGCATATTTAAAAGAACAAACTTCTTATTATACAGAAACAAAAACAGCAAATATTACTCCTTTAATGTCTTGGTTTCGTGCAGATTTTGGAGGAAAAAGTGGTGCTAAAAAAATTCTTTTTAAATACGGTATTACATCAGAAAAACCAAAATGCATAAATTTTAATAATTACGATTGGACTATTTTGTTAGCTAATTATAGAACAATACCAGAGTAATTTGTTAGTGAATTAATTAAAAAAGAATCAATGTCTGTTAAAGCTACCTCTGGATGTTTAATCCATTGCTACGTTTCTTATTGATTTTTTAAAAATTACGTTTCTTTTTCATTCGCTTCAATATCAGCAGTTAAATCTAAATTTCTTAAAGTTGGGTTTAAAGCACCAATAGTTACAACAGTTATTAAAGTCATGGTTCCACCAAAAACAACTGCAATTACAGGGCCTAATAATTTAGCAGCTAAACCGCTTTCAAAAGCACCTAACTCATTAGATGAACCTACAAACATAGAGTTTACAGAAGAAACTCTACCTCTCATATCATCTGGTGTTTTTAATTGTAAAATTGTTTGACGAATAACCATCGAAATTCCATCTGCAGCACCACTTATAAATAATGCTAACAAACTTACCCAAAAAATAGAAGAAAGACCAAAAGCAATAATACTAAGACCAAAAATAAAAACAGAAACTAGCATTTTTTTACCTGTATTTTTGTTGATAGGTATATACGTTGTAATTAACATGGTAACAATGCTACCAATAGAAATAGAAGCATTTAAAATACCAAAACCTTGAGGACCTACTTCTAACACATCTTGAGCAAAAACGGCTAAAATGGCTACAGTTCCGCCAAATAATACTGCAATCATATCTAAGCTTAAAACACCTAAAATTACCTTGTTGTTAAATACAAATTTTACACCTGCCTTTAAACTTTGCATTACTGGTTCGCCAATTTTTGTGTTTAAAATAGGTTTTTTACTGATAAAAAAAGTAAAAAATAATGATAAAATTACTAGAATAAAGACCAAACAAAGTGTCATATCAACACCTATCCAACTAATAAAAAAACCACCAAATAACGCTCCAGAAACAGAAGCTGTTTTCCAAGTACTAGTACTCCAAGTTGCAGCATTATGATATATTTTTTTAGGAACTAATAAAGCAACCAAAGAAAAAATTGTAGGTCCAAAAAAAGAACGTAAAAATCCGCCAAAGAAAACCAATGCATAAATAGTGTATAAAACTGAATTTGTAGACCAATTACCAACAATACTTTCTGATGTTAAAAAAAATAATCCCAAACTAATCAAAGAAAAAGCAGCGGTACAAAGTGCCAATAAATTTCTTTTTTCTTTTTGATCTACAATATGACCAGCAAATAACGCCATTGAAAATGCAGGAATAATTTCCATTAAACCAATAATACCTAAAGAAAGTGGGTCTTTTGTTATAGAATATACTTGCCATTCTATAACAATAAACTGCATAGACCAACCAAAAACTAAGAGGAATCTTACAAATAAAAAAATATTGAATTCTTTTATTCTTAGTGCTGCATAAGGATCATTTTTAGCCATTCTAACTCAATTTCATGTCCATTAAAATGGCAAATGTTTGGTTAATATCTTCTTCTTTTACAACAATTGTCATTTCATTTGTGGTAGAAATAATTTCTTGTAAAGGGATATCTGCCCAAGCCAATTGCTTTAAAATAAAGTAATAAATACCAGATTGTGCTTGGTTTTCTTTTGGAAGTTTTATAGTAATAGAAGCTAAATCTAAAACATTAGAAATTAGTGTTTCCTTCTCAAAAATATCATTTACAAAAGGTTGTAAATTTTTACTAGTAACAATATTTGTTTCAAAAATCCCTTGAGAAACTGTTAAAAAATAATCAGAGCTTTCTGATGATTTCATTAAAATTTTTGCAATTTCTTTTAATAGAGAAGTGGTATTTTTAAAAGTAAAATCACACAAATCAGACCTTACAATTACATTCCCTAAATCTAATGCTAATTTTTTTATGTTTTTTCTGATGCGTAATTCACTTGCAGGAGAAAGTCTGTTAATTGCCATCATAACAGCACCCACTTTTACATCTTTCTTTAAAACTGAAGAAACTTCTGGTAAAATAATTCTTGCTAAAGAAGAAACATTGATTAATTTTTCATTTAAAGCTTCTTCAATAAAAGGTGTTTTTCTAATGGTACTTTCTACAACTTCTTGTATTGTTTTCATTGTAATTGTTTAATATTATAAACTAATGTTCAAAAATAAACAATTTATTGCAATTAGCTACATTTAATAGAAAAAGCTAAGAATTTTAAACTTATTAGTCTAAATTATCTGTCAAATTTTTAAATTCTTTTTTTGGATTTTTGTTATCATATAAAATACTATAAACAGTGTCTATAATAGGTGTGTTAGCATTATTATCTTTTGCTATTTTAAAAGCACTTTTTGTTGCATAATAGCCTTCTGCAATCATACTCATTTCATGTTGTGCAGATCTTACAGTATATCCTTTACCAATCATGTTACCAAACATTCTATTTCTACTAAAAGTAGAATATCCTGTTACTAATAAATCGCCTAAATAGGCAGAGTTATTGATATTCCGTTTCATTTTATGGACTTTTTTAATAAAACGTTTCATTTCTCTAACAGCATTGCTCATTAAAACTGCCTGAAAATTATCTCCATAACCTAAACCATGAGCAATTCCTGCTGCAACAGCATAAATATTTTTTAACATTGCAGCATATTCTGTACCAATAATATCGTCAGAAATCTTGGTTTTTATGTACCAACTTTGTATTGATTTTTCTATAAATTTTGCTTTTTCTTCATCTTCACAAGCAATTGTTAAATAAGATAAACGTTCCATAGCAACTTCTTCTGCATGACAAGGACCTGTAATTACACCAATATTTTTTAAAGGAATATTATATTCTTTATTAAAATGCTCACCAATAATTAGTCCTGTTTCTGGCACAATCCCTTTAATTGCAGAAAAAATAGTTTTATCTTTTAAAGAATACTTCAGTTTTTTTAATTCGCTCATTAAAAAAGCAGAGGGAATTGCAAAAATAAGTACATCATAATTTTCTACGGTGTAATTTATATCACTAGACAAATCTAATTGACGTGCAAAAACTTCTGCAGATTGTAAATAATTAGGGTTATGATCATTTTCTTTGATGTGTTCAATTGCTTGTTCACTTCTCATGTACCAACCAACTGTCTCTAAGTTTTCACTTAACATTTTTACAATAGCAGTAGCCCAACTTCCACCTCCAAATACCGCTATTTTTTTCTGATTGCTCATTATAAATATATTTTAAAAATTTCAAAAGTAATAAAATTAGTATCTTTTGATGATTGCATTTGCTAATTATTATATTTGTGAAGTTACAAAACCTATTTATAAAAATTTACATTTAGTAAAAAGACTACAGTTTTTCACAAAATATAATTTATTAAGACCATATAAATGAATGTACAATTAATTAACAAATCGAAACATGCAACACCAAATTACGAAACAGAAGGTGCAGCAGGAATGGATTTAAGAGCAAATATTGATGTGTCAATTACACTAAAACCTTTAGAGAGAACCATTGTTAAAACAGGTTTGTTTATAGCTTTACCAATTGGTTTTGAAGCACAAGTAAGACCCAGAAGTGGTTTGGCTGCTAAAAAAGGAATTACGGTTTTAAATTCTCCTGGAACTGTAGATGCAGATTATAGGGGTGAAATTGGTGTAATTTTAGTCAATTTATCTAATGATGATTTTATAATCAATGATGGAGAAAGAATTGCTCAATTAATTATTGCAAAACACGAAAGAGTAAATTGGCAAGAAGTTACTGTTTTATCTGAAACAGAACGTGGTTCTGGTGGTTTTGGAAGTACTGGGGTTTAATTAATTTAACTTGTATATTAGATCTCAATATAATTTCAGTTTTTCATCGAAATTAATCGAATTGACAATGTAAAAATAATAAAAAAACAAAATTATGATTTTAGGTGTTTGTGATTGGTTGAGTACAAAAACAAATTTTACAGCAAAAAATATTAGAATTTTATTTGTGTTGTTAGTTTTATTAGGTGGTTTAGGTATTGGTTTTTACTTTATTCTTTGGTTGGTTAAAGTACTTTCTGGGGAGTAGGTAACAGGGTATAAATCCTTAGAAATTATCATTGATTCTTAAAAGAAATATCTTAACTAATAGAACTTGCTTACTCTATAATAGAATTTTTAATTCTTAGTTTTATTTACTTTTGGGTAAGATTTTTTCATCTTATTTATACATATATTTAATTTGTATTCTAAAATTAAGTAATTTTTAGAATTTAACCTTAACTATTAAAAATAAATTTCTTGAGCTAATCTAAACGTATTTGCATGGGCATTTATAATGGTTTTAATATCTGGAGAATAGCCTCCACCCATAGAACACATTACAGGTATTTGCAAATTAAAACAAGTTTGTAAAACAAAACGATCTCTTTCTTTACAACCAGCTAAAGTTAACGATAATTTACCCAATTTATCTGTTTCTAAAACATCTACACCACACAAATAATAAATAAAATCTGGTTTTTCTTGGTTGATGAGTTTTGGAAGTGTTTCTTTTAATATTGATAAATATTCAGCGTCTTTTGTTCCATTTTCTAGGGCAATATCTAAATCTGAGACTTCTTTTACAAACGGATAATTGCCTTTGCCATGCATAGAAAAGGTAAATACAGTAGCATCGTTTTTAAAAATTTCTGCGGTACCATTTCCTTGATGAACATCTAAATCTACAATTAAAACTTTACCAACTAAACCTTTACTTTGTAAATATTTTGTACCAATTGCTTGGTCATTTAAAATGCAAAAAGCTTCTCCTTTGTTAGAAAAAGCATGATGTGTTCCACCTGCAATATTCATTGCAATTCCGTTTTTTAATGCAAATTCAGATGCTTTTAGAGTGCCATCTGCAATTATCATTTCTCTTTTAATAAGTGTTTCTGATAAAGGAAAACCTATTTTTCTTGCTGCTTTTTGACAAAGAGTTATGTTTAATAAATCAAAAAAATATTCAGGTGTATGAACTGTAAAAAAATGTTTGTTATTAGGTATTTGGGGTTCAAAGAAGTTTTTTTTTGTACACGTTCCTTCGTAAATTAATTGCTGAGGTAAAAGATCATATTTTTCCATCGGAAAACGATGTCCTTCTTTTAATGGATGCTTATAAATTGAATGATGTGCTATTTTTAGCATTTTTGAGTTTATAAAGAAATATAATTTCCTTCATGAAGTTCAGTATAACCACATATTTTTTGAAATTCTAAAATTCTAACTTGTGAAGATGTTGTAGGTATATTAGTAGGTAAAGCAATAGAAGGGAAAGGAGGAAAACATATTAGTCCAGCTACAAAGTATCCCGAAAAATCAATACCTTTGCTTTTAAAATCATTTATTGTTGAAGCTATTTGTTTTAAAGCTTTTTTACGATGATTTTTCTTACGTTTAATAAATTTTTTTCTTGTTCCTGATTGAATTATTTCTTTCAATTCAATAAACCAGATTATTTTATTTTTAGTGACTAATGTATCACACTTTTTAATAGTGGTATCTTTAATTAAACAAGCATCTACAGCAACAAAAATTATTTGTTCATCATTCGTATTTTCAACAAAACAGGTTGCTCCCTCTGAATTTAATGATGTTAAACATTTTCCATTTAAAGTGTCTTTAATAAAAAAAGAGTCCTTGAGAGTTTCATGACAAGAATCACTAGTTAAATTCGGGTATTTTTCTGTTAATTGATTAATCATTTATTGAAGCTATTTCTTTAAAATCATCCATTATTATTTCGGAAACTTCGTCAATCATCGTATCCTCAATTAAACCAATTTTACTATTAAAAATCTTTCTTACTTTACCATTTTTAACCTCATATGCGTCAAAATTTAAAGGATTAACCCAACTTTTAGAACTAATAACTTTATTTATTTTTTCTTTATTAACTAAACCCTTTTTGTGAGATAATAATAAATTATTTACACTACTTAAAATATAAGGGCTATGAGTAGTTATTATTAAGTTTTTAGATTTTATATTATTATTTGTTTCTAAACAATTTTTTGTTAAGTGTTTTAATAATTGATATTGTGCTTCAGGAAAAAGATTTAGTTCTGGTTCTTCAACTACATAATTTAGATTTATATAATTTTTGTTTTTAAAAGAAATTTCTAATATTAATAATAGAGGTAATAGAGTTTGAACACCAGATGAAGCTTCACTTAAAAGTATTTTTTGATTAGTGTTATGATAAATGTACGATTTGTTATTTATTCTTTTAAATCTTAAATTTCCTGCAATTGAAAGATCTAATTCCTTTATCTCTTTTTCTGCTTTTTCGTATTCTTGAGCAGCAAAAGTTATATGATTTGGTAATTTTACTTTATTGTTAAGTAAGCCTGCTAAATTATCACTAATTAATGGAAGTAGTGTCCTTTCAGCGGGAATGTACATTGAGTCTAAAGGAGTTATAAAAGGAATTAAATTATTAATTGGAGAAAAAAGTTTATTAAGATTTTCTAAGTTAAAGTCTAATTCGTATAATTCAAGAATAGTTTTAGCAAAATTTTTAGTATCGTCTTTTAATTTAGATATTAAATCCTTTTTTAGTCCAAAATTTTTATCCTTTAAAAGTTCTCTATTAAGAATATCTAATTTATCATCTAAAGCTATTGTAATTAGCATTACATTTAAAATAGCATTAGCAACTTTTATGCTTTGAGGATTTATTGCTTTTAATTCTCCATATATTCCAACATAATCAAGTTTTTTTTCACCTTTTTTACTGTCATAATCAAAGTTGAATAATGGTGATTGATATTTTATAACAGTATTGGTTTTTACGTAAGATAAAATATTATATTTTATAAGCTCATCTTTAAAGGAATAATCATCATTTTTTCTAAAATTAAAATCATTTAAAATTGTTATCAATTTAGCTAAAGTACTTTTCCCAGAAGATTGTGGTCCAATGAAAATCATAAAGTCCTTAACTTTTAATTTAGCCTTTTTAATAGGTCCAAAATTTTCTATATAAAGTGTGTTATTTGCCATAATAATATTAAATAAATATAAAGATTTATTCTAACTTACCTGCTCCCCATTTTTAACCTCTTTTGTAGGACCTACAAAAGCCAATTTTCCATCAGTTGTATCTGTCATTAAAATCATACCTTGGCTTTCTACACCACGTATTTTTCTTGGTGCTAAATTTACCAAAACAGACACTTGTTGCCCAATAATATCTTCTGGCGAAAAACTCTCTGCAATACCAGAAACAATCGTTCTAGTATCAATACCAACATCAACCTTTAACTTTAAAAGTTTTTTAGTTTTTGCTACTTTTTCTGCTTCTAAAATAGTACCAATTCTGATGTCTAGTTTGGTAAAATCATCAAATTCTATAGTTTCTTTTTGTGGTTCTACTATTTTATTTTCTTGCTCATTTGCTAATTTTGTAGCTTGTAATTTTTCTATTTGAGCTTCAATTGTTTTGTCTTCAATCTTAGAAAATAATAATGCTGCTTTGTTTATTTGATGATTTTCTGCTATTAAAACATCTTTACCAGTAATATCTTCCCAAGAAAGACATTTATCAATATTTAAAATACCTTTCAATTTTGCTGAAGTAAATGGTAAAAATGGTTCAGAAACGACTGCTAAAGCTGCAGAAATTTGCAAAGCAACATACATTATTGTTTGTACTCTTTCAGCATCTACTTTTATAACTTTCCAAGGTTCTTCATCAGCTAAATACTTATTACCCAATCTTGCTAAATTCATTAATTCTTGGCTTGCTTCTCTAAAACGGTATCTTTCTATAGATTTACCAATAGTGTTTGGAAACTCTTTTACTGCTGCTAAAACATCTTCATCTATTTCTGTAAAATCGTTTGGAACAGGAACAATTCCGTTGTAATATTTGTTAGTTAAAACAACAACCCTGTTTATAAAATTTCCAAAAATGGCAACCAATTCATTATTGTTTTTTGCCTGAAAATCTTTCCATGTAAAATCGTTGTCTTTACTTTCTGGTGCATTTGCAGTTAATGTATAACGCAAAACATCTTGCTGATCTGGAAATTCTTCTAAATACTCATGCAACCAAACTGCCCAATTTTTAGAGGTTGATAATTTATTGCCTTCTAAGTTTAAAAATTCGTTGGCAGGTACATTATCTGGTAAAATATAATTTCCATGTGCTTTTAACATCGAAGGGAAAATAATACAGTGAAAAACAATATTGTCTTTTCCAATAAAATGTACCAGTTTGGTATCCTCTTTTTTCCAATAATCTTCCCAATTTTTAGCTTCTCTTGCTGCCCATTCTTTGGTAGAGGAAATGTAACCAATTGGTGCATCAAACCAAACATATAATACCTTGCCTTCTGCATCTTTTAAAGGCACAGGAATACCCCAATCTAAATCTCTAGTTACTGCTCTTGGTCTTAAACCATCTTCTACCCAACTTTTTACTTGGCCATACACATTTGGTTTCCAGTCTTTTTTATGGCCTTTTAAAATCCATTCGCGTAAAAAATCTTCATGTTTGTCTAAAGGCAAAAACCAGTGTTTTGTTTCTTTTACAGTAGGTACATTGCCTGTAATTGCAGATTTTGGGTTGATTAAATCTGTAGCATTATGGCTTGTTCCACAGTTTTCACATTGGTCTCCATAACTTTCTTCAAAACCACATTTTGGACAAGTTCCTACAACAAATCTATCTGCCAAAAATTGGTTTGCTTCTTCGTCATACAATTGTGCAGAAACTTCTTCTACAAACTCGCCCTCTTTATACATTTTTGTAAAAAAATCTGAGGCAGTTTCATGATGAATTTTAGAGGATGTTCTAGAATAATTATCAAAAGAAATTCCAAAATCTTCGAAAGATTTTTTAATAATTCCATGATATTTATCGATAATATCTTGAGGCGAAACTCCTTCTTTTTTAGCTCTCATTGGTATGGCAGCTCCATGTTCATCAGAACCAGAAATATAAGCCACATCATTACCCGTTAAACGCAAATAACGTGCATAAATATCTGCAGGAACGTACACGCCTGCTAAATGCCCAATATGTATTGGACCGTTTGTGTAAGGTAAAGCTGCTGTAATTGTATATCTTTTTGGAGTACTCATCCTATTTCTCTTGTTTTTACTACTAATTTTTGAAGTGCAAAAGTACAAAAAACCGAGTTTTAAAAGACATTGAAAATAAATACATTTACTAGAGATAGATTTTTATACGATTAGAACCGAGAAACAAGACTTAATTTTGATGAAAAAAGGTCTAAAATTTTAATTCTGATGATTTTTTTATCGACAAAACAACCATGTTTTTTAGGAATTATTCATCTTCAAAAATTTCTCCAACTGTAAATTGTAAGTCAGGAAAAATATAACTTTTGGCAGTTTCTTCTGCAATTAGTGGTTTTAAACCGATGTAAATTCCGTTTTGTAAAATATACCTGTGAATTGTTTTATACACATAATCTACAATCCAATATTCTTTTACGCCATTTTCTTCAAACAATTCGTATTTGTTTTTCATTTCTGTTTTAGAATTACTGGGTGATAAAATTTCTATAATTAAATCTGGTGCACCAATACAACCACGTTTGTCTAGTTTTTTAGAATCACAAATAACACATAAATCTGGCTGAAATACAGTAATAATATCTTCGTCTTTTGTAGAGTTTTTTCTTTTATCAACTAAACGAACATCAAAAGGGGCAATATAAACCTCACAAGAAGATTTATGAAAATGATTCACAAAAATTCTACCCAATTCTCTTGAGGTAACTTGATGATTTCTTGCAGGAGCAGGAGACATTTTAAAAACCTTTCCTTTTAAAATTTCTATACGCTCTTTAAAACGCCATTTTAAATAATCTGCGTACGTATAAATTTTATCGTATTCAATTGCTGGTTCTTCAACACTATTTTCCATGGCTTGTAATTTTTATAAAGTTACAATTTTTTTAAATAAGCACATAATAGTTATTATATTCCTATTTTTGAATTCTGATTTAGTTTTACTATGAAAAAGACTGTATTCCTTTTATTATTGATGAGTTTCTCTTCTATAAAAGCCCAAGAAAAATTAAAAACACCACCTTATTTAAAAGTTGGAGATACTATTGCAATTGTTGCTCCTGCAGGAATTTTAAAAAACAGAAAAGAAACCATCAAAAAAGCAAAAAAACTAGTAGAAAGTTGGGGTTTAAAAGTAGTTTTAGGCAAAAATATCTTCAACCAAAACAACCATTTTGCAGGCACTGATAATGAGCGTTGCCAAGATTTTCAAGATGCATTAGACAATCCAAATATAAAAGCTATTTGGGCTGCTAGAGGAGGTTATGGCTCTGTTAGAATTTTAGATTTATTAAACTTTACAAAGTTTAAACAAAACCCTAAATGGATCATTGGTTATTCTGATATTACTGCGTTTCACAATCATATTCATAATTTAGGCTTTGAAACGATTCATGCAATGATGGCAACAAGTTTAGAAGAAAAATCAGAAGAAATTATTGAAACAATTTCATCTTTTAAAAAAGCGCTTTTTGGCAAAAATTTGACTTATAAAATTACCTCTTCTAAATACAATCGTACTTCGTCAAACTCAGTACAAGCTACATCAACAGAAATAAAAGGGCAAATAATTGGTGGAAATTTAGCAATTTTAACCTCTATGCTGGGTTCTGAGAGTCAATTATCAACAGAAAATAAAATACTTTTTATTGAAGAAATTGGCGAATATAAATATGCTATAGATAGGATGTTACAAAGTTTAAAACGTGCCAATTATTTTACAAAAGTAACTGCTGTAATTATAGGAAATATGAGTGCTGTTAAAAAAAATTCTACAAATTGGGGGAGTTCTATAGAGCAGTTAATTTTAGATGTTGTGCCAACAGATATTCCTGTATTTTTTGATTTTCCTGCAGGTCATGAAGCAGATAATAGAGCATTAATTTTTGGGCGAAATATTGCGTTAAAAGTAAGTAATTATCAGTATGCTGTTGTTTTTGAAGAATAAATGTAATTTCCTATTGCTAAACCTTACCAGTTTTTTTAAAAAGTGTAAGGTCTTTTAATTAGTTTTTTTGAAGGAGCAAACGCCTACTTTTTAAAAAATGATGCACTCTAAAATTTTGCCACGAATTCACGAATTATTTTATGATTTAGTCTAAAATAATTTTACAAATTTAGAAAACCAAAGGCCTTTATTTGTGAAATTAAAGTTGAAAATAGCTATTCAACATCATTTAGCATTAAAATTGGTGAATTTGTGGAAATGTACAAGTACGAGTTTGTCTTGAATTATTTTGTTACTAAATTTTAAGAAAACTCAATGAATGTTATCACAGACTTTTTTTCTTTTAAAGAAACATAGGTATTAAATTCCCTTCTACTTTATAAGGTTCAAAACGTGCAAATAACTCTTCAGAATACCAATTAAGTTCTCTTGTTTTTTTTACCATTTCTGCATGTTTTGGGTTGCTATATGCATAATTAAACATTGCATCTGCAGAGGACCAAATAGAAAAAGTAGCTTGCATTAATAACGGAAATTCGCCAATTCCTTTAGAATAGACCAATTCTTTGTAATGATCCATAGATTTTGAAACTTCTGGTACGTTTTTCCAAAATTTATACGCTAATTT
Source organism: uncultured Polaribacter sp. (assembly GCF_947497695.1). Classification (GTDB taxonomy): domain Bacteria; phylum Bacteroidota; class Bacteroidia; order Flavobacteriales; family Flavobacteriaceae; genus Polaribacter. The sequence continues at coordinate 378,956 of NZ_CANMHM010000001.1, read as the reverse complement.
GGGTTTAATGGTAGCTCTTGTAATTACTGCTAAAGGTTTGCTTTTATTTAATTCTACACTACTTTTAAACGGATTTTTTTTGCTCCATTTTCCATGACTTTTAATGGTTTTCATAAACACAATACTAAAGTTAGTTGCCGTTTTTTTATATTGCTTTAAATCATTAGAAAATGTGAATTTTTTAGCTTGTTCTTCTGTTTTAAAAACAGCAACAAACCCAAAGGTAGAAAAATCTGGTTTTATAGAAAAACCATTGCCACTTCCTGTTCCTAAAGGTTTAAAAAAAGTTAATCCGTTTGTGTTTGAAAGCGAAATTGGTGGTCTGCCCATTCTGCCTAAAGCTTGCCATTTATTTTTAAAACCTTTGTATTCAAAAAAACAAATTAAGGTAGTCTGTGTCATACAGTAAAGATAAAGATTCTGTTTTTAAATGTTTAAAAATTAGTAAAATTAACTTTTTGTAAAAATTAATACTTTATCTTGAGCTTATACATTACATAAAAATATGATTGTTAAAAGATAAGATTATAGTTTATAATCCTTTTTTTTATGATGATGTATAAAGTAATCAATAATTTGTAATTTAACATACTGGCAATTTTAGCGTTTTATTGATGACTGAATACTGCCTCTTAAAACTAAAAAAATGGCACAACATAATGAACTTGGTAAAGAAGGAGAAAAAATAGCCATCGATTTTTTATTAAAAAAAGGCTATAAAATTTTAGAAACTAATTATCGTTATTTAAAAGCAGAAGTAGATATTATTGCCAAAAAAGGAGAAACTTTAGTTGCAGTAGAAGTAAAAACAAGAAGTTCAGATTATTTTGAAAACCCTCAAGATGCTGTAAATGATAAAAAGATAAAATTAATAGTTTCTGCTACTGATTATTATGTAAATGACAAGGATTTAGATGTTGAGGTTCGTTTTGATATTATTGCTATTTTAATCAAAAACAATAAAACAAAAATTGAACATTTAGAAGATGCTTTTCTGCATTTTTAATCAATTTTTGTTATTCTACACTTAATTAAGATTTAAATATTTATTTGCATATTTATCTCCCTGAACATCGTAATCATAAAAATAGAAAACGAACTATCTATATGCTAAAGATTACTTTAGTTTTATGGTTACAAAAAAATTTTGGCTTGGTGTTTTTTTAGGAATTTTAGGAGTTGTACTTTTTTCATCAAAAGCAGTAATGGTAAAACTTGCCTACGCATATAATGTAGATGCTATTACCATGTTATTATTAAGAATGCTTTTTTCTTTTCCATTTTATATAGTAATCGCCTATTTGTACAGGAATAAAAATAAGGAAGTTATCACTACAAAAAAGGATTTTTATTGGGTGGTGTTTTTTGGTATTGTTGGTTATTATTTGGCAAGTTATTTCGATTTTGAAGGTTTAAGTTATATAAAAGCTAGTTTAGAACGTATTATTTTATTTGTATACCCAACAATTGTAATTATATTAAATCGTTTATTTTTTAAGCAACCAATTACAAAATTTCAGACGCTAGCTATCTTTTTATCTTATGTAGGTATTGTAATTGCTTTTTCTGATGAAGTTGCTTTTACAGGAAGCAATGTTTATTTAGGAGGCTTTTTTGTGCTTTTAAGTGCTATAACCTATGCCTCTTATTTGGTAGGAAGTGGTTGGTTAATTCCTAAGTTTGGTGTGGTAAAATTTACAGCTTATGCAATGTTAGTTTCATGTTTTTGTGTTTTTATCCACTTTAGTTTTATGGGTACAACAGATTTATTTAATTTGCCTTGGCAAGTTTATGGTTATGGTTTTCTAATTGCGTTTTTTGCAACTGTAATACCTTCTTTTTTAGTAAGTACTTCTATAAAAATAATCAATTCTTCTAATTTTGCAATCGTTTCTGGTTTTGGTCCTATATCAACCATTATTTTAGCGGGATTTTTTTTAAATGAGAGCTTAACATTAGTGCAGTTTTTTGGAGCAGTTTTAGTAATAATAGGCATTCTGTTTTCTTCTTTAAAACAGACTAAAAAATAGTTACGATTACTTTAATGCTTTTAAAACCGCTTGTTCTAAATCTTTAAATTCAGATTTTTTACTGCCATTATCAATATAAGAAAATTTACCTTTTTTATCAATCACAAAATAGGAGGGATACACTTGTTTTTTATTAAAAATGCTACTAACATCCATAGCAGAATAAGCAATTTTAAAATGAAAAGGATGTACTTTTAATAATTTCTCTATAACGGGTTTTCTATCTAAAGCTGGTGCTATAAAAAGAATATCATTATTGTTTTTAAATTGTTCTACAAATTTATTTAAATTTGGTATATCTGTTAAGCAAGGCATACAAGATGTAAACCAAAATTTAAAAACCACTACTTTATCTTTAACGTCATTTTTGGTTAATCTACTTCCATCTAACATCCATAATTTAAAATCTGGTAAATCGTCATTAATTTTAAAGTTTTGCTGACAAATAACAGGGCAACTCATTAAAAAAATGAACAAAAAAAGGAATCTTTTAACCATTAATTTTAATCAAAAAATAGTTTTACATCTTTTAAACCCTCTGGCTTTGCAATAATTTTTTTATTAGCATCTAGTATAAAATAACTTGGTGTAGAATGAATATTATAAGTTCTTGCTATTTTATTTTCCCATTTATTGAGTCCTAAAACATTGTGCCATCCATATAAATTTGTTTTATAACTTTCCCAACCATATTTATCGTTTTCTAAAGAAAACGCAATTACTTTAACGTTTCTATTTCCTTTTATATAGGCATGTAAATTAGGTATTTCTCTTAAACAATGAGAACAAGTAGTACTCCAAAAAACCAAAATATAATTTTCAGCACCATTTAATTGAGACAATCTATAAGGTTGATTTCCTTCTCTCCAAGAAAAATCTGGAGCAGTTCTACCTACTTCTGTTGCAAAAAGTGAAATTTTTTCTGATAAAAATGAGTTATTTTTAATGTTGTAAGGTAAACCTCTATATTTTTGTAATAAATAATCGATTACTTCTATGTTTTTAGACAATTCAAACTGACCAACTAAATATTCAATTACTTGTTTTTTAAAGGTTAATTCTTTAATTTTAGAGAGTACTGTATAAATAGATTCTTTATAGAGTTTTGTTTGCATTTCCTTGTTATCAGACTGATTCATAAAGAAAATATAATCAGTGATTTTATCAACCAAAAAAGGAGAATTTAAAAGCTTTTTGTCTGCAAAATTGATGTTATCAAAAAAAGTATTTTTAGTATTAGACATATATGCATTCGTATATGCAATAATTTCTGAAGGATTATTTTTTTCTGATGCTTTTATTAAAGAATTAACAAACATACCATTTGAAAGATTTTGATATTTTTGCTGAACCTTTTTTACCTCTTTTAAAGCTGATCGATACTTACTTTTTAATTTAGATTTTGGGTTTTTTAGAAATTCTACTTGTATTGTATTTAGTTCTTGTTGAGCTTCTGTAACAGCGTCTGTATAATTTTTGTAAACAATATTTTCTTTAGATTCTGAAAATACTACAGATTTGTTTGGATTATTTGGATCAAAATGAAAGCTTATGTTTTCTTTATTAAAAATAAAATCTACAAAACCAGCATCTTGTAATTTATAACTTACTCTATAAGCTCCAATTTCAGTATTTTCAGGGAGTGTAAAACTAAAATTTCCAACAGCTTGTTTTTTTCCATCAATAAAAATAGTATCAATTTTAATTTTAGAGTTTTGAACAAATTTTTGTGTTGCTCCTTCAATTTTATATAAAATAACCCAATCCGTTTTTAAGGTTGGTGACATTGTTGCATTAACAATATTTTGGGCGTTTGCAAATGAAGAAATTAAGAATATAAAAGCTAGTATTTTTTTCATCTTTTTAAAAGTTGATTTTTTTTGTTGCTAGTAAACTGTTTTCAATAAGTGTACCAAAAGTACTAATTCTCAATTAAAGGTAAGTTAGTGTTTCAAAATAGTTCACAATTGCTTCTTTCATTAAAACAGTTTGCTCTCCTGGTTTTAAATTTGGCAGTTCTGTTATTATTTTATAATGTGGCCAACCTTCATCATCAAAATAGTCGAACTCATAATAATCATAAGGTTCTAATAATTTGCATATAGCAATGTGCATTAAGTTTACTTTTTCATCTTTTTTAAATGCTCTATGACCCTGACCAAGTTCTTGTACACCAACTAAATATATGATTCCATCCATACTTAACTCATCTCCATCTGCAAATTGATGGGTTAGTTTATCAACTAATAAATCCCATTTTTCTTTTAATGTAGTTGTATTTGGCATGTTCTATTTTTTTAGAAGTTGTAAAGATACAAATGCCATTTTTAAATTGTAAAAAAAAGATGTAGGTTTGATAAAAAATATTTTCATGAATACTTTTGATATTGTAATAGCTGCATTGTTAATTTTTGGGTTTGTAAGAGGGTTAATGAAAGGACTTTTTGTGGAAGTTGCTTCTTTAGTAGCTTTGATTGGTGGAGTTTATGGAGCTATAAAATTTTCATATTTTATTGGTGATTATTTAAAAGAATCTGTTTCTTGGAGTGAAGAATATATTTCTTTAGCGGCCTTTGCTATTACTTTTGTTATTATAATTATTACCATAGCTTTAATAGGAAAAACACTAACAAAATTAGCAGATTTTGCTTCTTTAGGTATTATAAATAAGATTTTGGGTGGTGTTTTTGGAGCCTTAAAAATAGGTTTAATTTTAAGTGTAGTTTTTATTTTCTTTGGAAAAATGAATGATACAATTCCTTTTATAGAAAAGGAAACATTAAAGAAATCTATTTTATATAGTCCTGTAAAAAAGATCGCTCCAACTATTTTTCCTTCAATAATTAAAGATGATGAAATAGATACCAGTGTTTTAGAAACTCTGTAGATTTAGATTTTTTTAAGTATTTAAAATAATTATCGAGTAATTTATATCAATAAAAACAACAAACACTATTTTAATTAATCCTTTGTAAAATCTAATTATTCTATTTCTGTTCCCCATTTTTCCATTTCTTTTAATACATTTTTTAGGCTTTTTCCAAATTCTGTAACTGAATATTCAACCCTTGGTGGAATTTCATTAAATTTTTTTCTATTTAAGATGCCATCTTTTTCAAGTTCTTTTAATTGTTCTGTTAGTACCTTTCTAGAAATTGCTGGAATACGAGCAGAGATTTCTCCAAATCTAAGAGTTCTATCACCAAGTATGTAAAGAATTATTGTTTTCCATCTTCCACCAATAAACCCCAAGGTTTTTGTTATTGGACAATCGCCTATTTCTTTAAAATCTGTCATCTTTTTAGTTACTTAAAAGTTACCACTATTTATAATTGTTACCAATTGGTAACTGTTACAAATTAAAACTATTATTAGTTTCTTTGTGTAACAAATATAAACTATTAACTTAAAAAAACAATAAAATGATTTTAGTAACAGGTTCTACAGGAACATTTGGAAATGCAGTTTTAAATAAACTTTTAGAGGACAAAATTGCTAATAGAGCAGTATCTAGAGATATATTTGATTGGAATAAACCAGAAACATTTAAAAGCAACCTTATTGGAATTGAGAAAATCTTTTTAATTGCTCCTCCAAATTTTACTGATTTTAACAAAAAAGTTGAAACTTTTATTGAAGAGGCTAAAAAATCAAATGTGAAATTTATTTTATACTCTTCATTGTATGGTGCAGAGAAAACACAAAATAATTCTTTTGGTAAAACAGAAAAAGCAATTATAGAAAGTGGTATAAATTATACTATAATTAAGCCTAATTTTATATTTCAAAACTTTATTAATTATGATGCAGAGGCAATTAAAAACGGAATAATCTATTTACCTACAAAAAACAGTAAAACAGCTTATATAGATGTAAATGATGTAGCTACTGCTAGCAAAACTATTCTAGCAAAACCAGAAAAACATTTTGGAAAAGAATACACACTAACAGGAAGTGAGTCCTTAAGTCACGAACAATTTGCTGAAATTTTTAGTAATGTTTTAGAAAAAAAAATAACAAATATTTCACCTACTAATGATGAATATAAAGCTACCTTACTTAGCTATAATTTACCAAAAGAGTTAGTAGATTTTATGGGTTATTTGTATTCAGCTATAGAAGCTGGAAGTTTTACAAAAACTACAAACGATTATGAAATGATTACAGGTAAAAAACCAATAACTGCAAAAGAATTTATTGAATTAAATAGTTCAAAATTTATTTAATCCTTTAAAAAGTATAGCTTTTAACAAAAAAAGAAACTGCTTTGTTATGGATTTGGTTTTATTTTAGCTAATAAAATTTAAAAAAATAGACTTGTACTTTACCAATATTAAGTACATGCCAACTTTCTCTATTTTATATAGATTATCTAAAATCAATTGTTTTTAACCAACTATAGTAATTGCCAAAAACATTTTCTCTTTCTGTTTTAACATAATTTAAAAAAGCTTTTGCTACTGGTGAAAGCTTTTTCTTTTTTAAGTAAATTAGTTTCCACTCAGATGTTAAGGGCAAACCTCTTGCAGGTATTATTTTTAGTTCGTTTTGTTGTAACTCATTTTTTATACTTAAAAGCGATACAATAGAAACTCCAATATCTGCAATTACAGCTTGTTTAATTGCCTCATTAGATGTTAGTTCTAGTTTTATTTTAGGCGATATTTTTTCCTTCTTAAAAAATTCTTGCATGGTATGTCTAGTTCCAGAACCTTCTTCTCTATAAATTAAAGGAGTAGATTTAAAAATAGATTCTCCTTTAGTTTTGGTCAGTTTGTTTTCTTTAGATGCTACCAATACTAGTTTGTTTTCCATTATTGGTAATTCATCTAAATCTAAATGACTTGGACTTACAGTTACTAAAGAAAAATCAACCAAATTTTGTTCTAAATCTTTAATAACCTGTGCTTTGTTAGAAACATCTAAAACCAACTCTACCTTTGGATGTTCTTTAAGAAAACCATTTAAAAAATAGGGGAGTACATAATTACCTGTAGAAACTACAGATATTTTTAATTTACCAGACAATAGCCCTTTAAAAGCCTCAGTTTTGTATTGAATTTCGTTTGTTTTTTTTAAAATATCATCTGCAATTGTGTAAATTTCTTTTCCAAAATCTGATACGTAAAATTGCCTCCCAATAACTTCTGATAAAGGAATATCAAACTGATCTTGAAAATTTTTTAATTGAATAGAAGCTGCAGGTTGCGTCATATTTAAGTCATTAGCAGCTTTTGTAATACTTTTATGTTCTACAATTGTGGTAAATACTTTTAGTTGATGTAAAGTAAAGTTCATAAAAATTATTTATGTTATGTATAACAAATTTAAATAAAAATATATGAATAATTGCTTATAGTTTTGTTGCATCAAAAAAAACCAAAAAAATGAATGTAGATGTTTTAATTAGTAATTTAACAAACCCTGTTTTGCTATTCTTTGTTTTAGGAATTATAGCAACGATGGTAAAAAGTGATTTAAAAATACCAGAATCTTCTTCAAAATTTATTTCTCTTTATTTATTATTTGCAATTGGGTTTAAAGGAGGTCAAGAACTATCTCATAGTGAGTTTGATGCAGAAATTATTTATTCAATAATTTTTGCAATTGTACTTTCTGTAGTTGTACCAATTTATACTTTCTTTTTATTGAAGAAAAAAGTAGGCATACCAAATGCTGGTGCAATTGCAGCAGCTTATGGCTCTGTAAGTGCTGTAACTTTTGTAACAGCAGTTTCTTTTCTAGAAAACCAAGGTATTAGTTTTGGAGGACACATGGTTGCAATTATGGCAATAATGGAATCGCCAGCAATTATTGTTGGGGTTGTTTTAATTGTTATTTTTGATAGAACTCAGAAAAAAAATAAGTCAATTCCTAAATTAGTAGCACATTCTTTTACTGGTGGTAGTGTTTTAATGCTAATTGGTAGTTTGGTAATTGGTTTAATAGCAGATGCTTCTCAAGCAAGAGGAATTGAGCCTTTTACAACAGATATTTTTAAAGGATTTTTATCATTATTTCTTTTAGAAATGGGTATGGTAACTGCAAGCAGAATTAAAGGATTTAAAAAACATGGTATTTTCTTATTTGTTTTCGGTATCGTTGTTCCTCTTTTAAATGGTGTAATTGTTGCTTATTTAAGTCAATATGTAACTGATAGTGATGGTAATAGATTGTTATTTGCAATTTTAGGTGCAGGTGCTTCTTATATTGCAGTACCAGCAACTATGAAACTAGCAGAACCTAGAGCAGATACTGGTATTTATGTACCAATGGCTTTAGGTGTTACTTTTCCTTTTAATATTACAATAGGAATGCCCATTTATTATGCAGTGATACAGATGTTTTAACTTTTTTTAATTCTATCTGCTAAAGGATGCTTAGACATTGGTTGTAATTCATCCAAATGTAAAAGTTCTAAAATTACACCTTGTTGTAGTTTTCTATCTTGTAAAGCCTTAAGATGTTTTACAACTGTATGGCCTACAAAAGAAGTTTGTGTAAAATTTACAGTTACTTTTTTACAATCTCTAGAAAAACAATCAATTTGTTTTTTTAGAGATAAGTAATTAGAAAAAATTTGAGCTCCTTTTAAGTTTAATATAGTCTTGTCATTTTCTTTACTTACTGATAATTTAGAACGGAATAACTCGTTTAATTTTGTACCATAAATTAAAGAGAATATATATTGGGTTAAAATTCCAATAGCAATACCTACAATTAAATCTGTTGCCAAAACAGCAATAAGTGTAGTAATAAATACTAAAAATTGAACTTTTCCTATGCTATACATTTCTTTAAATTCTTTTGGAGAAGCCAATTTAAAACCTGTAAAAACCAGCATAGCAGACAATGCAGAAATAGGAATCATTTCTATAATTACAACACCAATAAAAAGGTAAATTAATAAAAATAGACCGTGATAAAAATTTGCCCACTGTGTTTTTGCTCCATAAGAAATGTTAGCAGAAGAACGTACAATTTCAGAAATCATAGGCAACCCTCCAATTAAAGAAGCAACAGAAGACCCTAAGCCCATAGCAACTAAATCTTTATCTAGGTTAGATTCTCTTTTATAAGGATCTAATGTATCTACAGCTTTAGCACTTAGTAAACTTTCTATACCAGATACCAAAGCAAAACCAATTACAGCTACCCAAAAAGCACTAGATGCTATTTTGGTAAAAGATGGAAATTGAAAACCCTCTTCACCAAACAAATTGTCTGGCATATCTACCATACTTAAATGCTCTGTACCAATAATTGCAGCAGCAGATATAGAAAAAATTAAAACCCAAAGTGGAGCAGGTATCATTTGAAAGCATTTTACTTTTACTCTAGAGTGTACAATAAGAATAATAATAGTGCCTACTGCAATTAACAAACATTCTAAATTGGTTTCTATTAGTTTTTTAGGAAGTTGTATTAATAAAGAAAAGACACTCCCTTTTACAAAAGGAATTCCTAATGCAGGAAAAAGTTGTTTTACAATAATAATCACTCCAATTGCTGCTAACATACCATGTACAGCAGGTAAAGGAAAATAATCTCCAATTTTACCTACTTTTAAAAACCCAAAACAGGCAACAAAAATTCCAGCAACTAAAATAGTACCTAATGCATTAGCATATCCTAAGCTTTCTACTGCACTCAAAGAAATTACAATTAAACCTGCAGCAGGACCACTAATAGTTACAAAAGTTCCAGAAATTCTAGAGGCTAAAACACCACCAATTATAGCAGTAACTAAACCTGCTAAAGGAGGTACACCAGATGCAATTGCAATCCCTAAGCATAATGGTAAAGCAATTAAAGAAACACTAAAGCCAGAAATAATATCTGATTTAAAATGAGATTTTAATGCTGCAAACCCTTTTTTTGGTATACTAGAAGACTTCATTTCTTACGCTTAAAAGTAATAGGATAGATTTATAAAATTAATTTTACAAAACCTATGTTTTTAAAATACTGAATTTTAATAACTTACAAAAAAATAAATATTTTTATAAGAGATTTTAAAAATAGAATTAAAAATTAATTTTCTACTATTTTTATAAGATAAGTTTTAATTTTTGTGTTGAAGTACTATAATTCTTTAATTTTTTCTCTAATAATCCAACCTATTTTACCATCGGCTATTTTAATTTTTTTCCAATTATCAATAGCATCTAGCACAAGTACCTTTGTACCTTCATGCAAAGTAAAAACTTCTTCAGAGTTTAAAGTTGGTGCATTTCTTACATCTGTTTTTTCAGCAAAAACAATTGCTTCAACTGTATTTTTAGAAATATTATATTGATTATAAGTGATAAAAAGTGAGGCGATTAAAAAGAAAAAACTTACAACACTACTTATAAAATAGAACCTTTTTTTTAGCGGAATTTCAGCAAAATAAAATAAAATAAATAATAAACTAGCCAATATTGAAAACACAACAACTACAATTGCCCATTGATTGTAAGATAGTTTTTGCAAATAATTTTTATTAAATTTTTGTAAAACAGTTTGTGGCAACTGTTCAATATTATCTAGTGCTAAACGTTTTGCAAAGACTAAATTATTTTTAATATCTTCATTTAAAGGATTCAATTTCAGTCCTTTTTCATAATAATAGATTGTTGGGCCAACTTTGTTTAATTTATAATAAGAATTACCTAAATTATAATACAGTTCAGACGATACTAACTTTTGTCCTTCTATTTTTTTATACTTTTCAATAGCTTCTTCAAATTTGCCCTCTTTGTATAAATTATTAGCAGCCACAAATAAGCTGTCTACATTTTGTGCTGTAACAGAATTTGTAATTATCAATAATAAAAAAAATAGTTTCTTCATCTTATTACAATTGTTTATCTAGTTGCACAATAACTTGTTTTGCTCTTTCAAATTCATCCTCCATTTCTGTAGTTGATATTTGTGAATAACGTGCCATATCAGAGTGTTTTAAAACCTCAATAAATTGATGAATTGTTGTTGTTTCAATATTTTTATTTTCTAAAATTTCGGTAATTTTTTCTTTGCTGATATCTGCTGTTTCAATACCCAATTTCGCTTTTAAATAATTGTGTAAAGCACGTTCTAACGCCTCATAAAAAGGTTCTTTTTTACCCAATTGTTTTTTAGCTTCAGATAAATATTTTTTAGCCAATCTTTCTGCTTTTCTAGTTTTATTACCAATAACATCATTATCTCTTGCTTCATTTCTTTTTGCGATGAAAATTCCGATAGGAATTGCAATCAAAGGCAATAATAATAAAAGATAAAATAAATTTGATCTATAGAAATCATAACTATCTAAAAGTTCTAAATTACTTTTTGTTTGAATATATCTAAAGTTTTTACCTGTAGAATTTACGTTTTGTTTTTGAACTGCATCTGCATCAATAGTAGGCTTTAATTCTTTTCCTTCTAAAACATCAACAAAAAAATCTTCTGTGGTAATTGTATGGTATTTTTTTTCATTAGGATTAAAATACGAGAATGAAACAGAAGGTATTTTATATTTTCCTTTGTATTGAGGTACTACTGTGTATAAATCTGACACAGCACCTGAAATTCCATTTGCTCTTACTCTAACACTTTCTTTTCTTTCTGGTTGATATTTTTCTAACTCAACAGGAGTTGTAACTTCTGGCAATTCAAATAATTTTAAATTTCCTCTACCTGAAACGGCTACTTTTATTTGAGAAGTTTCATTGGCTTTTAAGACTTCTTTACTTAAAGAAACATCAAATTTAAAATTACCAACAGCACCTGTAAAATCTAAAGGTTTGTTTTCTAAAGGTAAACTTCTAGGACTCACTATTTTTTTTGCAGAGGCAAATTCTCTTTTAATATTTCTAGTAATTGCATTACCAAAAAAATCTGCTCTGCCTGATGGCACACCAATTACAACCTCCATTTTCATAGGGTCAATGGTTAGTTTACCTGTTTTTGTTGGTACCAATAAAGCTTTTTGCATAACAACATACCTGTAATCTTCACCATTATACTTACCCATTTTTACTTGAGGCTGACCAGAAATTTTAATATCTTGATGCCAAAAACCATTATATTTTGGCGCTTCAGAAACTCCATAATTGTAAACATTAACGTTTTCACTTACATATAATCTATACTCTACATAAACACCTTCACCAACATAAGGTCTAGATTTAGATATTTCTGCAACTAAGTGAATATTCTGTTCTGCAATATAATTAGGGTCATTTGGGTTTTTTGGAATGTCTACAGCATCCAAAACGATAATTTTTATTGGCTCAGTTTTTATTGTTTTTCCTGCAATTTTTATGCTTGCAGCTCCAATAGTTAAATCTCCTTTTCTTTTTGGTTGAATAATATAGGTATAAGATTGAGAAAAACTAGCTCTTCCATTAACCCAAGATTGACTAATAGATTGACTAGGGCCACCAACTACTTTAAAATTTGTAAAATTTGGAGGCGTAAAATTATCTCCTCCTTGTTTATTAATTGTGAATTCTATTCTAAGACGCTGGTTTAAACCCAATTTATTTTTACTCACTTTTGCTGTTAAAGTAGCATCTTGAGCAACTAAAGAAATAGTTGTTAAAAATAGAAATATGAATATTAATTTACTTTTCATTTATTTTCAATACAATTAAACTTTTAAACGAATAAAGAGTTACACAATTTTAAAACTACCAGTCTTTTTCTTGTTTCACTTTTTTTCCTTTTGCTTTTTGAGCATTCATTTTTTTCTGAGTTTTTTTCTCTTCGTTGTTTAAACTTTCTAGTAATTGTTTTACTTGTTCAGGAGACATTTTTCCTTGTTGAGGTTTTGGCTTTTGATCTTCTTTTTTCTCGTTATTTTTAGGGTCTTGTTTTTTGTCTTTGTCTTTGTCTTTGTCTTGATCTCCCTTATCATCTTTATCTTTGTCTTGTTTTTTGTCCTTATCGTCTCCGTCTTTCTGATCCTTATTTTTGTCTTTATCCTTTCCCTCTTTGTCTTTTTTATCCTTATCTTTATTATTGTCTTTGTTGTTATCCTTGTTTTTATCGTCTTTATTATCTTGTTTTTCTTTCTCTAATAATTTTTGAGCAACGGCTAAATTATAACGTGTTTCATCATCATTAGGGTTGTTTCTTAACGAGTTTTTATAAGCATCTACAGCAGGCTGATATTGTTTTTGCTCCATCATTGCATTGCCAATATTGTGGTATGCTTCTGCTTTTGTAAATTTGTCTTTTGCTGTTTCTGCTGTTAATTCATATTGGGGTACAGCTTCTTTAAAATTACTATTTTGGTACAATGCATTCCCTAAATTATAGGCTGCTTTATCATATTTAGTATTATTTCCTAGAGCTTTTTGATAGGCAACAGAAGCGTCTGTAAATTGTTTTTTATTATATAATTCATTTCCCTGTCTCAGCAATTTTCTAGCTTTACGTTGTTGTGCAATAGAATCTTTCTGTGCTACAATTTCTTTGGATGAAAATAACATCAAAAAAACGACTAAAATGTAAGGTAATTTTTTCATAATTATTTTTTTGTTTTTTCTTCGTTAAACAAATCAACTTTTTTAAGCCATTTTGTTTTCTTGTCAAATAAGAAAATATCTATGAGTAAGAATAGCAATCCGATTGCTAAAAACCATTGAAATTGGTCTTTGTAATCAGAAAACTGTTTGGTTTCAAATTCGTTTTTTTCAGCATTTGCAACAATGTCGGCAATTATTTTTACGGGTCTTTCTGTAACATTACCATCAATATATTGCCCTTCTGCAGCATCTGCAATACCTTCTAAAACATTCGGTTTACGTTTTGTAATTACAGTTTCTCCTTTATTATCTTTTTTATAGCCAATCATAGCACCATTTACACGCATAGGAATTGGGCCTCCATTTTCTGTACCAACACCAATTGTATAAACCTTTACACCTTCATTAGACAAAGTTTGTGCCACTTGTTTTGTTTCTTCTTGATGATCTTCTCCATCAGAAATAATAATTAAAAAACGATTGGTTTGCTCATCATTATTATAATACGTTTTTGCCAATTCTAACGCTCCATTGATATCTGTTCCTTGGCTAGAAACCATATCTGGATTGGCGTTTTGTAAAAACATATTTGCAGCTCCATGATCTGTAGTAATAGGTAAAAGTGGATACGAATTACCTGCATACACAATAATACCAACTCTATCACTACCTAATTTATCAATAGTCTTAGAAATAATTTGTTTTGCTTTTTCTAAACGATTAGGAGCAATATCTTCTGCCAACATACTTTTAGAAACATCTAACGCAAACACAATATCTACACCTTCTCTTTTTACTGTTTTTAGTTTAGTTCCCATCTTGGGATTTACTAGAGAAATAATTAAAAAACTAATTCCTAAAAGTAAAAAGACCAGTTTTAAAACTGATTTAAATGTTGATGTATTTGGAGCTAATTTTTGCAACAAGTTGATGTCAGAAAATTTTTTCTGTGTTCTTTTTTTCCACCATAAAACCAACAAGAAAACAACAATCATTGCTGGAATGATTATTAGTAGTGAAAAATAAATTGGTTCTTCTATTTTGTACATTGATTATATTGTGTAATCGTGTAATTGTTTATTTGTGTAACTGTAGCATTTTAACTAATACACAATTAAACGTTTACACTTTTTTAATTTGTGAATTTCTTAATGCATTAAGCATATTAGATATTTTATAAATTTGTTCTCTTAATTTTAAATATTCTTTTTCAGAAATAAATTCTAGTTCTTTTGATAATATTAAATGATTTAAAACTTCCATTGTTTTGCTAAATGCGATGGTTGTAAAATGTGCTTTGTCTTTATTTGTAATTCTCGATGTTCCTTCTGCTAAATTTGCTGCAATTGAATTAGTAGCCCTTCTAATTTGACTTATTAATCCAAATTTTTCATCACTAGGAAAAGTAGAAGTTACTTTGTATATTTCTTTAGAAAGCTGAATTGCCTCTTTCCAAACTTCTAATTTTTCAAATGAAAATATATACATCTTGTTTTGTTTAATCGTGTAATTGTTTATTTGTGTAATTGTTTATTTGTGTAATTGTGATTAAATCCTATAAAATAGACACCTATTTTTTTAAATTTCCTCGTTTCATTAATTAATGATGTCTTTTACAATTAAACGATTCAACAATTACACAGTTACACAACATTTTAAATAAATGATTTAAATAATGTATTCCTTAACAAAAATTCTAACAACAAGAACCCAAGTCCTAAGAAAACAAAAATTCTATATTTTTCTTGATAATTATAATATTTAAATTCTTCTATTTTTGTTTTTTCGAGCTTGTCAATTTCATCATAAATTTCTTTTAAAGATTCGTTATTTGTTGCTCTAAAATACTTTCCTTGAGTTTCTGTAGCAATTTCTTTTAGCAAAGCTTCATCAATTTCTACTTTTTGTTTTATAAAGTTTATTTTTCCTGTTCTTGGATCAATATTATAAGGAAAATCTGCCATGCCATTGGTTCCAATTCCTATGGTGTAGGTTTTAATTTCTAATTCTTTTGCTAAATCTGTAGCAGTTCTTGGATCAATATTTCCTGTATTATTTACACCATCTGTTAATAAAATAATTACTTTACTTTTTGCGGTACTTTCTTTTAACCTATTTACAGCAGAACCTAAGCCCATTCCTATTGCTGTTCCTCCTTCTAATTGTCCCCATTTCAATTCAGAAATAGTGCGTTTTACAATGCCTTTATCACTTGTAATTGGTGTTTGAGTAAAACTTTCACCTGCATAAACAACAATTCCTATTCTATCATTAGGTCTTCTATTCGTAAAATTTATGGCAACTTTTTTAAGAGCCTCAAGTCTGTTAGGTTTTAAATCTTTAGCCAACATACTTGCAGAAACATCAATTGCCATTACAATATCGATTCCTCTATTACTCTTCGTTTTTTTACTTACAGAAACGTTTCTTGGTCTAGCCAATGCAATAATAATAGCTATAAGTGCCAATAATCTTAAAAGATATAAAAGTGGTTTTAATTTTGATAAAATAGAGTCTGTTTTAAAACCTCTTATACTTGGCATTATTAAAACAGCTGCATCTTTTTTACGCATAAAAAAGTGCCAGATTGCCAAAATTGGAATTAAAATGAGCAGCCACAGAAACTCCGGATTGTTAAATTCAAAATTATTCCAATTCATCATCATTCTCTTCAATAATTGGTTTAGGTTTTAAATTACTCACAATATCTTGTGCATCTTTTCTGTCTTCTTCTATTTCTAAAGCCAAAGGTTTTGATTTAGCAAACTTTACCAAATCTGCTTCACGTAATAAATCTTTTAACTTTCTAATAGTTTCTTCTGATGTTTCTATCGTTTCAGATTTTTTAAAGTCTTTAATCATATCTAAAACTTCATCCGTTGTTTTTTCTAAAGCAGGTACTTTTAGTTCTCTCTCTATATAACCACGCACAATTTCTGTTAATTCAGAGTAATATTCTTTTACTTTATTGTTTTGCCACAATAATTTTTCATCTAATTCATTTAACTTATAAATAGCTTCTTCATAAGGAGGTAAAGCTTTATAGGTTTCTTCTTCAACTTCTACTTTTTGTTTTCTGATGACAAACCAATAAATCCAAAAACCAATAATAGCTAGAGCAGCTAAAAGAATGTAAATGTATATCTTGTAATCATCAAAAGTTAAAGGTTCACTTTTAATAGATTTTATAGGAAACTTTTTTACTTTGGTTGTATCAATAGCAATCGTAGCAACATTTACTAACAAAGAATCTGTTAAGTAGGCTTGGTTTTTTACAAAAATATGTTGTTGGGGAATGTAAAAAGCTCCACTATCAAAACCTGTTAAAATATACTTTCTTATTAACGAATTTTTAATGGTATCAACTTTAGTTGAGTCTATAATTTCTAAGCCCTGTAGTTGTAATTTTGGTAGAATTACATTCTGGGTTTCATCCACAGAAATTTTTAAAGTAAATTGTTCACCAATTCTAATATTGGTGGTGTCAATTGCTGCTTTTACCATAGGTTTTTGTGCAAAACCGATGGTAGAAATAAATAGTAATATGTATAAAATATGTTTTTTCATTTGTAAAAGTAACGGTGTTACTACCTTCCTTTATTTTTAAAATAACCCAATAACTTTTTTACGTAGTTTTCATCAACTCTAGTATTTACTGCACCTGCACCGCTTCTTTTAAACATATTTACATAATAATCGTTTAAACGTAATGCATTTGCTTTGTAACTTGTTCTTACAGATTTTGATGCAGTGTTTATCAATTGAATATTACCAGTTTCTGAATCTAACATGGGTACCATTCCTAAATTAGGAATTTCTTCATCGTGTTTATCAAAAACTCTAATGCCTGTTAAATCGTGTTTTTTTGAGGCTATTTTTAATGTTTTTTCATAATCATCATCCATAAAATCAGATAACATAAAAACAATGGCTCTTTTTTTCATCACACTAGATAAAAACTTTAAAGCAGCAGCAATATTGGTTTTTTTACTTTTAGGTTTAAACTCTATTAATTCTCTAATAATTCTTAAAACGTGACTTTTTCCTTTTTTAGGAGGGATGAAAAGCTCAACATCATCAGAAAATAAAATTAACCCAACTTTGTCGTTATTCTGCGTTGCAGAAAATGCCAATGTTGCAGCAATTTCTGTAACAGTATCTTTTTTAAATTGGGTAGATGTTCCAAAAAGTTCAGAACCAGAAACATCAACTAACAACATCATTGTTAATTCGCGTTCTTCTTCAAAAACTTTAATATAAGGTTCGTTGTAACGAGCAGTAACATTCCAATCAATTGTTCTTATATCATCACCAAACTGGTACTGTCTTACTTCAGAAAAAGTCATACCACGTCCTTTGAATGATGAATGGTATTCACCTCCAAAAATATCATTAGACAAACGTTTTGTCTTAATTTCTATTTTACGAACTTTTTTAAGTATTTCCTTTGTTTCCATTTTTTCAATTATCATTTAACAGTTATCATTTATCAGTTTAAAACCGATAATTGTTCATTGATAATTGATTAAGGTACCTCTACCTCATTAATTATAGAATTGATAATATCTACAGAGGTTACGTTTTCTGCTTCAGCTTCATAGGTAATTCCTATTCTGTGACGTAAAACATCAAAAACTACAGCTCTTACATCTTCAGGAATTACATAACCTCTACGTTTTATAAAAGCATAACATTTTGCTGCTCTTGCAAGGTTGATACTTCCCCTTGGAGAAGCTCCAAAACTTATTAAATCTTTTAAATTTGCTAAGTTGTATCTTTCTGGATAACGTGTTGCAAAGATGATATCAAGAATATATTTCTCAATTTTTTCATCCATATAAACTTCATTTGCAACTTTACGTGCTCTAATAATTTGGTCTACAGAAACTACAGGATTTACTTTTGCAAAGCCACCTGTTAAATTCTGACGCATAATTACTTGCTCATCTTGTAATTTTGGGTAATCAATAACCACTTTTAACATAAAACGATCTACTTGTGCTTCAGGTAAAGGATACGTTCCTTCTTGTTCTACTGGGTTTTGAGTTGCCATTACTAAAAATGGTTCATCTAACTTAAAAGTTTCATCGCCAATTGTAATTTGACGCTCTTGCATAGCTTCTAACAATGCAGATTGTACTTTTGCAGGTGCTCTGTTAATCTCATCTGCTAATACAAAATTTGCAAATATGGGTCCTTTTTTAATTTCGAAGTTGTTTTCTTTCATGTTATAAATCATGGTTCCAACAACATCTGCAGGTAATAAATCTGGTGTAAATTGTACTCTACTAAAACTAGCTTGTACTGCTTTAGATAGTGTGTTAATTGCTAAGGTTTTTGCTAAACCAGGTACTCCTTCTAATAAGATATGACCATCACCAAGCAAACCTATTAACAAACTTTCTATCATTTTTTTTTGCCCAACAATAACTTTGTTCATTTCTAAACTAAGAATATCTATAAAGGCACTTTCTTTTTCTATCTTTTCATTAATAGCTCTTACATCTACATCCATTGTAATATTGTATTAAGTATTATTTTTATGAAAACAAAACTACACTTTTAACATTTTGCGAATTGTTAAAAGTAGGTTAAAGATTTTTTAAGGTTTTGTTTAATTTAAAGGGGAATTTAATCGAATTTTAACAATTTAAAATCAGAATTATTGAATTCTCCGTAAGTAAAATATTGAATCCAATCACCAAGATTTATGTAGGTACTATTTTCTTGTAATTTAATTTCTAAAGGAAGATGTCTATGCCCAAAAACAAAATAATCGTAGTGTTTTTCGGTAAGTTTTTCTTTGCAATATTGTACCAGCCATTCATTATCATCTCCTAAATATTTGGCATCATCATCCCCAGAAATAAGTTTGTTTTTAACAGACATATAATGTCCTAAACTTACCCCTAAATCTGGATGTAGCCATTTAAATAGCCATTTAAATAATGGAAATGTAAACACTTTTTTCATGCGTTTGTAACCATAATCACCAGGACCTAAACCATCACCATGACCAATTAAAAATTTTTTATTGTTGATGATAAACTCTTGTGGCTCATGATATACAGGGATGTTGAGTTCTTTTTCAAAATAATCGTTCATCCATAAATCATGATTACCAATAAAGAAATAAATAGGAATTCCACTATCGCGAATTTCTGCCAATTTGCCTAAAACTCTCACAAATCCTTTTGGTACAACTGTTTTATACTCAAACCAAAAATCGAATAAATCACCTAATAAAAAAATAGCTTCTGCATCTTTTTTAACAATATCTAACCAAGCTACAAACTTTTTTTCGCGAGGAAAACTAGCTTGTGGTGTTGGAGCACCAAAATGTTGGTCTGAAGCAAAATAGATTTTTTTATTTTCTGATGAATTTATAGAAATCAAAAGGCGAATTATTTATATCGGTAAAAATAGAAAAACTTATTTATAATCGGGTAAAAGGAATTGAAAAGGTTGAAAGAGGTTTATTGTTTTTTAGAGTCAAAAAACATCTCAATATAATGATGCTGGAAAAGCGTGATCACTCGATGTAACTTTGTACTATCTCTAACTGTTAGTTTGAGAACTGAGAAAAAAAATTAAATCAGAAATGATCAGGTGCAGTTTGTCATTTCGACCAAAGGGAGAAATCGCATAAAGTTGCTCAATTTTGTGTTCTCTATATTATGTGATTTCTCCTAGCGTCGAAATGACAATTACAGGAAAGACAGCATATAAAGAAGTAGCTGTCAGTTCGAGTGAAATTTCTTTTTCAGAAATTTTATATGGAGAAAATTTCAAATAAAAAACTACTCTTTAATAATTTTTTGATATAATTCTCCATAATCCGTAACAATTTTAATAAAATAAACTCCTTTGCTTAACGTACTTAAATCTATTTGTTGATTTGAAGTTGTAAAAAGTTCTTTTCCTAAAGTATTATAAATAATAGCATTTTTTATATTGATGTTTTCTGATGTTTGAATGGTTAAAACATCATTTACAGGATTGGGAAACAACGTAATATTTTCTGATAAAAAAGAATTTTCTTCTAAGTTTAAAACACTATTATTTTTAGAAATTAAATGTAAATCTGGATCAAATTCTACAGCACTAATTGTAAAATTTACATTTTCTATAAAAGTTTGATTGTTGTTTGTGTTCTTTAAAACAAGGTCTAAAATTTCTCCATTTGTTCCATTTATACGAACAGGAACATCAGCTTCAAAGAAAGAAACAGACGTATGACTTTGGTTTTGGTTTAATTGTATATGAACAGAATTTGCTAAAGTTTGTTGCCAATTAATAGTGTAGCTTGGGTAGCCTTGATTATAAACCCAATCGTTAAAAAATTCTGATAAATCTAAGCTACTTGCAGTTTCTAAATGTGCAATTAAATCTGGTGTTTTTGCATAATTATAGGCTAAATTTGGGTCTGTTATATAATTCTTAAGACCTTTAAAAAAATTGGTGTCTCCTAATTTTTTACGCAACATGTGTAAAACCATTGCACCTTTGTTATAAGATAATCTACCACTAAAAATTCTACTCACATTTGTAGTATCTATGTCTGATAAATAAACTGCTCCATTAGAAGCAGATGTTATAGAATTTATTCTAGAATTTCTCCAGCTTTTAAAATTAGTTTCTCCATCTAAGTGTTCTATGGTTAAACCTGTTAAATAGGTTGCAAAACTTTCATTTAGCCAAATGTCTTTCCAACTACCACAAGTAACTTTGTTTCCAAACCATTGATGTGCCAATTCATGTGCAATTAAATCCCTGCTAAAATTTCCCATAAAAGAAACAGTGGCATGTTCCATGCCTCCACCCCAACCAAATTGTGCATGACCGTATTTTTCATTTTTATAAGGGTAATCGCCAAATAAATCAATAAAATAATACATCATATCTACAGTAACCAATGTGCTATTTTCTGCGGATGTAAGGCTCTCAGGATATACATAATTAACAATAGGAAAATTATTGTCTTTATAATTTATTTGATGAGAATACGTTGCATAATTGCTAATAGCAATAGCAATTAAATAGGCAGGTATAGGATATTGATGTTTAAAATGCGTCGTTTTAAAATTTCCATTTATAATTGCACTTTGTTCTAATCCGTTAGACGCAGCTGTGTATTGTTTTGGAGCAGTAATATACACATCAATTTTATCAATTTTATCATTTAAATCTTGTTTACAAGGCCACCAATTTAAAGCTCCATAAGGCTCAGAAAGTGTCCAAAGAACTGGCGTTTTATTTGGTCCATGAGTAGAGGCTTCAAAAGAATCGAAACCAGAACTTACAGGTGTTCCATAATATTCAATAATTACAGAGGTTGTTTCTCCTAGATTTAATGTATTTAAAAGTGTAATAACCAACTCTTCATTTGCGTTTTGAGAAAACGAAAGTGTATTTTCATTTTGAGTTACAGAAGTAACAGTCATGTGATCATCCAAATCAAAAATAACAGTATTTAGATTTGACAAAGCAGTAAAAGTTGTGGTTACTTTACCTGCAATATCTGCAATTACAGGATCTACTGTAAATTCTAGTTTATGATAAGTAATATTGTAATTTGAAGTGTTGGTATTGGTCTTGAAATTAATTTTTAATTGTGCAGCTTTTGCTTCTGCTTTGGCAATATTTAAGATTTCTTGAGCAGTAGTTTTATGTAAATTGATGATAATAAACAAGAGAGTTACAATAAAACGTGTCATAATTCATAATTATATCAATCAAAAATACCATTTAAAAACTAAAATAAATAAATATCTGTGTTAAAGTAATTCTGTAATTTTTTAGAATGTACCTATCTTTGCAAGATGTTAGAAGATAAAAATACACAAAAAACCTCGTTGGCTGAATTAGGAGAATTTGGTTTAATCAATCATATTACAAAATATTTTAAGGTAGAAAATACATCTACAGCAAAAGCGATTGGAGATGATGCTGCAGTTTTAGAAGCATCTCAAAAACAAACTTTAGTTACTACAGATTTGTTGATTGAAGGTGTGCATTTTGATTTAAGTTATATGCCATTAAAGCATTTAGGTTATAAAGCTATAATGGTAAACTTGTCTGATGTGTATGCTATGAATGGTGTTGCAGAGCAAGTTACAGTTTCTATAGCAGTTTCTAACAGATTTACTTTAGAGGCAATTGAAGAATTGTATGCAGGTATTCAGTTGGCTTGTAACACTTATAAAGTAGATTTAGTTGGTGGAGACACAACATCTTCTACCAAAGGAATTTTAATTTCTGTAACTGCAATTGGAAAAGCTGATAAACAAGATATCGTTTATAGAAATACCGCAAAAGAAACCGATTTAATTGTGGTTTCTGGAGATTTAGGTGCTGCTTATTTAGGGTTACAGGTTTTAGAAAGAGAAAAGCAAGTTTTTAAGGTAGATCCAAACAATCAGCCAGATTTAGACAATTATACATATTTAATTGAACGTCAATTAAAACCAGAAGCTCGTAAAGATATTGCAGGAATTTTAAAGGAATTAAACGTAAAACCAACTGCTATGATAGATATTTCTGATGGACTTTCGTCAGAACTTTTTCATATTTGTACCCAAAGTAAAGTTGGGTGTAAGGTGTATGAAGAGAAGTTGCCTCTAGATCCTCAAGTAATTTCTGCTTGTGAAGAGTTTGAGTTAGATTCTACTATGGTTGCTTTAAGTGGGGGAGAAGATTATGAATTGTTGTTTACAGTGCCAATTGCAGATTTTGACAACATAAAAGGAAACCCCAATTTTTCTATTATTGGGCATATTACTGCAGAAAACCAAGGATTGAATTTAGTAACTAGAGCTAGCCAAGAAATTGGTTTAAAAGCTCAGGGTTGGAATGGGTTGAAAGACGAGTAAGAAACAGATTTTAAAATTTTAGTAACTACAACACCATCAAATTACAACCTCTGATATCAGAATTATCAAAACGGCCAATAATTTCAAATGTATCGTTTTTATGTACTCTGCCTAAATCTTGCGTAGCAATAAAAGAGCAAGAATTGTAGTTTGCTAAATCAATTACGTTTATTCCGCCAGTTTTTCCTATAGTTTGAATTGTTAAGGCATCTTCTGTATCTCTAGTTAAAATATGCATCCAAGGAGGTGTTTTAAAAATACCATTTCCTTTAGAATATCCTTGACTTAATAGTTCTGTCATTCCATATTCTGAGTGAATTTTATCAACACCAAATCCGTTTTTTAATTGTTGATGTAATGCTTCTCTAACCAATTCTTTTCTGCGTCCTTTCATACCACCAGTTTCCATAATGATAGTGTTTTTTAGGTTGAATTGTTGCAGTTCTATCAAATCTAATAACGCAAAAGAAACTCCCATTAAAAGTACTTTTTTTCCTTTTTTGTCTAATTCAGTAAGTTTTTTGGCTAATTCTGATAAATTATTTAAATAAAAACCACTTTCTGTATTTTTAGATTTTTGTATTAAATCATCCACCATAAAAACTAACGATGAACCTTTTCTCTCTAAATAATTAGGCAATAAAGCCAATACTACATAGTCTTCTATATTACCATAAAAATGTTCAAATCCCTTTAAATAACTTTCTTTGTAAAGATTTATATCGGTTACAAAATGTTTGCTAGTAATGCTTTCTGTGGTGCCAGAACTGGTAAAAGTTTCTTGAATTTCATCTAAAGAAGAAAGTACTTTTTTACTCTTAAAAAACTGAATTGGTAAAAACGGAATTTCTTCTATTTTAGTAACATCAGAAGGATGAATATAGAGTAAATCGCAAAAAGAACGATACACTTTATTGTTTTTAAATTGATGTTTAAAAACTTTTAAAGCTACTTCTTTAAAATCTGTTTCAGATTGTATGTTAAATATTATTTCTATCATAAACTTTTACAAAAATAGAATTATTTAAGGCAACCTTTTTATTTTTTTTTGCATCTTGTAAGAAATAATTCATAAAATACCATGTTTAAAAATATATATTTTACGGTGCTTATTGCTTTTTTAACTTTGGTTTCTTGCGAAGAAAATGACAATACAAATAATGATGAGGTAATTATAGTATGTAACACACAAGAACCTTTACAAGACTTAGGTTTTTTAAAAGATGCTAAAAACACAATAGATGCAATAGATTGTGGGGGAAGAAGTTCTATTACACAATTTACTTATAATTCAGAAACTGTTTTTGAGGTAATTATTTGCGATCAAATTTCAGATGGACAAACTTTAGTTTACAACTGTGCAGGAGAAACAATATGTACTTTTGGAGGAATTGTAGGTGCAAATACCTGTGTTGATTTTGAAAAATTACGAACTGATAAAATTATTTTATATGGTAATTAAAAACCTTTTACTTTTAATACAAAAGAATAAAAACAAAATCAACCTAAAATTATTTTAAATTTAAAAGGTTGGCAAACTCAAATAAATTATTTCTAAACATGAAAAAAACAGCCCTTTTATTAACTTTAATCATTGCTTTTTCTTGTGAAACTAATGAAATAAGAATAGATTCAGAAAACGTATTATTAGGTTTTTGGGACAACCCAATTTACAAAGGAGAAACAACCACCTTTAAAAGAGCAAATGAATTACCTAATGAAGCTTATGGAATTTCATTTTCTGAAAACGGAACGTTTGTAGAGAAAACCTCTGGTTGGTGTGGTACACCTCCATTAACTTTTTTTAATATAGAAGGTGCTTTTGAGTTAAAAAACAATTTAATTAGTATTAAAACAGAAAATTATCCAACAAATTATGTTTGGAGAATTGTATCGCTCACAAAAAATGAATTAGTTGTAAAAAGAGAATTGACAGCACAAGAAATAGCACATAGAAATTTAATGGATTTGTTTAATGAAATTCAAAATTTGTCAAATAGTTTTTCATGTGAAGATTCAAAAGACTGGACTTTTGTTGCTTATGGAGCAAAAGCTTGTGGAGGTCCTCAAGGTTATATTGCTTATTCAACTAAAATAGATACAGTTACATTTTTAGAAAAAGTGGCTAATTATACCAAAGCAGAAAAAGACTTTAATATTAAATACGGTATTGATTCAGATTGTTCATTAGCTGATGAACCTGCTACTGTGATTTGTAAAAACGGATTTCCAAGGTTTACATATTTATTTAATAATTTGTAATTATGTGAAAAATTATACTATTTGTAATTTTACTTATTTGTATTTATTAATAGAACAAGTAATATTATCAATAGGTTTAACATAAAAATTAGAGTAGCTTACAGTTCTTTATTTCTAAATAAAAATTGGTCTTAAAATTTAAATCTAATGTTTAAAGCTCAATTAAATACTTTTAGAAAAAAATCTAATAGTTTTTCTTCTTTTAATTTAGGTGTATATTCTGGCATTAAATATACCTTTTAACGATGTTTTTTAGTGTTTCATCGAATTTATAAACATAAAAGTTGATAATCTTTTAAGTTTGTTTTGTTCTTAACGTTTTTGATTGTTGGGAATATAAAAAAAAAGGATATGAAATTTTTAGCTACAACATACAGAACTTTAAGTGGTACAAAAGAGGTTATAGAATTAAAAAACAAAAAAAAATCACAATGTGTAATCTACAAAGACAATAAACCTGCCTATTTTGTAGATTTTTACGATTTAGAAAAAGAATCTAATGCAATGATGAATAGCTTGGTATTATGTACCAAAAGGTCTATACAGCAAGTATTACTACTCATTAATAAAAAGAATAATGTTAATTTATCAATTCCTGTAATCTCTCGATTAGGCTATAAAAAGAAAGTAAAATCTACAGAGGTAGAACTCCATTTAGAACCCATTCCAGAAGAATGGTTGGCATATTCTTTGTAAATTTTAAATTTATTTTTATGTTGATGTTACTCATGAACATTCATGTTTTTTAATATAATCTTTTACTTTTAGCATATAAATATTTTATATTACGTGTAGTTAATTAAACTATCTTTAGTTTTATTAGTCTTACGTTTATGAAATCAGCACACATACAACATTTATATAACAGAGTTGGTTTTGGTATTCAACCAAAAGAATTGGCTCGTTTGTCAAAGAAAAGTAAAAAAAACGTTGTAAACGAATTATTTACTGTTTCCAAGAAAATTACTGAATTAACAGTAGATACCTCTTTCTTAAAAGAGCTTCGTTTAAAAGATTTTAAGGATAAAAAAAAGCGAAGAGAATTTCAGAAAATTAGTAGAAAAAAAGTGTTTGAGCTTTCTTCAGCTTGGTTTCATCGCTTAAATAATCCTTCAGAAATTTTACGTGAAAAGATGACGTTGTTTTGGGCAAATCATTTTGTTTGTGAAAACCAAAATATCTTATTTGTAGAAAGTTATCATAATATGTTACGCAAAAATGCTTTGGGTAATTTTAAACATTTTACCAAAAGTGTTTCTAAAGAAGCAGCAATGCTTACCTATTTAAACAACAAACAGAACAAGAAACAAAGTCCGAATGAAAATTTTGCACGCGAATTAATGGAGCTTTTTACCTTAGGGCAAGAGCATTATACTGAAACAGATATTAAAGAATCTGCAAGAGCATTTACTGGATATACCCATACTATTGCAGGTGCTTTTAAATTTAGAGAAAGACTTCATGATGCAAACCAAAAAACCTTTTTAGGAAAATCTGGTAATTTTACAGGTGATGATATCATTGATATCATTTTAGAAAAAAAGCAATGTGCACGTTTTATATCAGAAAAAATATATAGTTATTTTGTAAATGAAAACATTAATAAAAAACATGTAGATGAAATGGCTTCTGTTTTCTATAAAGATTATGATATAGAAAATTTAATGCGTTTTGTGCTGCTTTCTAAATGGTTTTATGCTGATGAAAACATTGGGACTAAAATAAAATCACCTATCGAATTTTTAGTGGGTATCAATACCATTGTACCTTATAAAATAGAAAAACCAAAACAAATTTTATTGGTTCAAAGATTATTAGGGCAAATATTGCTAAGACCACCAAATGTTGCCGGTTGGAAAACAGGTAGAAACTGGATTGATAGCAATACCATTGTTACACGTTTGCGTTTGCCATCTGTTTTATTAAATAATGCACAAATTGCCTATTCAGAAATAGGAGATGAAGAAACGTTGATTACTGATTTTAATAACAGAAAACTTCGCAAAAAAGCGTTTATAAAAGTGACTGCAAATTGGCAGGCTTTTGAAGAAAATTATAAAAAAGAGGCTAATAAAGATTTGTTACATCAAATTATTACCACAAAATTAAATAACGGAACAGCAGAAATGTTACTCAGAAACGAGCAACTTTCTAAACAAAATTTTGTTGTACAATTAATGAGTTTGCCAGAATATCAACTTTGCTAAATTTTAATACAGATGAAACGTAGAGATTTTTTAAAACAGACCACTTTTGCTTCAGGTATGTTATTTGTACCTCAGTTTTTAAAAGCTTTTGAGCAATTACCAAACAAAACATTTAGCAATAAAAAAGTAGTAATTATTCAGCTAAAAGGTGGCAATGATGGTTTAAATACTGTGGTACCTTTTAACAATGATATTTATTATCAAAAACGAAATAACATTGCCATAAATAAAAACGATGTAATTAAAATTTCTGATGAAGTTGGCTTGCACAAAAGCTTACAGCCTTTGCAAGATTTGTATAATAAAGGTTTTGTGAGTATTATAAATAATGTTGGGTATCCAAACCCAAATTTATCACATTTTAGAGCAACAGATATTTGGCAAACAGCCAGTGATAGCAATCAATATTTGCAAAATGGTTGGGTGGGTCGTTACTTAGATTATACTAAAGGATATCCTTACAAGGCTATAGAGGTTGATGAAAGTTTATCACTAATGATGAAAGGAAAAACACAAAACGGATTGGCAATTACAGATCCAAAAATGTTTTACAATTCTATGAAATCTCCTTTTTTTAACAATGTGGTACGCAATTATAATGATGCTCATTTAAGTGAACATAATTTAGGGTATTTGTACAACACAATGATTGATGCAAAATCTTCTGCAAAACATATTTATGAGCGAAGTAACACAAAAGGTACTTCTGCAGAATATCCAAAAAATATTTTTGGCAAACAATTAAAAACCATTTCTCAATTTATAAATTCAGGTATAGAAACGCAAGTTTATTACGCTGGTTTAAGTGGTTTTGATACGCATGCAAATCAACAAATCACACAAGAAAGATTGTTGAAAATATATGCTGAAACTATGGAAGTTTTTATTGATGATTTACAAAAAAACAACACTTTTGATGAGGTACTTATTTTAACTTTCTCTGAATTTGGAAGGCGTGTAAAACAAAACGAATCTAAAGGTACAGATCATGGTACAGCAAACAATGTTTTTGTGATGGGAAAAAACTTAAAAAAACAAGGTTTGTATAACAATTTGCCAAATTTAGGCGATTTAGATAAAAACGGAAACCTTAAATATGAAATTGATTTTAGAGAAATTTACGCAACTATTTTAGATAAATGGTTAGAAGTAGATGATGTGGCTATTTTAAATAAATCGTTTTCTAAATTGGGGTTTGTGTAGTGTTTTAGTCAAAAATAATTGTAAATCAGATTATAATTTTTTTAACCATACTGCAACTTTCTAATAACACGTAAAGCTTCTTTATAACTTATATAAGTAGTTTTATCTTCTAAATTTCTAATATAATTTTTAGCCTTTTTAAGTTGATTTGTTGCCTCAAAAAAACCATGTAAATAGCAAATTAAGTAATTGGTTGGTAAACGTAAAATTGCTTCATTTTCTAGTTTAGAAAGTACTGTTTTCTTTTCAATTTTAGTGATAATTGAGTTACAACTATTATAGATAGTCTCAATAATTTTATTATTAAATTTAGGCGGAACAAACAAAAACTCTTTTACAATATTGTGTGTGCCGTTTTCTTTAAAGTTGATAATTGTTTTTTCTAAAGGATATAATTTTTCTAGCTTTTCTAACCCTAAATAAATGTATTCTGTTATAATAAATGAATGTTGATTGTAATTAATTTGTACATCATCTAAAGCAGAAAAAAACAGTTTTACTTGCTCGTTTATCAATTCAATATCTACCCTAGAAAAAAATATTTTGTTATCAATAATTTTCTTTTTTCCTGCCCAACATATCACAAATTGTTCTTTAAAAACTTTGTATTGTGGGTTGTATGCTGGTTTATGATTGTTTATAAAATCAAAAACCCCATCTAAAGTTAATTTAATATTATTGCGTGCATTAATTTCTATGGCTGTTACAGCCTCTTTGTTGGTAGTTTTTAGTTCATAATTTTCAAAAGCAGTTATTGAGTTACTACCTCGTCTGTAAAATGAGGTTCCGCCTTTATATTTCCAAATATTTTTTAAAAGTTTAGTTATTTTGTTATTTGGATAGATAGTAACCAAACCAATTACTTTATGACGAGGTAATCTAGGAAAAGGTACATTTTCATATTCTATTTTTGGTGGGTTATAAAGATATGCATTCACTAAATTTTGTATTTTACTATCATCAAAAAAATCAACACCAATAATTTTGTTTTCTACATCTTCAATACCAATTACTATGTAAGAATTATTATTTGGATTAGAGTTTGAAAGTGCACAAATATGCTTTAAAAACTTTGCTTTTCCTTCTTTTGAATTGAGTGATAATTTTTGTTTTTTATCATAAAAACTATTCTCATCATTCTGAGAAAGTAAGTTTTTGATAAGTAGGCGTTTGTTTATCACAATTTAAATTTTATTTAGGCATTTTTTTTAGTAGTGTTGTGTTGTTTATTTTCTTTATAAAATTATAAAACTAATGCTGATTTTAAACTTTTTACGACTTTAATTTTCATATAAATTATAAACAAGAAAAAACCGCTCTTAATAGAGCGGTTTTCCTTTCGATTGGCTACTATGAACTAACCAATCAAAAAATCAACTAACCAAACTTATTTTAAATTTCTTCTAATTTTTGTATTTCTTTCTACTTTAGTACGTTTTCTATTGTTATTCCTTACAGATTCTTTAGCAGATGTTTTTGTTTTTGCACCTTTTAAATACTGTACAAATCCTCTCCCTAAAAACTCATAAGTTGTTTCAGAATTTACATTGTAAAGTGCAATCCTTCCATCATTAATAACGCTTAATTCAAACTCTTCAATATCTCCACCATCATAATTAAGTGTTAAAATTTTAAGATCATCAAAACCACTTACATCAAAAACCTCATAACCACCTACATAATCCCAATTAATAGCATCAATTGGCGTGTTAAGAGCATCTTGAGAACTATAAAAAGTTGTTATATTTTCTGGTGTAAAAGCTAAATAGTTTTCGGCATCAAAAGTATTTGGTACACCACCAGTTGTTGTTATTTTTTCCCAACCTATATATTCTTGTAAAAAGTATTCTATATTTTCATAAAATAAGCGATCATAATCAAACTGATTTATTTGATATCCTACTAATAAATAACTTACATCTTGTCTGTAGTTGTATAATCTAATTTCATTGTTAGAAATTACGGTCACCTCAAAATCATTTACTCCATCTAAATCATGATTTGTTTCTAAGATACCATTAAACACATTATAAGTACCAACATCTAATCCAAAACCATCTCCCGTTCTTCCAATATCAACAATATTATTATTAGCATACAATATGCCATTTATAAAGGATAATGTAAATGCTTTAGAAACATAAGGGATATCTCCATTACCAACAGTGCTGTTGTAATCTATATACCATAAATCATATTGAGAAACAATTTCATTTAAAGAAGCCTGTTGATTATAATTTACAGTATCATAAAATGACTCTTCATAAACTGTAGTACAAGAACTTAATAGTGTTCCTGTAAATAATATTGTTAAAAGTAGTTTTAAAGATTTCATAAGCTTGTATTTTATGGTTATGCTAATACATTTTCAAAATACGTGCCAAAAAATAAAACCACTCAAATCTGAGTGGTTTTGTATTGAATATCAAATAATTACTCTATTTCTTTAAATAAATTATTTTTTCTTTTTTTAATATCTTTTATAATTACATATCTGGTTTCTCCTGAAAATTGATAACTTAATACTGCATCATTTTCTTTCAAAAAAAAAGGAAACTTATTTTGCTTTGGTGGTTTATTATTGATTTCTTTTTTTGAATCAGTATGTAAGATGATATCATTATTTACTTTAGAAGTACTATAATTGGCAATAATAATTTTATTTTTTTTCAATTCTGTTTTAACAGATTTTCCTCTAAAATATAAAGAATCAAAAACTATTTTAGATTTTTTCTTTAACTTAATTTCTACATTGATACCACTAACTCCAGCTAATCCACCAACCCAATTATAATATTCTGATGATTCTATTTGAAGATGACCAATTTTTTCTGACTTAGAACTTCCACATTGTAAAAAAATATAAATTAGTGATAAGAGGAATACAATTTTAATTTTATTCATTTTCCAAGAGTTTTAAATCTAATACTAATATATAAAAAAAGCGAACCAAATTGGTTCGCTTTGTATATTTATAAAAAATGCTAATTAATTACTAAGAGTTTTTTTTAATTATTCAAAGCTTCTGCACCACCAACAATTTCTAAAATTTCGTTAGTAATAGCTGCTTGACGTGCTTTGTTATATGTTAATAATAACTCGTCTCTTAATTCTTTTGCATTGTCTGTTGCTTTGTGCATTGCAGTCATACGAGCACCATGTTCAGAAGCAAAACTATCTCTAATAGCTTTGTATAATTGTGTTTTTAAAGATTTAGGTATTAAAGCTTCTACAATTTCTTCTTTAGAAGGTTCAAAAATATAATCAGAATTCACAGCATCTGCGTCTCCTCCTTCAATTGGCTTTATTGGTAAAAACTGTTCTACCTGAGGTATTTGAGTTGCAGCATTTTTAAATTGATTGTAAACTAACTCAATTTTATCATAATTACCATTCGCAAACAAACTCATTAAGTTTTCTGCAATTGTTGCTACATTATCAAAAGTTAAATCATCGTAAATTTCATTCTTAGATTCAATGATATTGAATTGTTTAGATAAAATATCATCACCTTTTTTACCAATAGCTAGTAAATCTACTTCAATATTATTGTATTTTTCAGCTACAGTATTAGCAACCTGTTTTGTAATTGATGAGTTAAAACCACCACACAAACCTCTGTTAGAAGTAATTGTAACCAATAATACTTTAGAAACTTCTCTTTGAGTTGAATATACACCTCCAGCATCACTATCTAATGTTGCACTTAAGTTTTGCAACAATTCTGTTAGTTTAGATGAATAAGGGCGCATTGCCGTAATTGCATCTTGTGCTTTTTTTAACTTTGCAGCAGATACCATTTTCATGGCAGATGTAATCTGCATTGTAGATTTAATAGAGGTAATTCTATTACGTATTTCTTTTAAGTTTGCCATATTTACAGTAATTAGTTGTTAGCTGTTAGTAATTAGTAGTTAGACTTTTGTCTAACTACTAAAACTTAACTACTAATTAAAATGTTTCGAAATTTCAGAAGCAGCAGCTTCTAAAACAGCTATTGTTTCTGGAGTTAATTTACCAGATTTCAATGTGTCTAAAGTATCTCTATGTTTCGCGTTTAAGTAATCGATATAATCTTTTTCGAATTTCTTAACTTGATCTACAGGAACATCCTTTAATAAGTTTTTAGAACCAGCATAAATAATTGCAACTTGATCTTCTACAGAAAAAGGATCATTTTGAGCTTGTTTTAAAATTTCAACATTACGCTGTCCTTTAGAAATTACACTCATTGTTGCTGCATCTAAATCAGAACCAAACTTAGCAAAAGCTTCTAATTCTCTAAACTGTGCTTGATCTAATTTTAAGGTACCAGATACTTTTTTCATTGCTTTAATCTGAGCGTTACCACCAACACGTGATACAGAAATACCTACGTTAATTGCTGGACGAACACCAGAGTTAAATAAATCTCCATCTAAGAAAATTTGACCATCAGTAATCGAAATTACGTTGGTTGGTATATATGCTGATACATCTCCTGCTTGTGTTTCAATAATTGGCAATGCAGTTAAAGAACCTCCACCTTTTACAATTCCTTTTAAAGAATCTGGTAAATCGTTCATTTCACTAGCAATCTTGTCATCATTAATAACTTTTGCAGCACGTTCTAATAATCTTGAGTGTAAATAAAATACATCACCAGGATACGCCTCACGTCCTGGAGGTCTTCTTAATAATAAAGAAATTTCACGGTAAGCAACAGCTTGTTTAGATAAATCATCATAGATTATTAAAGCTGGTCTTCCAGAATCTCTAAAATATTCTCCAATTGCAGCTCCTGCAAAAGGTGCATATACTTGCATTGCTGCAGGGTCTGAAGCATTTGCTGCAACAATTGTTGTATAAGCTAAAGCACCTCTTTCTTCTAACATGTTTGCAATTGCTGCAACTGTAGAAGCTTTTTGACCAATAGCTACATATATACAATATACTGGCTCACCAGCATCGTAAAATTCTTTTTGATTTAAAATAGTATCAATAGCAACTGTAGATTTACCAGTTTGTCTATCTCCAATAATCAACTCACGCTGACCTCTACCAACAGGTATCATTGCATCAATAGACTTAATACCAGTTTGTAATGGCTCAGTTACTGGCTCTCTATAAATAACTCCAGGAGCTCTACGCTCTAAAGGCATTTGATAAGTTTTACCTGTAATTGGTCCTTTACCATCAATTGGGTTTCCTAAAGTATCTACTACACGTCCAACAACGCCTTCACCTGCTTTTAAAGAAGCAATACGTTCTGTACGTTTTACGTTAGAACCTTCTTTGATAGAAGTTGATGCTCCTAACAATACAACACCTACATTGTCTTCCTCTAAGTTTAGTACAATACCTTCTAATCCGTTGTCGAATTCTACTAATTCTCCATATTGAACATTAGAAAGACCGTAAACACGAGCAATTCCATCTCCTACTTGTAAAACAGTTCCAACTTCATTTAAAGTTGCTTTTGCTTCAAAATTTGTTAACTGTTGCTTTAAAATTGCTGATACTTCAGCTGGTTTAATACTTGCCATATCTATTTGCTATTAGCTTTTGGCTTTTGGCAAATAGCTAACTGCTAAAAGCCAAAGGCTACTTTTATTATATTTTTGGAATATAGTGACTGTTGTCAAATTCCTTTTTCAATTCGTTTAAATAATTAGAGATACTTGCATCATATTGCACATCTCCTACACGTAAAATAAATCCACCTAAAATAGTTGGATTTATTTCATTTTCTAAATTTGCTTTTTCACCTGTTAAAGCCACTATTTTAGCTAAAACTTGTTTTTCAATTTCTTTTGATAAAGGTACAGCTGTTGTAACTTTAGCTACTTGCAAATGCTTATCAAAATCATATATTATAGCATATTGTTTTGCAATAGCTGGAAGCATTGAAATTCTTTTATTATCTTGTAATAAATGAAATAAGCCAAGAGTAATATTGTTTACTTTCCCTTTAAATAAAGCATTTAATACATTTATTTTATCAGAAATTTTAACAACAGGGCTTTTTAACATTACCTCAAATTCATCATTTTCAGAAACTACAGATGAAATAAATAACATATCGTCATTTACTGCTGTTTCTTCTTTAGAATCTTTAGCAAGATTTAAAATTGCTTTTGCATAACGTATTGCTGCTCTTGCGTCTTTCATCTTTTTATTAGTTTAAAGTAACATCTTTTAAGATTCCTTCAACTAAATCTAGTTGATCTTTCTTATTCGATAATTCTTTTTTAATTACTGATTCTGCAATACCAATAGATAATTCTGCAACACTCTTTTTAATCTCTGCTAAAGCTGCTTGTTTTTCTTGCTGAATTGATGCTTGTGCATTTTCTATTAACTTTGTAGTTACTTCTTTTGCGTCTTCTTTAGCATCTGCAATTAATTTATCGCTAATTTCTCTAGCCTCTTTCATCATTGCATCTCTTTCTGCTCTAGCTTCTTTTAAAAGTCTTTCATTATCTGCATTTAGATTTTGCATTTCTTTACGAGCATTTTCTGCTGCTTGTAAAGCATCTTCAATACCTGTTTCTCTTTCTTCTAAAGAGTTTAAGATTGGTTTCCAAGCAAATTTACCTAATAATACTATTAATATTATTAAGATAATTAGTTGCATAAAAAACAACCCAGGAGAAAAATCATTTAATAAAGTTTCCATTCTTTATATATTTTTTTGTTTAATTTAAAAACATACTCTGTAACCAATCGTTACAGAGATATGCTTCTTTTTTTTTTGAGAAATACTATTTCCCTAAGATTAATGCACCAAATGCTAAACCTTCTAATAAGGCACCAATGATGATCATTGCAGTTTGAATTTTTCCTGCCGCTTCTGGCTGACGAGCAATTCCTTCCATTGCTTTTCCACCGATTTGACCTAATCCAATACCACCTCCGATAACGATTAATCCTGCTCCAATTAAATTGTACATACTAATTGATTTTTAAATAAATATTAATTAAACAAACTCTAATTCTACTTTAAATTCTCTTTTCAGAGATACTGACTTTTGTCAGAACTAGTTCAACTTACAAAATCAAAGATTTTGAGTTTTACTAATGATGTTCATGCTCTTCTACTGCCATCCCTATAAATAATGACGATAACATTGTAAATATAAATGCTTGTAAAAAGGCTACTAAAATTTCAATAACCATTATAAATAATGCTAAAACTAAAGACATACCAGTAGATGCTACAGGGCCAAAGGCTTCTTTCATAGTAATCATTAATGCAATTAAACTCATAACCACAAAGTGACCAGCTGTAATGTTTGCAAACAAACGTACTAATAATGAAAATGGTTTAATGAT
Source organism: uncultured Polaribacter sp. (assembly GCF_947497695.1). Taxonomy (GTDB): domain Bacteria; phylum Bacteroidota; class Bacteroidia; order Flavobacteriales; family Flavobacteriaceae; genus Polaribacter. The sequence continues at coordinate 342,570 of NZ_CANMHM010000001.1, read as the reverse complement.
AATAAAACCAACCAACTCTATAACCGCTAAAACGGGTCTTAAAATATAAGGAACACCTGGCATCCATAAAGTGTGTGCCCAAAAGTCTTTACTACCATTTGTTATATAAATAATCATAGTTAATAAAGCTAAACACACAGTTACTGCTATTTGCCCTGTTACATTAAAACCTAAAGGTGTTAGTCCTAATAAGTTTAAAAGCCATATAAAGAAGAAAACTGTTAATAAAAAGGGCATAAATTTTCTATACTTCTTTTCACCAATATTTGGTTTTGCAATTTCATCTCTAACATATAATACTAAAGGCTCTAAAACTCTACTTATACCCTTTGGTATTTTTCTTGTTTTGTACTGTTTTGCTAATTTAGAAAAACCTAAAAAGATTAATAAACCTGCTAATAAGATACCAACTACACTTTTAGTAATAGAAAAATCTAATGTTTTATGTGCGTTTGTTGCGTGGTGTGTTTCATCAAAAGAAACAGTTGCAGCACCATTGTCTAATTCGTATATCTTAGAATGAATTTTAGCAAATTTTAAACCTCCCTTTTCTACAACTACGTGTCCATCATCATTATGATGAAATTCTGAAGACATAAAAGTAACTAAACCTTTGCTTGTCCATAAAATTACTGGTAGTGGAAAGCCAACATGCTTTCTTTCACCTTGATCTGAAGTATATGAGAATAAGGCAAAGTCATGAGAATCTTTAAGGTGATGTTCAATGTAAGCTTTTACTTCACTATTCGTGTTTATTTGACCTCCATCTTTTTGATTATCAACTTTTTTTTCTATTCCAGAAGCAAAAATTGTAGCCGAAAAAAAAGCCATCATTGCTATTGTAAAAAAATGGATTGTTTTTTGTGCAATCTTCATTGTAAAATACGCTTTCTAAATTCGCGGCAAAGATAAAGAATAATTCAGAATCTCAAACCTTTTTTAAAACTATTTGTTTTTTATTGTTTTTTCTTTAAAATTTTAGCCACAATAATAACTTCTATTGTTAAAAATATAATCATTGGAACTATAAAAGATGCTTTTGCAGTATTGATTAATAAATTATCAGTAAAAATATATTTGTAAAAAACAATAGCAAAAAGAATAAACTTAAAAGCTAGTGTGCCTAAATATATAAAGCCTATTTGTTCAAAAAATTTTTCATTTTTACAAAAAACTAAAAAGTTACTAGAAACTAGTAGCGTATAACCAAAATGAAATATGTATACTTTTTTTAGTGAATAAGGTAAATTTATTTGCTGATTTTCTAGAATAATATTGTGAAGTGAAAAGCAAACAAAGAGAAAAAAAAATAGAGTTATTGTGTTTGTAATAAAGCTCTTAATCATTTATTTTATTTGCTTGTTTTATAAGGGCATAGGTTGCTATAAAAATTGCAAATAAGGTAATTGTAATGGTTAAATAAGTAGTTTCAAATTTTTGATCTAACCATTTGCCTAGTAAAGATGCTAAATAGATTGTTAGCCCCATTTGCAAACCTGCACCAGAAAGTGCAATGGCTTTATTAAGCGGTTTTTTCTGAGCGTCTTTTTTTGTCATTTGTAGCATTCAATTCCTTTATAGCCCCTTTCATATTACAAGTAGCATTAAATGCTGCTCCTGGTTCTATAGATAATTTACCAATTACAACATCGCCAGAAATATCTGCTGTTGCTTTGATAGTTAATGTATTTGAAACAGATAATTCTCCAGAAAATTTTCCTTCTATGTCTGCATTTGTAGCTTCTACTTTTCCCTTAATAAATCCTTCTGCACCAATGATAACTCTTCCATTTGTTACCAATGTGCCTTCTAAAGTACCATCAATTCTAAAATCTCCATCCGATTTAATATCACCAACAATTGTTGTGTTTTTTGCGACAACATTTCTATCCATAATTTTAATCTTTTCAGTTTTTTTGTCTTTATTACTAAACATCTTACTTACTTAATTGTGTTACTATTTTTTTTGCTTGCTTTCCTTCATCAGAATTGCCATATTTTATAACAATGGCTTCTAATGCTTTTTTGTAGGTTTCTTTATCAGAATACTTACCCAAAGCATAAGCTCTTAAGAGTTCAAATTTAGGAATTAATTCTGAATTTTCAATGGTAGGTAAAATTCCAGAAATTTTTGATGCGGTTTCTTGATACTTATTTTCTTTATACAAATAGTAAATTTCTTTGTACTTGTTTTCTATTTCACTAATAGAAATTTCTTCTGTAACTTTTTTATTAGGGTTTTTAATTGCTTTTGCAAAAACAGTATTTGGGTATTTTGTAAGTATAAATTCTTTGTGCTTATTTTCTTTATTCTTGTTGTTTAAATTTTTGTAAATTTTATATAAATGCCAATTAATAGGTAAAATTAATTTTTCTTTTGGGTTTAAAGTAGCCACTCTTTCAAATCTTGCAATTGCTAATTCAGGATCTTTAAATTGTTCTTTATAAATTAACCCTAGCTCATATAAAGCTTGATTTCTATCAATTTTTAAAGTTTCAATTTCTTTTTCATCGGTAGGAATTTTTTTGATATAATTTTCTAAATCGTAACGTGAGTTTTTTTGATTTTCTTTTATATTGCTTAATCCAGGAGTTGATGTAGCGCTTGTAGAAGACCATCTCCAATTGTCTGCTAATTTTCTTTTACCCCAAATTTTTTCAAATTCTGTTTTACCAAAACCTAAAGATTGAGAATTGTAAAAATACCATTTCCCTTTTTTGGTAGATTGTAAAGAATTTCCCCCAAATGAAGGACCAAATGCTTCTTGATTTAATTTTAACTGAGCCGCTTTTTTGTCCTTTTCTTTAAGATTTTCTATGTAATTAGTAAAAAACGTTTCTTGTTCAGTTTTAGATAGAGATGTTAATTTTAAAATACTATCGTTTTCTTTTACGACACCTTCAAAACGAATTAAGGTTGCTAAGTTTTTATATTTTCTTTTAATTCGTCTTATCCTTAAGCTTTTATCATCTTTAGCAATATTTATAACACTATCATAATAAGAACTTGCTATTAAATACTTAGAGTTTTTAAAATTGATGTTTCCTAATCTTTCGTAAGTATATGTTTTTTGCTTAACGTTGTCAGATTTTGCTTTTAATGATTTATTATAATAATGTACTGCTAAATTAATACTATCATTATTTTCATGTAAAAAACCAACCTGATAATACAACTCATCTAAATAAGCTCTGTTATCTCTTTCTTTAATTAGTTTATGCATTCTCTTTAGAATAGCAGCAGAAGTAGAATCGTTGGTTGAGTTTTTTGCTAACTCAATATTAGCATGTATTTTGTATTTGTAAGGAGTTTTTTTGTAATTAATAATTTTATTGAGCACCAATAAAGCAGAATCTTTTTTGTTCTCGTAATTATAAATCTGACTTAAAACAAATAAATTTCTTTCTCCTTGCTCTACATTATTTAAAGTTCTGGTTGCTTTAATTAAACATTTTTTTGCTTTTTGAATACTATCAGCCTTTACATAAGCCATTGCCAAAGCAGTATATCCTTGCTCTTTAATTTCATCGGGTAAATTTACCTCAAAAGTATCTTTTACTCTTAGAAGTAAACTCATAGATTCTATAGCAAACTCTTCATTATCTATTCTAATATTTGCTTTTGCTCTCCAAATTTTAGTTTCATTAATTAAACTTGCATTTGGGTAGTTTTTAATTACGTAGTTAAAAGCTTCTATGGCAGGTATGAAACGTTGATCGAAATAACGTGCTTTTCCTAAAAGTAGATAAGCTTCATCAATTTGCTTATTTCTTTCTTTTCCCTCGATATTCATTCCATGGGTTTGTATTGCTTTTACGGCTTTTTCTTCTGCAATATCAAATGGAGTTGTAGCTTCTTTAGTATCTTTTGGTGCACCAAAACCTACACCCATTCTAGGACCAAATCTAGGTGCTTTTATTTTTTCTTCTTCAAATTTAATTGGTTCTATTGACAATTGATTAAACCAATCATCTTTATAATTTTTATTTATACTTTCTATACCTTCATTAAAAGCCTCTTTACCATTAAATAATACATTATATTTTGTGGTTAAAACATGGTAATTTCTATTGATTAATGCATCCTTTTTTGTGCTACAAGAAAGAATACAAACAATTAAGATAACTATTAATGCTATTTTTTTAAAGAATTTCAAACAAATCAATATTAATTAAACAACTATTTTAAAGGGCTAAGAAAATAAAAAACCTTTACTTAAAACTATTTTATTTCAAAAAAAGTATAAATAAAGGTGTAAAAATAGTAATAAATTAAGAATAGAGGGCTTATACAGAAAAATAGGTTTCTAATTCTTTATATTTTTTATTCATTTTATAAAAATAACCTTAACTAGATTATTATTTACTTTTTGTAAATCTATATTCTGGATAAGTTGCTTTAAGTAATTTTTCTCCTTTTTCAGGGATGACAAATAAAGTAATGTAAGAATATAAAATTGCCAATGTTATTAAACATGACACAAATATTTTCATAAAAACAGCATTTGAATGTCTTAAAAAAAGCGTTAAATTAAAAATATTTGAAAAAACTAAAAAACTGCTAACAGCACCTGCTCTGTAAATTATATCTTCTAATAAATATTTTTTTCCTTTTTCTTTAAATCTATTTTTTGATTTTTTAATTAGTTGATGAATTAGAAAAAAATCAATTATGGCTATAAATAGTAATAAAATTGATAAATAATCCTCACTAATATTCAAAGACATTAACGTGTAAAAAAATAGAAATATGGTTGCAGAAATAAGTGTTTTAGGAATTGAAAACCATTCTTTCATAAAAGTCCATATAACATTATTGTATTTTTTAGCTAATTGTTTGTGTTTGGCTTCTACAACATTCATAAAGCCAAAGACGCCAAATTTTTTAAAAGAGATATCTCTTGCTTTCTCAAAAGTTAACTTAGGGTTTTCTATCCAAATTTCTTCAATATCATTGGCTAAATGATCTACCAATTCTGTTTGTACATCATAATGTTCTACAAAATGTTTTCTGGTAAATTTGTAGAGTTCTTGTATGTGGGTTTCTGTTAGTTTCATAGCTAAAATATTTATTCCAAACTAAATTTAGGGTTTACCAAATGTTGCATTGTCTTTAAAAACTCTTGCATTTCATCCAACTTGTTGGCAGTTTCTTTAGTACCACTTTCTGTCAATTTATAATATTTTCTAAGCCTATTACCAACTTTTGCAACTTCTACATCTAACAAACCATCGGCTTCTAATTTGTGTAAAGCTGGGTATAAAGCACCTTCTGTTATTTTTAATTCGCCTTTTGTTAACTCTTTTACATGTTGGGTAATTTCATAACCATACATTTTATTATTAGTTTCTAATAATTTTAGAATGATGGTTTGTAAAGAGCCTTTGTATAATTTCTGATTTCCCATTTTTTGATGTATAATTAAGCAATCTTTTAAATAAACTAACAGATTGCTTCAATTTGTTGGTAATGACGTTAATTGTGAATCAAATATACATAAATATTTGATGCATTAGATCCTTATGTATTATTTTTTTAATAAAAAAATCCTGAAAAAATTAATTTTCAGGATTTCAATTTTACTAAAAGAGATTGCTTTATACTTGGTAATAAAACTACTTTGTTACCTTTAAAACATCTGCAATTATTCTTTCTATTTCTGCTCTTGGCAATGCACCATTTGCCATTTGTGGCTGCCCTTCTAAAGGACAAAAAAGCATAGAAGGAATACTTCTAATGCCAAATGCAGCAGATAATTCTTGCTCTGCTTCTGTATCTATTTTGTAAATATCTATTTTGCCATCGTAATCTTTAGATAAAATCTCTAAAATAGGAGCCAAGGCTTTACATGGGCCACACCAATCTGCATAAAAATCTATTAAAGCAGGTCTGTTTCCTTTAAATTTCCATTCTTGGCTTTCTTCAAAATTAAAAACTTTTTCTAAAAAAGCTTCTTTTGTTAAATTTATTGTCATATTAAATTATTTTTCAATTAAATTGGATGTTTTAAATCTAATTATACTACAAAAGTAGTCGTTTTTATTTAGCAACTATTACAAAATAATAATGCCTTGACTATTAGAATTTTAAAAGTCATTATTTACTTTATATTTTTGAAGTTACATTAAATTTAGTACCAATGAAAAGTAAATTAATCATCACTGTTTTAATAGCAAGTGCTATTTTTGCCTCTTGTAAAAGCACACATATTATGAGTTTAGAATACCCAAAAACAACAAAAAAACCAGTTATAGATTCACTTTTTGGAATTGCTGTAACAGACAATTACAGATGGTTAGAAGATGATAGAAGCAAAGAAACAGAAGTTTGGGTAAAAGCAGAAAACGAAGTTACTTTTAAGTATTTAGATAACATTCCATACAGAACAGCATTAAAAAAACGTTTGTCTCAATTATGGAATTACGAAAAAGTTGGTACTCCTTTTAAAGAAGGTAATTACACCTATTTTTATAAGAATAATGGCTTGCAAAACCAAAACGTTGTCTATAGAAAAAAGGGAGATTCAGAACCAGAAATTTTCTTAGATCCAAACACTTTTTCAGAAGAGGGTACAACTTCTTTAGGTGCATTAAGTTTTTCTAAAGATGGAAAAACTGTTGCGTACTCAATTTCTGAAGGAGGTTCTGATTGGCGAAAAATAATTATTATGGATGCAGCCTCTAAAACCATCAAAGAAGATACCTTGGTTGATGTAAAGTTCTCAGGAATTTCTTGGTACAAAAACGAAGGTTTTTATTACTCAAGTTACAGCAAACCAAAAGGGAGTGAATTATCAGCAAAAACAGACCAACACAAATTATACTATCATAAATTAGGAACATCGCAAAAAGATGATGTAATTATTTTTGGAGAAAAAGCATCAGAAAAACACAGATATGTTGGTGGCTATGTAACAGAAGATAACAAATATTTACTAATTTCTGCTGCAACATCAACCTCTGGTAATAAATTATTTATCAGAGATCTATCACAAAAAAACAGTCAATTAAAAACGATTATTGATAATTTTGATAGTGATACTCAAGTTGTAGAAAATCGCGATAGCAAATTATATGTAGTCACTAATTTAAATGCTCCCAATAAAAAAGTGGTTTTGGTTGATGCAAAAAATCCGACACCAGAAAACTGGACAGATTTTATACCAGAAACACAAAATGTATTAAGCATTAATTCTGGTGCAGGTTATTTCTTTGCAGAATATATGGTAGATGCAGTTTCTAAAGTATTGCAATATAATTTTGATGGAAAATTAATTAGAGCAATAAAATTACCAGGTGTTGGATCTTCTGCTGGTTTTGGTGGAAAAACAAATGCTAAAGAATTGTATTTTTCATTTACAAATTATAATACCCCAAGTTCTCTGTATAAATTAGACCCAAAAAAAGGAACTTACACCTCTTATTGGAAACCAAGGATAGATTTTAAATCAGAGAATTACATTAGCAAACAGGTTTTTTATAACTCTAAAGATGGTACAAAAGTACCCATGATTATTACCCATAAAAAAGGCATTAAATTAAACGGAAAAAACCCAACAATTCTTTATGGTTATGGAGGTTTCAATATTAGTTTAACTCCAAGTTTTAGTGTTGCAAACGCAGTTTGGATGGAACAAGGAGGTGTTTATGCAGTACCAAATTTAAGAGGTGGAGGAGAATATGGTAAAAAATGGCACGATGCAGGTACACAACTAAAAAAACAAAATGTTTTTGACGATTTTATTGCTGCTGCAGAATATTTAATAGAAAATAAATATACATCTTCTAATTATTTAGCAATTAGAGGAGGCTCAAATGGAGGTTTGTTAGTAGGAGCAGTTATGACTCAAAAACCCAATTTAATAAAAGTTGCTTTGCCTGCAGTTGGCGTTTTAGACATGTTGCGTTACCACACATTTACAGCAGGAGCAGGTTGGGCGTATGATTATGGAACAGCAAATGACAGCAAAGAAATGTTTAAGTATTTAAAAGCATATTCTCCAGTACACAATGTAAAAGAAGGCATAAAATACCCAGCAACTTTAATAACAACTGGTGATCATGATGATAGAGTTGTACCTGCACACAGTTTTAAATTTGCAGCAGAATTGCAAGAAAAACAGACTGGTAAAAACCCTGTTTTAATAAGAATTGAAATCAATGCTGGCCATGGAGCAGGCACTCCAGTTGCAAAAACCATTGCCCAATATGCAGATATTTTTGGATTTACATTTTTCAATATGGGTTTTGAGCAATTGCCAAATCCTATAAAAAAGTAAAATTGTTATAATAATTTGGGCGTTCCCTAAAAAGGTCGCGCTTTCCGCTGTATCTTTTTGCTGAAAAAGCAAAAAGGATGCCGCTTCAATCGCTAACGCGAGCTTATTTATAATTTTTTTGAATCTTTTAAATTTTTTATTTCCTATAAGATTTCCATGAAGTTTGTCATGCTGAAAGCATCTCACACAAAGATTTTTTTCGGTTTGTTTATTGTTACGTGAGACCCTTTCAGTGTGACAAACTGAATGGGGTAAATAGAAATTGCATAAAAATGAAAGACTAAATCGAGCAACTTTATGTGATTTCTCCCAAAAGGTCGAAAGGACAAACTGTGTGTAAATAAACTCTAAAAACCTCTAAATTTTTCATTTAGAATTTAATGAGAAGTCGCAAAAAGTAGAGAGTAAAAAGATGAGAATAATACTAAGCTATAAAATTAGTCCTCCTTTTTGGCAAGGTTTTAAAAACCTTGTAGGTATTTATTAATAACCTTATTTTTGCTATATGCTAAAAGTAGATTCAGTTTCTTTTTCCTATCAACCAAAAAAATCCATTTTAAACGATTTTAATTTCTCTTTAAAAGAAGGGGAACATTTGTGTGTAATGGGAGAAAGTGGATCTGGAAAATCGACACTTTTAAAAGTAATTTATGGTTTAGTAGATATAAATAAAGGACAAATATTCTGGAAAGATGATCAAATTTTTGGACCCAAAAAACATTTAGTCCCAGGTTTTGAAAACTTTAAATACGTAGCTCAAGATTTTGATTTGATGCCCTACATTTCTGTATCAGAAAATATTAAAAAATACTTATCTCGTTTTTATCCAGAAGAAAGTGAAAAACGTACACAAGAATTATTAGAAGTGATACAAATGACTGCTTTTGCTGATGTTAAAGTTAAAAATTTAAGTGGCGGACAAAAACAACGTGTGGCAATTGCAAGAGCTTTGGCAAAAGAACCTCAATTATTGCTTTTAGATGAACCTTTTGGACAAATAGACAACTTTAAAAAAAACTCCCTAAGAAGAAATTTATTCAGTTATTTAAAAGAAAAAAATATTGCTTGCATTATAGCAACACATGATAAAAATGATGCACTTTCTTTTGCAGACAAACTCATTATTATTAAAGACAATAAAATTTTAGAAAACAACTCGCCAAAATATATTTATAACCATCCAAAAGAAAAATATGTTGCTGCTTTGTTTGATGATGTAAATGAAATTATTATCAATGATAAAAAGGTTTTATTATATCCTCATCAAATACAAGTTGTTGAAAAATCAGACACTGATGCTGAGCTTATCGAAGTATTAAATGCTTATTTTAAAGGATCTTATTGGTTAATTGAAGCCGATTTTAATGGGCAAAAAGTGTATTTTAACCACGCTACAGAAATTAAAAAAAGAAAGGTAATTCAACTTGAATTTATGAGAAGATAAATTTATCGTACGATGATTTTGTCGTAGAATAGAATCATCAAAAGAGAACATCAAAAAGCAATTTTAATAAAAATTCATCTCCAACTTTAAACAACGTACCTTTGCAAACTGAAACAACTACATAAAGTTGATTTCTTAAATATTATTTATGACATTTAAAGATTTAGGTTTATCTGCAGCAATTTTAAAAGCAGTTGAAGAAAAAGGATATACCAAACCATCCCCAATACAAGAAAAGGCAATTCCACATATTTTAGAAGGCAAAGATATTTTAGCTTCTGCACAAACAGGTACAGGAAAAACAGCAGGTTTTACCTTACCCGTTTTACAATATTTATCGGACACGAAACACCCAAAATACAGACCCTTAAGAGCATTAGTATTAACACCAACCAGAGAATTGGCTGCACAAGTGCATGATAATGTAAGAGAATATAGTAAATATGTAGACATTAGATCTACAGTTATTTTTGGCGGTGTAAATGCAAAACCACAAATAGCAACGTTAAGAACTGGTGTTGATATTTTAGTAGCAACACCTGGTAGATTATTAGATTTACACGATAGAAAAGCGGTTTCGTTTAAAAGAGTAGATATTTTAATTTTAGATGAAGCAGACAGAATGTTAGATATGGGTTTTGTGAGAGATATTAACAAAATCATTAGTTTTATGCCAGAAAAGCGTCAGAATTTGATGTTTTCTGCTACTTTTTCTAAAGATATTAAAAAATTAGCTGCTGGAATTTTAAGAAATCCTGTTGCTGTAGAAACTGCTCCACAAAATTCTACTGCTAAAAAAGTAACTCACAAAGTTTATAAGATTGATAAAAGCAAAAAAACAGAGTTTACCATTAAGTTGGTAAAAGATAATAATTGGAACCAAGTTTTAATTTTTACAAGAACAAAACATGGTGCTAATAAATTAACAAAAAAATTGATAAGTGCAGGTATTACAGCTGCTGCAATTCATGGTAATAAAAGTCAGGGAGCAAGAACAAAAGCATTAAAGAATTTTAAAGACAATACCATTAAAATTTTAGTAGCAACAGATATTGCTGCAAGAGGTTTAGATATTCCTTTATTGCCACACGTTATTAATTTTGAATTGCCAAATGTGCCAGAAGATTATGTACACAGAATTGGTAGAACAGGTAGAGCAGGAGCTGTAGGAGAAGCAATTTCTTTAGTTTGTAGTGAAGAAAGTGAGTACCAAAGTGAAATAGAAAAAATACTAAAAGAAAAAATAGCATCTACTATTGTAGAAGGTTTTGAGCCCACTGATACTGCAGGTCCAAAAAGAGCAGCAAGCCAAAGTAAAGGTTCTTTTGGTAAAAAGAAAAAAGGTGGAAACTCAGGTTCATCAAACCAAAATAAACCAAAGAGAAAACCACATTTTAAAGGGAATAAACCTGCAGGAGCAACTTCTGGAAGAGGAAGAACTGGTGCTCCTAAAAAGAAGCGTTTTTAGACACGTATTACACAAATTTGGATAGAAATATTATCATCCTGCAAGGTTTCTAAAATATTGCAGGATTTTTTTATTTTCAACAAAATTATATAAAGATATTCAGATCATTATTATGTGACTTCTCACGTTGTTCGAAGTGACAATTTTGTAGGGTTTCGTCTTTTTTACACAGTTTTGTTTTTTCAACCTTTTTAGGGAGAAATCACATAAAGTTGATTTTTTATTACGTTTCTAAACTACCTAAATAATCCGTTTAAGATTCTTACAGAATGACAAACTGTGTTGTGTTGAAGGAGTTTTTAAATAAAAGACAAATTTTTTAGAGTTTAATTAGTTTATTTTAATAGAACGTATTTGCGTTAGGGATTGCAATGGCATCCTTTTTTGCTTTTTCAGCAAAAAAGATACAATGGAAAGCCCGTTTAAACGCCCAAAAAATCTTCCTTTAAAATCGCTATCTTTGTGTATTCACATTAAAACATCTGTATGAAATACCATAAAATTGATTCTCAATTATTTATAAAAAATCGTAAAAATTTTGCTTCTCAAATGAAGCCAAATAGTTTGGCCGTTTTTAATTCTAATGATATTTATCCTATTAGTGCAGACAGCACAATGCCTTTTGAGCAGCACAGAGATCTATTTTATTTAAGTGGTATAGATCAAGAAGAAAGTGTGTTGTTTTTGTTTCCTGATTGCCCAAATGAAAATTACCGAGAAATTTTATTTGTGAAAGAAACCAATGCCCATATTGCTATTTGGGAAGGAGAAAAATTAACCAAAAAAGCTGCTTTTGAAACAAGTGGAATTAAAACAGTTTTTTGGTTGCAAGATTTAGAAAAAATCTTGTTTGAACTATCTACTTATGCTGATACTTTTTATATAAACACCAATGAACATTACAAATCTAATGTTGAAACAGAAACGCGTGAAGCTCGTTTTACAAAATGGTTATTGGCAAAATATCCTGCACATGCAGTGGCTAAAAGTAACCCAATTTTACAACGATTACGTTCTGTAAAAGACAAAATTGAGATCGATTTAATTCAGCATGCTTGTAGTATTACAGAAAAAGGGTTTCGTAGAGTTTTAGACTTTGTAAAACCAAATGTTTGGGAATATGAAATTGAGGCAGAATTGATTCATGAATTTGTAAAAAATAGATCTAAAGGGTTTGCTTATACACCAATTATTGGTAGTGGTAATAACGCCAATGTTTTGCATTATATAGAAAACAACAAACAATGTAAAAGTGGCGATTTAATTTTAATGGATGTTGCTGCAGAATATGCAAATTATGCATCTGATTTAACAAGAACAATACCTGTTTCTGGGCGTTTTACAGACCGACAAAAAGCTGTTTACAACGCTGTAAATTATGTTAAAAAAGAGGCTACAAAAATGTTGTTACCTGGTACTTTATTGAAAGAATATCATGCAGAAGTTGGTAAAATAATGACTGCAGAATTACTAAAGTTAGGTTTATTAGATAAAGCTGATATTCAAAATGAAGATAAAAATTGGCCTGCTTATAAAAAGTATTTTATGCATGGAACATCACATCATTTGGGTTTAGATACTCATGATTATGGTTTGTTGCACGAGCCAATGCAAGCAAATATGGTTTTTACGGTAGAACCAGGTATTTATATTCCTGAAGAAGGTTTTGGCATTCGTTTAGAAGATGATGTTGTAGTACAAGAAAATGGTGTTCCTTATAATTTAATGGGAAACATCCCTATTGAAGCTGATGAAATTGAAGATTTAATGCATGGGTAATTTTTGCTTTTTTAGAGCTTTTAGCCATTAGATTATTCAGTAATAAATTCTAAATCACTCAATGTTTTCATAAAGGAAATAAGGTTTTCTTTTTCCTTTTCTGTAAGAGGAATTCTATTATTATTGTCTTTAAGAATTGGGTCTAAATTATCTGATTCTATTACACCTTTGTCTAAATAATCTAAAACCTCTTTTAAAGTAGCAAACTGTCCAAAACTTCCATAAGGTGCTGTGTATGCTATGTTTCTTAAAGTTGGAACCCTAAAACTCATTAAATCTTTAGCGTTAAGTGACACTCTTGTGCGTCCTTTTTCTTCGCTATTTGGGTTTACAGGGAAACCAATATTTCTAAAACTTTGGTCTGTAAATAATTCTGTGCTGTGGCAATTGGCACATTTATTTTTAAAAACTTGGTAACCTTGTGCTTCATTATCAGTAAAGATGGCTCCTTCTTTTCGTTTTACTTTATCATATTTACTATTGGCAGAAATTAGGGTGTATTCAAACTGAGCAATGCTATTAAAAATTCTTTCTCCTGTTATGGTATCATCGCCAAAAGTTTTATGAAATAATTCAATATAAGTAGCATCATTTGAAATTTTACCAATTACTTCTAAGATTGAAGAGTCCATTTCTTCTGGAGTAATTATGGGTACAAGTACTTGGTTTTCTAATGCAGTTTTATTTCCATCCCAATTATATACTTGCATAAATGCTAAATTTTGAATTGGAGGTGTATTTCTAAATCCAATTTTGCCATCAATTCCAATTCCTTTTGGGTTTTGATCTGCAAAGGCATTTTCTTGAATATGGCAAGTTGCACAAGAAACGGTATTATCTCTACTTAGTTTTTTATCAAAAAATAGTTTTTTACCCAATTCAACCCCATATTTTGTTGGTTTGTTGGTAAAAAATGAATCGTTTACTTCTGGAAAATCAGCAGGAATATTGATTGCTATTTCTGGATTATCAAAAATAAAAGGTGCATCAACTTTTTCTTCTGTACAAGAAGAAATCATCCATAAGATACAAAAAGTAAGTAGTAATTTTTTCATTTTTTTTGTTACAAAAATGAGTCAGCTTACAACCTTTTATGTAAGCTGACTCAAAATTTTTAGATTTAATTTTCTACACTTTCAATAGAAAACATTCCTGTAATATCAGTATCTCCATTACCTCCCATATTATCAACAAACTGTACCATTGTTTCTGGACTGGTATGATGACTTGGAGCACTACCAGACACATAACCTTCTGTTGCAGCATTTAAAGTAATTTTATTGGTACCACTTAATACCTTATTAAAATCTGCTTTAATGTTAATTTTAGGAGCATTTTCACCCACTTTTGCATTTGTTGTAAGATCTAATGTAATATCTCTATAAGCATTACGTGCATGTGCAGCTTCGCTAGACCAAGTAGTTTCATCTGTTTTATCGCCACCTAAAACACTACCTGTGTGCACAGATAAAGGAGTGTTAGTTTCGCCATAAAAACCCTCAATTTTTGTAAAACGATAGCCTGTTGCCCAAAACCAGTGTAATTTTTTATCTGCTGAATAAAAAGCTGGGAAAAGCTCTTGATCTAAAGTATTCAATGCTGCTTTTACCCCTAATCCAAATTTTATTTGAGTGTATTCTGTAGATGGAATTCCATTTAAAACATACTGTAATGTTGATGGATTGGATTGATCGATAATGGTTGCACCAGTATCTAAATTATTTACATTGTAAGGAAATTCTATGCCATCTTTATTGATCAAACGAATATTACTGATAATATATTTTGCTTCAGAAAAATGATGTACTTGGTTTTCTGATGAAGTGTTTTGGGTTGCTTCTGTAGAAGTAGCATCGCCTAAAACAATAGTAGTGTTGCCAAAAGTGTTGTTAAATGCTAGGGTTACATTATTTGCAACAGGAATGCTATCATCTTCACAAGATATAATTGCCAATGAGATGATTGATAAGAAAAGGTATTTTTTTAAATTGTTCATTTGTATTAATTTAATGGTTGTTATTATTTTTAAAAATTTATTTTTAATGACGTAAAAATGTTACGTCCCATTCTGGGGATGTTTCCCCAATCTGCATAGGTGCTGTAAAATTCATTCAACAGATTTTCTGCCCCTACTTGAAAAACTGTTTTGTAATCTTTAATATAAAAAGTATAGTCTGCTGAAACATTAAAGTTTTTAAAAGAAGGTGTTTCATCTTCTCCATATAAAGGACTGTAATTAATGTGTTCAAAATCGCCATTAAGTGAGGTTAAAAAACCAAATTTTTTGTGCGAAAAATGCAAGGAACTTTGATAACTTAAAGGACGAATAAATGGTAAATTCATTTTAGTGTCATCTAAACCTCTTGCATAGGTTAACGTTCCTTGCCAATGTAATTTTTGTAAAAGTGTGTATTTTGCATTGATGGAAAAATTAAATAAGGTTGCATAGTCTAAAGAAGTGTATCCTTTTACACCCACAGATTGATAATTCATTGGGCTTCCTAAACTTAAAATTCTTCCTATAATATAATTATCAATATAAAAATAGTTTACCTTGGCATGGATGCTTCCTTTTTTGGTTTTATAACCTGCACTTGCATTTACTTCATAAGAAATTTCATTTTTTAAATCCGGATTTCCGATATAATCAAAACGATCAAAACTATTGTAAATATAATATCCATAACCTTCAGAAACAGAAGGAGCTCTGTGTCCATAACCACTTCCAAAAGAAAAATTGAAGTTATATACATCAAAATTATAACCTGCGTGTACACTTGGTAAAAACCTGATTTTTTCTTGTGATGCATTTGGATGAAAAATTCGGTTAAACTCTACATATTTAGAAAAATTGTAATTAACACCTAAAGATCCGCCAAAATTAAGTTGACTTGTATCTGAAATATCCCATAAATTATTTATTGATAGGCCTGCATAAGTTGTTGTTACCCAAGGCCAACTAAATGCAAACATTGTACGTTCGCTTCTGTCTTGTGGGTACATTCTCATTTCTGCAATCGATAAATTATTATAAGCATTTAATTGTACTTCTGATGATAGATTGCCTTTTTGAAGATTTATTTTAGACAACAATCCATAAGTGGTACTCCAACCAGGCATGTCCATGTGTACTAAGTTTTCTGGTCTATTTGTATCATCCATATAATGTTCTATAGCATTAAAATAGAGTTTAGTATCCCAGACTTTTACAATTCCTTTTTCAAAAAATTGTTTGTAAGCAATAGAGGTGATCAAAGCTCTTGAAAGTGATAAATCCATAGGCAAAGCAGGGAAACCAACATCTTTTGCTCTGTCAAAAATAGCATCAACTCTTACAGAGGATAAATCAGTTGTTTTATAAGCAACTCCTAAAGAAGCATTCAGTTTTTCGAACTGAGAATTTTTTACTTCTTCATTATTACCATCAAAATAATTTGAAGCTTTTCTATTAGAAATACTAGCATCTACCACTAATTTATCATCAGAAAAAGAAGCATTGGCAAGGTTAAAAAACTGGTTATTGTTCAATTCAAAACCTGTTTGATATCCACCACTCCATTTTTTAGCAAAATCAAAAGGCGTACTTTTTCTTTTTAAATCGATACTTCCTGCAACAGTTGCTCCGTGCAAACCACCTTCTTGGCCAGATTTGATTTCAATATCTGAAAGGTTATTGCTATCTACATAAGAGGTAATTGGATCCATTTTATCTGTACAAGCTCCAAAAACGTGCATTCCATCAATAGTAATCATAGAGCGTTCTGTACTCATATTATTTAACAATGGTTCCCAAGCATAAGCACCACGTTTAATAAAACTGATATTTGCTGAAGATGCTAAAAATTCATCCACTGAAACAGCCATTTTTAAATCTGTTTTAATTTTGTTTTTTTTAGTAATAATTACAACTTCATCTAAAACTCCGCCTAAACTATCTTTCTTTTTTTCTACAACTTGTGCATTTACAAATGTTGATAAAAAGAGCATTGCTATGATGATTCTTTTCATTGTTTTAAAATAAAATATCAATAAAAAGTTCTCCTTTAGCTCCTACAATTCCTGGAGTAAATGCTGTTGAAACTTCAGTTCCTTTTATAGTTTGCCCTTGTTCATTTTTTAAGATGAAATTCAACGTCCAATTTCCTGTCATTGTATAATTTACAACACCCTGATACAAACCATTAGTTTGCTGGGTTAAATCTTGATTGTTGGGTGATGAATGGTTTCCCATAGAAGGTTCTGGCATTCTTGGGTCTAAAAGCAATGTATAATTATCTACAATTGAGTATGAAAACTGAGTTGCATCAGGAAAAACACCTGCAACATTTGTTGGCTTATTGTACCTGTAAATACCTGCAATTAAATTATTTTGACCAATATTAGGACTTTGAGGTGCCACCAATGCAATAAAATATTGTGCATTGTCATTGCCTGTAAAAGCAGTGATGTTTAGGTTTTTATTTGTTTGCTCTTCAACAATAATGGTTTCATTTACAGCATGTGTTTTATTACCATCAGTAAAATTAATGTATAGTTGCCAACTTATAGTGGTACTTGTTTCGCTGGTAAATACTGCAAAACCAGAATAGTAACCTTCTGTTGCATTATACGTTAAATTGTATTGATGTGGGCTGGATGATTTATTGCCATTTGCATCTGTTAGAATTGGTAAAAAAGTAATTTCTGAATTTTCTAAGAGTTCATTGGTATTGCTGTTTGTAATTTTTAAACGGATTTCATTATATCCTTTGTAAAAAGTACCATTTAAAGCAGCAATACTAATGTTGTAATCTCCACTATTTGTAGTGATTGCTTCATTGAATTCAATAAATTCAGTAGTTTCTATGCCTAATTCAGCTCCATAATCTGTTTTTTCTATGGTACAAGAAGCCATCACAATACATATTGTAAGTAGCGTAAAATGTAAATATTTCATTCTTTTTGAAATGTTTAATTATAACTGTTCTTAAAAAAGTAGCTCATATAGATGTGCTTCTTCATTAAAAAAAAGAAGGTTAGCATACATCAAATATTATGGCGACTAAAAGAAATAGGAATTAAACTTATACTAAAATGTTGCTACTTTCTTTTCTAAATAGTAAAGAAAATAAAGTTGCTAAAAAGGGTTTCATAAAAAATAGATAGACTTTAAAATCTACACATAATTTTATAAAACTTTTAATTATTGAGTATAAGGATTCCTTGTTTTATGTAATAATTAAACAAGTGGTGGATGAAAAACAGTATTTAGATACTGAAATTTATAGATTTGATTCAATGAAGATTGAATTTTGGTATTTTCCTCTTTAAGTAAATGAAAAGCGTAGTTTAGATTTGTGTCTTGAAAATACACAACAGGAATTTCGATTGAAAAAGATTGATTTTTTTCATTCCCTTTTTCAGTATCTGCAACTTTAGCCAATTGTTTTGCTAAATGGCATTTACCGTTACATTTTAATTCAGGTACATCTTTATTAATACAAAGTTCTGTTTTAATATAATCGTAAAATGCAGCATACTCCAATATTGGAAGTAAGGGCTTAGAAAGCAAGAATAATGCTATGATGACTGCTGCTGTTTTCACAATGCAAATATCTTACTTTTTTGTAACAAATGAAAAGTTAGATATGTATATTTTTAAAGAAAAATCTTAAAACAAAAAAAGACAAACTTTTAGGTTTGCCTTTTAATTTTCTATTTTGATAAACTTATCTTTTTAATCTTCCAGAAGTATTTCCTTCTAAAATACTAATTACATCTGCTTCATTGGCATAGTTTATATCCCCTAAGTAAGTATGCTTTATGGCACAAGCTGCAGCACCAAACTCCATTGTTTTATAATCGTCAAATTTTTGTAAACCATGTATTATTCCTGCTGCAAAAGCATCACCAGTACCAATTCTATCAATAATATGTGTAATATCAATATCTAAGGTTTCTTTAAAATCTTTACCATTCCACATTCTTGCTCTAATCTTGTGCCAAGAAGAATTGATAGAAGTTCTAATTTTATCGAACACTTTTTCTATGGATGGATATTTTAGCATTAATTGCTTAGAAGCTTCTATAAAATCTTCATTAGAATAAGAAAAATCGGTTTCTAAAAGTTCATTCATTTCATTAACACCACCAATAAAAACGGTAGAATAATTAACCAATTCAGATAAAACTTCTCTTGGATTTTCTCCATATTTCCACAAACCACTTCTGTAAGTTGGGTCAGCTGAAACTTGCATTCCTTTTTTTCTGGCTAATTTTAATCCTTCTAATAAGGTTTCTTTACCTCCTTTACAAAGAGCAGGTGTTATCCCTGTCCAATGAAACCATTTCCCTTTTTTTAAAGATTTTTCCCAATTTACCATTTCTGGTTGAATTTCAGAAAAAGACGAGTGAGATCTGTTATAAGAAATGGTACTTGGTCTCATTACTGCACCAACTTCTAAAAAGTAAACCCCTAAAGGTCTGTTAGAACGGACAATTGCTGAAGTACTCACATCAAATTTTCTTAAATATGAAATAGCAGTATCACCTATAAAATCATTAGAGACACATGAAATATGTTTCACATCTCCACCAAAATTTGCAATGGAAATTCCAACATTTAACTCTGTTCCGCCAAAATAGAACTCTACATTGTTAGATTGAATAAATTTTTTGTTTCCACGAGGAGAAATACGCATTAAAACTTCGCCAAACGTAATTATTTGATTCATAATAAAAACTTTAATAAAACAAATATAGTTTATAAAAATTGATTAAAAAGGTGTTTTATTTTGAATTATTATAAGATATTGATGATGATGAAATAATCGAAATCCCTTTCTATCAAAGAGTTTTAAGCTATTTTATTTTTTAAAAGTATGTTTTATAAAAATTAAAAATAGAAAATAAAACGTAATTTTACATCAACTGGTTAACCAATTAATGTAAAAATAAACAAAAATAGAAGTGTTTAAAAAAAAGATAAGGCTGTTATTATAATGTTTTTAAAGAGGTAATAAAACCAATAGTTTGGTTATTAAAAGTTTCTGGCTGTTCTACATTTACAACATGGCCACAATTTTCAATGACAAAAAGAGAAGAGGTTACATGTTTGGCAACAATATTTTTAATGGAAGGTAAAAACAAATGATCTTCTGCACCCATAATATAAAATGTAGGTATTTTTATATCTTTTGTTCTAAAAAAATGTAAAAGTGGGTTTATTTCTGATGTTAATTTAAACCAACGTAAAAACTCTTTTTGGTATAATTTTTTTGCTTCGTTAACAAACAATAATCTCGATTTTTTATGATTTTTCTTTGGCATAATAATAAATGCAAAGAGTTTATACAAAAGCATATAAGGCACTACAGATTTAAATATATTACCAACTTTCATTAAAACTTGAGAGCGGAAATTCATTTTAATAATGGCACCTCCCATAATCATACTTTTTACCAATTCTGGTCTTTTTTCAGCCAAATTACGTATCAAAATAGTGCCTAAAGAAATACCAATAAAATGAGATTTTTTAATTTTAAGGTAATCAATAACTTCTACAATATCTGCTGTAATAGAATCAAAAGTATATTTAGATTTAAAAGTGTCTTTTAAGGTAGGTTTGCTATCTCCATGACCACGTAAATCTAAGATTAATACATTAAATTGTTTTCTAAAATCACGTACTTGTTTAAACCAAATAGAACTACTACCTCCTGCTCCATGCACAAAGGTTACCCATTCTGTAGAAGTTAAATGTGGATATTTATAATAGTTTAACAATGCTTTTATCTTTTTCTGATGAACAAATAGTAAAACAAAAATAGTTTATTTTTTTTTGATGTAATTTTAAAATCTTACTTAAAACAAATAAAGGCGAACATTTCTGTTCGCCTTTGTAATACTAATTAAAATCTAAATTTATTCTACTATTAAAGTATACTGTGGTGTTTTATTAAAAGGACAGAAATATTTGTAAGTTCCTTTCTTTAAAACAACTTCTTTAGAAGATTCTTTTTTACCATGTTTTACCAATTGAGAAACATAAGCGTTTTTAATATGGTTTTCTGGTTTTGTACCATCTTTACCATCTTCTATTAAAACCAAACCTATTTCTTCTGCTGCATTATTATTAGAAACTTCAAAGATATAAGTACCTTCAGATAATTTTATTTCTTTCTGGGTAAACTCTCCTTTTGTTTGTTCAAAAGAAACTGTTTTTACTTCTTGTGCATTTGTGTTAAATGCAAAACCTAATACTACTACTAAAATTGTGATTACTTTTTTCATGATTGTTGTTTATTATGAATTATTAAAATTGATTATTATTAAATTGCTACTTGTTCTAATGTTTGAGCTACAGGAAAATCTACTGCAACATCTGTTGTTTTATGAAAATAATTGGTAATTGTAATTTCTCCTATTAAGATAATTGCATCTGCCAAACTTCCTTTTGTATATCCTGCTGCATAAAAGTTTTCTACAGCTTCTTGTGTTGCTGCTCCTCTGTTAATTGCAACCGATTTTGCAAATTTTGATAAAGTATCTAGTTTAGTGTTAAAAGAAGCATTACCAGTTCTAAGTTCTAAGATTTGCTCGTCTGTAAATCCATTCATTTTACTAATTGCAGTGTGTGCAGATAAACAATAAATACATTCGTTTACTTGACTAACCGCCAAATTGATTACTTCTTTTTCTTTTGCAGAAAAACTTGTTTTTCCTTGTCCTATTGCTAAAAAGTTACCCAAAGCAGTTTCACTGTGTGCAAATGCTGCATATAAATTAGGTACAAAACCTAAACCTTTTTCTAATTGAGTAAATATTGCTTGGTTGTTTTCTGATACTTCGTTTTTTGTTGGTACGTTAAATGTGCTCATAATTTCTATTTGTTTTTTGCTGAATTTTATCAGCTTTTAATGATTTTTTTATTTTTTATTTTATGATTTGCAATCGCAAATTTGTTGATCTGTATTTTGCTCATCGTAGGTTTGATAACCCCAGCAATTTGGACATTGTGTTTGTGCTATTGTTTTCATAATTATTGTTTTTTTATTGATTTGTAATTGATACTGCAAAGTTACAACCGATAAGAACCTTAAAAATTGGACAAAAGTTCCTTTGGTTTGGACAGTGCTTTTTTATTGCAATCTTTCTATTTTATTTCTTAAATTTTTCTCTGTAATTAAACCTGTGTGTTTGTCTATTACTTGTCCGTTTTTAAAGAATATTAAAGAAGGTATATTTCTAATTCCAAATTTTGCTGCTAATTCTTGGTTTTCATCAACATTTACTTTTTTAATAGTAATGGTGTCTTCTAATTCATCTGCTAATTTGTGAATTGTTGGTAATAAAGTTTGGCAAGGTCCACACCAATCTGCATAGAAATCTAGCATTACATAATTGTTGTTTTCTAAGATGTTGTTTGCGTTTGTTTGTTCTAATTGTAATTCCATTTTTTTATTTTTTGTCGCTTAAAGCGATGTTATTGTTTGTGTTAACTATTTTGATACTGCAAAGTTACAACCGATAAGAACCTTAAAAATTGGACAAAAGTTCCTTTGGTTTGGACAGTGCTTTTTATTGCAATCTTTCTATTTTATTTCTTAAATTTTTCTCTGTAATTAAGCCTGTGTGTTTGTCTATTACTTGTCCGTTTTTAAAGAATATTAAAGAAGGTATGTTTCTAATTCCAAATTTTGCTGCTAATTCTTGGTTTTCATCAACATTTACTTTTTTAATAGTAATGGTGTCTTCTAATTCATCTGCTAATTTGTGAATTGTTGGTAATAAAGTTTGGCAAGGTCCACACCAATCTGCATAGAAATCTAGCATTACATAATTGTTATTTTCTAAGATGTTGTTTGCGTTTGTTTGTTCTAATTGTAATTCCATTTTTTTATTTTTTAATTGCTTTTAAAGCGTTGTTGTTTTTTAATACTGCAAAGATGCAATCAACAGTAAGCTTTAAAAATGGACAGAAGTTCCTTTGGTTTGGACAAGGAAAAAAGTTTGCAAAAATGCTTGCGTGAAGGATTGAAGTGGCATCCTTTTTAGTTGTTAACTTAGAACGAAGTGAAGAAGTTAACAACTAAAAAGATATAACGGAAAGCCTGACTTGGTCCTGATTGTTATCAGGATAAAGGCACGCCCAAAAAGATAAATTAATTTTAATACTCTTTTTTAAATTGCAATGGAGATTGTGAAATGGCTTTTGTAAAAAAACGTGTAAAATAAGCAGGATCATTAAAACCAAGTTCAAAAGCAATTTCTTTTACAGTTTTATCGGTGTAAATTAACAATCGTTTTGCTTCTAATAAAATACGGTTTTTAATAAATTGAGAAGGCGTTGTTGCCCCTAGTTTTTGAAAGTGTTTGGTAATCGATTTTGGTGAGAGTGCCAATCTGTTTGCATAGTCTGTAACAGCATGCATTTTTCTAAAATTTTGTTCTACTAACAAACTAAAATCTTTAAAAAGACGTGTTTCTGTGTCTTCTTTAATTACATGATTTTCTTTTTTTACACGCACAGCATTTATAATAAACTGTTTTAAGTAGGCTTGTAACATATCATATTGTGCAGCTTCATTTTGTTGAAATTCTTCAATTAAACTTTCTAAAATAAAAGTTAGTTTTTTAGTTTCTTTTTCACAAGGTTTTACAAAAGGAGTTTCATAAATATTGTTAAAGAGAATTCCGTTACAAGCAACTTCTGTATCGTGTATTTGTATGCAGTAAAAATCTTTTACAAAAGTTAGTTTGTAAGCTGTTTTTATTTGCTCAGCATCTACTGTAAAAACTTGCCCTGGAGATAAAAAGAAGAGCACATTATCATTAAAGGTGTATTTTTTAAAGTCGATGTTATAAGTTCCACTTCCTTCTTTTATCCAATAAATAGAATAGGCGTTTTGTTGAACAGAATGATCTATTGTACATGCTTTTTCAAATAGAACTTCACTTACAGAAAATATGTTTTTAAAAGAATATTTAAGGATGTCTTGTACTGCCATTTATAGGTTTTAGTGTTTGGTCGTAGAAAATTATATAAACTTATAACTGTTTTTAAAAGTAAGGTTTTTTTAAATTTAAAATCTTGGTTTTTATTTATTACAACTTTGTTATTTGTATTATATATGAATCATTAAAAATACATTTATTTATAAGACTTAATTATTATAGTTAGTAAATTTTAGAAAATTATATTTAACACGTAAATTTTTCTTAACATAAATTTATAATTTTTATAATCATAAATCAATATTTTTATGTACCTTGCAATCGTAAATTGGTATATTAAAATTTCCCCTAATTAATTATTTCAATTATTTTATAAAAGCGTAAGTTAAAACTTACGCTTTTTAACTTCTACAAAACTTTTTCTTAGTTACAAAAATGGGGTAATAAAACCTTTTTGTTATTTGTACTATTAATTATTTACCCAGTATTTTATTTCTATTTTTGTGTAATGCAAAAATCAATTTCTTTTAAGAATGCAAACATTGCTTTTTCAGACCAAGGAAAAGGAACTGCTGTTGTTTTAATTCATGGGTTTTTAGAGAATTCTACAATGTGGAATTTTTTTGTACCAGAACTTGCTAAAAAAAACAGAGTCATTACAATAGATTTATTAGGTCATGGAAAAACAGATTGTTTGGGTTATGTACATTCTATGGCTTTATTTGCAGAGGTTTTAGATGCTGTTTTAAAGTATTTAAAAATTAGAAAATATATTTTGGTTGGCCATTCTTTAGGAGGTTATATTTCATTGACAAATGCCAAAATGAATCCTACTAAAATAAAGGGTTTATGCTTATTAAACTCAACTTCTGAACAAGATTCTGAAGAACGAAAAAAAATACGAAATAGAGCCAATAAAATGGCACAAAATAATTTTGAAAATATGGTAAATATGTCGATTTCAAATTTATTTAATCCAGAAAATTCAGCAACCTTTAAAAAGGAAATTGATGTTGTAAAAAAGCAGGCTTTACAAACTTCTGTACAAGGTTATATTGCAGCAAATGAAGGTATGAAATTACGTGCAAATACAAATCACGTTTTAAAAGATAACAACTTTAAAAAGTTGATTATTATTGGAAAAAAAGACCCTGTTTTAGACGTTAAAAAATCATTAGAAGAAGCCAAAAAAACCAATTCTGAAATTGTAGTTTTACCTGATGGACACATGAGTCACATTGAAAATAAAGTGGAATTAATTGCTATTTTAAAGAATTTTTTGAAGCAATGTTAAATAGATTTTTAAACAATAAAAAAGCACTGAGTTTTAAAATTCAGTGCTTTTTTGTTTTATAAAAAGTATTCTATTTTTAGATAGTTATTCTACAACTAATAAATAATACGTTTTTTTACCACGTTGTAACAACACATATTTACCTGCAATTAAATCGTTTTTAGAAATTATAAAATCGTCTTTTACTTTTTCTTTATTTACAGAAATTGCGTTTTCTTTTAACGCTCTTCTTGCATCACCATTAGAGTTTAAAAAGTTTGTTTTTGCTGCTAATGCACCAATCATATCTAAACCTTCTTCAATATCAGATGTAGATACAGTTGCTTGTGGCACTCCGTCAAAAACATCTAAAAAAGTTTGCTCATCTAAGCCTTTTAAGTCAGAAGCTGTAGATTTTCCAAATAAAATGTTAGAGGCTTTTAACGCATTTTCATACGCTTCTTTTCCGTGCGTTAAAATGGTAACTTCTTCACCTAATTTTTTTTGTAACAAACGTAAATGTGGGTTTTCTGTATGTTCTGTAATTAAATTTTCGATAGTTTTTTTGTCTAAAAATGTAAATTTTTTAACGAAGTTTTCAGCATCTTCATCTGAAGAATTTAACCAATATTGGTAAAATTTATAAGGAGATGTTCTGTCTGCATTTAACCAAACGTTGCCACCTTCTGTTTTACCAAACTTTGTTCCATCGGCTTTTGTAACTAAAGGAACTGTAATTGCATAGGCTTTACCTTGTGCTTTTCTACGGATTAATTCTGTACCTGTGGTAATATTTCCCCATTGATCAGAACCACCCATTTGTAGTTTGCAATTTTTTTCTTTGTATAAATGATAAAAATCGTATCCTTGAAATAATTGATAGGTAAATTCTGTAAAACTCATTCCTACAGAAGATTCAGAACTTAAACGTTTCTTCACAGAATCTTTAGCCATCATATAATTTACAGTGATGTGTTTTCCTGTATCTCTAACAAAGTCAATTAATGAAATATCTTTCATCCAATCGTAATTGTTAACCAATTCTGCTTTGTTTTCTGCTGTAGCATCAAAATCTAAAAAACGTTCTAAATTTTCTCTAACTCCAGCAATATTTTTAGCCAAAGTAGCTTCATCTAACAAATTACGTTCTGCAGATTTTCCTGAAGGATCACCAACCATTCCTGTTGCACCACCTATTAAAGCAATAGGATTGTGACCTGCATTTTGAAAGTGTTTTAAAATAAATATCTGTACCAAGCTACCAATATGTAGAGAGTCTGCAGTTGGGTCGAAACCAATATAACCAGCAGTTTTATTTTTTAATAAATAGTCTTCTGTGTCTGGCATAATATCATGTAATAATCCACGCCAGCGTAGTTCTTCAACAAAATTTGTCATTATAATTAGTTTATAAGTTGGCAAATATACCTTTATCGAGCAAAATATACTAAATTCGTAGTATGATTTTAGTTACAGGAGGTACAGGTTTGGTTGGTGCTCATTTATTGTATCATTTAGTACAAATGGATGAAAATATACGTGCTATTTATCGTTCTGAAGATACCATTGAAAAAGTAAAAGAAGTTTTTTCTTTTTATACTGATGATGATGCTTTAGCATCTAAAATAGAATGGTTTAAAGCAGATATTACAGATGTTCCTGCAATGATTCCTGCTTTTGTTGGTGTTCAAAAAGTATATCATTGTGCCGCTTTAATTTCTTTTGATCCTAAAGATTATATAGAAATGAGAAAAGTAAATATTCATGGAACTGCAATTATTGCAAACCTTTCTATTGATGTAAAAGTTGAGAAAATTTGCTTTGTAAGTTCTATTGCTTCTTTAGGAGACTCTTTAAAAGGAGCTATTATTACAGAAGAAAATGATTGGAACCCACAAGATGAAAATAGTGATTATTCGATTACCAAATTTGGAGCAGAAATGGAAATTTGGCGTGCTAGCCAAGAAGGAGTAGAGGTTGTAATTGTAAATCCAGGTGTTATTCTGGGAAGTGGTTTTTGGCAAAAAGGATCTAGTACATTATTTTCTAAAATTTACAATGGTTTTAATTACTATACAGAAGGAGTTACTGGTTTTGTAAGTGTAACAGATGTGGTTTCTGCGATGGTTCAGTTGATGAATTCTACTGTTAAAAATGAGCGTTTTATTTTAGTTTCAGAAAATAAAACGTTTAAAGAAATTTTCTTTTCTATGGCAAATGCTTTTGGCAAAAAAACGCCTTCTATAAAAATTAAGCCATGGCAAACTGCTATTTTTTGGAGAGTTTCTTGGTTGCTTTCTAAAATTACTAGAAAAACACCTTTATTAAGTAAATATTCTGCTAAAAGTGCACATTCAGTTTCTAAATATACATCAGAAAAAATAGAAGAGCGTTTAAATTTTCAATTTGAAAAAATAGAAACTGTTATTAAAAGAGTTTGTAAAAATTATACCAAATAGAATCTGTAACAATTTCATCTTTAAGCACAAAATTATCTTGCAGTAACTTTTTACTTTCTAGCAATACTTTAGATTTTTTAATGGAATCATTTCTAATAGAGTCTAAATTATTACTTATTTTTTTATAATATTTTTTTTTCTTTTCTAATTGAAGTTTAGCGTCATTAATTATTTCTTCATACAAATCAATTTTACTTATATAATAAAAATTACTTTCTTTAAAACGAAGACTGTCAATTTTATAAATGTCATAAATAAATGCCATGTAAGTAATATTCCTTTGATTCCCTTTATTTTTTAGATATTTTGCAGAAGAAGCAATCATCATATCTTGTATTAACAGAGACATGGTGTCTTTAGGAATCAGGTTTTTTGGTTTTTCAAAAATGGTATTACTTGTACAAGAAACCAAAAAACCAATAATTAATAGATAGCTTATTTTACCCATATTAACGATTAAAAGTAATACGCTTTCCTTTAACTTCATCATTAAAAACACCTTCATTATACATTAAATTTCCGTTGACAAATGTTTGTGTTATTGTTGATGAAAAAGTTGTGCCTTCAAAAGGAGACCAACCACATTTGTATAAAATATTGTCTTTAGAAACTGTTTGAGGTTTGTTAGTATCTATTAAAACTACGTCTGCAAAATAACCTTCTTTTATAAAACCACGTTTTTCTATTTGAAACATTTTAGCAGGATTATGACTCATTTTTTCTACTAATTTTTCAATAGTTATGACTCCTTCTTTCACTTTTTCTAAAAGTGCAATCACAGCATGTTGTACCAAAGGTCCACCACTTGGCGCTTTTGTATACACATTTGTTTTTTCTTCTAAGGTATGAGGAGCATGATCTGTTGCCAAAACATCAATTCTATCATCTAACAAAGCTTCCCATAAACCCAATCTGTCTTTTTCAGTTTTTACAGCAGGATTCCATTTAATATGTGTTCCTTTTTCTTCGTAATCTTTATCAGAAAAACACAAATGGTGCACACAAACTTCTGAGGTAATCTGTTTTTCTTCTAGAGGAATATCGTTTCTAAAAAGATGTGTTTCTTTTGCTGTTGATAAATGAAAAACATGCAATCTTGCTCCTGTTTTTTTAGCTAGTTCAATTGCTTTGGAAGAAGATAAATAACATGCCTCTTCACTTCTAATAATTGGATGGTATTTTAAAGGAACGTCTTCACCATATTTGTCTATAAATTCTTGTGTATTTTTTCTGATGGTTGCTTCGTCTTCACAATGCACAGAAATAATCATTTTTGTTGATGAGAATATTTTCTCTAAAACTTCTTCATTATCTACCAACATGTTTCCTGTAGATGAACCTAAGAATAATTTAATTCCGGCTACTTTTTTAGGATCTGTTTTTAATAATTCTTCTAAATTATCATTAGTACCACCAAACATAAAAGAATAGTTTGCATAAGAATCAGTTGCAGCAATTTTAAATTTATCTTCTAATAAATCTTGTGTTGTAGCTTGTGGTACTGTGTTAGGCATTTCTATAAAAGTAGTTACTCCTCCTGCAACAGCAGCTCTACTTTCTGTTGCTATATTTGCTTTGTGCGTTAAACCAGGTTCTCTAAAATGTACTTGATCATCTATAAAACCAGGAATTAAATACTTGCCTTTAGCATCAATAATAGTAACATTTTCTGTTGCTTTTATTTCTTTAGAAATTTCTTTAATAATTTCGTTTTCAATTAAAACATCACCTAAAAAAGTAGTGTTTTCATTTACAATTTTAGCATTTTTTATTAAAGTTGCTTTTGTCATTTTATATTTTATTTTAATCTAAATAAGGATTCGTTTTTTATGTTTTTAATCATTATTGAAAACTATCAACTTTAAGGCAAACCTTTTAATTTCATTTTAATAACTCCAAATAAAGCTTCAGAAATAATATTTCCGCTCATTTTAGAAGTTCCTGAAATTCTATCTGTAAAAATTACAGATACTTCTTTTATATTAAAACCATGTTTCCAGGCTTTAAATTTCATTTCTATTTGAAACGCATAACCTATAAATTTAATTTTATTTAATTGTATGGTTTCTAAAACTTCTCTTTTCCAACAAACAAAACCTGCTGTGGTATCAAAAACAGGAATTCTAGTAATAAAACGTACATATTTTGAAGCAAAATAGGATAGCAATAGCCTTTTCATGTCCCAATTTACAACGTTTACTTGATTGTTTACATACCTAGAACCAACTGCAACATCATTGTTATTTTTTTTACAAGTATTGTAAAGTTGGATTAAGTCTTTTGGGTTGTGAGAAAAATCAGCATCCATTTCTATGATGTAATCATATTTATTTGCAATTGCCCATTTAAAACCATCAATATAAGCAGTACCTAAACCACTTTTACCGATTCTTTTTTCTAAAAAAAGTTGATTTGGAAATTCTAAAATTAAATTTTCTACAATTTGTGATGTTCCATCAGGTGAATTATCATCAACAACCAAAATATGAAACATTTTTTTTTGATTAAAAACTGCTCTAATGATAGCTTCTATGTTTTCTTTTTCGTTAAAAGTTGGGATGATCACTAACGCGTCTGACATAAATTAATTTTCATGTAGTAAGTATACAAATATACATTATTTAATTACTAATTTTGTGTTAATCTTACCAAAACAAAACTATGGAAGCATTAGAAAGATCTCTAATTAATAGTAATTGGATTACCATTTTATTGGTTTTCTTATTCGCCTTTGTTTTTCTATTAAAAACAATTAATGTTAAAAGGTTAAAAGGGCATACATTTTCTTTGATTAATAACAGTTTTATAGAAACTGAAATTGAAGATCAAAACACTTTTTTTAGTCTATTTAAAGGATTGTTTTTTATTTTTGAAATGCTTGTTTTATCCTTGTTTTTTTACAAAGTTGAAGTGTTTTATTCAGAGGCTATTGATGAAGGTTTTAATACTTTTTTTAAAGTTTTTGGAGTCATTTTTACTTATTTTGTTGCAAAAAGGATACTAGAATTAATGCTTTCTAAGGTATTTATGTTGCCAAATCAGGTAAAATTCTATTTAGTTTCTAAGTCTATTTATTTGTATTCTGTATCAATTTTACTGCTTATAAGTATCGTTTTAGTTGAATATTCGCAATTAAATACGAGTTTTTTAATTTATTTTTCAATGATATTATTCTCATTTCGTTTTATAATACAGGTGGTAAGTAATAAAAAGCTGATATTTAGCGAGTTGTTTTATTTTATTTTATACCTTTGCACGTTCGAAATAGCACCCCTATTTATACTGTTTAAATTGATGTTTTAACTAGAAAAGAAAGCGTATGAAAGTCAAAACGATTTTAGTATCTCAACCAGAACCCAAAACAGAAACATCTCCTTATTTTGATTTGTCTGATAAACAGAAAGTTAAAATAGATTTTAGACCTTTTATTCATGTAGAAGGAATCCCTGTAAAAGAAGTTAGAGGAGAGAAAGTAGACTTAAATAATTTTACTGCTATTATTTTAACAAGTAGAAATGCAGTAGATCATTTTTTTAGAATAGCAGAAGAAATGCGTTTTAAAGTGCCAGATGCAATGAAATATTTTTGCCAATCTGAGGCTGTAGCTTATTATTTACAAAAATATGTTGTGTACAGAAAACGTAAAATCTATGTAGGTGCCAGAACATTTCCAGATTTAACAAAACTGATTAAAAAGCATAAAAACGAAAAATTTTTGCTGCCAAGTTCAGATAAATTAAAGCCTTTAATTCCTCAAGAACTAGATAAATTAGGCATTACTTGGAAAAGATTAGACTTATACAGAACAGTTGTGAGTGATTTATCTGATCTAGAAAATGTATTTTATGATGTATTAGTGTTTTTCAGTCCATCAGGCATTGATTCGCTATTTAAAAACTTTCCTAGTTTTAAACAAAACGATACAAGAATTGCTGTTTTTGGTAATTCTACTGTTAAAGCAGCTACAGAAGCAGGTTTAAAGTGCGATATTGAAGCACCAACGCCAGAAACACCTTCTATGACAATGGCTTTAGATAAATACATTAAATTAGCAAATAAGAAATAAAATTTATTTTAGAATCTTTACAAAGCAGATAAAAACCAAGCAGAAATGCTTGGTTTTTTTGTTACAGATTATTTTCAACTCTAAAATTTTAATTTAAATTTATGATTCTAGCTTCTTTTTCTTAAAATTTAGTCTTTATTTTTGTTTAACGTTTAACAATTAATTTAAAACAAAATAACATGAAATTATTAAAATTAACAGTTTTACTTATCTTTTTGTTCGCTATTTTAAGTTGTGGAGGTAATGAAAAAAAGAAAGAAGAATCAAGTAGTAAAAAGAAAATAGAAACTCCTAAACAAATAGAACCAAAAGTTGATTTGTATAGTGATATTGAAGCATCAAATGATATTCTTCTAACTTCTAATGATGCATCTAAATACAGCAAAGAAATACTTAAAGTTGAAGGAGGAAAAAAAGTAAAGATTACCTTTAAACATACTGGTAAAATGAATAAAAAAGTTATGGGTCATAACTTTGTTTTGCTAAAAAAAGGAGTTAGTATGGCTTCTTTTGGTAAAGAGGCAGCAAAAGCAGTTTCTAATGAATACATACCAGAAAACACACAAGATGTTATAGCACATACCAAATTAATTGGTGGAGGAGAGGAAACAACCATAGAGTTTGATGCACCAGAAGCTGGAACGTATAGATTTATTTGCAGTTTTCCTGGACATTATGCTGCTATGAAAGGAAAATTTATTGTTATATAAAAGCAAATTATTTAATTCTATATTTGAAACTAAGAGAGAGAGAAAATATTTTTAATTTCTCTCTCTTAGTTGTATAAATCTTAATCAAAGATTAAATGGAGTTTGATAAAAATATATTGTCTTTTTTAAAACCAAAATTAATAGATGAATTAATTAAAGAATCTACTTTAAAAGAGTTTTTAAAAGGCACAGAAATACTAAGAGAAGAACAGTATGTTAAAGTACTACCAATAGTTATAGAAGGACTTGTAAAGGTATACTCAAGATTTGAAGAAAAAGAATTACTACTTTATTACATTGAGCCAGCCCAAAGCTGTATTATGACTTTTTATGCCGCTTTAAAAAATACGCCAAGTAAAGTTTTTGCAACTACAGAAGAAGACTCAAAAATTCTTTTAATTCCTGTTCAATACTTACCAAATTGGCTTAAAGAGTATCCAGATTTTAATGAGTTATTTTACAATCAATTTAATTTACGCTATTCTGAGCTTTTAGACACAATTGGTCATTTATTATTAGATAAAATGGATAAGAGACTTTATGATCACATAAAGAAGAAATCTGGTTTAACAAAAAGCAATTCAGTTAAAATGAGCCATAGCCAAATAGCAAATGAATTAGGAACTGCAAGAGAGGTAATTACTAGGGTTTTAAAAAAACTTGAAAATGATGAAAAAATTATTCAAAACAAAGAGGGAATAAGAATTATGAACGAGTGGTGACTTTAGTCACTGCATACTTATATATTACTACTTATTTTTGTGAAGCAATAATGCATAAATTTTAAATTTTTATAAGATGAAAAAAAATATGGGAAGCACTGATAAATTAATCAGAATAATAGCAGCAGTAATAGTTGGAATTCTTTATTTTACAGGAGTAATTTCAGGTATTTTAGCGGTAGTACTTTTAGTTCTTGCAGTTGTTTTTGTTTTAACTAGCTTTGTAAGTTTCTGCCCACTATATGCACCATTTAAAATTAGCACTTGTTCAATTAAAGAAAACAAATAAACTAGAATATAGCTTTTTTTTGTAGTTTTAGTTCTTATATTTTTTCCATAAAAATTATAAGTTATAATATTATTAGACCCTTCAGGTTTTCAAAACCTAAAGGGTCTTTTAGTAATTTAATAGACACTAATTAAGCAAACAAAGTAGCAAAAGCCTCTTCAATTTTACCCACTAAAACCAATCGAATTCCGTGATTTTTAGAAGCGATTTTATTATATTTTGATGCTACTAAAGTTTTGTAGCCTAATTTTTCTGCCTCTGTAATTCTTTGATCTATTTTAGAAACAGGTCTTATTTCTCCTGCCAAACCAACTTCAGCAGCAAAACACACATTTGGGTTGATAGCTACATCTTGGTTAGACGATAAAATTGCAGCTACAACTGCCAAGTCTATTGCAGGATCATCTACATTAATACCACCTGTTATGTTTAAAAAAACATCTTTTGCACCTAATTTAAAACCGGCTCTTTTTTCTAAAACAGCCAAAAGCATGTTTAATCTTTTTAAGTTGTAACCTGTTGTTGATCTTTGAGGAGTTCCATAAACTGCTGTAGAAACCAAGGCTTGAATTTCTATCATTAAAGGTCTAATGCCTTCTAAAGTAGATGCTATTGCTGTTCCGCTTAAATCTGCATCTTTTTTAGAAATTAAAATTTCTGATGGATTAGATATTTCTCTTAATCCAGAGGAAAGCATTTCATAAATTCCTAATTCTGAGGTAGAACCAAACCTGTTTTTCTGACTTCTTAAAATTCTGTAGGTGTGGTTTCTATCACCTTCAAATTGTAAAACAACATCTACCATGTGTTCTAAAATTTTTGGTCCAGCAATGTTTCCATCTTTGTTGATGTGACCAATTAATAAAACCGGCGTTGCAGTTTCTTTGGCATATTTTATGAGTTCTGCTGCAGTTTCTCTAATCTGAGAAATACTACCTGGAGAAGCTTCTATAGAGCTTGTATGTAATGTTTGTATAGAATCTATTACTAAAACCTCTGGCTCAGTTTCTTCAATATTTTTAAAGATATTTTGTGTGTTGGTTTCTGTAAGGATTAAACAGTTAGAGTTGTTGGCTTCTAATCTTTCTGCTCTCATTTTTATTTGAGACTGACTTTCCTCGCCAGAAACATACAATACTTTTTGGCTGATATTTAGAGCCACTTGTAATAATAAGGTCGATTTACCAATTCCTGGTTCTCCACCTAAAAGTGTTACAGAACCTTTTACCAAACCACCTCCTAAAACTGTGTCTAACTCATTGTTATTGGTTACAATTCTTTCTTCTGGGTTTAGTTGAATATCTACAACTCTTAAAGGTTTATTTACGGTTTGTTTTGCAGTTGTAGATTGTTTCCAAACGCGTTTTTCTTCTTTTTGTATAACTTCTTCTACAATGGTATTCCATTCTTTACAAGCACCACATTGCCCAACCCATTTAGCATGTTGTGTGCCACAATTCTGACAGAAAAAAGTTGTTTTGGTTTTTGCCATTTTTTAAAAAGTTACAAAGTTTTATAGTAACAAAGTTACAAAGTTTATAAGTAGGTAACTTTTAAAAAATGAATAAAAAAAGAATGTTCTAAAAGTTAGCAAACACTTGCGTTAGCGATTGAACGTCATGTTTGAGCTCTTTTTTATTTTTTATAAAAAAAGCGAGTAGTGAAAGCGCGACCTTTAGGGAACGCCCAAAAATTATTTATTCTTATTGTAAATTGGTAAAAATAAGAATGCCAAACCTCCAAAAATAATAATCATAGCAGTTTGTGCAGTCCACATAACCCAGCCAAAAGCTTTACTTGGGTCTTCTGCAACGTTAAACAATAAAAAAGCACCTGTTACAGCAACTGGGTACAAACCAATGCCACCATTTGTTGCAGCAATTGCAAAACCACCAGCAATAAAACCGATTAAAATTGCCCCAAAAGGAACTTGTAAACCATCAATTGCAGGGATTGTTGCCCAAAACATGCAAATATACATGACCCAAATAAAAACGGTATGGAAAATAAATGCCCATTTGTTTTTCATTTTAAAGATGCTTGTAACTCCTTCTAATAGGCCACTAATAAAGGTTTTAATTTTTAAACCAATACCTGATGTTGCTTTTTTTATGTAGCGTGTAAAAAACAGAAAACCAATAAAAAGACTCAGAAGTATGAAACCTATTTTTAAAGGGTTAAAATTTTTTGTTAAAAGCTGCCAAATAAAGTCGAATTGAACAAATAGTGTAATAGCAATAATGGATAGCATCATTATTAAATCTGCCATTCGTTCTGCTACAATGGTTCCAAATCCTTTTTCAAACGGTATGTTTTCATAATTAGCCATTACAGCAGCTCTAGATGCCTCACCTGCTCTTGGAATGGTTAAGTTTACTAAATAAGCTATTAAAACAGCCATTGCACTATTGGCAAATTTAGGTTTAAAACCCAAAGGTTCTAGCATAAATTTCCAACGATAAGCTCTTGATAAATGGCTTAAAACACCAAAAAATAAGCCTAAGCTTATCCACCAATAATTAGCATTTTTAAAGTATCCTATAAATTCGTTTGTGTTGATATCTTTAAGAGAATACCAAACTAAAAAACCTCCCAAAACGAGAGGTAATATTATTTTTAAAATCTTTTTAATATTCAAAACTTAGGTAAGTGTGTTATCTTTTTCGTTTGGAAAAACTAAAGAAGGTTTAAACTTTTTAGCCTCTTCTAATTCTAAAAAACCATAAACAATTAAAATTAAAACATCATTTACAGCTACTTTTCTGGCAGCTGCTCCGTTTAAAGTGATTTCTCCACTTCCACGAGGTCCAGGAATTGCATAGGTTTCTAAACGCTCACCATTATTGTTGTTTACAATTTGAACACGTTCTCCTTCTATAATGTTGGCTGCATCCATTAAATCTTCATCTATGGTAATGCTGCCTATATAATTTAAATCTGCACCTGTAACTTTTACTCGGTGGATTTTTGATTTTACAACTTGTACTAACATGTGGCAAAAATAGGTTTTTTTTAATTACTAATTTTTTAGTCGAATATTATCTATTAATCTAATTTCTCCTGCAAATACTGCAATAAAAGCACGGTATTTTTTATTGGGTTCTTTGTTTTTTATGGTTTCTAATGTTTTTTCATCAGCAATTGTAAAATATTCTAATTCAAACAAAGGATGTTTTTTAAATTGATTTTCTACCCATTCTATTAAACTAGTAGCATTTTCTGTGCCAAATTTTTTACGTGCTTTTTTAAGTGTTTTATAAATAAAAGGAGCAGCATTTCTATGGGTTTCAGTTAGCCTACTATTTCTAGAACTCATTGCTAAACCATCTTTTTCTCTAAAAATAGCACAACCTTTAATTTTTACATTTAAATGGTATTTTTTTACTAGCTTTTTTATGATTTGTAGTTGTTGAAAATCTTTTTGGCCAAAATACGCTTTGTTGGGTTTTATAATTTCAAAAAGTGTTTTTACAATAGTGCCAACGCCATTAAAATGTCCGTTTCTAAATTTACCTTCCATTTGATGTTCTAAACCATCAAAATTAAATTTTTGTGATGCAACGTTTTCTTCATAAATTTCTTTAATAGAAGGAGTAAATAATATATCACAAGAAACAGAAGTTAATAATTTTGTGTCGTTTTCTAGTGTTTTAGGGTATTTTATTAAATCATCATGATTATCAAATTGCGTAGGATTTACAAAAATACTGACTACAACAATATCATTTTTTTTGATTGCTTTTTCAATTAAAGACAAATGCCCTTGATGTAAAGCACCCATTGTTGGTACAAAACCAATGCTTTTTTTGTTTGCCTTATGTTCTAAAATACAGGTTTTTAAGTCTTTTTTACTACTAATTATTTTCATGCTAAAAATATTACTAAAGTGTGCAAACTTACCATTTTAACACGATATTAGCATAAAAATTTGTATTTTCGCAAATCTTATAAAAGAGTTTGATTCATGAAGGACAAGAGAATATTATTTGTTTCATCGGAAGTAGTTCCTTATTTACCAGAAACAGAATTATCATCAACTGCATTTAATGTTGCGAAAAATGCTCACTCTAAAGGGGTGCAAACAAGAATTTTTATGCCAAGATTTGGTGTAATTAACGAACGTAGACATCAGTTACACGAAGTAATTCGCTTATCTGGTATGAACCTAGTAGTTAATGATATGGATATGCCTTTAATTATAAAAGTAGCTTCTATTCCTAAAGAAAGAATGCAAGTTTATTTTATAGATAACGAAGAGTATTTTAAAAGGAAAGCTGTTTCTAGCGATGAAGATGGTGATTTGTTTGAAGACAATGATGAACGTGCAATTTTCTTTGCAAAAGGAGTTGTAGAAACTGTAAAAAAATTAAATTGGGCACCAGACATTATTCATGTTCATGGTTGGATGGCCTCTCTTTTACCACTTTATTTAAAAGAATTTTACAAAGAAGAACCATTGTTTACAGAAAGTAAAATTGTTACTTCATTATACAATAATCCTTTTGAAGGAACTTTAGACGAAGGTTTAGAAAATAAAGTAAAGTTTGATAAAATAAGTGATGCTAAAACTGCTATATTAAAAACACCTAGTTTTACAAACATTTTAAAAAGTGCTATTGATAATTCAGATGCAATTATACATGGTAGTGAAACAATTTCAGAAGAATTGTCTTCTTTTTTAGATGAAAAAGAAATACCTGTTTTAGCGTATCAATCAGAAGACTTAAAAGAAAGTTATTTAAATTTTTATACTGATTTAATATCAGAAAAATAATTGTGATAGAGTGAAAAATTTTTTTGGAAAAAGTGCATTCGTTGCTGCTTTAATATTTGTATTTCTAGTTGTTATTTCTTGCGAAAAAGATTTTACAGATATTAATTCTGGAGTTATAAGTAATACAAAGTTTACAACAGGACAAGCAGTTTTAGATTTCGAAATAAAACCTGTTGATATTGAGAGTATTGCTGCAGATAATATTGGGTTGCCTATAAATTCAATATCATTAGCTGTAGAATATTGGTTGGGAGTTTATAACAAAACAAATGCTAAAAAAATAACTGCTGGTTTTGTTTCTCAATTAGGGCTTCCTTCGAGTTTAAGAAATTCTGCTGAACCTAGTGTTACAGATACAATTTACAACCTAGATAAAGTTGTTTTAAAAATCCCTTACACAGCAGTTTCTTTAGGAGTAAATACTGAAGGAGTAACCACTTACAAGTTAGATTCGATTTTAGGAGATACTTCTGTTCCAACAAAACTTAAAGTGTATAGAAACCCAACATTTTTAAATAGATTAAATCCTTCAGATCCTTCAAAATTAAATTCTTTTACTTCTAATTTTGATTATAAAGAAACAGAATTATTGACTGAAACTAATGGCTTTTCTTTTACTCCAAAAGCTACAGATAGAACTTTTCGTTTTCAAAGATTAGATAGAACAAAAGATGTAAATAATACTACAGATATGGTTACTGATAGCATACAATCAATAGCAATAGATACAGTATCAGTTCCCTTTATAGCAATTCCACTAAATTTAACCACCATGAAAGAAATATTTTGGGATAAGTTTAATGATCTAGAATTTTCTTCTTTAGATGAATTTCAAAAACACTTTAAAGGTATCATAGTTGAGGCAGAAGGAGATAATGGAGCTTTAGTGCCTTTAAATTTAACTCCAAATACAAATTTAACTATAGATTTCTTATACTCTAAAACAGTTGTAAAAGAGGCACAAGATAACGAAGTGATAAAAGATGTATATTCTTTTCCTTTAGGAGGTATTCAAAACAGTATTTATAAAACAGAACCTATAAATTCTTCTATTCCAGATAATAGTTTTGTAATTCAAGGTACTGCTGGTATTTCTGCTGAAATTAAAATATTAGGAGTCAATTTATCAAATTTAGAAGAAGCAAATCTTCTTCTAAATTATGCTGATAAAGATGTAGACAATAATAATTATTTAGATTTAAAAGAGTTAGCATCCATTAGAGATGTAGATAATAATGAATTTGGATTTTTGATAAATGATGCAGATTTAACTTTTGGTGTAAATGATGCATTAAGCACCAATTCAGATATAGTACCCCAAAGACTATATGTTTATCAAAATAAAGAAAATGAAAATGGAGGTATAACACCAACACATTTGACTGATTCTTATGAAGAAGCAAGTTTTTTTAACGGAAATTTAATGTCTAGTGAGTCTAATGTGCCACAGAGTTATACTTTTAAAATTACAGATTATATTTCTGATTTAATGGATGGATCTTCTGAAGACTTTTCATCATTAACATTAAAAGTGTATAATCCTACTGATAATCCTTTAATTACAGGATCATTAAATGAGAATGTATTCCAATATAATTGGAATCCAAGATCTGTTGTTTTATTCAACCAAAATGGTAGTGAAAAAACTCAATTAAAAATATCATTTTCTAAGAAAAAGAATTAAATAAGATAATTGTTATGTGTGGAATCACTGGTTATATAGGTTTTAGAGAAGCCTATCCTATTGTTATTAATGGGTTAAAAAGATTAGAATATCGTGGTTATGATAGTGCTGGGATCATGATGTATGATGGAAAAGAAGTCCAATTATCTAAAACTAAAGGCAAGGTTTCTGATTTAGAAATTATTACAAATAATGAAGAAGGAAGAAAAAAAGGAAATATAGGAATCGGACATACACGTTGGGCAACTCATGGAGTGCCTAATGATGTAAATTCTCATCCTCATGTTTCTCAATCTGGAGATTTAGTAATTGTTCATAACGGAATTATAGAAAATTATGATACCTTAAGAAAAGAATTAATTTCTAGAGGCTATTCTTTTAAGAGTGATACTGATACTGAGGTACTTGTTAATTTAATAGAAGAGGTTAAAAAGCAGGAAAATTGTAAACTTGGACAAGCAGTTCAACTTGCTTTAAATAATGTAATAGGTGCTTATGCCATTGCTGTTTTTGATAAAACAAAACCAAATGAGTTGGTAGTTGCACGTTTAGGAAGCCCTATTGCTATTGGTGTAGGAAAAGATAGTGAAGAATTTTTTATAGCTTCAGATGCTTCTCCATTTATTGAATATACAAAAGATGCCATTTATTTAGAAGATGAAGAATTAGCCATTATTAAAATAGGAAAATCTATTAAAGTTCATAAGATTAAAGATGACTCTAAGGTTGATACTAATATTCAGAAATTAAAACTGAGTTTAGATCAAATAGAAAAAGGAGGCTATGATCATTTTATGTTAAAGGAGATTCATGAGCAACCTAAGGCAATCATAGATACTTACAGAGGTAGAATGTTACCTAATGAAGGTCTTATTAAAATGTCTGGGATTGATGATAATATCAATAAATTTTTAAATGCCGATAGAATAATTATTATTGCTTGTGGTACATCTTGGCATGCTGGTTTAGTGGGTGAGTATTTGATTGAAGACATGGCTCGAATTCCTGTTGAAGTTGAGTATGCATCAGAATTTAGATATAGAAATCCCATAATTACGCCAAAAGATGTTGTGATTGCAATTTCACAATCTGGTGAAACAGCAGATACTTTAGCAGCCATTAAATTAGCTAAGTCTAAAGGAGCTTTTGTTTTTGGTATTTGTAATGTTGTAGGTTCTTCTATTGCTAGAGAAACACATGCAGGTGCATATACACATGCAGGTCCAGAAATTGGTGTTGCCTCTACAAAAGCTTTTACAACTCAAATTACGGTACTTACACTAATCTCTTTAAAGTTAGCAAAATCTAAAGGAACATTATCTGATTCTGCTTTTAGGATGTACTTACAAAAAATGGAATTGATACCTAGTAAGGTTGAAAAACTTTTACAAATTGATGAAAAAGTAAAAGAAATTGCTGCTGTTTATAAAGATGCAACAAATTGCTTGTATTTAGGAAGAGGTTTTAATTTCCCTGTTGCTTTAGAAGGTGCTTTAAAATTAAAAGAAATATCTTATATTCATGCAGAAGGTTACCCTGCTGCAGAAATGAAACATGGACCCATTGCTTTGATTGATGAAAATATGCCAATTTTTGTAATTGCAACCAGTAAAGGACATTATGAAAAGGTAGTTAGTAATATTCAAGAAATAAAATCAAGATCTGGTAAAATAATTGCGATTGTTACAGAAGGAGATACTCAAGTGAGAGAAATTGCAGATCATGTAATTGAAATTCCTGAAACAGAAGAAGCTTTAACTCCTCTGTTAACTACAATTCCTTTTCAATTATTATCATATTATATTGCTGTAATGTTGGATAAAAATGTAGATCAGCCAAGAAATTTAGCAAAATCGGTTACTGTAGAGTAATTAATAAGTTTTAATGATTCCACATTTATTAAAAAGCCTCACAAATATTTTTTGTGAGGCTTTTTTTAAAGATTTAAAGTACGGTTTATTATGGGAAACCAAGTGTAATGTGTATTACAATTAGCACAGTAATATGATTTTGTACCAGGAATCAATCTAACAAATGCACTTCTTTTCCTTCTAAGTTTAGACCAGGAATTGCATTTAGGACACGGTTTCATTTTTGGGTTATTGATTAACGTTGACAAGTTACAAAAAAACGATTAGTTAAAATTTTAATTTAGTTGTTCGTTTTTTCTTATAGATATTTTATGAATGTAATATAAAAAAGTATTTCTTTAAAATTTTTTAAAGAGATTCGCTAAATTATTAGCGTCTAAGCCAAGTTTTTGTTGTAATTTAAAAACACGACCATGTTCAATAAATTCATCAGAAATTCCTAATACTTTTACCTTATTTTGATACTCATTTTCTGCAGAAAATTCTAAAATAGCACTTCCAAAACCACCTTTTACAGTGCCATCTTCAATGGTAATAATACTTTTATATGTTGAGAAAATTGTATGTAATAATTTTTCATCTAAAGGTTTTATAAAACGCATATCATAATGAGAAAAATCAGAATTATCATTAACTAATTCTAATGCTTCAGAAACATTTTTAGCTATAGTGCCAATAGATAAAATGGCTATTTTATTTCCTTTTTTTAATTGAACTCCGTTTCCAATTTCAATTTTCTCAAAAGGTTTTTTCCAATCAATTATAACACCTGTTCCTCTTGGATATCTTATTGCAATTGGATTTTTTAACCCTAGTTGAGCAGTGTATAAAATGTTTCGCAATTCAATTTCGTTTCTTGGAGCAAAAACAATTAAATTAGGAATACAACGTAAATAAGCCAAATCGAAAACACCATGATGTGTAGCTCCATCTTCTCCTACTAGACCAGCTCTATCTAAACAAAAAATGACAGGTAAATTTTGCAAAGCAACATCATGAATTATTTGATCGTAAGCACGTTGTAAAAAGGTAGAATAAATATTACAAAATGGTACTAAACCTTGGGTTGCTATTCCTGCAGCTAAAGTTACTGCATGCTGTTCTGCTATACCTACATCAAAAGTTCTTTTTGGGTATTTTTGCAGCATCAATTTTAAAGAACTACCTGTTAACATTGCAGGAGTAATTGCAATAATTTTATCATTTTTAGTTGCTAATTCTACAATTGTTTCACCAAAAACATCTTGATATTTGGTGTATTCATTTTTTTCTGTTTTTATTCTTTCGCCAGAAATTTTATCAAATTTACCTGGGGCATGATAGGTTACCTGGTCATCTTCAGCTTGCTGTAAACCTTTCCCTTTTTTAGTGATTATATGTAAAAATTTAGGACCTTTTACAGATTTTAATCTTTTTAATTCTGATAAAATTTTAGGTAAATCATGTCCATCAATTGGACCAGAATAATCAAAATTTAAAGCTTTTATGATATTATTTTGTGCTGCTAACTTTTTATCAGTTTTAACCTTTGTTAGATACTCTTTTAAAGCACCAACTGCAGGATCAATACCAATAGCATTGTCATTTAAAATAATGAGTAAATTGGCTTTAGAAACGCCTGCGTGATTCAAGGCTTCAAACGCCATTCCACTTGCAATAGAAGCATCACCAATAACAGCAATATGTTGTTTTTCTGTTGCTCCCTTTAAGTTTGATGCAATTGCCATTCCTAGTGCAGCAGAAATAGAAGTTGAAGAATGCCCAACACCAAAAGCATCAAATTTACTTTCTTTTCTGGATGGAAAACCAGCAATCCCTCCAAATTGCCTATTGGTATGAAAAACATCTTTTCTGCCCGTTAAAATTTTATGCCCATAAGCTTGATGACCAACATCCCAAACTAATAAATCATTAGGAGTATCAAATAAATAATGAAGTGCAATTGTTAATTCTACAACCCCTAAACTTGCCCCTAAATGCCCTTCTTTTGTGGCAACAATATCAATAATAAATGCTCTCAATTCATTTGCGAGTTGAGGTAATTGTTCAGGATTTAATTTTCTTAAATCGGTTGGGTTTGATATGTTTTCTAATAAATTTTTCATTCAAGTGTAAAAATACAACATCAATTTTTGTGTCTGTAAAATGGACTGTTAAGAATTGCAAATCTATCGTAAAAAAATTACTTAAATTTACTAAAAATATTTAATTAGATGATTCAACCTTTTGATGATACTTATTTTATGAAAAAAGCCTATCAAGAAGCAGAAACTGCTTTTGATAAAGGAGAAGTTCCTGTGGGAGCAGTCATTGTTTTTAAGGATCAAATTATTGCTAGAGCACACAATTTAACAGAAACTTTAAATGATGTAACTGCCCATGCAGAAATGCAAGCTTTTACTGCTGCTGCTGATTTTTTAGGAGGTAAATATTTAAAAGATTGTAGGTTGTATGTAACTTTAGAACCTTGCCAAATGTGTGCTGGTGCAAGTTATTGGGCACAAATTGGTAAAATTGTGTATGGAGCATCTGAACCAGAAAGAGGTTTTATCAACTTAAAAACTACTTTGCATCCAAAAACAAAAGCAGTTGCAGGAATTTTAGAAAATGAATGTTCTCAATTATTAAGACGTTTCTTTATTGAGAAACGAAATTTGAATTGATATTTCAATAAAAAACCACGCCAAAGCGTGGTTTAAATTTTATAAAAAAGAGCAAAACTTAAAGGTCAAACCCAATATTAACCCCTAATTTATTAGCAATTAAATTGGTAATTCGTTGTTTAACCTCTGGTATTCTAACGCTTTCTAAAACGGTATTTGCAAATGCAAACATTAGTAAACCTTTCCCTTCTTTTTCTGGAATACCACGTTGTTGCATGTAGAATAATGCATCATCATCTAACTGACCAATAGTACAACCATGAGAACATTTTACATCATCTGCAAAAATTTCTAATTGCGGTTTTGCATTAATCGTTGCTTTATCACTTAATAAAACATTGTTGTTTTGTTGGTATGCATTTGTTTTCTGAGCTTCTTTATTTACAATCACTTTTCCATTAAAAACAGATGTTGATCTTTCATCAT
Organism: uncultured Polaribacter sp.; assembly: GCF_947497695.1. Lineage (GTDB taxonomy): Bacteria > Bacteroidota > Bacteroidia > Flavobacteriales > Flavobacteriaceae > Polaribacter. The sequence continues at coordinate 297,728 of NZ_CANMHM010000001.1, read as the reverse complement.
AAATACCCTTGTAATCTTGATGAGATTCGCAATTTGGTTCAATATGATGCACTAAAGTATGATGATCTATATGTTGTTTTCCTTTACTAATGGTAATTCCTTTTAAGATAGAATCAATGTATTCTCCCTTTTGATAAAAGTTTAAATTGTTTCTGGTAATATTTCCTCCAAAAGAAAAAGTATGCACAGAAACAACACTTTTAGACTGTTGTTCTATATAAGAGTTATCAACTAAAGAAGCTGTAATTTCATCATCCTGAATTTTATAAATATCTACAGTTGATGAGGTATCAGCATACACTTCTGTAACAGCATTTGTTAATACTGCGTTACTTGTTAAACTTTGATGACGTTCTATAATTTGAACATGAGAATTCTCTCCAACAACAACTAAATTTCTTGGCTGAACCATTGTTGCAGATTGTGCACCTGTAGTAAAGTTAATAATTTGAATTGGTTTTTTAACCTCAGTATTTTTTGGAATATTTATATATGCACCTTCTGTTGCAAATGCGGTATTTAACGATGTTAAATTGTCTTGCTTTGCAATTTTATTGAAGTATTTATCAATAACTGGCTTGTATTTAAGACTGTTTAAGGCAGAAGACATTAAACAAACATCATAATTTTCATGCGTAGTTTGTGATAAAAAAGAGCTGTATTTACCATTGATAAAAATAACTTTATAAGAATCTATTTCATGGATAAAGTATTTTTTTACGTCCGATAATTCAATCGCTTCAATTTTATCTGGAAATAAACTATAATCTTGCTTTAAAACAGAGTTTAAAGAAGTGTATTTCCAAGCTTCTAACTTTTTGGTTGGAAAACCTAAATTTTCAAAATTTTGTAGTGCTTTAGAGCGTACTTCATGCACATCAGAATTTGTATCTAATTTGTCTTCAAAAGCAATGTATGATGATAATAATTTGTCTTTTAATTCCATTTTTTATAAGTTTCAGGTTTAAAGTTTTTTTGTTTCAAGTTATTGCTTACTTAAATTTATTTCCTTTAAAATCTTTTTTATTTAAATAGCCGATAAAATTCGCTATTCTTTTACTTAAACTTTCACACTCAATAATTAAACTTTTTAATTGTTCTTCAGAAATATATTCTGAATCAAAAAGTCTGTAAGATTGAGAGCGTGTTTCTCCTGCAGAACCTTTTGCTATTGATAAAAATTGTCTAAATTCTAAGTTCCCATCTCTTTCAAAACCTTCTGCAATGTTATCCATTATAGAACCAGAAGATGCTTTTATTTGATCTTTAAAACGATAATCATTTTTTAAATCTGTAGTTTTAGAAATAAGAATAATTTGTTGAGATAATTTTCTGGCCAATTGCCATATTTTTAAATCTTCGAATTTTCTTATAGTTGCCAAAACTTGAAACTTTTAAACAATAGAAACTTAAAATATTTTTAAACCAACTCTTGTTTAATCCAATCATATCCTTTTGCTTCTAATTCTAAAGCTAAAGAAGCATCTCCACTTTTTACTATTTTACCATCGTGTAAAACGTGTACAAAATCTGGCACTATATAATCTAATAAACGTTGATAGTGTGTAATTACAATAACAGCATTGTCTTTAGATTTTAGTTTATTTACGCCATTTGCAACAATACGAAGTGCATCAATATCTAAACCAGAATCTGTTTCATCCAAAATGGCTAATTTTGGTTCTAACATAGCCATTTGAAAAATTTCGTTACGCTTTTTTTCTCCACCAGAAAAACCTTCGTTTAAAGATCTTGATAAGAATTTACGGTCTATTTCTAGCAATTCAGATTTTTCACGAATCATTTTTAACATGTCTTTTGCAGGCATGTCTTCTAAACCTTTGGCTTTACGCGTTTCGTTAATGGCTGTTTTAATAAAGTTAGTGACAGAAACTCCAGGAATTTCTACAGGATATTGAAACGATAAAAACACCCCATTGTGTGCTCTTTCTTCAGGAGCTAATTCGCTAATATCTTCTCCATTTAATTCAATAGATCCAGCAGTAACTTCATAATCCTCTTTTCCTGCAATGATGTTTGCTAAAGTACTTTTCCCTGCACCATTAGGTCCCATAATTGCATGTACTTCACCTGCATTTACTGCTATATTTAATCCTTTTAAAATTGATTTTCCATCAATTTCTGCTTGTAAATTTTCTATTTTTAACATGATAATTTTGTGTAATCGTGTAAATGTTTATTTGTGTAATTGTATTTCTAAATTTTAATTTAACTATTTAAGCGATTCAACGAATAAACAATTAAACAGATAAAATTCATAGAATTTTATCCTACAGAACCTTCCAAAGAAATCTCTAATAATTTTTGAGCTTCCACTGCAAATTCCATTGGCAATTTATTTAATACCTCTTTACTAAATCCGTTTACAATTAATGCAATTGCTTTTTCAGTATCAATACCACGTTGGTTACAGTAAAATAATTGTTCCTCACCAATTTTACTTGTAGTTGCTTCGTGTTCTATTTGGGCCGATTTATTTTTAGCTTCTATATAAGGAAACGTGTGTGCTCCACATTCATTACCCATTAATAAAGAATCACATTGAGAAAAATTACGGGCATTTTCTGCTCTTGCATTTATCTGAACCAATCCTCTATATGAGTTTTGAGATTTTCCTGCGGATATTCCTTTGGAAATAATGGTAGACTTGGTATTTTTACCTAAGTGAATCATTTTTGTTCCAGTATCAGCTTGCTGGAAATTGTTTGTAACAGCAATTGAATAAAATTCTCCAACAGAATTATCACCCTTTAAAACACAAGATGGATATTTCCATGTTACAGCAGAACCAGTTTCTACTTGTGTCCAAGAAATTTTTGCGTTTTTTTCACACAAACCTCTTTTGGTTACAAAATTATAAACTCCACCTTTTCCTTGTTTATTTCCAGGATACCAGTTTTGTACGGTAGAATATTTTATTTCTGCATCGTCCATTGCAATTAATTCTACAACAGCTGCATGTAATTGATTTTCATCTCTACTTGGTGCTGTACAACCTTCTAAATATGATACATAACTACCCTTGTCTGCAACAACTAATGTTCTTTCAAACTGTCCTGTTCCACCTTCATTAATTCTAAAGTATGTTGATAATTCCATCGGGCATTTTACACCTTTAGGAATGTAACAGAAAGATCCATCAGAAAAAACGGCAGAATTTAGTGCTGCATAAAAGTTATCTTTTGTTGGCACAACAGTTCCTAAATATTTTTTAACCAATTCTGGATGTTCTTGAATTGCTTCTGAAATTGGCATAAAAATAATTCCTTTTTCGCCCAATGTTTTCTTAAAAGTAGTAGCTACAGAAACAGAATCCATTACAATATCTACAGCAACATTAGCTAGCTTTTTTTGTTCGTCCAAAGATATTCCTAAACGTTTAAACGTGTCTAATAATTCTGGATCTACTTCATCCAAAGAATTCAATTTAGGCTTCTTTTTAGGAGCAGAATAATAAGCAATATCCTGAAACTTTGGTTTTTCATAATGCACATTTGCCCATTCTGGTTCTTCCATTTGTTCCCAAACTCTAAAAGCCTCTAAACGCCATTCAGTCATCCATTCTGGTTCGTTTTTCTTTTTAGAGATTGCTCTTACAACCTCTTCATTTAAACCTACAGGGAAAGTATCGCTTTCTATATCTGTATAAAACCCATATTTGTATTCTTGAGTTTTTAATTCTTCTTCTAGTTGTTCTTCAGTATACTTCATTTTTAGTTTGTAATGTTTAAAAGTTGAAAGTTTGTAAAGTTTAGGATGTTATAAAATTGACTGTAGGTATTTTAATAAACCACTTATCAATTTAGAAACTTCGTTTACTTTTAACTTTAACTCATCAAATTCATTTTTACTAATATATTTTATGTCAAAAGCTAAATATAACTGTGAACGAACTTCGCCAGCAGATGCTTTAGCTATGTATAAAAACCTTATAAATTCTTTTGAAGTCTGTCTTTCAAAACCTTCAGCAATATTTGAAGATATAGAAACAGACGCTCTTCTTATTTGATCTTTTAATCCAAAATCTTTATTAAAAAGATTGTTAGAATTAGTTACTTTATAAATGTCTACGTTTAATTCTCTTGCTTTTTGCTAAGAAATAATTTCTTCAAAAGAACTAAATTTTGCCATTTATTTTTTAATTTTTGTTTTCAATCAACTTTAAAAACTTTTTTACTTTCTACTTTATAAACTAAAACTCTCCCCACAACCACAAGTTCTATTTGCATTTGGGTTGTTAAAAACAAAACCTTTTCCGTTTAAACCTCCAGAATATTCTAAAGTAGTTCCTACTAAATATAAAAAACTCTTTTTATCAACGATTAATTTAACATCATTTTGTTCAAAAATTTTATCGTCGTCACTTTTTTTATTGTCAAAAGTTAAATCATAAGACAACCCTGAACAACCACCACTTTTTACACCAACTCTTACAAAATCTGTACTTGCGTTAAAGCCATCATCAGTCATTAGTTCTATGACTTTTTTCTTTGCTGTGTCTGAAACCTTTATCATAATTTTAAATAGATTAAATCTAAATTGAATACAAATATACAATATAAGTCGAATAAAAACAGCAAACTTTCATTATCAAACTTAATAAAAGAATTGGTTTTATTTATTGTGGTTTTTAAGTGTGATTTTTTGATGAAATGATAAAAAAAAGGATCATATAAACTAAAAAAGTTGTCATTTCAAACAGTGTGAGAAATCATATAACATTGATAACACAAAACCGAGCAACTTTATGCGTTTTCTCCCAAAAATTCGAAAAGACAAAAATTATTCAATTTCTCATTCTAAAAGATTTTTTTCAGGTTACTAATTATTATGAAAAATCCTTTCAGGATGACAAACAGTATGTTAAAATTGAATATTAATTTTCACTTTCTAATTCTAAAACCTTCTGCAACATTTTATCATCTTGATGCATAATTCTATAAAATCCAACATCACCAAAAAGTGTATTTGCAATCGATGCTTTTAAATATTTTTTAACACTCAGTTTTGTTTTAGCTTTAGGTTTGGGAGCATCTTTTATATCAAATAAAAATGTATCTAATATTTTTTCATCAGCATCAAACGCATCAACAAAAGTATTTATAGTCCATTTTTGTAAAGATTTTCTATTATTATCAACATAGTTAAACGCAAAATCTTGTACAGCATTAAAATAGAAATTAGATATGTAATAAGTTGTATCTATTGCAACAAAAATATCAGGAATTATACCTCCACCACCATAAACTATTTTTCCTTTAGGAGTTGTAAATTTTAAAGAATCTACAACTTTTATACTATCTCTATTTAATAATTCTCCACTAGAAATTCTATTTTGATAATCTGTGTAATACTCTTTGTTTCCATTACTATTATAAGGTTTTTGGATAGATCGACCAGTTGGAGTGTAATAACGAGCTGTTGTTAAACGTACTGCAGAGCCATCCCCTAAATCCATTTCTATTTGCACCAAACCTTTCCCAAAAGAACGTCGTCCAATAATGGTTCCTTTATCATTATCTTGCAAAGCTCCTGCAACAATTTCAGATGCAGATGCAGAGTTTTCATCAATTAAAACATACAAGCCACCTTTTTCAAAATCTCCATCAGAAGTTGCAAAAGATTCTTCAATTTTATTCTTATTATTTTTAGTAAAAACAATCAGTTTGTCTTCTTCTAAAAACTCATCAATAATACTGTTTGCAATGTCTATAAAACCACCACCATTTCCACGTAAATCTAACACTAAATCGGTCATTCCATTATCAACCAAAGTGTTTAAAGAAGTTTTAAATTCGCTAAAAGTGTTTCTAGCAAAACGATCTAATTTAATATAACCTACAGAGTCGTTAATCATATATGCCAAATCAACACTTTTAATATTTACTTTTCCACGAGTAATATCAATTGTAAAAAGTGAATCTGTACTTTTTCTATAAATTTGAAGAGCAACTTTAGTGTTTGGTTCTCCTTTTAAGTAATTAGGAACATTATCACTAACTATTTTTTTGCCAAACAACGTGTCTTTATTTGCCATTAAAATACGGTCTCCAGCTTTTATGCCAGCTTTAATACTTGGCCCACCTTTTATAGGTTGAATCACTGTAATAGAATCATTGATCATTCTAAATTGTACACCAATTCCCACAAAATTACCTTGCATATTTTCTTTTACAGCTTGCAAGTTTTCTCTGGGAATATATACAGAATGTGGATCTAATTTACCTAACATTTGTGTTATAGCACCATCTAATAAGTTATCTGTATTTACAGTATCTACGTAGTCTTTTTCAATAAAATTAATTAGTTTTTTTATCTTTTTTTCTTGCGATGCATTTTTACTTAATGATATTATATTTGTTGGACTTCCGTTTAATGAAGCACCAATAATAACACCAATAACAACAGCAATAGAAAAATAAATGGGAAGATTGTTATTCTTATTCATAAGGTAAATGCATAATTTCTACACCTGCTTTTTCTAAAAAATCGATGCCAGATAAGTCTTTATAAGAATTGGCAAAAACAACACGTTTTATACCTGCTTGATGAATTAATTTACTACATTGTGTACATGGAGAAAGTGTAATGTATAAGGTGGCTCCTTTTGCAGATTGGGTAGAAGACGCAACCTTTAAAATGGCATTGGCTTCTGCGTGTAAAACTTCCCATTTTGTAGCTCCATTTTCATCCTCACAACAATTATCAAAACCTGTGGGTGTTCCGTTAAAACCATCAGAAATAATCATTCTGCCTTTAACAATTAGTGCACCCACTTGTTTGCGTTTACAATGTGATAGTTTTCCCCATTCAAAAGCCATTTTTAAATAAGCTTTATCGTATTTTAATTGCTTTATTTCTGTCATTATTGCAAAATTAGAGAGATTTGAAGAAATAAGACGTTAATAATTAGATAATTTTTTTTGGGCGTTTCCTAAAGGTCGGGCTTTCACTACTCGCTTCATGCTAAAAAGCGTGAGACCTCAAACAATTAGCCTGTCTTGAGCTTAGTCGAAAGATTCAATCCCTAACGCAGCTTGTTTAAATAAATGAGATGTTTACAAATACAAGGGGTTTAAACCCATTGTATAAAAGATAAAAATAGATATATTTTTTCTACCAAAAAACTCTATCCAACATCATTTGTATGGCAAAACCAATCACTATAGATGAGTAAACTAAAACCCAATCTCTTCTGGTAACTCTAAAAAAGTTTTGTAAAATAGTACCAATTATTAAAATACCTAACACAATAATAATTTGAGCAGCTTCAATACCCAAAGCAAATTCTAACAAAGGTAAAAGTTTGTCTTCTTCTTTGCCAATCATCATTTTAAAATAATTAGAAAAACCTAAACCATGAATAAAGCCAAAAAATACGGCGAAAATTAAGTTGATATTTTGTTTTCCTGAAGCAGAACTTTTAGCAGTTAAAACGTTCATAAAACCAGTGATAAAAATAGTAACAGGAATTAAAAACTCTATCAATTTCATATTTACTTTAAGAACCCCATAAGCAGAAAGAGCCAAGGTTGCACAATGCCCAATTGTAAATAAAGTAACCAACCAAAACACTTTTTTAAATTGATTAAAGCTAAAAACAACAGTCAAAACAATCAAAAATAAAATATGATCATAGGCTGTAAAATCTAGCACATGATCAAGACCCATTTCAAAATAAAGTAAAAAATCGTCCATTAAAAAAAATAATTAAGTGATTTTCAAAGATATTAAAAATGGCAATCGAATTAAAATTTAAATACACTATTAATAATTCTGATTGCTATATTTTAAATAATATCAAATTTATGAGGATTCCTTCTTAAAAATCAATAATAATTAAATGAATACGTAAATACTCTTTGTAGAATTACTTATAATTAAGTAAATATACTTAGTTTTGTATTTTAAATACGTAGTTATGAAAACAATTATTGTAGTTGGTAATGGAATGGTAGGTTACAAGTTTTGCGAAAAATTTGTAGTCCAATCAAAAAGTAAAGATTTTAAAATCGTTGTTTTTGGTGAAGAGCCCAGACCTGCTTATGACCGAGTTCATTTAAGCGAATTTTTTGAAAATCAAGATGCAAAAGCTTTAGAAATGGCTCCTGCAGAATGGTACAAAGAAAACAATATCGATTTAATTGTTGATGAAAGAGTTTCTGAAATTAATAGAAAATCTAAAGTAATTACAACAGCAAAAGATAGAGAGTTTTCTTACGATTACTTAGTTTTAGCTACTGGTTCATCTGCTTTTGTACCACCAATTAAAGGGGTAGAAAAAGAAGGTGTTTTTGTATATAGAACTATAGAAGATTTAGAAGGTATGTTAAGTTATGCTGCTAAATTAAAAGCAAAAAACCCAAATGCAAGAGCAGCAGTTTTAGGTGGGGGTTTATTGGGTTTAGAAGCTGGTAAAGCAGTTATGGACATGGGATTAGAGCCTCATATTGTTGAGTTTGCTTCTAAATTAATGCCAAGACAATTAGACTCTAGAAGTAGTAGTGTTTTACAGTTAAAATTAGAATCTATTGGGTTAAATATTCACTTAAATAAAGCAACCAATCAAATTTTAGGTGATGATTCTATCATAGGAATGGAGTTTGGTGAAGATGATATTTTAGATGTAGAAATGTTAGTAGTTTCTGCTGGTATTAGACCAAGAGATGAATTGGGTAAAGTTTCTGGTTTAGAAATGGGTGTTAGAGGAGGAATTGTTGTGAACAACAAAATGCAAACATCAGATCCAACTATTTTTGCTATTGGAGAAGTTGCTTTGTACAACCAAATGATTTATGGTTTGGTGGCTCCAGGTTATGATATGGCAGATGTTGCAGTAAATCAAATTATAGGTAATACAGAAAAATTAATGCCTGCAGAGATTGATATGTCTACCAAATTAAAATTAATTGGGGTAGATGTAGCAAGTTTTGGAGAGCCTTTTATGCCAGCATCTAAAGGACATTCTGTTATTTTTGAAAATAAAACACAACATTTATATAAAAGAATTAATGTTAGTTTGGATGGTAAATCTTTGTTAGGAGGAATCTTAGTAGGTGATGCATCTGACTATAATATGTTGCACCAAGTATTTTTAAACGGAATGCCAATTCCAGAAGATGCAGCACAATTAATATTACCAGCAACAGAAGGTGGTGCTTTTGGTAGTGCCTTAGATTTACCAGATGAAGCTCAAATTTGTTCTTGTGAAAATGTAAGTAAAGGTCAAATTTGTGGTGCAATAAAAGATGGTTCTTGTGAGGATTTAGCAGGTGTTATTTCATTAACAAAAGCAAGTACAAGTTGTGGTGGTTGTAAGCCAATGGTTACAGATTTGGTAAACGAAACCTTAAAATCTTTAGGTAAAACAGTTAAAAATGTTATTTGTGAGCATTTTGATTATAGCAGACAAGAATTATACGGAATTATAAAAGCCAAAAAACTAACTTCTTATAATGAAGTGTTAGATTCTTGTGGATCTGGTCATGGTTGTGAAACTTGTAAACCCTTAGTTTCTTCCATTTTTGCGAGTCTATACAATGTAACACCAAATAAAGAAGATGTTACACAAGATACTAACGATAAATTTTTAGCCAACATTCAGCGAAACGGAACCTATTCTGTAGTGCCAAGAATTGCTGGTGGAGAAATTACACCAGAAGGTTTAATTGTTTTGGGTAAAATTGGTGCTAAATATAACTTATATACAAAAATTACTGGTGGTGCTCGTATTGATTTTTTTGGGGCTCAGTTAAATGATTTGCCAGCAATTTGGAAAGAATTAATAGATAATGGTTTTGAAAGCGGTCATGCGTATGGAAAATCATTAAGAACTGTAAAAAGTTGTGTAGGTTCTACTTGGTGTAGATATGGTTTAGATGAAAGTGTTTCTTTTGCCATCGAATTAGAAAATAGGTATAAAGGATTGCGTTCTCCGCATAAAATTAAAGGAGGCGTTTCTGGTTGTATTAGAGAATGCGCAGAGGCAAGAGGTAAAGATTTTGGTATAATTGCTGTAGAAGGTGGTTGGAATTTATATGTTGGTGGAAATGGTGGAGCAACCCCAAGACACGCTCAATTATTAGCAGAACAAATAGATAATGAAACTGTTATTAAATACTTAGATCGTTATTTAATGTACTACATACAAACTGCTGCTCCTTTAATGAGAACTGCTGCTTGGTTAGATAAATTAGAAGGAGGTATTGAACAATTAAAAAAAGTAGTAATTGATGATAGCCTTTCTATTGTTGAAGATTTAGAAAAGGAAATGCAATTTTTAGTAGACGCTTATGAATGTGAGTGGAAACAAGCCATAGAAAACGAAGAAACAAAAAAACGTTTTCAGCATTTTGTAAATTCAGATGACAGAGATGATAATTTAGTATTTGTGCCTCTACGCGATCAAAAAATGCCAGAACATTGGAAAAATTAATAGTACTAAGACATGGATTTTAAAAGTTGTTACAAAAAAATGGGTTAGCCCATTTTATAAGTAGTTAGATTGAACTAAAGTTGTTTTTTAAATTTTGTAAAACTCAAGAAATCTGTGTCTTTTTTTTTAATGTTTAGTAAAAAAATAAAATAAATATATGAATACAATACTTTCTCAATATAAAACAACTGCAATAAACGATGTAAATGTTTGGTTTAAAGCAGGTGCTGTGTCAGATTTTTTTGAAAACGGTGGTGGATGTATAAAATATAAAGGAAAACAAATTGCTGTTTTTAATTTTAGTAGAACAAAACAATGGTTTGCTTGTCAAAATGTTTGTCCTCATAAAATGGAAATGGTATTGTCTAGAGGAATGTTAGGAGACGATAAAGGAGTTCCTAAAGTGGCTTGTCCGCTTCATAAAAAAACATTTTCTTTAGAAACGGGTGAGAATTTAAATGGAGATTTAGATGCTATTGCTACCTATCCTGTTAAAATAGAAGCAGAAAATGTGTATATTGGCTTCTCAGAATAACTACACAAATTATTTTAAATGAAGCCAACAAGATTTGAAACTGCTATTGCACTTATTGATATAAAAAATGCTGAAGATCCTAATACTTATCAAGTTGCTGGTATAGCCTATTCTAAAGAGTTGTTGTACTCTCAAAGAATGTCAAGAAAATTATTGCAATTTGATCCAAACGCATCAAAAGCACTTCAAATTGCGGTAAGAGCACATCATATTTGCCGTTGGAAAATTGGCAGAAAAGAATATCCAATGGATAGAGTTGGGTATTTAAAATGGCGAGAAGAGTTAAAGAAAATGCACGCCAATATTACTGGAGAAATTTTAGAACAAGTTGGTTTTGATGCTCAATTTATAAATCGTGTTCAAAAGATTATCTTAAAAAGACTCATCAAAAAAAATGAAGAATCCCAAGCATTAGAAGATATTATTTGTTTGGTATTTTTAGATTATTATTATGATGAATTTGCTGCAAAACATACTGATGAAAAAATTATTGATATTCTTAAAAAAACTTGGGTAAAAATGTCTGATAAAGGACATGAAGCTGCCTTAAAAATTTCATTTTCAGAAAAAGGTATGGCATTGGTAAAACAAGCAATTTCTTGATAAATAGTTAAAACCCATTTTAAAGACTTAAAAAACGAATAACCCATTATTTTACAATGACAAAAATCGGCAATTCATTAGACCAAAGAACGTTTAATAAATTAAGTCGTTTATATATTATTGCTCTAAGTACCATTGCATTTTCTGTAATTATTAGTCAGGTTTTAGTTCGTAATCACTTAAAAAAACAACAAAGTGATTCTACTGTAATAAATGTTGCTGGTAGACAGCGAATGTTGAGTCAGAAATTAACCAAAGAAATAGTTTCTCTTTCTGTTTCTGTTGATGAAAAACAAAGAAATCAACTTAAAAAAAACATTCAAAAAACACTCCATTTGTGGAGGATATCCCATAAATCTCTTCAAAAAGGAAATGATAGTTTAGGGCTTCCTAAGCAAAATAGTGCTTTAATAAAAAGTAAGTTTGTTACTATTAATCCTGTTTTTAATACCATTGAAAAAGCATCAACAGTAATACTTCAAAAATTAGAAAAGAATCCTTTAATTGCTATTGATGATTTAACTCTTTATATAAAAGAAGTAACCAATAATGAAGGTTCTTTTTTATTACTAATGGATGATATTGTAAATCAATACAATATTGAAGCAGATGAAAAAGTAGCATGGTTAAGAAAGTTAGAATTATTTTTAATGATTTTAACTTTGTTAATTCTTTTAGGCGAGTTTTTATTTATCTTTTGGCCAACAGCAAAATCTGTAAAGGCAACATTAACGCAATTATTATCCGCAGAAAAAAAAGCGAAAATGATGGCTTTTGATGCAGATGAATTAAGTGTTTCTAAAGAAAAATCAATTAGAGAATTACGAGCATTAAGTCAGGCAATGGATGAAACGTTATTGTTTGCAAGAATTTCTTCTAACGGAAATTTAATTCATATTGGTAAAAAATTTTCACGCTTATTTAGGTATTCTAAATTTAAGAAAGAAAATTTCTTTTGGAATGTTTTGTCTACCAATGAAAATGAGCAATTGTTGATTGAAGATTTAATCAATCAAAATAAAAAAACAGGTTGGCAAGGAGAAGTGAAAACAACCATAAAAGGGGGGCAAACAATTTGGTTAGAAATGTCTATAGTTCCATTTAGACCTACAGAAGAAAAGTTTGAATTATTAATTATTGCCTCTGAAATTACAGATAGAAAAGCAGGACAATTAGAAATTGAAAGACTCACAAAAGAAAGTTTTGAAGAGAAAATGAGTCAGCAAAAAATAATATCAAGTAAAATTATTGAAAACCAAGAAAAAGAGCAAAACAGAATAGCGAAAGATGTGCATGATGGTATTGGGCAAATGCTTACTGGTTTAAAATACAATTTAGAAAGTATTAATGTTGATGATATTGAGAAAACAAGCTTTAAAATTGAGCATTTAAAAGAGCTAACAACCAGTATTATAAAAGGGGTAAGAACCGCTACTTTTAATTTAACGCCCCCAGAATTATCAGATCATGGAATTGTACCTGCAATTAACAAATTAACAAGAGAGTTGGGTAAGCTAACTGGTAAAGAAATTATATTTTTTAATAAAACGGATTTTAATAATCGTTTAGATTCTTTGGTAGAAATTAATATTTATAGAATTGTACAAGAAGCTATTAACAACGCTATTAAATATGCAGATTCTTCACATATTTTAGTCTCACTTTCTCACAGTGCAACTATGTTAAGCATTAACATTGATGATGATGGAAACGGTTTTGAACCATCAAAAGTTAAAAAAGTTAAAAATGGAGATGGAGGAATGGGAATGACGTTTATGAAAGAACGTATTACATATATTGAAGGTCGTTTATTCTTAAACTCTCAATTAGGTAAAGGAACAAGAGTTACTTTGAATATTCCTATTTAGAAAAAAAAACCATCTTAATCTTCTCTAATGGAAGAAACGCTCCTGTTTTAGTTGTATTGCTTTTTTTGACCCACAACGTTTGTCGCTTCGACGTTAGGAGAAGTCTCATAACAGTGCTAAAGTAAGAGTGTTTTTATTATGAGATTTCTCCCAAAAGGTCGAAGTAACAAAGACTACCCAATAAATACGTAGTTCTACTTAAATTCCTTATTTTTGTATGTATAATTTTAGTTTTTTATTATGATAAATATAGTTTTAGCAGACGACCATGTTTTGGTAAGAAATGGTATAAAAGCACTTTTAGAAGATCAAACAGGAATTACTGTGATTGATGAAGCTTCTAATGGAAAAGAAGCTTTAGAGGTAATATCAAAAAGTAAACCTCATGTTTTAATTATTGATATTCGTATGCCAGAAATGAATGGAATTGAGGCAGTTGCAGAAATAAAAAAAAATAAAATTGATGTAAAAACTTTAGTGCTTTCTATGCATGATTCTGAAGAGTATGTAGTAAAAGCTATACAAGCAGGAGCTGATGGGTATTTATTAAAAGGAGCAAGTAAAGAAGAATTTTTAAAAGCAGTAAATAAGGTTGCTACTGGAGGTAAATATTTTACAGGCGATGTATCAACCATTATTATGAATAATTTTGTGAGTGGAACTACAATAAATATAGATGCTCCAAAACAAACTTTAAAAGAACTCCCTTTTAAATTAACAAAAAGAGAAAGACAAATACTTACTTTAGTTTTAGAATTAAAAAATAACAAAGATATTGCTGATGAATTATCTATTAGCAAACGTACTGCTGAAGTGCATCGTTTTAACTTAATGAAAAAGTTAGAAGCTAAAAATCTTCAAGAATTGACTAGCAGAGCTAAAGAATATAAATTGATCTAAGTTTTTAATTATTTCTCATTTTCTTTCTATCGATATTTTAACCAGATTTTTAAGGATTCTTTAAATTATCATTTAGGAATTATCAAATACCTAAATCTTATAAAAAAATAAGTATTTTTAATATAAAATTAAGTATTTATACTTAATTTTGATATTGTAATCTCGCTTTTTATTGGGTTACGTATAATTTGAAATATATTTAAAACCACTGTCTTAAAATGATAAAAAATGAAATTAAAACAACCTGTTCTTATTGTGGTGTTGGTTGTGGAATTATCGTAAAAAAAGATAGTAACAACAAAGTTTTTGTTGAAGGAGATAAAGAACATCCTGTAAATAAAGGGCTTTTATGTTCTAAAGGGATGAATTTGCATTATGTGGCAAATGATACATCAGACAGAATTTTATATCCAGAAATGCGTTGGAGTCGTTCTCATCCTAGAGAACGTGTAAGTTGGGATACTGCTTTAGATAGAGCAGCGAATGTTTTTAAATCCATCATAAAAAAACATGGTCCAGATTCAGTAGCATTTTATGTGTCAGGACAAAGTTTAACAGAAGAATATTACATTGCAAATAAATTAACCAAGGGTTTTTTAGGAACCAATAATATAGATACCAACTCGCGTTTATGTATGAGTTCTGCTGTAGTGGGTTATAAAAAAACTTTTGGTGAAGATAGTGTGCCAGTTTCTTATGAAGATATAGATTTGGCAGATTGCTTTTTAATAGCAGGTGCAAACCCTGCTTGGTGTCATCCTATTTTATTTAGACGAATAGAAAAACGAAAAGAGGAAAATTCGGATGTTAAAATTATTGTAATCGATCCTCGTAAAACAGATTCTGCAAAATTTGCAGATTTACATTTACAATTAATACCAGGAACAGATATAATTTTACAAAATGCTATTGGTAGATGTTTGTATAAAAGTGGTTTAATTGATGATGATTTTATAAAAAATCATACACAAGGTTTTGATGCCTATAAAAAATTAATTTTCGAAACTTCTCTAAAAAAAGCATCAAAATTATGTGGTGTTCCAGAAAAACAGATCCAAGAAGCTGCAAAAATAATTGGTTTATCTAAAGGATTTATCAGTATGTGGGCAATGGGTTTAAACCAAAGTGTTATTGGTACAGATAAAAATACGTCACTGTTAAACTTATCTTTAATTACAGGTCAGGTTGGTAAACCTGGTGCTGGTCCTTTTTCTTTAACAGGACAACCAAATGCAATGGGAGGAAGAGAAGTTGGAGGAATGGCAAATTTATTAGCAGTTCATAAAGACTTAAATAATGAAGAACATAGAAGAGAAGTTGCACAATTTTGGGGGGTCGATAAAATATCTCCAAACCCTGGTCTAACAGCAACAGAATTGTTTGATGCTTTAGAAGATGGAAAAGTAAAAGCAGTTTGGATAGCCAGTACAAATCCTTTGGTAAGCATGCCAAATTCTAATCAAATAGAAAAGGCCATGGCAAAATCTAAATTTGTAGTTGTACAAGAAATATCGCACAAAGCAGATACTTTAGAATATGCAGATTTAGTTTTACCTGCAGCAGCTTGGTTAGAAAAAGAAGGAACCATGACCAATTCTGAAAGAAGAATTTCTTACCTACCAAAAGAAATTGAAGCACCAGGAGAAGCAAGACCAGATGTAGAAATTTTTTGCGATTTTGCCCAAAGAATGGGTTTTAGAGGGTTTGATTTTAATGGAGCTGATGAAATTTATGATGAATATGCCTCTATGACAAAAGGCACAAACATAGATGTTTCTTTTTTAAATTATGATCGTTTAAAAAACGAAGGCACTTTTCAATGGCCTGTAAATGAATACAGAAGTAAAGGAACTCCACGTCTTTTTGAGGATAAAATTTTTTATACACCATCACAAAAAGCAATTTTTAATATTCCTTCAACTCTGCAAAATACTTCATCACCAACAAATGATAATTTCCCGTTGATTTTAACAACAGGTCGTATTAGAGATCAATGGCATACCATGACCAAAACAGGTAAAGTAGCTCGTTTAAAAACACATTATCCAAAACCTGTTTTAGAAATTAATCCTGTAGATGCATTTTTAAGTAAAATTAAAGATGGAGATATCACAGAAATAAAAAGTAAAAATGGTGCTGTTAGAGTCCGTGCAAAAATTACAGATGAAATTAGGCAAGGTGTTGTTTTTTTACCAATGCATTGGGGTAAAATATTAAAAAGCAACTTAAATAGAGCCAATAATTTAACAAACACAGATATAGATCCTGTATCTAAAGAGCCCGATTTTAAATATACAGCAGTTGCTGTCTCTAAATATAAAAAAGAAAAAGAAAAAATAGTAATTGCAGGAGCAGGTGCAGCAGCTTTTCGTTTTTTACAGAATTATAGAGATAATAATGAGTTAGATGAAATTCATGTTTTTTCTATGGAAAAAAACTTGTTTTACAATCGCGTTTTGTTACCAGAATATATTACTGAAGAACTTTCTTGGGAACAGCTTTTAAAAATTAAAAATGCAGAATTAAGCAAATTAAATATTAATATTCATTCAGAAACCATTATTGATAAAATTGATAAAGAAAATAAAACAGTAACAGATTCTAATGGAAAAATTCACACTTTTGATAAGTTAATTTTAGCTACAGGGAGTAGGCCATTTATTCCTAAAGATGTTCAAATAGATTTGCCAGGTCGTTTTACAATGCGTAATAAAACAGATGCAGATAATTTTAAAAATTATTTAGACAATACAGGTTTACCACCAGAAGAACAACATGTAGTAATTGTTGGTGGAGGATTGTTAGGTTTAGAATTGGCTGCAGCCATGAAGCACAAAAATGTAAAAATAACCATTGTGCAAAGAGCATCAAGATTAATGGAAAGACAGTTAGATAAAATTTCTAGTAAATTATTGTCTTTAGATGTGCAAGAAAGAGGTATTCAAATTTATTTTGATAATGAAGTAAGTACTGTTTTTGATGATGAAGAAACAGGTGAATTAACCATTAATTTACGATCGGGTAAATACATTACAGCCAATGCAATTGTGTATGCAATTGGTACTCAGCCAAATATAGAAATCGCGAAGAATAACGGAATAATTTGTGGACGAGGAGTAAAGGTTAATCAACATTTACAATCTTCAGATTCAGCTATTTTTGCCATTGGAGAAATTGCTGAATTTGAAAATAAATTATTTGGTATTACTTCTGCTGCAGAAGAACAAGCAGGTATTTTAGCTAATTTTATTGCAGGAGATATTAGTGAAGCTTATAAAGGTTCTGTGTTAATGAATATTTTAAAATTTAACGATTTAAATTTGTGTAGTATTGGAGATATTTCAGTTCCTGATAACGACCCAAGTTACGAAGAAATTATTTTTACAGATATTTCTAAACGATATTATAAAAAATGTATTGTAAAAGACGATTTGTTGATTGGTGCTGTTTTAGTAGGTGATAAAAACGAGTTTGCAGAGTTTAAAACACTTATTGAGAGTAAAATTGAAATGTCTGATAAACGTGATACTTTATTAAGAGGTAGCTCTAATGATACACCAATATTAGGTGAATTGGTTTGTTCTTGTAGTCAAGTTGGTGTTGGTAATCTAGAAGAAGAAATTGCAAAAGGATGTACAAATTTTACAGAATTATGTAAAAAAACAGGTGCTGGTTTAGGGTGTGGAAGCTGTAAAACAGAAGTAAGAGAAATATTGAATAACGCAAAAGTAAGTGTATGAGTTATCAACTAAATAGAATTATTGTAAAAGGTGGTGTTTTATCTCCTGGAGAACTAAAGTATATTTGCGAATCTGTAGAAAGTTTAGGCTTAAAAACAATTTCTTTTGGCTCTAGACAAGATATTTTATTACCAAAAAAAACAAAAACAAAAGATTTATCTCAGTTTGATAAATTGACCATTCTTGGTACAGAAGAGTTTGGTGTAGAAAATATTGTTTCGTCTTACGTCTGTGCAGATATTTTTCCAAGTACATCTTGGTTAACAGGCGATCGATATTTATATCTTTTAGAGCAATTTCGCTCAAAATCTAAATTAAAAATTAATTTAACAGACCCTAAACAACGTTTAGTTCCGCTTTTTACTGGGCACATTAATTTTATTGCTTCAGAACATGAAGATTATTGGTATTTGTATGTGAGACTTCCAGATTGGAAAAAAGCAGAAATGTATCCTGCATTAATATATAGTTGGGATTTAGAAAAAATAGAAATAGCTATTGAAAACAGTCTTCAAGAAGAACCAGAAAATATAGAAACCATTTTTGAGTTGGTTAGTGATGCAATAGATACCAATAATAGAACTGTAGACAAACCCTTAGAAGTTCCTTTTTATCCTTTTCCTTATTTTGAAGGGATGAACAAAATTGGAGTGGATAAATATTGGTTAGGTTTGTATTGGAGAAACAATAAATATGATATTTCTTTTTTGAAAGAAATGTGTGAATTGTGCTCTGAAAATAAAATAGGTAAAATTTCTATTACACCTTGGAAATCATTTGTAGTAAAAGGGATTCCCAAGGAATCTAAACTGGTTTGGGAAAAGTTTTTAGGCAAGAGAGGAATCAATGTTCGCCATTCTATGTTAGAGTTAAATTGGCACATTCCTGTAGCAGATAAAGAAGCTTTAAATTTAAAAAAATATTTAGTATCTAATTTCGATCAAAATGATATAAGTACTTATGGTTTAACTTTCGGAATTACAGATTATAACAAAGCGTTTAATTATTTTACATCGATTGTTGTTGAAAAAAATAAGCAACCAAAAATGATTGAAAGTTTTCAAACAAGAGATACTTTTAATTTATTGTATGCAAAAAATTTTGATCCAAATACAAGAAATTATATTACCCACGTTCAAGATGTAGATAAAGTTGAGTTACCAGGTTTGTTAATGGAATTAAGTCAGTTGTATTTTGATAAACTAGGAAGTGAAATAGAGAAAGAGGCAGAGCCAGAAATTCAAAAAGAAATTATAGCGTTAAAAGTATATCAATGTAAAGATTGTTTTACAATTTACGATGAAGCTTTTGGAGATGTTACTCAAAATATTGCTCCAAAAACAATTTTTAATGATTTACCAGAAAACTATGAATGCTCACTTTGTGAAGCCTCTAAAAGTAGTTTTGAAAAAGTAGTTTTAGTAAAATAGTTTTAAAAATATGCCAATTTTAGAGAACCACTTATTATCAAAAGAAATAGCAAAAGCATGTAAAAATGAAAACTGTTTAGTTCATAAATATCAAAAATTACTCCTTAATAATTTAGAGTCAGATAGAACGCTTCTTAAAACCAAAAAAGGACAACAATTTATTATTGAAGGAGCCCCTGTAAATGGTTTGTTTTTTATTAAAAAAGGAATTGTAAAAGTTTTTAGAACAGGTATTAATGGAAAAGAACAAATTGTTCGTTTTGCAAACGATTGTGAAATTATAGGACATCGTGGTTTTGGTACGCAAGAGTATTATTCTATTGGTGCAACAACTTTAAAAGATACAGAATTATATTACTTTTCTAAAGAATATCTTCAAAAATTACTATTAGACAATCCATCTTTTTCTTATGATATGATGCTCTTTTATGCCAACGAATTAAACAGAAGTGAATCTAAAGTAAAGTCTATTTCTCAAATGACGGTTAGAGAACGTGTTATTGATACCTTATTGTATATCAACAGAAAATTTGGCGAATTAAAAGGGTATTTAAACCTTCCATTAAGTAGAAAAGAATATGCAGATTATGCAGGCACAACTGAAGAGCAGGTTATTAGAATATTTTCTTTGCTTAAAAAAGAAGGCTTAATTACTGCTAAAGGAAAAAAGATTGG
The DNA here is from genome assembly GCF_947497695.1 of uncultured Polaribacter sp. GTDB lineage: Bacteria > Bacteroidota > Bacteroidia > Flavobacteriales > Flavobacteriaceae > Polaribacter. Next base: position 277,521 of record NZ_CANMHM010000001.1, on the reverse strand, counting down.
TATAACTAATCTTCAAAACTTAAAAAATGAAATTAGTGAACATAATTTCTATTTAGATTCTTAAATTAATAGAAAATTTAATTTTAGACTCTTCAGGTTTTCAAAGCCTGAAGGGTCTTTTTTTTTGTTATAAATTTTTTATGATTTAATGATTACACAAAGTTTTCACGCTGAAAGGGTCTCAGCCAAGAGTAAACGAACCATTAAAGATTCCTAAAGGAATGACAAACTTTGTGTTCACACACAAATTCTGTTTAACCACATCAATTTTGTCATTTCTGCTTTAGAGAAATGACATAAAATTACTTAGTGTTTTGTGAGTTTCTGGTTTGATTCTCCACACAGTTTTCTCACGCTGAAAGGGTCTCAGCCAAGAGTAAACGAACCATTAAAGATTCCTAACGGAATGACAAACTTTGTGTTTACACATAAATTCTTTTTAACCACATGAATTTTGTCATTTCGACCTTAGGAGAAATCACATAAAGTGAGTCAACTTTGTGTTCTCATCTAGTGTGAGACCCTTTCAGTGAGACAAAACATTGCAGAAATAAAATACTAAGTAGCTATCTAAGTTAAAAAATAAGTATATTTTTTTATTTTAACATACTGTTTGTTAAGTTTTTATAAAATAAACCTGTTTTTTAACAGTTTTAAACCTGTTTTAAAAAGAGGTTTTAACATGTATAATAACATGATTCAAAAGTAATACTAGGTATATCTTTGTCAAAAAAATAAGTATTAATACTTAGTTAATTAAAATTTAAAACGAATGAAACATCTCTTTAAAAAATCAACTTACATTTTACCAGCAGCAATGTTATTATTTGCTTGTGGAGGTAAAACAGCTAAAAAAGAAACGACTACTGTAGAAGCAAAAACATCTACAACAAAAACATTAGCTATTGAAAAGCCACAATTAACTTTTGGCTTTATTAAATTAACAGATATGGCTCCTTTGGCAATTGCTAAAGAAAAAGGATTCTTTGAAGATGAAGGTTTATTTGTTTCTGTAGAAGCACAATCTAATTGGAAAAATGTTTTAGATAGAGTAATTGATGGGCAGTTAGATGGATCACACATGTTAGCAGGTCAGCCAATTGCAGCAGGAGCAGGTTTTGGTAGACAAGCAAAATTGGTAACCGCTTTTTCTATGGATTTAAATGGAAATGCTATTACAGTTTCTAACGATGTTTGGTCTAAAATGAAACCAAATGTACCAGTAGGAGGAGATGGAAAACCTCTACATCCAATTAAAGCAGATGCTTTAAAACCTGTAATTACAGATTATAAAAATGCTGGTAAAGCGTTTAAAATGGGAATGGTTTTTCCGGTTTCAACTCATAACTATGAAATTAGATATTGGTTAGCTGCAGCAGGTATTCACCCAGGAATGTATACTGCAGAAAATGTACAAGGGCAGATTGATGCTGAGGTTTTGTTATCTGTAACACCACCACCACAAATGCCAGCAACTTTAGAGGCAGGGACTATTTATGGTTATTGTGTAGGAGAACCATGGAATCAGCAAGCTGTTTTTAAAGGAATTGGAGTGCCTGTAGTAACAAATTATGATATCTGGAAAAACAACCCAGAAAAAGTATTTGTAATGACAGAGAAATTTGTGAATGAAAACCCAAATACTGCAATAGCTGTTACAAAAGCATTAATAAGAGCAGGTAAATGGTTAGATGAACCATCAAATAGAAAAGAAGCTGTAGAGATATTATCAATGTCTCAATACGTGGGTGCTCCTGTAGAAGTACTAGCAAACTCAATGACAGGTACTTTTGAATTCGAAAAAGGAGATAAGCGTAATATGGAAGACTTTAATGTATTTTATAAGTACAATGCAACGTATCCTTTTTATTCTGATGGAATCTGGTTCTTAACCCAGATGAGAAGATGGGGTCAAATACCTGATGCTAAAACAGCAGATTGGTACAGTTCTACTATTAAAGATATTTACAGACCAGATATCTGGAAAAAAGCAGCAGATTTATTAGTTGAAGAAGGTAATATTCCAGCAACAGATATTCCAGCAACAGATGGTTACAAACCAGCAACTGCAGATTTTATTGATGGTACAACTTATGATGCTAAAGATCCAATAGGTTATATCAATAGTTTTAAAATAGGAAACAAAGACAAAAAATAATATTGTTTAAAAGATAGAGGTCTCCTGCAAGGTTTCCAAAACCTTGTAGGTATTTCTAATATCTTAAAGATGCATTTTAAATACCTACAAGAATCAAAAAAAATCTTGCAGGAAGTTTAATCATTAATAAAAATAATTATGAGTGCAAGTTTAACACTAAATAAAGTAACTAATTTTCTTGGATTAAGAATCTTTTCAACTTTAAAAGACCTGTTTACTGGAAAGCTAGAAAAGGAAGAGTTTAAAAACTTTTTACGCAAAACAATTGTGCCACTTGCTTCTATTTTACTATTTATTGGTTTATGGCATTTGGGGGCAAAATCTTTATACAATACAGAGGCAACATTTAAAATAGAAAAGGCGTTGCAAGATCAAGGTTTAGAAGCAGCAAATGCATTAGAGGCTTGTATTGCTTCTGGCGAATCTAGCTGTCAGCCAAACACATTGCCTTCTCCTTCTCAGGTTTGGGAATCTTTTCAATCTTTATTAAGAGATCACAATATTATTAGTGCAGACAAAGCTGCTTTTATAGAAAAAACAGCAGCAATGAATGAAAAAAGAATTGCAGCTGGTAAGGATGCTATTGTGTATACAGGTAGACCATCGTTTGTAGATCAAATATTTAAAAGTTTACAAACCGTTTTTGCAGGTTTTTTGCTTGCATTATTAATTGCAGTTCCTTTAGGTATTTTTATAGGATTGAGTCCTACTTTAAAAAGTGCATTCAACTGGTTTATTCAAATTTTTAAACCTGTATCTCCTGTAGTTTGGTATTTATTAGTTTTTATGATTGTAAAAACTTTACTCATTGGTTCTTCAGAAGACAGTTCTTTTACAATCTCTTTTATAAGTGTTGGTTTATGTTCTATGTGGGCAACTTTAGTAAACACTGCAATGGGAGTATCTTCTGTTGATAAAGATTATATAAATGTAGCAAAAGTTTTAAAATTAGGAACTTTTCAAAAGATTTTTAAAGTAGTGCTACCTTCTTCTTTACCTTTAATATTTACAGGGTTAAAAATCACATTATCAGTTGCTTGGATGGTTTTAATTGCCATTGAACTTTTGGCACAAAGTCCTGGTTTAGGGTTGTTTGTTTGGGAGGAATTCCAAAATGGTGCAAACGATTCGAATGCTAAAATTATTGTAGCGATGTTTGTGATTGGAATTATCGGTTTTTTATTAGACAGATTAATGTTGATGATACAAAATTGGGTATCTTTTGATAAACAAGACGCAATATAAATAGGTTTAACTGTTGATTTGTTTAATCGTGTAATTGTACACAAACAAAAAAACTACACAGTTTAACAATTACAAACTTACACAACAAAAATGGCATATTTAGAACTAAATAATATTTACAAAAGCTACAATCAAGCAGATGGAGAAACAGAAGTGTTGTCTAACATCAACTTAAAAATAGAGGAAGGAGAGTTTGTTGCTATTGTTGGTTTTACAGGAAGTGGAAAAACAACCTTAGTCAATTTAATAAATGGATTGATAAAACCTACAAGTGGTGAAGTTTTGTTTAAAGGTGTACCAGTAGATGGCACAAGTCATGAACGTGGTGTAATCTTTCAAAACTACTCATTATTACCTTGGCTAACAGTTGGGCAAAATGTTTTTATGGCAGTAAAAGAGGCTTTTCCTGATAAAAATAAAAAGGAGTTGCAAGAGATTGTTGCCAATTATGTTGAGATGGTAAGTTTAACCCCAGCAATAAATAAAAGGCCTAATGAATTATCTGGCGGAATGCGTCAAAGAGTTGCAGTGGCAAGAGCTTTGGCAATGAAACCAGAAATGATAATTATGGACGAACCTTTGGGTGCTTTAGATGCTTTAACCCGTGGAAATTTACAAGATGAAATCTTAAATATCTGGGGAAAAGACAAAAGAACTGCCCTTTTAATTACCAATGATGTTGATGAAGGTATTTATATGGCAGATAGAATTATTCCTTTAAGACCTGGACCCAATGCAACTTTAGGTCCTGAGTTTAAAATAGATTTAGAACGCCCGAGAGATAAAACGGAAATGAATGATAATCCTAATTTTAAGAAGACTAGAAACGAGATTATTGAATATTTAATGGATATTGGAAATGAACGTAAATCTGAAGCAAAAGAGCCATATATTTTGCCAGAGTTAGAACCGAAAGATTTTGTGAACCAGTTTAAATTTGGAAGATAATGAACACGATAACAAAAAGTGAAATCGTACAAAAAGATGCAAGAGATGGTATTTTTCCTGCAAGCGATGTAATGCTAGATTTAAAAGATTTAAAAAAAGTGTATCCAACACCTAAAGGTGATTATGTGGTTTTAGAAGACTTAAATCTTCAAATAAAAAAAGAGGAGTTTGTTACCATTATTGGTCATTCTGGTTGTGGTAAAACAACCATGCTTTCTATGATTGCAGGATTAAATCCTATTTCTGGAGGAAGTATTTCTGTACTTAGTAAACATATAAAAGGCCCAGGACCAGATAGAGGCGTTATTTTTCAATCGCCAAGTTTAATGCCTTGGATGACTTCTTTGCAAAATGTGCTGTTAGGTGTAAATCAGGTTTTTCCTGATGCCACAAAAAAGGAACGAGAAGATGTTGCAAAATACTATTTACAAAAAGTAGGTTTAGAAGACGCTTTTCATAAAAAAGCAAGTGAATTATCTCAAGGAATGCAACAAAGAGTTGGTATTGCAAGAGCATTTGCTATTAAACCAAAAGTTTTATTGCTAGATGAACCTTTTGGAATGTTAGATTCTTTAACAAGGGGAGAATTGCAAGATATCTTAATAGAAATCTGGAATAAAGAAAAAATTACAGCAGTAATGATTACTCACGATGTTGATGAAGCTATTTTTTTAGCAGACAGAGTAGTAATGATGACAAGTGGACCAAAAGCAAAAATTGGTGATGTTTTAGCTATTGATTTTGAAAGACCAAGAACACGAAAATCAGTTTTAGAACACGATGATTATTATGCTTACAGAAAGCATTTGATAGACTTTTTAGAACATTAATAAATAACAAATTTTTAAAATAAAAATCTTGTTTATGGAAACCTATTTTTCATAAATATAGGAGAATTACAATCAAAAATTAACTCAATTCAAATTAATAAAAACCAAAAAAATGAAAAAACAATACTTAATTTTAGGACTATTTTTAGCAAGTTTTCAATTTGCAAGTGCACAATTTACTTTAGAGGGAGAGTTTAGACCAAGAACAGAGTTATTTAACAACGGTTTTAATTACAAATATCAGCCAAAAGGAGGTAATACTTCTGGGCGTGAGGGAACAACTGCATTTATTGGTACTTCTGTAAGAGCAGCATTAAACTCAACATACACAACAGATTCATATAAATTGTATTTGGGTATTCAAGAAGTATTTAACTTTGGAGACAGACAACAAATTTCTGCTTCAGGTAATGCCAATTTTAGAGTACAAGAAGCCTGGGCTGAGATTAAATTAGCAGATACTTGGAGTTTTAAAATTGGTCGTCAGCCACTTTCTTATGATGATCAAAGAATTTTAGGTGGTTTAGCATGGGCTCAACAAGCAAGAACACATGATGTTGGTGTTTTTAAACATAAATCTAAAAGTGGTTTTGCCTTTGACGCTGGTTATTCTTTAAATACAAATGGAGATAATGTTTTTGGAAATTCAGCTTTATTTACATACAGAGAGTTAGCTTTTATTCACGCTAACAAAAAAATGGGTAAATTAAGTTTAAGTGGTCTGTTAATGAATACTACATTTCAAGATGATCAAACTTTAAACAATAATGCTGGAACTCCAACTGTTGCTGGTGATGACTTCAATTCTTGGGGTGAAACAAAATCTAACTTATTAACTGCTGGTATTCATGCAAAATTAAATTTAGGAACTTTAGGGTTGGCAGGTAATTTTTATATTCAGAGTGGAGATAGAATTGGAGAAACAGAAGTTAAAGGAGCTTCATTATTCAGCTTAGATGCAACTTATAAAGCTAATACTAAAATAATTTTATTAGCAGGTTTTGAATCTATTTCTGGAACAACTGATGATTCAGCAGCATTTTTTCCTTTATATGGAACAAATCATAAATTTAATGGTTTAATGGATCGTTTTTACGTTGAGAATCACGCTATTGGTAGTGGGTTGATTGACCTAAATATAGGAGCTAAATTTAAATTACCAAATGGATATAATTTAACTGCTAAGTTTCATAATTTTAAAGAAGAATCAAGAAATAAGAATTCTTTAGGGAATGAAATTGATTTAGTTGTTGCTAAAACTTTTAAAGGTTTTAAATTAGTTGCAGGTTATTCTCAGTTTTTTGAAAGTGATGATTTTCCAAATCCAGCAGGAAATCCAGTAGCCAATGATACTCAAAACTGGGCTTGGGCTATGTTAATTATTAAACCTAAGTTTTTAAGCGGTACTAAATAATAGAAGTTTAAATAGTAAAATACCTATTAATTAATATTTTAAATCCCTCGAAAGAGGGATTTTTTTTGGTATCATAATTAAGCGTTTATAATCTGTTTTAAAATCCTTAATTATTAGTAATTTTATCAAAAAAAAACATGACCTATAAAGCTGTAATTTTTGATTTGGATGGCACACTAGTAAATTCTATAAATGATATTGCTGATGCAATGAATGTTGTACTTAAAAAACGTAATTATCCTACTTATAATTATGCTACTTACAAAACTTTTGTTGGCAGTGGAGTTAGAAGCTTGGTTGTTAAAGCACTACCAGAAGCAAATCCTACTAAAGAAGAAGTAGCAGCATGTCTTTTAGATATGATGCAGGTTTATAGTGAATGCTGTACTCAAAAAACAAAACCTTATGATGGTGTTTTGGATTTATTATCAGCATTAAAAGAAAAAAATATTAAAATTGCTGTACTTTCTAATAAAGAGGATACTTTAACTAAAAAAATAAGCTCCTTTTTATTGCCAGAGTATATAAAGCCAGTTTTAGGATTAAAACAAGAAGAGGATAAAAAACCCAACCCAAAAGTTGCGTTGCAAATATGTGAAAGTTTACAAGTAAAACCAGAGGAAACCATTTTTGTAGGCGATACAGATGTAGATATTTTAGTGGCTAAAAATGCCAATATGCTTGCTGTTGGGGTTTCTTGGGGATTTAGAGACAAAGAAGAGTTGGTAAATGCTGGATCGGATTATATTCTAAATCATCCTTTAGATTTAATGAAGATTATGTAAAGTTTTAGCAAATTACAAATATTATTTGTTTTAAGGTTTTGGAGATATGGTTACTTTATTAGTAAAAATAGCAATATTCAACCTAATTTTATAAAGATATTAAGCTTCATAGTAAATCCTTGTAAATAGATAAGCTATTTTATTCATATTGATGTTTTTTAAGAAAGCTTTATTTTAATTATGATATTTTAAAAAGGTTATACTGTAATTAAACAAGTAAATGAAATAAACTATTTAGTAGAAAATTTGATACCATAAACTTAAATTACCAGTGATGTATTTATTATTCAGAATGGTTTTTGGTTTTTATATTGTTTTTTTAATTTATAAAAATTTTGTAAAACATTTAAAACAAGCAGATAAGGTTCATTTAAATAAATTATTAGAAGTTTAAGAAAAAAGTTATAACTTGAGGCGCTTTTTAAAGCGAAAAGAAAATTTAAGAGCTTCTTTGTTGTTTTAGCAAAAATATCGTAAGTTTTGCCAACTTTCAAGAAGTGAGCAGTTTTATCTATTAACAGATATTTTTTGAAAAATTTATCTATTAATTATCATTTTAAATGATTCGCAATAGATAAACAAACTACTATAAAAAATTTTAAAAATAAAATTAATGCTAACGAAGCATATTATCATACGTTTAAATACGGATTATAATTCATATTAACTAACCAAAAATTAATAAAATTATGGGAATTATCTCATTTGTAGGATTTACACTTTTAGTAGCTATTATTGCTTATTTATCAACTCGTAAAACAAATGAAAAATCATCTGATGGTTATTTTTTAGGAGGTAGAAGTTTAACAGGTCCTGTAATTGCTGGTTCTTTATTATTAACCAATTTATCTACAGAACAAATTGTAGGAATGAATGGTGTTTCATTTGCTGATGGTTTGCCAATTATTGCTTATGAAGTTCTTGCTGCAATTGCTATGGTTTTTACAGCTTTTATATTATTACCTAAATATCTAAAAGGCGGTATTGCAACCATACCTCAGTTTTTAGAAAATAGATATAACAAATCAACAAAGACTATTGTATCTCTATTATTTTTGTTAGGATATGCAATTTCAATGTTACCTACTGTATTATACTCTGGTGCATTGGCAATTAATACTATGTTTGATATTCCTGAAGCTTTAGGAATGGGACCAGAGCAAGCACTTTGGGTTACTGTTTGGGCAATTGGTATAATAGGTAGTGTTTATGCTATTTTTGGAGGGTTAAAAGCAGTAGCAGTATCAGATTCTATAAATGCTGTTGGTTTAATTGTTGGAGGATCTTTAATTCCGATTTTTGGGTTGATGTATATTGGAGATGGAAATGTATTTACAGGTTTAAATACTTTAACAACGGAACTTCCAGAAAAGTTCGATATTATTGGTGGACCAGAATCTAGCGTACCTTTTTGGACACTTTTTACAGGTATGATTATTGTAAATTTTTATTACTGGGGTACAAATCAGGCCATTATTCAAAGAGCATTGGGTGCTAAAAATTTAAAAGAAGGTCAAAAAGGACTTTTAATCGCCGCTTTTTTGAAGATCTTAGGACCTATTATTGTAGTATTACCAGGTATTATCGCTTTTTATATTTTTAATGGAGATATTGCAAATGCAGATGAAGCATATCCAATGTTGGTTAAAAAAGTATTGCCAGCAGCATTTATAGGCTTCTTTGCAGCAGTTCTTTTTGGGGCAATTTTAAGCTCATTTAACAGTGCTTTAAATAGTTCTGTTACCTTATTTGGATTAGATTTCTACAAGCAATACATCAATAAAGATGCATCTGAAGTTAAAATTGTTAAAGCAGGAAAAATATTTGGAATTTTATTAGCCTTATTTTCAATGGCAATAGCACCACTTTTATATGGGGTTCAAGGTGGTATTTTTACCTATTTACAAGAATTGAACGGTACACATAGTGTGCCAATTTTAGCAATTATAATTGTGGGTGTATTTTCAAAGAAAGTTACTGCAAAAGGTGCAAACTTGGCCATTTTATTTAGTGTAGTAACTTATTTAATTGCATTGTTTGTTGTGAGGCCTATTAGCATTGAAAATGGTACCTTTTTCCCACATTTTTTACATTTAATGGGTATGATATTTGTGCTAGCTTTGGTAATTATGTTTGCAGTAAGTGCAATTAAACCTAGAGAAACAGATTATGTACAAGAGTATACAAAACAAGTTGATATTACAAACTGGAAATATTTAAAACCTGTTGGGTTTATTGTTTGTGGATTGGTAGTTGCACTGTATATTTATTTTGCAAATTAAAGAATATATAATCTTATTTTTTACTGGTTTGCTTGTTACTTGTTAGTTTAATTGCTTGTGAAACTAAAAAACCAGCGATTCCTAAAGATTTATCGAAACAGCAATTAACAACAAACCAAGGAGGTTTTTTTACCCAAGAAGAATATAAAGATATAGTAAAATATGGTCAAGATCGTTTTGTAACAATTGTTCTAGAAAAGGAGAAAACGCTGTAGAAGCGTGTTAAAAAGAAGCAAAAATATTAAAGTCTCTAGCCAAAAGAGCTTATGTAGATATAAAATATGATTCTCTTTCTAGAATTGGTTTAGATTGGGTTGGTTTTATAGAAGTTGATAAAGTTTATGATTGGGTTTTAGAAACTTTTGAAAAGGGATTGAAAAAGAAAACATTATTGGTGTTGAAGCTCTACTTTAGATAGAGACTGTTGAAACGATGGACGATATTGAATATTTAGCCTTTACTAGAATTCTAGGAATTGTAGAAATAGAATAGAAGCCAACAATTTTAAGAAGTTGGGATAAATATAAAGTTCGTTTAGGAAAGCATAAAGATAGATTAGATGCTTTAGAAATCGACTTTTATCCTTCAAAATTAGTACCTTGGTTTCAAATATCCATAGAAAAACAGATACTATTTTAAAATAATAAATATAATCTATTAAGTTTTTAAAATTTAAAATCAGCTTTTCAAAATTTTCATTCACATTTATTCCCCCAAAAATGAATACTTTTAAAAAATATTTTTCACTTTTTCTACTTGTTTTTTCTTCAACAATCTTTTTTAGTCAAGGCAAAAATTCATATTACCATTCTAAAGTATTTACCAGTAGAATAGATACATTACAATATAGAATCATGATGCCTGATAATTTTGATGAAACAAAGCAATATCCTTTATTGTTATTTCTTCATGGAGCAGCTGAGAGAAGTAATGATAATAAGGCTCAGTTACTTCATGGAAGCAAATTTTTTGCATCTAAAAAAAACAGGCGTAATTTTCCTGCGATTGTTATTTTTCCTCAATGTCCAAAAGAATCTTATTGGGCAAATGTTTTAATAGATAGAACTTCCTATCCATTAAATATAGATTTTCCTACAAATTATGCACCAACAAAACCAATGAAATCAGTAATGATGTTAATGGATGATTTTGCTTCAAAACCCTTTGTAAATAAAAATCAAATATACGTTGCAGGAATGTCTATGGGAGGCATGGGAACTTTTGAAATTTTATATCGTAAACCAAAAATGTTTGCAGCAGCCATAGCTATTTGTGGAGCAGGTAACCCTAAAACAACTGTTTTTTATGCTAAAACAACACCACTTTGGGTTTTTCATGGAGCAAAAGACAATGTTGTAAATTTTCAATCATCAGTAGAAATGGTTGAAGGACTTAAAAAATATGGAGGAAAACCAATTTTTACATTGTATCCTAATCAGAGTCATAATAGTTGGGATGCTGCTTTTACAGAACCAAAACTATTACCTTGGTTGTTTTCAAATATTAAAAAATAAAGCATAAAAATACGATTAAGCTTTCTTATAATTAAAATGTTATTTTTAGTTACAATACAAATAGTAAGTTCTATAATTTTATTCAGTTTTACAAGCCAATATAATTTATTGTGAGTATTCAATTTTTAATAAAAATAGTCTAAAAAAAAGATATTTTTTTAAGCTAATTATGCAGTTTATAAAATTAATATGTAAATTTACATACTGGAACAGAACAGAATGAAAAAACCTAAATTTTCTTTCACTATCAAACATCAAAGTGATGTGCCAAAATATCAGCAATTGGTCAATGGAATTAATGATGCTATAGGGCAAAATCTATTACAAAAAGGTGATAGTATACCCTCTGTAAACCAAGTATGTAAAGTAAATAAGATATCTAGAGATACTATATTTAAAGCCTATTCAATTTTAAAAGAAAATGGTGTTATAGAATCTGTACCCAACAAGGGGTATTATATTGCAAATGAAACTAAAAGAGTTCTATTAATCTTAGATACCTTTAAGGCATATAAAGAAGTATTATATCATTCTTTTGTAAATAATTTACCCAATACTATTATTACAGATGTACAATTTCATCATTATAATATAGATAATTTTAAAACAATTTTAAATAACAGTAAAGGCAAGTACTATAAATATGTTGTAATGACTTTTGATCATAAAGATGTACCAAAGGTTTTAACCCATATTGATAACGAAAAGTTATTATTAATAGATTGGAGTATTCATTCTAACTCCTCAAATAATTATGTCTTTCAAAATTTTGGTAAAGCTTTTTTTGAAGCTTTAAAAGAAGCTTTAAATGTTTTTAAAAAATACAAAGAGTTAGTTTTTTTATATCCAACCTATACCTATCATTCTATAGAAACCATTAACTATTTTAAAGAGTATTGTAATAAGTATCAATTTAATTATAAAATAGTAACAAATCCCAATACATTTTCTGTAGAAAAAGAAATAGCTTATATAAGTACTAGCGATAGAATGTTGGGCATTTTTTTAGAGCAATGCAAAGATCAAAATTTAGAACCTGGTGTAGATGTTGGTTTTTTATCTTATAATGAAACACCTATGAAAAAATTTATTTACAAAGGAATTTCAGTAATTTCAACAGATTTTAAAGAATTAGGAACGAAAGCTGCTGAATTTGTAATTCAAGAAAAACCAATGCAATATTACGTTCCCACAAAATTAACATTAAGAGAATCATTATAATATGTACTATTTAGGATTAGACATCGGAAGTTCTTCCATAAAAGCAGCATTGGTAGAAATAGCAACAGGTAAAAGTTTAGGTGTTGTACAAGAACCCAAAGAAGAAATGAGCATGTATGCTCAAAAAAATGGATGGGCAGAACAAAAACCAAATGATTGGTGGCTGCATATTTGTAACGCTATTACAAATTTAAAAAAGGAATACAATGTAAGTAGAACCCAAATAAAAGGTATTGGTATTTCATATCAAATGCATGGTTTGGTGTTGGTTGATACAAAAGGAAATCCGTTACGTAAAAGTATTATTTGGTGCGATTCTAGAGCTGTAGAAACAGGTAACAAAGCGTTTACTGAAATTGGCGAAGAAAAATGTGCCACACAATTATTAAACTCACCAGCAAATTTTACTGCATCAAAATTAAAATGGGTCAAAGAAAATGAACCAGATATTTATAACCAGATTTATAAATTTATGTTACCTGGAGATTATATTGCTTATAAATTTTCAAACAAAATAAATACTACAATTTCAGGTTTATCAGAAGGTATTTTTTGGGATTTTAAAAACGATAGTGTTGCCAATTTTCTTTTAGAATATTATGGAGTTGATGCATCTTTAGTACCAGATATTGTAGAAACTTTTGGAATTCAGTCTGTTGTTGACAAAAACGGAGAAACAGAAAGTGGACTCGCAGCAGGAACTCCAATTTATTACAGAGCAGGAGATCAACCAAACAACGCACTTTCTTTAAACGTATTTAACCCAGGAGAAGTAGCAGCAACTGGTGGAACTTCTGGCGTTGTATATGCAGTAACAGACAGTTTATCTGCCAAAGAAAGTTCTAGAGTTAATAACTTTGCTCACGTAAATTATCAAAAAGGAGCTGCAGCAAGAATTGGTAAATTATTGTGTATCAATGGAGCTGGAATTCAATACAGATGGTTGCTAAATAACTTGGCAGTAAACTCTTATGAAGACATGAATAATTTAGCTTCAAAAATTCCTGTAGGTTCAGATGGTGTTTGCCTAATTCCCTTTGGAAATGGTGCAGAACGTATGTTAAATAACAAAGAAATTGGCACTAGAATTGTAAACATGAACCTCAATAATCATCATAAAGGACATATGTGTAGAGCAGCTCTAGAAGGCATTGCGTTCTCTTTTGTGTATGGAATGGAGATTCTAAAATCAGACGGAATTAAACCAAGTGTTATCAGAGCAGGAAACGATAATTTATTCCGTTCAGAAATTTTTGCAAACACAGTAGCTACTTTAATAGAGCAAGAAATTGAAATTTATAACACAACAGGAGCCATTGGTGCAGCAAGAGCAGCAAATTTACATAATGGAGATTTTAAAGCCTTTGGAAAAGCAATTATGGACAATGATCATGTAATGACATTTATGCCTTTCAAAGACAAAAAACCATATTTAGAAGCTTATAAAAATTGGAAAAAAGAATTAGAATTAATTTTAAATAAAAAGTAGCATCATAATTTGGGCGTTCCCTAAAAAGGTCGGGCTTTCACTACTCGCTTCACGCTAAAAAGCGTGAGAGCTCAAACAAACCGTTCAATCCCTAACGCAAACACAAATAGATAAAAAAACCAATTTATAAAATTACTCAATACAATAATTACACAATTAAACAATTACACAGTTCAACATCATAAAAAAACAAATAAACATTTAAATAACATAAAAATGGCAAATAAAGAATATTTTAAAGGAATCAATAAAATTCAATTTGAAGGAAAAGAATCAGACAACCCATTAGCATTTAAATACTACAACCCAAACCAAGTAGTTGCAGGAAAAACAATGAGTGAATGGTTTAAATTTTCAATAGCCTATTGGCATACATTCTGTGGTCAAGGAGGAGATCCTTTTGGACCAGGAACACAAAATTTTGGGTGGGATCAATCTTCAGATGCTATACAAGCAGCAAAAGACAAAGCAGATGCTGCTTTTGAATTTATCAACAAAATCGGTTTCGATTATTACTGTTTTCACGATTATGATTTAATACAAGAAGGAGCAACTTTTGCAGAATCAGAAAAAAGATTAGACACTATTACAGATTACTTAAAAGGGAAACAAGCAGAAAGTGGTGTAAAATTATTATGGGGTACAGCAAACTGTTTCTCTAACCCACGTTATATGAATGGTGCTTCTACAAACCCAGATTTTGATGTCGTTGCAAGAGCAGGAGGACAAGTAAAATTGGCTTTAGATGCAACCATAAAATTAGGCGGAGAAAATTACGTTTTTTGGGGTGGTAGAGAAGGTTATATGTCATTGTTAAACACAGATATGGGTCGTGAGTTAGATCACATGGCACAGTTTTTAACCATGGCAAGAGATTATGCAAGAGCTCAAGGTTTTAAAGGAACTTTCTTTATAGAGCCTAAACCAATGGAGCCAATGAAGCATCAATATGATTTTGATTCTGCTACTGCAATTGGTTTCTTAAAAGAATATGGTTTAGATAAAGATTTTAAAATGAATATCGAAGTAAACCATGCAACTTTAGCACAACACACCATGCAACATGAAATGGCAGTTGCAGCCAAAGCAGGTATGTTAGGTAGTATAGATGCCAACAGAGGAGATTACCAAAATGGATGGGATACAGATCAGTTTCCAAACAACATACAAGAAACTACAGAAGCAATGTTAGTATTTTTGCAAGCAGGAGGTTTACAAGGTGGAGGCGTTAATTTTGACGCAAAAATTAGAAGAAACTCAACAGATATGGAAGATGTTTTTCATGCACATATTGGAGGAGCAGACACCTTTGCAAGAGCATTAATTACAGCAGATAAAATTATGCAATCATCAGCTTACAACGCTTTAAGAGAAAAAAGATATTCTTCTTTTGATGCTGGAAAAGGAAAAGATTTTGAAGCTGGTAAATTAGAATTATCAGACTTGTATAAAATCGCACAAGAAAATGGCGAATTAAACTTGCAAAGTGGTAAGCAAGAATTGTTTGAGAATATTATCAATCAATATATCTAATATTTAGCCCCTTTAAGTTTTTAAACTTAAAGGGGCTTTTTTTAACTTATTATTAAATATTGAACTCTCTTTGTCTATTAAAAAGTAATTTTTTTTAGGACAGTTTTTATTTTATCAATTTTATTTTATTGAAGTTTTGCTCTTAATTTTTGTTCCCATTCCCAAGAAGAACTAATCATTTCATTTAAAGTTTTATTTGCAGACCAACCTAGCTTTTCTTTAGCTAAATCTGTTGCTGCATATAATTCTGGTACATCACCAGGTCTTCTTTCTGTAATTTCGTAGTTTAATTTAGAGTTGGTCACTTCTTCAAAAGAATTAATTACATCTAAAACAGAAAAACCTTTTCCTGTTCCTAAATTAAATATTTCAAAATTTTCTTCTTGTTTTTTATTTAAAATTCGTTCTACAGCCAAAACATGAGCTTTTGCTAAATCTACTACATGAATATAATCTCTAATTGGTGTGCCATCTTTTGTTGGGTAATCATTACCATAAACCATTAATTTTTCTCTTATACCAACTGCTGTTTGTGTTATATATGGCATTAAGTTATTTGGTATTCCACTTGGTAATTCTCCTATCAATCCAGATTCATGTGCACCAATAGGATTAAAATAACGCAAAGAAATTGCTGTAAAGTTTTCTGTAGCTTTTGTGAAATCATCTAAAATTTCTTCTGCTATTTTTTTAGTATTTCCATAAGGAGAAAAAGGTCTTTGTGTTTCATTCTTTTCTGTAATTGGTAATTTATTAGGTGTACCATAAACTGTAGCTGAAGAAGAGAATATAAAACCATTTATTCCGTTTTCTAATTGTGCAGACAAGGTGTTTAATAGAGCGTATAAGTTATTTTTGTAATACATTATAGGCTTGTTAACAGATTCTCCAACAGCTTTATAAGCAGCAAAATTAATAACTGCTAATGCATCTTTATGTTCTTTAAAAACAGCATTTACTTTTGCTTCCTCTTTTAAATCGATATTGATAAAAATTGGTTTTACACCAGTAATTTTTTCTATTCTGCCAATCGTTTCTATTGAAGAGTTAGATAAATCATCTAAAATTACAACTTCATAATTGTTCTCAATTAATTCTACTACTGTATGTGAACCTATATAGCCACAACCACCTGTTACTATTACTTTATGTTTCATAAACTATAATTAAGTTACAAATTTAAGAAAAATATATTAAAAAACATACCAGTACCTACTAGTTGTTTTTAGATAAAATATTCTATCTTTGTAGTATGGATATAATTGCTCTTAAAAAAGACCCTTCAATACCTAAATACAAGCAAATTGTTGCTTCTGTAGAAAATGCTATCGCAAATAATATTTTAAAGAAAGGAGACAAATTACCCTCATTAAATGTTATAAAAAATAAGAATTCTTTATCTAGAGATACTGTTTTAACTGCTTTTAACGAATTAAAAAACAGAGGCATTATAAATTCTGTAGTAGGAAAAGGGTATTTTGTTGCTAGCACAGAAATTGCTATTGAAAAAAAAATATTTTTACTTTTTGATGAACTAAACTCTTTTAAAGAAGATTTATACAATTCCTTTTTAGATAATTTAGGCGATCATATTCAAGTGGATATCTTTTTTCATCACTTTAATTTAGAGGTTTTTAATAAATTAATCGATGACAATATTGGTAATTATAATTACTATGTAATTATGCCTGCAAATTTAAAAGACACAAAACAGTCTATTCTAAATTTACCTAAAGAAAATGTTTTTATCTTAGATCAAGTCCCTGAAGAATTATCTGAATATCCTGCTATTTATCAAAATTTTGAAAAAGATATTTATAACGGTCTTTTACAAGGAATTGAAGATGTCAAAAAATATCAAAAATTAGTATTGGTTTATGCTGATGATAAACAGCCAAAAGGTATTTTAAAAGGGTTTTTAAAATTTTGTAAACAGCACTCTTTTTTAAATGAAGTTATTTCTAATTTAAACAATAGAACACTTACTGAGAAAGAAATTTATTTTGTTTTGGATGATAAAAACTTAATTAGAGTTATAAAAAAGATAAAAGAACAGCAAATGGCTATTGCTAAAGATATAGGTATTGTATCTTTTAACGATACTATTTTAAAAGAAGTAGTAGCAAATGGTATTAATACAATTTCTACAAATTTTAACTTTATGGGTAAATCGTTGGCAGAAATGCTATTAAATAACAATAATGATAAAATTGAAAACCCAAGCAATTATATCAAAAGAAATTCTTTGTAAGATATTTTTTAAAAAATAAGATTTTAAGTTTTAGTAATTTAAAGATAACAATATATTATTATGAGTAAAGAACTAATAAAAGAAGTAAAAATAAATTTTTTAAAAACCTTTAAAACTGAGCCGTTATTAGTTTTTTCTCCCGGAAGAATAAATATTATAGGAGAACATACAGATTATAATGGTGGTTTTGTTTTTCCTGCAGCAGTAGACAAAGGTATTGCAGCTGCTCTGCAAAAAAGCGATTCTGGCCATTGTACTGCAATTGCTTTAGATTTAGATAGTAGAATAGAATTTGAACTTGCTAAAATAAAACCATCTAAAGAAGGTAGTTGGGAAAATTATGTTTTTGGTGTAGTTGCAGAAATACAGAATAGAAATAAAATTATAGGAGATTTTAATATCATTTTTAAAGGTAATATTCCTGGAGGAGCTGGTATGTCTTCATCTGCAGCCCTAGAAAATAGTGTTGTTTTTGGTTTAAATGAGTTGTTTGACTTAGGATTAACCAAAACAGAAATGATTTTAATATCACAAAAAGCAGAACACAATTATGTGGGTGTTAAATGTGGAATTATGGATCAATATGCAAGTATGTTTGGTAAAAAAAACAATGCTTTATTATTAGATTGTAGAACTATAAAAGCCAAACCTTATAAGATTAATTTTAAAGACCATCAATTACTTTTAATAAACACAAACGTAAAACACAGTTTATCAGACAGTGCTTATAATGATAGGCGTTCTGCTTGTGAAAGTATTGCAAAACTATTAAAAGTAGAAACGTTAAGAGAAGTATCAGAAGAAGATTTAGAGCAAATTATTGATAAGGTTACCCCAGAAAATTATCAAAAAGCATTGTATGTGATTCAAGAAATAGAAAGAACACAAAAGGCTGCAAAAGCCATACAAAATAACGATTTAGATAAATTAGGAGCCTTAATTTATGCATCTCATAATGGTTTGCAACATCAATATAAAGTAAGTTGTGATGAGTTAGATTTTTTGGTTGATCAGGCTAAAAAAAATAAAAACGTTTTAGGTGCTAGAATGATGGGTGGAGGTTTTGGAGGATGTACAATTAATTTAATTGCAAAATCAGAAGCAAAATCATTTTCAGAATCTGTGGCGAAAGCATACAAGAATAAATTTAATAAAGAGTGTTCAGTTTATTTTGTAACACTTTCTGATGGAACACATTTGGTAAAATAATTTAAAAATATATCATGGAAAACACTAATTTACAAGATTACTCGCATAAGAGATTCAATATTTTAACAGGAGAATGGGTTTTGGTTTCGCCTCACAGAGCAAAACGTCCTTGGCAAGGTCAAAACGAAGAAATATCAACAGAAAAAAGACCATCTTATGATGAAAGTTGTTATTTATGTGCCACCAATACTCGAATAAATGGAGAAATTAATCCAGATTATAAAGACGTTTTTGTTTTTACAAACGATTTTGCAGCCTTACAAAAAGATTCTCCTTCTTTTAATGTAAATGATGGATTGTTAATTGCAGAAAGTGAAACGGGTATTTGTAAAGTGATTTGTTTTAGTCCAGATCATTCTAAAAGTTTGGCAGATATGGAGGTAAAAGATATTGATAAGGTTGTAAAAGTTTGGCAAAAAGAATATGCTTTGTTAGGGGCAAATAAGGATATAAATAATGTTCAAATATTTGAAAACAAAGGTGCAGTAATGGGTTGTAGTAACCCTCATCCTCATGGTCAAATCTGGAGCCAATCTAGTTTACCTAATGAAGTTCAAAAAAAAGACCAACAGCAAAAAAAATACTTTTCAGAAAATAATTCAAGTCTTTTAGGAGATTATTTACAGCAAGAATTAGAAGCCAAAGAGCGTGTTATTTTTGAAAATGATGATTTTGTTGTGTTAATTCCTTTTTGGGCAATTTGGCCTTTTGAAGCAATGATTGCTCCAAAAAAAGTATACAAAGATATAATTCAGCTTTCTGAAGCTGAAAGTTTAGCTTATGCAGAAGCAATTTCTGTTTTAACAAAAACCTATGATGCTTTATTTGAATGTTCGTTTCCATATTCTTCTGGAATACATCAAGCACCAACAAATGGAGAGGATAATGGGCATTGGCATTTTCACATGAGTTTTTATCCACCTTTATTAAGAAGTGCAACCGTTAAGAAATTTATGGTAGGTTATGAAATGTTTGGAACTGCTCAAAGAGATATTACTGCAGAACAAGCTGCACAAAGATTAAGAGATTTGGTTTAGGTAAATATTATAACATAAGTGAAAATTAAATTGTTTGACCTATGTTGTACCTAATAAAAAAACCTCAACTGTAAAAAGTTGAGGTTTTTTATTTGTACTCAAGTTTATAATTTATGTGCAAAGAAAATTATACACCAAAATTAAAAAATAGTATAGAAAATAGTTACAATAAGATATTAAATATGAATTATTGTTCAGTATGTAACCCTGAAGAATTTAATAGAAAAAATACAAGTAATATTTTAGACTTTAAAAAATAAGGAAATAGTAAAAGGTAATTGTTTTATTGAAAATAAAATAGTAAAAATGCGACATTATTAGTAAAATTCACTAAATTTATCGGAAAATTACTAAATAGTGTATTTATCAGATTTTATAAAAGAACGTCTTTCATTTGAAGAATATTCATTTTCAAAGGATGAGCTTCATTTAGTTAGTCAAAAAGAGAAATCACAACTAACTACAGACTTATCTTATCTTGTTAAAAAGGGAGAGATAATTTCTTTACGAAAGGGTTTTTATTTAATTATACCTCCAAGATATTCAAAATTTGGAAAGTTACCGCTTGAATTATATGTAAATAAACTATTTAAGTTTATAGATAGACCCTATTATGTAGGTTTATATTCCGCTGCAAAATTTCACGGAGCTAGCCATCAGCAAATACAAAGAGAATATATAGTTACTATAAAACCGACCTTATTAGATATTACAAAAAAAGGGAACGATATCCATTTTTTTACAACTTCAAAATGGCCATCAAAAAATATTATAGAAAAAAAGTCAGATGCAGGGATTTTTAAAATTTCAAGTCCAGCACTTACAGCAGTAGACTTAATTCATCATCATAATAAGTTAGGCGGCATTAATAGAATGTTAGCCATTTTGGAAGAATTATCCGAAGAAATCACTAAAAATGACATCGAAGAATTATTGAGTTGGTATCCGCATAAAAGTACTTTACAACGATTTGGGTTTTTATTAGAAGAATTACAAGTAGACGAATTTCTTTTAAAACCAATAATGCAGCACTTAAAAAAATCGAAATACTTTCCGGTATTATTAAGTCCAAAATCAAAACAGAAACCAGGTGCAGTAGATAACGATTGGAAAGTAGATATAAATATTAAATTAGAAAGCGATTTATGATTCCGAAGCCTTACATAGCAAAATGGCAAGAACAAGCGCCTTGGAAACAATTTTATCAAGTAGAACAAGACCTTGTAATTAGTAGAGCATTGGTAGAAATATTTTCTGATGATTTTTTGCGTGAAAATTTAGCTTTTAGAGGTGGTACAGCTTTACATAAGTTGTATTTAAATCCTGCCCCAAGATATTCTGAAGATATCGATTTGGTTCAAATTAAACCAGGACCTATAAAGCCAATAATGGAACGAATTAAAGAGGTTGTTACCTTTTTTGAAGAACCAAGAAGAACACAAGTAAAAGGACACGGAGCAAAAGCAACCTATCGTTTTACATCAGAGTACGAAGCTATTAGATTGCGCTTAAAATTAGAAATTAATTGTAAAGAGCATTTTAATGTTTTGGATTGGGTAGATTTTCCTTTTGAAGTAGAAAGCGAATGGTTTTCTGGAAGTGCTAAAATTAAAACCTATAGCATTAATGAATTATTAGGTACAAAATTACGTGCCTTATACCAACGTAGCAAAGGAAGAGATTTGTTTGATTTAGATTATTCTCGATTAAATATGGAATTAGATATAGACCAAATTATAAAATGTTTTAAAGAATACACAACATTTTCTACAGGTAATAGACCACCTAGTCAAAAAGAATTTTTATTAAATATTGAAGAAAAAGAGCAAGACCCAGACTTTACAGGAGATATGGAAGCTCTATTAAGAACAGGTGTAAAATACAATCAAGATGAAGCCTTTGAGTGGCTTAAAACCGAATTGATAAATAAGATATAACCAAGAATGATAAATAAAAGTAGATTAGAAAACTTAACAAACGAAGTTTGGAAAGGTGCAATTAAACTAAGAGGGAAATTTAAAGCTAAAGATTATCCTTCTGTTATTCTACCAATGATAATGATTCGTAGAATTGAATGTGTGCTTGAAGAGAATAGAGCCAAATTCAAATCAATTATCATTTCAAAAGACGATTCTTTTGATGATGAGAATATAAAAGCACTTTACGAAAAAGATGCTGAAAAAGGAAAAGCAAAACAAGTAGAACTTGCCAAAAGAATAAAGCAATACGAAAAAGCGAAACTAGAATTTTACAATGCAACCAATTGGACCCTCAAAAGTATTCTTGCCGACAGTACCACATTAGTAGAAAACAACTTCCGTAGTTTTTTAAATGGTTTTAGCGAAAACATAGAAGAAATTGTAGATAAATTTGAATACCGACAAATGGTTACCAAAATGGTAAAAGAGAAACGTTTGTCTCAAATTATAAAATTGGTAGCAGAAGAAGATTTTAGCCCAACACGACTATCAAATATAGAAATGGGTTATGTGTACGAAAATCTCTTGCAACGTTTCTCGCAAGATGATGCCAAAGACACAGGAGAGCACTTTACACCTAGAGAAATCATTAGAATAATGGTTGACTTGATGGAAATTGACTTTGACCCAGAAACTGCGACAAAAGCTATTTCTTTATACGACCCAGCTTGTGGAACTGGTGGAATGCTTTCCATTGCCAAAGAACATTTAATTGACCAAGCCAAAACACCCAAAGGTATTGCGAATACCGAAGATTTAATTTTGCTTAACGGTCAAGAAATGTTAGCTCAAAACTATGCAGTTTGTAAAGCAGATATGCTAATTAAAGGCGAAACTAAAGCAAATATTACACACGGAAACTCTTTAATTCCAAATATTGAAAGTATTCAAGATGATGGCGACCAACACGCAGGAAAACGTTTTGATTATATGATTTCTAATCCACCTTTTGGTGTAGATTGGAGCGATTATAAACATCACGTAGAAAAACTAATAGGTAGCAGATACCAACCTGGGGCTACGGAATCAAGTAAAAAAGGAGTGTTTACAATAACGCCAACAAATGATGGTGCGTTACTTTTTCTACTAACAATGTTAGAAAAAATGAAACCAAAAAGCAAAGGCGGTTCTAAAATTGCCATTTTGTTTAACGGTTCTCCGCTTAGTAATGGAGATGCAACTCAAAGTGAAAGTGAAATGAGGCGTCATATTCTAGAAAACGACTTGTTAGATTCTATTGTAATGATGCCAGACCAAATGTTTTACAACACAGGTATTTACACATACATTTGGATTTTAAACAACAACAAACCAAAGCATAAAGAAGAAACGGTATTGATTATTAATGCTCGTAAACAATCTGAAAAAGAACCAAAATCTTTTGGTAACAAGCGTAACCAAATAACGGACACCAACCGCAAATGGATTAACGACCAGTTTGCCAATTGGGAAGCTAATAAAGATTGTAAAAAATTCCATACTACAGACTTTGCTTTTCATAAAGTGAAAGTAACGTTTTGGCAAGAAGATGAGAATGGCGAACAAATGTGGATTACCGAAGATTGGACAAAACAAATCAATAACGCCAATATGAAAAAGGAGTTTGATTTGTATGGCGATTTTACGGTAAACTTAAAAGTAAACGAACTAGAATTTGAAATCCATTATGATGGTGAAACCGCTTTTGAAACTTTAGTTGCCAACTTGCTAAAAGAAAAAGTTGCAGAACTAAAAAACGAAAAGCTAAACGATATTAAAAAATGGTTTAAAAACCAAGAAAAAACCGTTACTTATCACCACAGACATTATATAGTAGATAACGAGTATATATACCTTTTGACAGAACAGCCGAAGACAAAGAAGCCTACATAAATGCTTTTTTAGCCAAAGAAATAGAGTATCAAATAATAGACTGGAATGAGTATAACAAACTAGGTTACGAAATACTACCTAACAAGTATTTTTACAAATACCAAGAGCCAGAAAGTAGCGATAAACTTATAGAGCAATTTTGGGAACTGGAAGAAGAAGCCACCAATTTACTCAACGAAATAAAAGCTTTATAGGATGGAAAAATACACTTATAAAGAAAGCGGAGTTGAATGGTTAGGTGTTATTCCTGTACATTGGGATATTGGTAAAGTTAAAAGAGGATGTTCTGAAATTGATACAGGAAAAACACCGTCAACTTCTGTTTCTGAATATTTTTTTGATGGTTCAGTAGAATGGTATGCACCTGAATGTTTTAATGAAACACTGTGGATTGATGAACCAAAGAAACTTATTAATCAAAAAGCTGTTGATGATGGTCAAATCAAAATTTACCCAGCAAAAAGCGTATATTTTGTTGCAGTTGGTGCTACCGCAGGAAAGGTTGGAATTATATCAAAACCGGCTTCTTGCAATCAACAAATCAATATTTTACAGACAAATCATAAATTATTACCTGAATATCTAACTTATCAATTTAAATTGTTAGAAACAGAGATTATAAAATTTGCACAATACACTACATTACCTATTTTAAATCAAGCCAAGACAGGTGTTTTAGAAATGTCATTTCCACCAATCCAGGAGCAAAAAGCCATAGCCGAGTATTTAGACATAGCCACCGCCAAAATAGACCGCATTATTTCTATTAAACAAGAGCAGTTGGTTAAGATGAAGGCTAGTAAAAAATCTAAAATTGAACATCTATTTTCTTATGATAAAGACTGTAAATCAATAAAAAAAGATGATTTAGAATATCTAGGTTACGTTCCAAAAGATTGGAAAGTAACGCAATTAAAATTTGTTCTTGATTTTCTTGATAGTCGCAGAATTCCTTTGAGTGGAGCAGAAAGAGGAGTTATGACCGAAAAGACCTATGATTATTATGGTGCTTCAGGAGTCATTGACAAAGTTGATAATTATATTTTTGATGAACCACTTATTTTAATAGGAGAAGATGGTGCAAATCTTGTGACAAGGAGTAAAACCTTAGCCTTTATAGCTAAAGGAAAATATTGGGTAAATAATCACGCTCATATTTTAAAACCAAAATTTGGAGATATTGAATTCTGGACATATTTATTAGAAAGTTTAGATTATTCACTTTTTATAACTGGTGCTGCTCAACCTAAACTTTCACAAGGTAATTTAGCTAAAATGAGAATTAAATTTCCTAAAGAAGAATCTAAAAGAAAAGTGATTTTAGATAAAATTGTAAAACTTGAGCAGACAACTAAAAAACAACAAATTAACCTCAAATCCCAAATCAAAACCTTACAAACTTATCGTAAAAGTTTAATTCACGAATGTGTTACAGGTAAAAAGCAAGTAACGTCTGCCATAAAAAACCAAGCCTATGCCTAGCAATAAAGAAACGCTTTTTCAAGACCATTTGTGTGCTTTTTTAAGCACAGAACATAACTATGAAACTTTTGAGGCTTCAAGGCTCACAAATTCCAACCATATTATAGAAAAAGACCTTATTGCTTTTATAAAAAACACACAAGAAAATAAGTACCAAGAACTACAAGAAAATTTTGGTACAGATGCAGACCGAGAAATTATAAAAGCCTTAGAACTAACTCTATTAAAAAAAGAATTATGGTTAGTAATGCGAGAAGGTTTAACCGTAAAAGGCACAAAAGTGCTTTTATATGCTCAAAAGCCAAGGTCTGCAACCAATACAACACAAGCAGAAAATTACGCTAAAAATACTTTTACTTATAAAAAAGAATACTACTACAACCCAAACAATCAAGAGCGAATAGATATTGCTATTTGGTTAAACGGTTTACCAATTATCGTTTTAGAACTAAAACACGAAGACGAAGGACAAGATGTAAATGATGCCATTTTTGAAAGCTTTTTAAAACGAGATTTAAAAAATCCAATTTATAAAAATCCGTTTTTATATGTAGCATTAAGCAATACAGAAGCCAAAATTGCTACCAATCCAAATTCAGAAAAAAACTTTAGATGGTTTAATGCTAGTTTGCAAAACAAGGCAGAAACTAAAGGTGAATATCCTGTAGAACACGTTTACAGATATGCTTTATCGCCAGAAAATATTTGCCATTATTTAGAACATTATTTGGTATTTGTTCCAGCCAAACAAAAAGAAGTAGATGGCGAATGGCAAACGACTTCTTCGTTTACTATTTTCCCACGCTACCACCAGTTTAGAGCCAGTAAAAGCTTAGCAGAAGATGTACAACAGTTTGCCGAGAATAAACAAGTATTAGGTAAAAAGTATTTAATAAATCATTCCGCAGGAGCAGGTAAAACCTTAACCATTGCTTGGATGGCAGACCGTTTGGATAGTTTGTACACCAGTAACGGAAAAAAAGTATTTGACAATATTATTATCCTAACCGATAGAAACGCTTTAGACAAAAACGTAAAAGACGATTTAGAAATGTTTACCCATTTGGGTACAAAAATAAACTTTGCTAAAAGGTCTAAAAACCTAGCAGAATATTTAGAAAAAGACAGAGATATTATTGTTACAACTATTCATAAGTTTGCTCACATTCAAGAAAAATTAGAAAACGATAAAAGTCTTAAAAACAGAAATGTCGCATTTTTAATAGATGAAGCACACCGTTCGCAAGATGGTAAAATGGCTTTGACAATGCGTAAGTTTTTTAATGATGAAGAAGCAGAAGCTTCCGAAACAGACGAAGACGAAACTCTAAAAGAATTACAAAAACTAAACATAAGTAATCAAGTATTTGTAGCTTTTACAGCCACTACAACACCAAAAACTGTTTCATTCTTTGGAGAACCTTTTGATGTGTATAGTGAAGAAGAAGCTATTGCAGAAGGTTATATTTTAGATGTTGCTCATAATATTATTTCGTACGAAACATTATACAATTTAAAGCTAAAAGAAGCCATTCCAGAGAAGGATTTCCCAATAGGAATTGTAAGTAAGTTACTTAAAAATATAGCGTATGAAGATGACTCTATTATTCAGTACAAAGCAGAAGTAATTGTAAAGCTATTTGAAGAAAAGGTAGTTCCAAGTATTCAAGGTCAAGGAAAAGCAATGGTAGTTACGTCTTCTCGTATTGCAGGCTTAAAATATTTTAATACACTAAAAACCATTTTAGAAGACAAAGAATCAGAATGGAAAGTATTGTATGCGTTTAGTGATTTTACACACCCAATTACAAACGAGAAAATAGAAGAAAATACTGTAAATCAACTCAACGGAAAATTAATAGAAGATGTCTTTGCAGAAGAAGGCAATCGAATTTTAGTAGTTGCAAATAAATTTCAAACAGGTTTTGACCAACCTTTGTTGTCTACAATGTTTTTAGATAAATCTATTAACGGAGTAAATGCCATACAAACCGTTTCACGTTTAAACCGAAAGCATAGAGACAAAGAACAAGAAGATATATTAGTCGTTGATTTCACCAATAATGCTCAAAATATTTTTGATGCTTTTAACAAGCACAGAAAAGGAAGTCCATACAAAGACAAGCAACCTGAAAAACAGGTTTTAGTAGACTTATTTGATGAAATTGTAAATCTTAATGTATTTACCGAAGAAGAAATAGAATTGTATGTAAACGCATTTATTGATGCAGAATTAGAAGCTAGAGAACGAAACTCAACTGCTGATGCCATTTTAAGTAATCTAAACCAAGATTACAGAACAATTTTCAAAAAGAAACTTCCAGAATTAGAAGCACAAAAAAACTATGTTTCTTTATTAAGAAGATACACCAAGCTATATTATTTTATCGCTCAGTTTTTTGAATTAACACCAGAACTAAACGAATTTATTGTATTTGCAGAAGTAATGGGTGATACTTTAATCAGAAAAGGGAAAACTTCTGAAATGAAAGAGTTTCTAAAGAAAGTTGAACTAAGCAAAGGAGCTGTAAAGTTTACTGGAACTAAAACCAATCTTACTGTAGTAGGAAAACCAAAAAAGAAAACAGGACTTAAAACAGGAAAAGGCGGACACGAAATACCAAGAACAACTATTGAATCTGCAATAAAAGATATTCAAGAAAAATTTCAAATAAGCGAAGAAGATGCAATTTTGATAAAGGAAATAGTAGAAGAAGTATCTGAAACGACAAGTACTAAAGAAACAGTTATTGCAAATAAAAACAATCAAGTTTACTTAAAAACAAGTGCTGAACCTAGAGTACAATCGGAAGTAAAAGACGAATATATAAAACGTGACTTATGGGACAAATTAGACGACCCAATGTACGTTCAAAAAGGCGGAATTATAAGTTTGATTGGAAAAACAGTAATTCAGAATTTAATACAGGCTGGATAAAATTTGTTTAGGTTTTTTTGTGAAAATAAATAAATCACAAAGATTTATAAGTTAATAATAATATGGAAAACAAAATAGTATTACACCTTTCAGATAGTTTTTACACTAATTTTTCTGGTATTAAACGTTTGTTTGAGTTTTATAGGACTGCATCAGACTATTATAACGAAACGGTTTATTTAGATTTTTATCATTTAAATTGGTTTGATGCAAATTTAAGCGCATTATTTGGTAGTATTTTATCAAAACTTACCAAAGAAAATAATTTAAAATTTTCTACCGATTTAAAGTATTTAGAACAGCATTTTAATGTGTTATTTAGAAACGGGTTTTTTCGTTCTGAAAATACTGTAACTGATGAACAAAAATCAACGGTATCATTTAGAAGTTTTTTGCCTGACGATAAAGATGGTTTTATAAATTATATTGAAAATGATTTATTGAATCATAGAGGGATGCCAGATTTTAGTGAAACTGTAAAAGATAATATTATAGAATCTCTAATAGAAGTATTCTGTAATATACAAATTCATTCAAAATCAAAAGAACCGTTTTATGTTTGTGGTCAGTATTATCCTCAACAAGATGTATTAACTTTTTCTATGGTTGATTTAGGTGTTGGTTTTCTTCCTGCAATCGAAAATAAAACAAAAGGTGAAGTAGATAATGATTACGATGCTATCAAGTGGGCATTGGAAAAAAGGAACACAACTAAAATAGGAAAACCAGGGGGATTAGGTTTATTCGATTTAAATTCGTACTTTGAACAAACAAATGGAAACTTTCAAATTATATCAGGTGATACATTTTGGAGTTTAGAATTGGAAAATACAGTAATGAAAAAGTTCCATTTTCCTAACCCTTATGTTGGCTCTATTTTAAATTTGTTTTTCAAATACAAATAAAGTATATTTGTACCCACTTAATTTGTGTTCTAAAATTTATCATTATATATGAAAATCAATGTTTTAGATATTATCAAGTCAGAATTAGCTACCAACCTAACAGACGGTAGTGTTCTTTTTGAAGTTATCAAATCCTACAAGCCTTCAGAGATTACTATTTCCTTCGCAGGTATCAGACGCATATCTACCTTGTTTCTTAACGAAAGTATTGGTCAGTACGCAATGAGTAATGCATCAAATATTCAAGAATTAAAATTTGAATATCCAGTAGGAAACGAAATGTTTTCTCATAAAGTTGAAGATGTTGTTGAAAATGCTTTAATGGGAGACGAGTACGACACATTAGTCGATAACGCTCTTCTTTCAATGTAATACCTTATACCTTATGTCTTATTCTTACTCAAAGGCATCTAGTCATTCTATTAAAAATCAAGAAAAATATTTTTTAGATGCAAATATCTGGTTAAAAGTATTAGCACCTAAAAACAAACTATCATACAAGGATAAAGGATATTTAGCATTTTTTGAAAAGCTAGTAAATAATACAAAAGTTCGCATTATACTTCCTGCTTTGGTGGTTTCAGAAGTAATCAATAGGATTATTAGGGAGGTTCATTATCAAAAGCATCTTAAAGCAGTTAAGAAAAAAACACCCAACATTGACTTTCCAAGTGATTACTATAAAAATGTTTTTAGAAATACAGATGATTATCGCATAGCATATAATCTAATTTGTGACGATATTAAGAGTTTCAATTCTTCAATAGATTTAGTTAATGACGAGTTTGGAACAACCTTTAAATTTAAACACGTAATGTCTAATCCACCAACGAGTCTTGATTTTAACGATTATTACTATTACAATTTATGTAAAAAGAAAAGCTATTTCTTGGTAACAGATGACAAGGATTTTTGGGTTAAAGATGTTAAGGTTGTTACTATGAGCGACACACTTCTTAATAAACATATTGCCACTTTGATACCAAAAAGCATTATAAAATAACCTTTATTTTTTCTTTGCCATTTCTCTAATGTTTCTCAATTTTTATTCTTAAAAGAAGAGAAGAGCTTTATATCAATACTTTTTAAAGTTGAATAAGAAATAATAGTAGCCCTATAAGTAGCCCCAAAAATTAAAAAACCCTTTAAAAACAAGGTTTTTAAAGGGTTTACAGTACTCAAGGTGGGAATCGAACCCACACTCTCGAAAGAACTGGATTTTGAATCCAGCGCGTCTACCAATTCCGCCACTTGAGCAAGTATTAAATAGGATTGCAAATGTATAATTTTTTTTTATTTAAAGTCTATAAATAAATCTCAAAGTCAATAAATAATTTCTACTTTTGCATTTTTACAACAACACAACAAAAAATACAACTAAATGCTTACAAATCAGTTATCACCAAAACTTTTTGCCTGCAGGCAAAGTACTGTTTTAGCAGAGAAAATTGCAAAAGAATACAATATAGAACTAGGAAATGTTAAAACAACGTATTTTAGTGATGGAGAATTTCAGCCAGCATTAGAAGAATCCGTAAGAGGAAGAAGAGTTTTTATTATAGGTTCTACGTTTCCTAACGCAGATAATTTAATGGAAATGTTATTAATGTGTGATGCTGCAAAAAGAGCATCAGCAAGACACATTACTGCAGTGATGCCTTATTTTGGATGGGCAAGACAAGATAGAAAAGACCAGCCAAGAGTTGCTATTGGTGCAAAATTAGTAGCTAAATTGTTAGAATCTGCAGGAGCAACAAGAATTATGACAATGGATTTGCATGCAGATCAAATTCAAGGTTTCTTTGAAAAACCAGTTGATCATTTATATGCTTCAACAATTTTTTTACCTTATATAAAGAGTTTAAACTTAGAAAACCTTACCATTGCATCCCCAGATATGGGAGGTTCTAAAAGAGCGTATGCTTATTCTAAACATTTACACTCAGATGTTGTTGTTTGTTATAAACAACGTAAAAAAGCCAATGAAATTGGTCACATGGAATTAATTGGAGATGTTCAAGGAAAGAATGTTATTTTGGTTGATGACATGATTGACACTGGAGGTACATTAGCACATGCTGCCAATTTAATGATGGAAAGAGGAGCAATAAGTGTAAGAGCAATTTGTACACACCCAATACTTTCTGGAGGTGCTTATGAAAAAATACAAAATTCAGGTTTAACAGAATTAATAGTATCAGATACAATTCCTTTGAAAAAGGAGACTTCTAAAATAAAAGTAGTATCTTGCGCCCCATTATTTGCAGATGTTATGCATAAAGTGCAAGACAATACTTCAATTAGTGGAAAATTTTTAATGTAAAATTCATTGTAAAACCCTCAAAGTGAGTGTGTAAAATGAGTTAAATTTAATATAAATAAAAAGTAATGAAATCAATTACAATTAAAGGATCAAAAAGAGAAAGCGTAGGTAAAGTAGCAACGAAAGCCTTACGTAATGCTGGTATGGTTCCTTGCGTTATTTACGGAGGAGAAAACCCAATACACTTTTCAGCAGAAGAAAAAGCGTTTAAAAACTTGGTATTTACTCCAAATGTATATACTGCTAGTTTAGAAGTTGATGGACAAAAAATACCTGCAATATTACAAGATATTCAGTTTCACCCAGTAACAGACAAAATTTTACACGTAGATTTTTATCAGTTATTTGATGATAAAGAAGTTACAATGAAAATACCTGTAAGATTAGTTGGTACTTCTCCAGGGGTATTAAATGGTGGTTCTTTACGTTTTACAAATCGTAAATTAAAAGTAAAAGCATTACCTGTAAACTTACCAGATTTTGTTTCTGCAGATATTTCTAAATTAAAAATAGGTAGTAAATTAACTATTTCTTCTTTAATAAATGAGGAATATACTTTTATGCACCCAGATAATACAGTTGTGGTACAAGTAAGAACTTCTCGTAATGCAACTGCAGAAGAAGATGAAGAAGAAGAAACTGCAGCAGCACCTGAAGCAGCAGCAGAATAGACTTTAAACTTCTGTTATAGTATAAAAAGCGTTACAATTTTTGTAACGCTTTTTTTATTTAGAATTTTATAATTATTCTTATTTTTGAACAATGAATGTAAGGAACTTATTTTCTAAAATATTTGGAACAAAACTGGAAACTAAAGAAGCGTTGATGAAGAAATTTTTAATTGTTGGTTTAGGAAATATTGGAGACACTTACACAAATACACGTCACAATATTGGTTTTAAAATTCTTGATGAGGTTGCAGAAGAACACAATGTAACATTTGAGACAGACAAACTTGGAGATATTACCAACTTTAGATTTAAAGGAAAAACTTTTATCTTGCTAAAACCAAGTACTTTTATGAATTTAAGCGGAAAAGCAGTAAAATATTGGATGGATAAAGAAAAAATAGCTCTTGAAAATATTTTGATAGTTACAGATGATGTAAATATCGATTTTGGTACAATTCGTTTAAAAGCAAAAGGTTCTGCAGGTGGTCATAATGGATTAAAAGACATTCAAGAAAAATTAAATACCCAACAATACGCTCGTTTTAGATTTGGCGTTGGAGGTAATTATAGTAAAGGAAGGCAAGTAGATTTTGTACTTGGTACCTGGAACAAAGAAGAAACGAGTCAATTAATAGAACGTTTGCCCATATCTGCAAAAGCAATTACATCATTTGGTATTGCTGGTTTATCAAACACAATGAACACTTTTAATGGAAAATAGTAATTTATAGTATCTCTTTTCAATCTCTACACTTTCACACCAACAAAGTATATTTTATTACATTTGTAAAAAAGTAGATATGAAAAAGATAATTATACTTATTTGCTGTATTTCTCTAAGCAGTTGCTTCTTTAACTGGCAAGAAAGGGGAGATGAACCATTATATTCAAGATTTGAACCTGTTACTTTAACAGTTGCTGAACTAGAAAATTCCATTGAAATTTTAGACAAAAAAGAAATCACTGAGGCTTCTAAAATTTATATTATTAATGATTATATTTTTATTAATGATAAAAGAACTGGGTTTCATATTTTTGATAATACCGACACTTCAAACCCTATAAAAAAGAAATTTTTAAAAGCACCTGGGGCAACAGATATCGCTATTAGAAATAATGTACTTTATATTAATCAAGCAACAGATTTAGTGGCTTTAACTTTTAATTTTAATACACTAAAAGTAGCAGTTAATAAAAGAGTTAAAAATGTGTTTCCTGAATTGATTTCTCCTGATGGAGAATATTATGTAGAAGATGGAAAAGTTGTAGTTAATTGGATTCAAAATTAAGAAAAGATGCTAAAGAAAATACTACTATTATCCGTTACTTTACTCTTAATTTCTTGTAGCCAAGAATCAAACGATTCAATTCAAAATTCAGAATCTTCAGATGGCCAAGGAGGTTCTCTAGCTACTTTTTCTTTAAAGGGAAATTATCTATATACTGTAGATTATAGTAATTTGTCTGTTTTTAATATTACAGACACTACAAACCCTATTAAAGTAAATACTGTTAATGTTGGTTTTGATATTGAAACCTTGTTTAGTTACAATGACTTTTTATTTATTGGATCGCAAAATGCGATGTATATATATGATGTTACCAATGCAGAATTACCAAAAAAAATGTCTCAATCAAATCATTTTAGAGCTTGTGACCCTGTAGTTGCCAATAATACAAATGCTTATGTAACATTACATAGTAACGCCAATTGTGGAGGAGCTGTAAATGAACTAAAAACGTATGATGTTACAGATATAGAAAATCCTATTCTGCTAAACACAAGAAACTTAACCCAACCTAAAGGATTGAGTTTATTTGGTACAGATTTTTTATTAGTTTGTGATGGTAGTGTAAAGATTTTTGATGTTAAAAATCCTTTAGATTCAAAGTTTTTAAAAGAAATTCCTACCACAAATTCAATTGATATCATTATTAGAAATAACAATGCATTTATTATTTCAGAAGGAAGTATTTCTCAATACGAATTGAATTTAAATGATATTTTAAACTTTAAAAAAATTAGCGAATTTACTTTTTAAAAGTAAAATATTCAATTCTCACTTGCATACCATTCTGCAAAACTACTTTCAGTTTCCTGTAGTTTTAAGGAATGCAGTTTGATGTTTTTAGGCAATCTTTTTTTAATTTTTTCTGCAAAATCTATCACCATCATTTCACTAGTTGGTTGATAGTCAACTAATAAAACATGATGATCTCTATCCATTAATTCTTTTGCTAACTCAACATGAGGTGTGTTTTTATTAAACACGGTTGCATGATCAAAAATATCTACAATTTCTTCATTTACAATTTTTTTTAAATCACCAAAATCTATCACCATACCAAATTTTACATGAGATGAATCTGTTATTGGTTTTCCTGAAACGGTTACAGAAAGTTTGTAAGAATGTCCATGCACATTTTTACACTTTCCATCATAACCATACAAAGCATGCCCTGTTTCAAAATTGAATTTTTTTGTAATTCTAATTGTACTCATTTGTATTTAATTTAATGCTTTCAGTACTAGTGATTCCAGCTATTTGATTTAAATTTTATAGAATTTTAAATAATAAAAAATTATCGTCTATTTCTAAATTTGTTATAATAATAAACTATAACTAAGCCTATTGCCAATCCTATAAATAAATAATCTCCTCCCATTTTAAGTATATTTTGTTATTTTTCAACTAAAAAATTTTGTAAAACATCTGCAATTTTTCTGTTATCAGATAATTGTGGAATCTTGTTTTGCCCCCCAAATTTACCAATAGATTTCATATATTCATGAAAACCACCTTTTTTTACTTTTCTAATGATTAAAGGTCGCAAAACTTTACCTTCAATTAAATCGATATAATAAATATTTTGAGCTTGCATAGAAACATCTACTTTAGTGGCAAATTCTTCTATATTTTCAGGCTCACTTTCAAATTCAATAAACCATTCATGATAAGGCAATCCGCTTTCTGGGTTTACTTGAGGTGCCACAGTAAATTCACTAATATTTATAGATGTTCCTTTAATAGCATCATTCAAAGCCTTTTCTACTTCCTTACCAATAACGTGTTCTCCAAAAGCAGAAATAAAATGTTTTATGCGTCCTGTAACTTTAATTCTATAAGGTTTTGTTGATGTAAATTCTACAGTATCACCAATATTATACCCCCAAAGACCTGCAGTTGTATTTAAAATAATAACATAATTAACACCAATTTTTACATCTTTTAAAGAAATTCTAGTCGGGTTTTCATCAAAAAACTCAGTTGCAGGAATAAATTCATAAAAAATACCAGAATCTAACTGTAACAACATTCCTTTTTCTGTTTGCGAATCTTGATAAGCAATAAATCCTTCTGATGCAGGATACAATTC
This sequence comes from uncultured Polaribacter sp., assembly GCF_947497695.1. Lineage (GTDB taxonomy): Bacteria > Bacteroidota > Bacteroidia > Flavobacteriales > Flavobacteriaceae > Polaribacter. The sequence continues at coordinate 242,057 of NZ_CANMHM010000001.1, read as the reverse complement.
TATATAATCTATTTTTTTACCAATTAAACTTTCAAATTTATTTTTATAAGGTTCAAAATTGACACCTCCATAAATAAAAAAATTAAAGTTCGGGAATAATTCAGAAACCGATTTGCCTGTTTTTTCAATCAGTTTTTCAAAATACATTTGTACCCAAGAAGGAATTCCGCTAATTACAGACATGTCTTCATTAATGGTTTCTTCTACAATGGCATTTACTTTGGTATCCCAATCTTCAATACAATTAGTTTCCCAACTAGGTAATCTGTTTTTTAATAAATATTGAGGTACATAATGTGCTACAATGCCACTTAATCTACCTAATTTTACACCATTTTTATCACTTAAAACAGGGCTTCCTTGTAAAAAAATCATTTTACCATCAACAAAACTAGCATCGTTTTTTTCTTTGATATAAAACAACAAAGCATTTCTTGCAGCTTTTATATGTGTTGGCATCGATTCTTTGGTAATAGGTATAAATTTTGCACCAGAAGTTGTGCCAGATGTTTTAGCAAAATATAGAGGTTTACCTGTCCAAAGAACATCAGATTCTCCTGCAACAATTCTATCTACATAAGGTCTTAATCCTTCATAATCTGTAACTTTTACTTCTTTTTTAAAATCTTCATAAGAAGAAATAGTGTTAAAATTATGGTCTTTACCAAAAGCTGTTTTACTGCCTTTAGCAATTAAGTTTTTAAAAACTTTGTCTTGTGTTTTATGAGGCTTATTAGCCCATTTAAACACCTTTTTTGTTGCAATTTTAGCAAACGGAATTGCAAAGAGAGATTTGATACTCATTATTTAAAATCTATAAAATTTGTTGGATTTACTGCATAACCACCGCTCCAAAGTTCAAAATGCAAATGTGGGCCTGTTGTTAATTCTCCTGTAGAACCTACAGTAGCAATTACTTCTCCAGATTTTACAAAATCACCCTGCTCTTTTAATAAATTTCCATTGTGTTTGTATACAGAAATATATTCTTTGGCATGTTTTAAAATAATTACATAACCTGTTTCTGCTGTCCAACCAGAAAAAATAACAGTGCCATCTGCAGTTGCCTTAATAGGTGTGCCTGTTTTTGCAGTAATATCTACAGCAAAGTGTTTAGAAGTAGCATCAAAATCTTGAGAAATTCCTCCGTTTAAAGGAGCAAAAAAGACAATTTGAATGGTGCTTTCTGCATTTTTTTGCAAAGAAAAACGCGTCTCACTTTCTACCTTTTCTCTAAAAATAGAATCTTCTTTGGTTGCATTTAATTTACTTTCATCAATTAAACGTTGTTTTGCTTCTATTTGAACAGAGTCGATATTTTCAGCTTCAATTTCTCCTGTTAAAATAGGTTTCAATGCTTTTGTGTAATTTTCTAAAATAGCTAATTTTATTTTTAAAGAGTCTGCTTCAAAAGTTAAATTTGCAGCTTTTCTTTTTAAAGCAGAGGAAGAATATCCAGGTATATATTCTTTTAAAGGCGTAAAAGCTATTAGTAATATTGTACCAGCTATTAGTAATACTGAGAAAACACCTCCTAATACAAATACATTTAATCGAGATAGTTTTAATGAAAAACGCTCTTCAAAAGTGTTTTCATTTAAAACAACCAATCTGTACTTGTCAGTTAGTTTTTGTTTAAGTTTTCCTTTCTTTTTATCCTTTTTACCCACAAAAATTTATTTGATGTTTAGCAAATATACAACGATTTTTAAGTGCATTTATTTTCTATAAAAATTCATTTCATCAACATACTTCCAAACCTCGTTTGTTAAAAGTGGTTGAATATTTTTTTGGTCTTTTATTCCGTTTCTAATCATTGTAGAAGAAATTTGTACAATAGGAGCTTCTACTTTATGAATTTTAGGGTGATTTTTAAATTGATGATCTGCCATTCCTTTTGCAATTCTTGGATACACATAAATGTGATGATGTTCTAAAATAGTTTCATAATTTTTCCATTTATGTAAACTTTTTAGATTGTCCTCTCCCATAATTAAGCAAAATTCTTTGTCTGGATAAACATCAGAAATATGGGCTAAAGTATGCACAGTATAGTTTGGTTGTGGTAATTTAAACTCAATATCAGAAGGTTTTATTTTCGGATATTTTTCTGTAGCTCTGTAAACCATTTCTAAACGATGATGATTGTTTAGCAAAGAGCTTTTCTTTTTAAACGGATTGTGAGGTGTAACCACCATCCAAACTTCATCTAAATCAGAATTTTCAACTAAATGATTGGCAATAATCAAATGCCCAATATGTATTGGGTTAAAAGTGCCAAAATATAAACCAATTTTCATTTTTATTATTTAATTACAGAATGTGCTCGATACAATTTCAACAAAAAAGAGTTAAAATCACTTGAACTGACAGAATTTTGACAACAATTTACATGAAAATAATGTTACTATTAAAAGATCTTTTCAGGATGACAAACTTTTTAAAAACTTATTTTTGTTTCTAGTTTCCTTTTAATTCTGTTTTCCTTACAGCTCTAAAAAACCACTAACCAAATCATCAGCTTCCTTTAAAGCATCTTCTAAAATATAATTTTTTATTATTTTATCAAACTGAGGTGCAGTTGCTAATTCTACAGAAGCTTTTGCAATACGCATATTTATCTTGTCTTCACTTTCTGTAGAACGTTTTTTTAAACGAATTTTTAATTCGTCTACACTTGGGGGTTTTACAAAAACGGCTAGTGTTTCGTTTGGAAATTTATGCTTAATTCTTAATCCACCAACAACATCAATATCAAAAATAACGTGTTTTTTTAATGCCCAAATTCGTTCTACTTCACTTTTTAAAGTTCCATAAAAATTATCTCTATATACTTCTTCCCATTCCAAAAATTCATCGCTTTTAATTTTATCTTTAAATTCTCTTAAATTGATAAAATAATAATCCTCTCCATGTTTTTCTTCTCCTCTAGGTTGTCTAGAAGTAGCAGAAATAGAAAACTCTAAATTAAAACGTTTTTGTTTTAATAAATGACGAACAATAGTTGTTTTACCAGAACCAGAAGGTGCTGAGAATACGAATAATTTTCCTTTAAAATCTGACATATAATTTTATTATTTGTCATGCTGAATTTATTTCAGCATCTTTTTTATTTAATACTAAAAAGCTGAAACAAGTTCAGCTTGATTTAAGCAAAGCTTAAAGCACATTTAAAATTTGCTCTTTAATCTGCTCCAATTCATTTTTCATTTGAATTACTGCTTTTTGCATCGGAGCAAAATTGGCTTTAGAACCAGTTGTGTTTATTTCTCGTCCCATTTCTTGCATAATAAACCCTAATTTTTTACCATTAGAATCTTCTGAAGCTAAAGTTTGTAAGAAATAATCTAAATGATTTGCCAAACGCACTTTTTCTTCATTGATATCTAATTTTTCTAGATAATAAATCAATTCTTGTTCAAAACGATTTTCATCTATATCTACTTTTAAATCGTTAATTGCCTTTCTTAAACGGGTTTTTACGTTTTCAATTCTATCAGCATCTAACGCTTTTACTTCATCTAAATAGGTTTTTATGTTTGCAATTCTTTCTTTAAAATCAACCTCTAAAGAAGCAGCTTCATCTACTCTATATTGTACAATATCTCTTATAGCAATATCTATGTTTTGGTTGATGCTATTCCATTCGTTTTCATCTAATTCCTCACGTTCTGTTTTTAAAGCATCGGGCATTCTTATGGCCATTTTTAACAACTCAACATCAGATGCTCTACCAGTTTCAACTGTATTTTTAAGTTGCTCTATATATTGTTTTACAACACTTTTATTAACTGTAGTTGAAGTTTCATCAGCAGTCATTTCAACAAAAATTGAAAAATCTACTTTTCCACGAACTAAAGCACTTGCTAATTTTTTACGAACAGATAATTCTTTTTCTTTGTAGTAAGATGGAATTCTTACGTTTAAATCGAGGTTTTTACTGTTTAAAGATTTAATTTCTATGGTTACTTTTTTTGTTGGTAATTGCAATACAGCTTTACCATAACCAGTCATAGATTGAATCATAAAAGATACATTTTTAATGAAGGGCAAATATAGTTTTTATTTAACAGAATTTTCTACTTGTTTGGTAACTAAATAGACGCCTAAAAAGATGAGTAATGTTGCCCCAACTTTTATAAAATTTAACGAATCACTGCCAACAATTAATGCATAAATTGTTGCAATTACAGGTTGTAAATAAGTAAAAACACTAACTGTTGTTGGTTTTAATTTAGACAAACCATACAAGTTAAAAAGATAAGTAATACAAGTGGTAAAAATAATTACAAAGCCAATATTCCAATAAATATTAGTCGGTATTTTTTGCCATACAACTTCATTTAATTCACTAAAACCAAAAGGAATTACAAAAATTAATCCGAATAAATAAAACCATTTTACAAATACAATAGGATGATATTTTGTAATTAATTTTTTGGCTAATACTAAGTACAAACCATAAGAAGTAGCATTTACAAAAACTAGAAAGTTACCCAAGTTACTATTTGTAGCACTTCCATTAGAGGCATTGCCATAAGTAATTAATAAAACTGCTCCAATTAGTCCTATAATAATTCCTAAAATTCTTTGTTTACCGATTGCTTTTTTAATTATGATACTAGAAAAAATAAGCACCATAATTGGTGTAATTACCATAATTACAGAGGCACTTATTGGGGTAGTTAAACTTAAACCTTTAAAAAAAGAAAGCATATTTAACCCAACGCCAAAAAAAGAAGCAAATAAAATATTCTTATAATCTACTTTATCTATTTTTTCGTTTTTTACAAATAAACCTAAAAGCCAAAATATGATTGTAGCACCACTAACTCTTATTACAATAAAAGCAAATGGTTTTAAATAAAGAGGCATTACTTCTTTGGCAATTGTATAATTAACACCATAAATTAAAGTGCCTATAGAAACAGCAATTAATGCTAATGTTCTTTGATTCATAAAAGATTTATAGCTACTAAATAATAAGCAAAGTTGATGATAAATTTTAATCTAGGGTGTAAAAAAAATCAAAATATATTTTCAGCGTTTTTTAAAAACTAAGAAAAGAAAAAAGTTAATAAAGTTGCTAACAACAATAAAGTAATCAATACGCTTTTAATACTATTTTTTTTAATAGTTTCAAATCCGTTTGCAATAATTATAGAACAAGGTACTAGTAAGAAGGTAATTTCATATCCATTGTTTTGAGAAATGAATAAAGTAAAAATAACAGCAATAATTAAATTTACAATTAAAATTAGCCAGCTTTTTTTAAACAAATTATTTACAGAAAATGCTCGTAAAGATTTTGCAAATAAAGAGTAGATGGTTAATAAAAGAAGCACGCAAAAAATCCAGAAAGAATAACTTTCTATATAAAAAATAGCATGATTAAAAATATCTAAACGAAATGATTGTATAAATTTTTCAGGTGAATCATTCCAAAATAAATAAGCTAAATATATAATTAAAGGCGAAGCAAAACCAACTATAGCAGTAAAAACGGTATTTATTGTAGCTCTTTGATGTAATAAAATGGACGTAAATATTAAAATAAAAAAGAAAATTGAAAAAGGTTCTATAATAAACAAAATACCAAGCCAAAAACCACTGTCAAACACTTTTTTTATGATATTTTTTGAATACTGTAAGTTGTAAACTTTTCTTAAAAAAAACAAGTATAATAAGAGGGCAAATAAGGCTTTAAAATCGAATAACTTAAAAATAAAAAGTGTTATTGTTAAAATAAAAAGGAAAAAAGCATAAGAATGATCAAATGTTAACCTGTTTTTTGACACTAAAAGATGATAAATAAAAAAAATAAATAGAAAAAGTATAAAGTAAGAAACACACTCAAACACTTTGTACCACTCAAATTGCTCATTCAAAAGATATGAAAAAGCTGTGATTAAAAAGAAACAAAGAAATAATATAAAATAAATTATAAAATTGATTGGTTTAGATTTCGCTAAAAAATTGGCTAGCATTGTTTCTTTTGTTATTTTTGCACTGTAAAGATAATTAAGTTATGATAGCAAGCAATATTTTTAGAATAATTGGTAGTTTATTTACAGATTTATTATTTCTTCCTTTTGATATGTTACGCAAAAGTGTAGCACATGCAGATTTTGGATGGTGGATTTCTAATGCAGTAAACTGGGGGTTTTTAGTAGTTTTGTTAGTTTTATTTGCATATTGGATGGGGCAATCTAGAAAATTTGTAAAAGAAGGTACAGAAGACAGAGCATAATACTACACTTTTGGGAAGCAAAAATAAACTGAAACGATTCAAAGAAAATGAAACGTTTAAAAATGTCATTCAGCCAACTAGAGAAGAAGTTGTCACTAACTTTTCTTTAAAAAGTAAATGGCATTCTTTTTTTGGTAACAACAACCCTATTGTTGTAGAGTTAGGCTGTGGTAAAGGAGAATATACCATTGCTCTGGCTCAAAAAAATCCAAATAAAAACTATATTGGCATCGATATTAAAGGGGCACGTTTTTGGCGAGGTGCAAAAACTGCTATTGAAGAAAACTTAGATAATGTTGCTTTTGTAAGAACTCAAATTGAGTTGGTCGATTTTATTTTTGCTGAAAATGAAGTTTCAGAAATTTGGATTACTTTCCCAGATCCACAAATAAAATTTCAGCGAACAAAACACAGAATGACCAATGCTAGTTTTCTAAAAAAATACCATCATATTTTAAATGAAAACGGAATTATGAATTTGAAAACAGATTCAGAATTTATGCATGGTTATACTTTAGGTTTGTTACATGGAGAAGGTCATGAGGTTCTGTATGCAAATCATACCGTTTATAAAAACGAAGGAGCACCCGTTGAAGTTACAGAAACCCAAACTTTTTACGAAAAGCAATATTTAGAAGTAGATAAGCCAATTACCTATATTAAATTTAAATTAAAATATTAATTTAAGTTATTGTTAGGAACCAAGTAATCTATTAATGAATTTTTATTCTTTTCCAATAAAATTACCAGTGAGATTCCTTGAAATCTGTGTCACTTTTTTTTAGACTTCGAGAAATTCTGCTTTTTACCTCTTTGAATCTCTGAGAAATAACTACTATCTTCACAAAGTGAAAGAATCAGATAATTTTTTTGAAAAAGTGTATCAAGTTGCACGTTTAATTCCCTTTGGAAAAGTAACCAGTTATGGAGCAATTGCCACTTATTTAGGAGCAGCAAGATCTGCAAGAATGGTGGGTTGGGCAATGAATAATTCACATACACAACTAGAAGAAGTTCCTGCACACAGAGTTGTAAACAAAAAAGGATTACTTACTGGCAAACATCATTTTAATGGCACTAATTTAATGCAACAATTACTAGAAAATGAAGGGATTGTTGTTATAGATAACCAAATTCAAGATTTAGAAACAGTATTTTGGGATCCTATAAAGGAGTTACCCTAATATTTCCTAATTTTTTAAAAATTTACAAATAATCACAAATAGTGTCCATAATTTCCAATTATAAACACATCAATAATCATAATCTACAAGCTTTATTTTTTGAATAGTTAGACGTATCTTTGCAATCAAGATTAAATAAAAATAAGACGTGAGTTTTAAAAAGCAAGACATATATAAGGCATTAGAAACAATTACTGCTCCTGGAGAAGGTAAAAGTTTAATAGAAAATAATAATGTTACAAACGTTGTTACTTTTGGCGATGAAGTTGAGGTAGATGTGACTATTAACAACCCAACTTTACAAGCAAAAAAGAAAATAGAAACAGAAATTAGCAAAGCAATTAAAACCAATGTTGGTGAGCAAATTACTGTAAAAGTAAACGTAAAAGTAGCAAAGCCAGCTCCTAAAGAAAACCCAAATTTAATTAAAGGTAAACCAATACCTAATATTAAAAATATTATTGCTATTGCTTCTGGTAAAGGAGGTGTTGGTAAATCTACAATTACATCAAACCTTGCAATTTCATTAGCAAAAATGGGGTTTAATGTAGGGGTTTTAGATGCAGATATTTATGGACCATCGCAACATATTATGTTCGATGTAGAAAAGGCAAAACCACTTTCTGTACAAGTAGATGGGCGTTCTAAAATGCAACCCGTAGAAAATTATGGAGTCAAATTATTGTCTTTAGGCTTTTTTACAAATCCTAACGAAGCTGTAATTTGGCGTGGACCAATGGCATCAAAAGCACTAAAACAACTAATTTTTGATGGTAATTGGGGCGAGTTAGATTTTTTACTAATAGATTTACCTCCAGGAACAGGAGATGTACATTTATCAATTGTACAAGCCTTACCAATAAATGGTGCAGTAGTAGTAAGTACACCGCAAAATATTGCTTTGGCAGATGCTAAAAAAGGTGTTGCTATGTTTCAACAAAAAAATATTAATGTACCCGTTTTAGGAATTGTAGAAAATATGGCATTTTTTACACCTGAAGAATTACCAAACAATAAATACTATATCTTTGGTAAAGATGGTGCAAAAAACTTAGCAGAAGATATTAATACCAAGTTTTTAGGCGAAATACCTTTAGTACAAAGTATTAGAGAAGCTGGTGATGTTGGTCATCCTGTAGCACTACAAAACGGAACTATTTTAGAAAAGTCATTTCATGATATTTCTAAAGAAATGCTTGCAGAGTTGATACAAAGAAACGAAAATTTACCTCCAACAGAAGTTGTTAGAATTACAACAATGAGTGGATGTAGTGCCGTGAAAAAATAGAAATTATGACACCACAAGAAACATTAAGTAATGTTGAAAAAGCATTAGATGAAATTCGCCCGTTTTTAATAAGCGATGGAGGCAATATCAACCTTTTATCAATAGAAGATACCATTGTAAAAGTACAATTAGTTGGGGCTTGCAACAGTTGTTCTGTAAACCAAATGACCTTAAAAAATGGCGTTGAGGCAACCATTAAAAAGTATGCACCACAAATAGAAGAGGTTATTAACGTAGCTTAAAATATTTTGGGCGTTCCCTAAAAAGGTCGGGCTTTTCACTATATCTTTTTTTTCGTACCTCAAAAAAAGGATGCCGTTTCAATCCCTAACGCGAATATTGAGATTATAAAAACACATTATAATTTTAATGAGATTTAGAGTTAAAATTGATCAAATATTTATTTTTAATTATTCTAAATAATAATTATATTTGCAACATGGATTTACTATGTGATGTAACTTTTAACATTCAACTTAAAAAACATACTTTTTGCAGCTATCAATTAAAGGTAGATGATAAAATTATGCAATTAACTTTTCCACAAATACTACAATTAAGAGATAAAGTAAGAGCATTAACAACTTCAGAAGCGTTAGAAAATAGTATTCAAAATGAAAATTTTGTATTGTTGTTTGTAGCAGATAGAAAACATTTACTTTTTTTAGAAATACCAAAATTAATAGATTTAAAAGAAGAATTAGATTTTTGTTTCAGTTCTCTTTAAAGGTAGTTAAACTACTATTCCTTTTTATTTAGACTACCTATAAATACTTTTATAACAACTTTTTAACACTATTTTTCTGTATCTTTGGGTAGTTAAATACCTCAATGATATGAAAACAGCCATAAGAAAAGAAATGACAATCCAAACAGAAGTTATGGATTTGTTAAACCAACAAATAGCATTAGAAATGCATGCCTCTGCCACTTATTTAGCTATGGCTTCTTGGTGCGATCAAAGAGATTATACAAATAGTAAAACTTTTTTCTATAACCAAGCAGAAGAAGAGAGAGCACATGGTATGAAAATTTTTAACTTTGTAAATACAACAGGTGGTGCTGCAATTTCTCCATCTATACCAACAGTAAATAACGATTTTGAAAGTTTAACACAAATTTTTGAAGCTTCTCTAGAACAAGAAATTAAAGTTACAGAGTCTATTTATAAATGTTTTAAAGCGGCAAGAAATACAGGTGATTATGCTTCTGAAGTATTTTTACAATGGTTTGTAACTGAACAAGTAGAAGAAGAAGACACTTTAAGAAGTATTTTAGGCATGATCGATTTAATGGGAGATATGCCATTAAAAATGATAGATGAAAGAATCCCTACAGAATAATTTACTGATTCACTTATTGAAAAACCGAAACTTTTTAGTTTCGGTTTTTTTTGTTCAATTTTTAATGTCAGGTTAACAAACATTTCTTATATAATTTTCTAATTCAAAAAAATCAATTCAAAGATTTATAAATTAGTTGTTTTACTATTTTTTATAAAACGTAATCTTAAATGAGTTCTATTTCATATTTGTTCTTTTTCAGACTTTCAAATTTTTAAAAACTAAAAGGTCTTTATTTATTTTGTACTTTAGTAATTACAAAAAGAATAGTAGTTTTATTGCCTTTAAAAGATTACAATTATTTATCAATTATAAAAAATATACCAACTAGGTTTTAGAAACCTAGAAGGAAAAGAGTAAAATGAAAAGAGACGAAATTTTAAAAGCAATAGAAGAAAAGTACGATACCTTAGGCGTTCCTGTAGATTCTATGTTAGAGGGTTTGCTTTGGAGTACACCAATTACCTATTGGGATTATATACAAACAGATGCTCTTTTAGGTTTACAAACACCAAGAACAACACAACCAGATGAAATGGTATTTATCATGTATCATCAAGTAAATGAGTTGTTGTTTAAAATGGTTTTGTGGGAAATAGACCAAGTAGCTAAAACAATTAAAGTTTCTGCAGATAAATTTTCTATGCATTTAGCTAGAATTAGCAACTATTTTGATATGCTGTGTAATTCTTTCAACGTTATGGCAAATGGCATGGAAAAAGAGCAATACTTAAAATTTAGAAATACATTAACTCCTGCAAGTGGTTTTCAATCAGCACAATATCGTAAAATTGAATTTGCATCCACAGAAATCATCAATTTAATAGATGTACGTTATAGAGATTCTATCAACAAAAATTCTTCATTTAAAAATGCATACAATCATTTGTATTGGCAAGCTGCAGGTAAAAATTATACAACAGGTCAAAAATCGACCCTATTAAATCTTTTTGAAAAAAAATATTTAGGAGATTTTATCGATTTTATGGAAGATTATGATGATATTAATCTTTCTAAAAAATTTCAACAACTTCCAAAAAAAGTACAAGAAAACCAAGATTTAATAAAAGCAATGCGTCATTATGATTATACTGTAAATGTAAAATGGGTAATGGCTCATTACAATGCTGCAGGTAAATATTTAGGAGGAAAAGAGAAAGATTTAGAAGCAACAGGAGGCAGTAGTTGGCGTAAATATATGCACCCAAAATACCAACGTAGAATATTTTTTCCATATTTATGGAATGAAGATGAATTAAAAAATTGGGGAACTTTTTAAGTTCATAAAATTCAATTTTAAAACGTTGCAAAATAATAGACCTTATTAGTTAATAAAAGTAAAACTGCTTTTAACAGAACCCTAATATTATCATAAAAAGTCTCTTATAAGCTATTTGTAAATGACTTTTTTTATTTTGGAATGGTAATTGTCATTACTTTTTTATAAGTTTGAATACTATGAAAAAACAAGTCCTATTATTTTTTACTCTATTATTTTTGACAACCACATTTAGTCAAGAAAAAAAAGTAGCTTTTAAAAGCGGAGAATCTTTACGTTATAAAATGAGTTATAGTGGCTTTTTAAGAGCAGGAACAGCAGTTTTAGAAGTAAAAGAAACCAGTTTAAATGGTAAAAAAGTGTTCTACACAAAAGGGACTGGTTGGACTACTGGAATGATAAAATGGTTTTTTAAAGTAGATGATACTTATGAATCTTATTTTGATAAAGACACTATAAAACCTTACCTTTTTAAAAGAAAAATAGATGAAGGGGGTTATAAAAAAAACAGAATAACATCATTTAACTACAATTCTAAAAAAGCTTATACCCAAGATTTTAACAGTCAAAAAGACACTTCTGTTGCATTTGATAAAGTACAAGATGTACTTTCTTCTTTTTATTATTTAAGAAACAGAGATGTTAAAAACATGAATAAAGGAGAGGAAATAGCAATTGATATGTTTCTAGATTCTCAAGTATATCCTTTTAAATTACGATTTTTAGGTAGAGAAGTTTTAAAAACAAAATTTGGCAAAGTAAAAACAATGATTTTTAGACCTTTAGTACAATCTGGTAGAATATTTAAAGCACAAGAAAGTGTAACAATGTGGATTACTGATGATGCTAATAAAATTCCTATTAAGATGAAAGCAGATTTAGCAGTTGGTTCTCTTAGAGCAGAATTAGAGCAATACAAAGGATTAACTAACACGTTTGTTGCTGAATAGTTTTTAAATTTCATTTTTTAAAAAAATAGTTATTACAACTTCATACCTTTAGATACCTAAAAAAAACTTTTTTATTTGTATTTTTGAAAGATATAATTAATGATACGCTTTCTTGAAAAAAACACTCCCCTTTTTACTGTTTATTGCTTTTTTTTTATCTTGTAAAAACACAAGCAAAAGTCCTGATATTAAACTTGAAAAAAAAATACCTGAAATTAGGTTTGGTTATAATTTAGATGATTTTAATGTAATACAAGATACCATACAAAAAGGAGACAGTTTTGGAGCTATTTTAGACAAGCACCATGTAATATCTCCAAAAATAAATAAAATAGCACATACTATTAAAGATGTTTTTGATGTAAGAAAAGTAAGAGTTGGCAAACCTTACACCATTTTAGCAAGTAAAGATTCAATTAAAAAAGCACAAGTTTTTATATACAAACACAATAAAATTGATGCCACTATTGTAGATTTTAAAGATTCGCTAATTGTTGCTAAACTGCATAAAAAACCAATTAAAACAGTTGTAAAAATTGCAGAAGGTGTTATCAATTCTAATTTATCTATTACAATGGATAGTTTAAAATTAAAACCTAACTTAACCTATAAAATTGCAGATATATATGCTTGGACTTTAGATTTCTATAAACTTCAGAAAGGAGATTCCTTTAAATTTATTTACGAAGAAAAGTTTATAAATGACACTTTATCTGCTGGTTATGGAGATGTAAAATCGGCAGTATTTAAACACAAAGGGCAAGATTTATTTGCTTTTAAATTTATGGTAGATTCTATTAAAGGCGTATCAGAATATTATGATGAAAAAGGAAACATGCTTCGTAGTCAATTTTTAAAATCTCCTATTAAGTTTCAATATAGAATATCCTCTAGGTATAATTTAAGAAGAAGAATTGCCTATTATGGAAACAAAATTAAACCTCACAGAGGTACCGATTTTGCAGCCAAAATAGGAACACCAATTTTAGCAACAGCAAGTGGTACTGTTTCTGAATCTGCAAGAAGAGGTGGCAATGGTAATTATGTAAAAATTAAACATAACAGCACCTATTCTACACAATACTTACATATGAGAAAACGTAAGGTAAAAAAAGGACAATATGTAAAACAAGGAGATGTAATTGGTTGGGTAGGAATGACTGGAAATACAGGTGGACCACATGTTTGTTACCGTTTTTGGAAACATGGTAAACAAGTAGACCCTTTTAAAGAAAAATTACCATCTGCAGAACCTCTAAAAAAAAGTATGAAACCTAGATATTTAGAGTTTATAAGACCTTTAAAATATCAGCTTCAAAATAAAGTACTCCCTGCTAAAAAACCAGATGCTATAGAAACTATAGCACAAAATTGAAAATATGGCTTTAAAAAACATCAACCCAACTACAACAACTGCTTGGACAGCATTATCTAATCATTTTAATGATATTAAAAATATCAATATAAAAAATTTAGATAAAGAAGTAAATAGAAAACAAGATTTTTCTCTGAAATTAAACGATTTATCAGTCGATTTTTCTAAAAATAGAATCACAAAAGAAACAATCAATTTATTAGTTAAATTAGCAGAAGAGGTTGATTTAAAAGATGCAATAGAAAAACAATTTTCTGGTGAAATAATAAATGCAACAGAAGGTAGATCTGTTTTACATACTGCTTTAAGAAGTTCATCTGAAGAACCTATTTTAGTTAATGGAAAAAATATAAAACCACAAATACAAGCTGCTCTTAGAAAAATTAAAAGTTTTTCTAACAAGGTAATTTCTGGAAAATGGAAAGGATACACAGGTAAATCGATTACAGATATTGTAAATATTGGTATTGGAGGATCTGATTTAGGTCCAGATATGGTTGTAGAATCTTTAAAATATTATAAAAATCAGTTAACAACTCATTTTGTATCTAATATAGATGGTGATCATGTTTCTGAAATTATTAAAGAATTAAATCCTGAAACAACACTTTTTGTAATTGTATCTAAAACATTTACTACTCAAGAAACCATTACAAATGCAGAAACGCTTAAAAATTGGTTTTTAAAATCTGCAACCATTTTTGATATTCCAAAACATTTTGTGGCTGTTTCTACAAATTTAGAAGCAGTTGTTAATTTCGGGATTGATAAAAGCAACGTTTTTACAATGTGGAATTGGGTTGGAGGTCGTTTTTCACTTTGGTCTGCTGTAGGTTTATCCATCAGTTTGTCTGTTGGTTATGATAACTACAAGGAGTTGTTAGAAGGAGCAGAAGAGATGGATTTGCATTATAAAAATACAGATTTCGACCAAAACATTCCAGTTATTTTGGCCTTGTTAAGTGTTTGGTATAATAACTTTTACGGAGCAGAAACAGAGGCTGTTTTACCTTATTCTCAATATTTAAAAAAGCTACCAGATTATTTACAACAAGCTATTATGGAAAGTAATGGTAAAGGTGTAGATAGAAATGGAGATACAATAGACTACCAAACAGGCACTATTGTTTGGGGTAGCACAGGTACAAACATGCAGCATGCTTTTATGCAATTGGTGCATCAAGGTACAAAGTTAATTCCTGCAGATTTTATTGGTTATAAAGAATCTTTATATGGTTTAACAGATCATCATAAAAAATTAATGGCCAATTATTATGGGCAAATGGAAGCTTTGGCTTTTGGTAAAACAAAAGAAGAAGTGCATTTAGAATTAAAAACTTCTGGTAACGAAGCTAAAATTGAAACCCTTTTACCTTTTAAAGTTTTTGAAGGAAACAGACCAAGTAACGCCATTCTTTTTGATAAATTAACTCCAAAATCTTTAGGAAAGTTAATTGCTTTATATGAACATAAAATTTATACACAAGGTATTGTATGGAATATTTATAGTTACGATCAATTTGGGGTAGAATTAGGAAAAGAATTGGCAAATAAATTATTGAACAAACAATAGTTTTTAATCTTAAAAGATTCTAATTAAAATTTAAAGTTAATATCACATAACAAACATTTAGGTGGTTTATTTTAACAGATAATTTATATATAAATTTGTAACTTTACAGGATTATAAAAATCATAAAAAAATGAAAGAATTACACTCATATTGGGCATATTTAGTACTTGCAATTTTATTATTTACCGTTGTAAATGCAATATTAGGGTTCACACAAAAAAAAGAGTTTAAAGATAAAGATTTAAGACTAGGGTTATTTACCTTAATTTTATCTCATATTCAGTTATTAATTGGTTTGGGTTGGTACTTTATGTCGCCTTGGTTTAAAGCTTTAAAAGAAAATGGTGCAGAAGTTATGGGAAATAAAGCAGCCAGATTATTAGCAGTAGAGCATCCTATTACAATGATTATTGCTATTATACTAATTACAATTGGTTGGTCTAAGCACAAAAAGAAAATTAGAGATAATGCAAAATTTAAAACATTTGCTATTTTTTATGGAGTAGCATTGTTATTAATACTATCAAGAATTCCTTGGAGTAATTGGTTTTAAAATATGAAGTTTTTAAGTTACATATTATCACCAATTTTTGTATTTTCTTTTACGCTTTTATTAATTATTTTTCATCCATTTCAATGGTTGAGTTTTAATTTATTCGGACAAAAAGGACATGCAAAAGTAGTAGCTGCTTTAAATTATTGCTTAGTAAAATCTATGTTAATAATTGGGGTAACAGTTCGTGTAATTAACAAACATAAAATACCAGAAAATACTTCAATTATTTTTGTTGCAAATCATCAGGCAATTGCAGATATTCCACCAATAGGTTGGTATTTTAGAAAGTATAATCCTAAATTTGTTGCAAAGATAGAGTTGGGTAAAGGAGCACCAAGTGTATCTTATAATTTAAAAAAAGGAGGTGCAGCATTAATTGATAGAAATGATTCCAAACAATCTATTAGTGAGTTGATTAAATTTGGAAAAAGAATCAATAAAAATAAATGGAGTGGCGTTATTTTTCCTGAAGGAACTAGAAGTAAAGATGGTGTGCCTAAACGTTTTGCCACAAGTGGATTAAAGGTAATAACCAAATTTAATAAAGATGGTTATATTGTGCCTTTAACCATAAACAATTCTTGGCAAATTTTTAAGTATGGCAAATTTCCTTTAGGTATAGGAAATCCAATTACAATTACTGCACACAAGCCTATTAAAATAGATTCATTACCGTTTGATGAATTGTTAGAAAAAACAGAATCAGTTATTAAAGAACATATAAAATAAAAACAATGTCTATAAAAAATATTAGAAAGGAAGTAATGCTTACGTTAGAGAAAAGTATGGATACTTTTATGGATAAGTATTTAATACCGGCAGAAAAAATTTGGCAACCAACAGACTTTTTACCAAACTCTCAAAAAGATTCTTTTATTACAGAAGTAGAAGAAATTAGAGAATTATCTAAAGAATTACATGATGATTTTTGGGTAGTTTTAGTTGGAGATACCATTACTGAAGAAGCATTACCAACTTATGAATCTTGGTTATTAGATTTAGATGGGGTTTGCCAAGACCCAGATAATAGCTGGGCAAAATGGGTAAGAACTTGGACTGCAGAAGAAAACAGACATGGAGATGTTTTAAATAAATACTTATACTTGTCTGGACGTGTAAATATGCGTGAAGTTGAAATTTCTACACAACATTTAATAGCAGATGGTTTTGATATTGGTACTTCTACAGATCCTTACAAAAACTTTGTGTATACCAGTTTTCAAGAATTGGCAACTTATGTTTCTCATAATAATGTAGCTAAAATTGCACGTAAAAAAGGACACAAAGCATTGGCAAAAATGTCTAAAATTATTGCTGGGGATGAAATGCGTCATCACCAAGCCTATACAGAATTTGTTAAAGAAATTTTTAAGATAGATGCTTCTGAAATGATGTTGGCTTTTCAACACATGATGAAATACAAAATAGTAATGCCAGCAATGCATTTAAGAGAATCATTTGGAGCAAAAGGAAGTTTGTTTGATGATTTTTCTTCTGTAGCACAAAGAGTTGGGGTTTATACAGGTTTTGATTATGTAGATATTCTAAAAAAATTAAATACTGCTTGGGAAATAGATAAGATTACAAACTTAACTCCTGAAGCAGAAAAAGCAAGAGATTATTTAATGAAATTACCAGACAGAATGTATAGAATTACAGAAAGAATTGTAGTGCCTGATACAAAATTTAATTTTAAGTGGATGTTACCCGCTTAGTTTTTTTAATACTACCTAAATGAATGTTTAGTTAAACATATATCAACTCTTCAGATTTTTAAATTTGAAGAGTTTTTTTGATATTTCTTTACAACTTAGATGACTATATAATGGAAAATTCTCACGGAAAAAATGTTTTACTTCTACTTTTAGGTACACTTTTTATAAGTACTTCTGGTGTATTGGGTAAGTATATTGCTTTAGCCCCAGAACTAATTATATTTTGTAGAGCAAGTTTAGCTACTGTATTTATTTATATTTTTTGTAGATTCAAAAAAATCGATTTAAAAATTAGCTCTAAAAAAGATTTTATTTCTTTTTTGGTCAGTGGTTTTTTTATGGCTGCACATTGGGTAACTTATTTTTATGCTTTAAAGCTCTCTAATGTTGCAATTGGTATGCTGTCTATGTTTACGTTTCCTGTAATAACTGCTTTACTTGAGCCTTTTTTTTCAAAGCAAAAGCTAAATCCTGTGCATGTTTTACTTGCTTTTTTAGTTTTGTTGGGTGTGTATATGTTAGTGCCAGATTTATCTTTAGAGAACCAATATTTAAAAGGAATTTTATTCGGAATTTTTTCTGCCTTTTGTTATTCTCTTAGAAATCTGACTTTAAAAAAGCATGTTAAAAATTATAACGGAAGTATGTTAATGCTGCATCAAATGATTATTGTTTCTGTATTATTAATACCTGTATTATTTTTTAGTGATTTTTCTAATATTGAAAGTCAACTGCCACTTTTGGTGTTAGTTGCATTATTAACTACTGCAATTGGCCATACAATGTTGGTGTATTCTTTAAAACATTTTTCTGTGGCTACAGCAAGTATTATTAGTAGTGTACAGCCAATATTTGGAATTATTATTGCCTATATATTTGTAAATGAAGTACCAAGTTTTAATACCTATATTGGTGGAAGTTTAATTTTATTAACGGTTGTTATTGAAAGTATAAGAAGTAAGAAATGATGTTCTTTAATTGTGATTCTGACAAAGGCAGGAATCCATAAAAAACTGTTTTAGATTACTGTTTTACATAGAATGACAATAAGTTGGCAAACAAGTTGTAGCCCAGATTGAAACGGCATCCTTTTTGCTTTTTCAGCAAAAAGATATAGTGGAAAGCTGGAAATAGCTTCTAAAAAAATTAAAATAATTCTTTATTACTGATATCTAAATAATTACGTTTTACAAATGCTAAAACGGTTTCTAAAACTTCGCCCATGTTTTTGCATTTTTTAAACTCTACATCACCAACATATTTTATAAGGTGTTTTTTTAGAAGTGCTACATTTTCTGGAAAAGAAATCGTGTCATTTTTCATACATCTAATAATATGAGCAGTTCTATCTGGAGAGCTAATCATTCTTTTTGCAATATAAGATCGCTCTTCAATTTGATATTGATGAATGGAGCTATTTTGTAATTTTTTGCTAACCATTTCTACCATTCTAAAATTTTCTTTCATAAATTGTAGGTTGTACACTTTTAAGTTTCCTTCAAAAGATTGTTGGTCAAAATCAATGGCTCTAACTTTATAAACAATTTTATCAAAATCGTGAATAGGTGTAATTACGTAATTGTAAGAACGCATATCACCCAAAAGACGAATAAAGCAACGTTCTTTAAATTTTACAAACTCTTTGGCTATTTGAGATTTTTCTAACTCAGTACAGTTTGGAAGTGTATTGGCTATAAAATCATCTCCAGGAATACCAGAAATATGCTCTTCTATTAAAGTGTCTTTATACACCAAATAATTCATGGTATAAGGAGATAGTATATGTTCTAATTCTAAACCATAAATACGAGAAGCATCTGCTTGTTTTACATAAAAATAGGTAAAATTATCATTTAAAATATTTCTAACTTTTATTCTAAAGGGTTTAGAATTACCAAACGTACAGAAATCAATGGCATCAATATTTAAAAACGGAATGGTGTTTTCATTTCCATCAGAATGTAATAATGTGTATATTTTTTTTAGGCTTAAATCTATTTCTATTTTATCAAATTCAGAATAATAAGTACTTACCCAAAGTGTGTCTTTATCATTTTTATCAAAAACAGAAATTGCACCTTGAAAACGCAGTAAATCATCATATAAAATACTAATTTTAGTACTTCTATTATGTTTTTTTAGAAAACCAGCTAACTCTTCATTTACAGGAAAAGTTGGTTTTTTTCTAGAAATTAATTTTTTCTTTTCTTTCATTATTGATGGGGTATTCTACAAAAATACGCATTAAATTTACACAATTTCAAACATCTTACCTGGCAATGGTTTTGCGATGCCGTTTAATTCCATTTGTAGTAAAATGGATGACAATTGATAAATTGGGATATTACATTCTAAAGAAATTACATCTAATACTTGTTGCCCCTTTTGATGTAAAAAATCGTATATTTTTTGTTCGTTTTCATTTAATTCTAAAAACAATTGTTTCTGAATTAATTTGGGTTTTTCTTCAACATCCCAATTGAGCATTTTTACAACATCACTAGCAGAATTTAGTAAATGTGCCCTGTTGTTTTTTATTAAACTATTACAGCCTTTGCTATAAATATCTGTAGTTCTGCCAGGTACAGCAAATACATCTTTATTATAAGAATTGGCAATATCTGCTGTAACTAAAGAGCCTCCTTTAGATGCAGATTCTATAATAATTGTTGCCTTAGAAATGCCTGCAACAATTCTATTTCGTTTTAAAAAGTTTTCTCTTAAAGGATCTTCTTCACTCCAAAATTCGGTTAAAAAGCCACCATTTTCATTTACTTGATGGATGTATTTTTTATGAACCTTTGGATAAATTTGTTCAAAACCATGAGCCAAAACAGCAATAGTTTGTAAATTATTTTTGATGGCTGCTTTGTGTGCACAAATATCTACACCATAAGCAAAACCACTTACAATTATAGGATTGTATTGGGCAATTTCTTTGATAAATTGAAGGCAAAAATCACGACCATAAGAACTGATATTTCTTGTACCAACAATTGAAATAATTTTTTGGTTAGAAAAATCGATATTTCCATCTTTAAATAATAGAATTGGGCTGTCTATACAATGTTGTAAATTTTTTGGGTAATCATCTTCTAAAAAATACGAAAAAGCAATGTTATTATCTTTTATATATTTGAACTCTTGTGCTGCTAATTTGACGTTTTTTTCATCAAAAAGGTGTTTTAGTACGTGATTTCCTATTCCGTTTATTTTTGATAAAGATGTTGCTTTTTCTTTAAAAATTTGAGAGACATCTCCCACATTTACAATGAGTTTCTTGGCAAGAATATCTCCTATAGCTTTGCTTTTTTGCAATCTTAAGATGGCAAGTAGTTTTTCGTCTTTCAATACATAACAATTTGACAACCAATATATAAAAATTTTGTTGATAATTATTACCGAACTTTATTTTACAGGGTCGTAAAAATTATATATTTGTTTCAATGAATTTAGCCAATTATATTAACGATTTATTATACAGATACGATTGTGTAATTGTACCCAATTTTGGTGGTTTTGTAACCAACAAAATTGGTGCAAAAATAAATAGCTATTCTCATACTTTTACCCCACCAACAAAACAAATTTCATTTAATAATTTGTTAAAACATAATGATGGTTTGTTGGCTAATTATGTTGCTTCTGCAGAGAAAATGTCTTTTGAGCAAGCTTGTACAGCCATTTCTTTGTCTGTAACCAATTGGCAAAATGAGTTGCAATCTAAATTTGTTACCCTAGAAAATTTAGGGATTTTATCTTTATCTGAAGATAAAAAAATTGTTTTTGAACCTAATACCAAAGTTAATTATTTAACAGCATCTTTTGGTTTAACAACAGTAGCTTCTTCATCAATTTCTAGATACAAACAACAAGCAAAACCTTTTGTACCTATTGTTGAAAAAGAAGAGGAGAAACGAGTTCCTTTGTTTATAAAAATTGCTGCAACAGCTGCCATTTTATTAACATTAAGTTTTGCAGGTTACAATGGTTATCAAAATAAACAAGAAAAAGAAACCATAGCAACACAAGAAAAAATACTTCAAAAAAAGATACAAACTGCAACGTTTGTAATTTCTAATCCTTTACCAACGATTCGTTTAAATGTTGTTAAAGAAATCTCTAAACCTTATCATATTGTAGCAGGTGCTTTTAAATTTGTACAAAACGCAGAAAAAAAAGTAAAACAATTGCAAGCAAAAGGTTATGATGCCAAAATAATTGGGGTCAATAAATGGGGACTTACTCAAGTTTCATTTAGTAGTTATTCAGATAGAAACGAAGCTACAAACAATCTTTACAAAATACAAAAGACAGTATCTAAAGGTGCTTGGTTGTTGATTAAAAAGTAAACGAAATCACATTTTTTCTTTATCGTTTTTAATATTCTTTTTTAAAAATCTGAATGTTATCTTTACCAAAAATATTTTTTGATGGAAGCAAAAACGCCAAAACAATCTTTAACAGTACTTACAGATTTAGTGTTACCTGGTGATACCAATTATTTAGACAACCTTTTTGGTGGCGAATTATTAGCAAGAATGGATAGAGCTTGTAGTATTGCTGCTAGAAGACACTCTAGAAGAATTGTAGTTACTGCGTCTGTAAATCATGTTGCATTTTCTAAGGCTGTACCCATGGGAAGTGTGGTTACTATAGAAGCTAAAGCATCAAGAGCTTTTAAGTCTTCTATGGAAATTTATGTGGATGTTTGGATAGAAGATTTAGCCTCTAGATCTAGAACAAAAGTAAACGAAGGTATTTATACTTTTGTTGCTGTTGATGAGAAAGGAAAACCTGTTGCTGTGCCACAAATAATACCAGAAACAGATCTAGAAAAAGAACGTTATGAAGGTGCTTTAAGACGTAAAGAATTAAGCTTGGTTTTGGCAGGAAAATTAAACCCAAATGAAGCTACTGCATTAAAAGCTTTGTTTAAATAAATATAAAACTATGGAATTTTTAAATCATTTTAAAATTTTAGAATCTGTTATTGTTATTGCTGTGGCTTTTATTTTACGGTTTTTTATTACAAAATCGCTTCGAAAAATTCAGTTAAAATTTGGATTTCAGAATGCAAGGATTGTTGTTACCAATAAAATTATTTCAATTTTAATGTATTTAACTGTAATTGTTGTAGTTGCTTTTATTTGGGGAGTAGATGAACAGCAATTATTAATTTATGTTTCTTCTTTTTTAACTATTTTAGGCATTGCTTTTTTTGCTCAATGGTCTATTTTATCTAACATAACTGCTGGCATTATTTTATATATTAATTATCCTGTAAAGATTGGAGATTTTATTACTATTTTAGAAAAAGATAATAATATTACTGGAGAAATTAGAGATATTGGTGCATTTTTTATCACATTAAGAACACCAGAAAAAGAATTGATTACACTTCCTAATTCAATTATTCTTCAAAAAAATATCAAATATTCTCCTCAGCCATTGTAGTAAATGTAATGTTTAATTTTCATTTTTTTTTACTTCTAACTAACATACATAAGGCTATTTTTTTTGACTATTCTATTTAAAAATATTACAAAAAAGCAACTGTAAAAATTTTAAATTAAATTAACATACTTAGAGCTTAATAGAGTGTATTATCTATAAAATTATCTTTTTAAAATCCAAGAAGAAGGATTTAAACGTGTGGTGTTTTTAAAGATGACAAAAATAAGTTTGGTCTTTTTAGAAACTTTGTCTGTAAAAATTTGACCAATATTTTGTCCTGTAAAAATTTGATCTCCTTTTTTAACAAAGGTTGTTTCTAAATTATTGTATGATGAAATGTAGTTTCCATGTTGAATTAAGACGTTTTTTGTGCCTTCAGAACTTTTTAAAATATTTAGTACTGTTCCATTAAAAATAGCTTCTGCTTTTGCACCTTGTTTTGTTACAATATGCAAGCCTGTTCCATTTACAGTAATTCCAGGAAACGAAGGGTGAGGTTGATTTCCAAATTTTCTAACTACAATACCCGATTTCACAGGCCAAGGTAGTTTTCCTTTATTTAATTCAAAATTTGCAGCTAAAGCCTTTGCTTCTGGACTTAAAATAAACTCGTTTTTCTTTACAGATTTAGGTTTGTCTTTTAATTTTTCTCTTGCAATTCTGTTCGCTCTTTCAATTTCTTCACGAATTTTTTTATCAATCCTAGCAGTAACTTTTTTCTCTTCCTTAATTTTCTCTTTAAGCTCTTTTTTGTACTTGTTCTCTTTTTTCTTTATGGTTTTTATTAATTTTTCTTTATTATTCTTATCAACTTCAATTTTATTTTTTTGTTGTTTTTCAGACAGTATTAAAGTGTCTTTAACTCTTTTTTGAAATACTAAAGAATCTTGTAGTTTTTTAATAATATTTTTTTGTTTAATAATATCCTCTCCTTGCTTTTTTCTAAACGTCGTGTATTGTTTTAAGTATTCTAACCTTTTATATGCTTGATAAAAATTCTGCGAAGAAAGTAAAAACATCATTCTACTTTGTTGAGATTTACTTTTGTATGATTTTAAAATCATATCAGCATAATCTTTTTTTAAATTGGTTAAATTGTTATTTAATTTTTTAAATTCAGTTTCATTTACGTTTATTTCTTTTGATAAAATAGATACTTCAGAGTTTATTGTAGAAATTAATTTAGCCCTAACATCTATTTTTTTCTTAATATCTTTTAAATCTTCTAAAGCATTTTTCTCTTTTTTAATCTCATTAAAAAGCAGGGTATTAACCTGTTTAATTTCTTTATTCAGTTTTTTACGTTGCTTCTCTAATTCTTTTCGGCTTTGACCAAAAACAGTAAATACACTTATAAAAATAATAAAAATTGAGATGTATTTTTTTTTACTTTTCACTATAATTTAATTTGCTTGTACCCTTTAGGAATTGAAAAATCAGTAGTAAAATCGGTATCAAATTCTATAGATTTTACCATAAAATCTACATTTGTAAACTTACTTTTTTGTTTTGCTCTTATTTTAATTGTTGATGGATATATAGAATTATCCTTTACATCATAAGTTGGATAAAAAATTTCTAATCGTTGATTTTTTTTAGCATTTACAATGGCTTGTTTATCTAA
Source organism: uncultured Polaribacter sp. (assembly GCF_947497695.1). Classification (GTDB taxonomy): domain Bacteria; phylum Bacteroidota; class Bacteroidia; order Flavobacteriales; family Flavobacteriaceae; genus Polaribacter. The sequence goes on along the minus strand of NZ_CANMHM010000001.1, from coordinate 217,463 downwards.
CTTAAAATGAGCAGGATTTACAGAAAAGAAAATATCAAACAAATTTGCCTGAATTTCTGGTGATAATACATAAGAATTATCGGCTATTTTAATGTTTTGCTTTTCTTGTCTTACATCTGTAAAAGATTGTCCTAAAAATAGGTTTTGCAGTTGCTCAAAATTAATATCTGTACCTAATATTTTTTTAATCATAGAAAAATCTCCATCAAAATACTGTCTGGTTAAAGGTGAGTAGAAACGCACGTTGTTTGGAGTAATTTTAGCTTTAAAAACAGTAACGAATTTTGATCCTTTTAGCCAAATAACTTCGTCTTTTATCATTTTTAAACTAACAGAAATACTTTGTTTTAGTTTTCCATTATCAAAATCTGCTTTTAGTTTTGCATCTATTGATTTTTTATCAAAATTAGCAGCAATATGTTTTTTGGCTACCTTTTTGGCAGACATTTCTTTGGCTACTAAATTTGCATCAATCATATTTTTTTTTGTTTTACAAGAAGTAAATACAATTATTGTAAAGATTATTAAGTACTTTATAAATTTCATTTTATATTTTTTTTGATTTTTCAATACATTTTTTTTCGTTTTCAAAATCATTTAAACCTTTGTAAGCAACTGCCATTTCTTTATAAAAGTCAGCTTCCATTTCATCTTCAATAACAAAATCAATACCGTTTTGTAAACTTAATAACGCCTTTTTATATTTTTTCTGATAATTAAGTGCTTTTCCTTTTACTAAATATACAAAAGGTTGTGCAGGAAAATATAAAATTCCTGTTTCTGCATATTTTAATTGTTCTTCAATATTTGTTTTTGAATCTGTTAAGATTCGTTTTAAAATAGCAAACGATTTATTGTTTTTAAATTGCTCTTTTAGAGAGCCACTTATAACTTTTTTCTCTTCAGTTACCGTTTGTTTTTTTTGGTTTTCTAAATTGTTTTTCAACTTTCTAAATTTAGCAGAAAGTACTTTTTCTCTCTCCATTAAATTCATCAAAGCAATTGCTTTTTTAGAATCATTATTTTGCAAATACAGTTTTACAAGATGTTCTCTTTCTTTTAAGTTAATTGCTACTAATTTTTGTTGAACATTGATTGCTTCTTCAATATCTTTTTCCTTTACACAAATTTTTACTAAATGTTTTAACATCCAAATATTATTTGGATCTTTTAGTAAAGCTCTATTAATGTACTCTTTTGCAATAAAGGTTTTGTTTAATTTTAAATAGTTTTTAGAAAATTCAAAGAATACAGCAATATTATTTGGAATCAATTCATTACAACTTTCTAAGTTTTCAATTGCTTTTTGATGATTGCCAATTGCTTTTTCTGACAACGCTTTAAAAAAAAAGGGTTGAAAATTTAACTCTTTTTCTTTTAATGTATCTTTAACTATAGGTAAACTATCTTGACACACACTTTTTGAAGAAATTAGAAAAAAGAGCAAAGAAAAAAGAGCCCATTTTAAATAAAAAAAATGGTTTTCTTTTCTCTTTTCTATGTTCTTTATTCTAAAAATCATTACGTTAATTCTGTATAATCACCAATACTTACAGAGGTATATTTACCGTTATATTTTGCATAATTACCAATCATGGCTGTATCTAAATTTGCATTAGATATTGTTACATTAGTTTGAATTAGAGAGTTTACAATTGTAGAATTTTCTACAACACTATTTGCTCCAATAGAAACATAAGGACCAATTTTGGTATTTTTAAGCACTACATTTTCTCCAATAAAACAAGGTTGAATGATTTCTGAATTTTCTAAAACCACATTTTTAGCAACTAAATTGTTTCCTGCTTGGTGTTCAAAAGTTAATACTTGTTTATTGGTGTCTACTGTTGGGTCTTTTTTACCACAATCCATCCAAGTATTTACCGTTCCAGGAATAAATTTTGCACCTTGTTGTTTTAAAGACTCTAAAACATTGGTTAACTGATATTCATTATTTTCTTTTAAATCATGATCAATTAAATATTGAATTTCTTCTAATAGTTTATCACCACTTTTAAAGTAATAAATTCCTATAATTGCCAAATCAGAAACAAAATCTTTTGGTTTTTCTATAAAATCGGTAATAAAACCATCTTGTAATTTTACCACACCAAAAGCACTTGGGTTTGCTACCTTACTTACCCAAATTGCACCATCTGCATTTGCATCTAATTTAAAATCAGCTTTAAATAAAGTGTCTGCATAAGCTACAACACAAGGCCCGCTTAAAGATTCTTTTGCACAGTAAATTGCATGTGCAGTTCCTAAAGCTTCTTCTTGCACATATACAGAACCTTTTGCACCTAATTCTTTTGCTATCTTTAATAATTGTTCTTCAGTATCTGTAGGAAATCCTTTGGCAACAGTACCAATTACAAAAGCAATTTCATCAATTTTTTCATCAATAACAGAAGCAATATCCTCTACCAAACGTTGTACAATTGGTTTGCCTGCAATTACTGTTAAAGGTTTTGGAACTGTTAATGTATGGGGTCTTAAACGAGACCCAATTCCTGCCATTGGTACTATAATTTTCATGTTTTTATTTTTGTGTAATACCAACGCAATATAATACTAATTAAGAGATTCTAAAAGATTCATTTTTGCTATTTTTACAATAATATTCATTAAATATTATTGATTTTTTTAGTGTTGTAAATGACTTATAATCAATTTTATAGTAAATTCCTTTAAGTTTTAATAGATAAAGCTTAAGTTTGTAAGAGTATCAATAACAAAACAAAAATCAATTATGACAAAAAAAACAATCTGTCTTTTAGGTATTTTGCTAACAATTATTGTAGGTACTGTTTTGTATTACTTTTTATGCTGTAAAGTTTGTTATAGCAAAGAAAAAGAAAAAACAGAACCCAATAAAGAAGTAGTAAACCTAAAAGCAAAAGAAGTTTCAAAAAATGCATTCTTAATTACAGATGCAGCAAGTAATTTAAAAATTGAATCGCAAGACAATTTTAACTTTAAAATGTCAAATTTTTCAATTTTAGAACCACTTTCATTAAAAGTAAAAGAAGAATCTTTAAAACTAAAAAACTATCTTTTATCAAATCCTTCAAAAACCATAGATATTTTAGGTTTTTATAAAAGTGATGAGGTTAATAACTCTGCCTTTCCCAATTTAGGTCTTGCAAGAGCAAATGCAGTAAAAAACTATTTTGTGACTTTAGGTATCGCTTCCAAACAAATTAATACTAATGGCAAATTGAATGATACAATCAATCCTGATAAAGAAAGTACTTTGTTTGGCCCTTTTTCTTTTGGTGTTTTAACAGGCAATGATACTGATACTTCTGAAGATGATGCATTAAAAACGGCTTGTGAATCTATTAAAGAGAATCCGTTAGTTTTATATTTTAAAACAGGTCAGACTGCTATAAATTTAACAACTGAACAACGAAATAAAATAGCAACTATATCTAAATGTGTAGATAAAACAGGTGTAAAAGTACAAGTCATTGGTCATACAGATAATGTTGGGAATGCTAATAATAATGTTGTTTTAGGACAAAAACGTGCAGATTTTGCTAGAAATTATTTGATTAAAAACGGAATTTTAGGTAATAATATAGAAGCACTTTCTAAAGGAGATAAAGAGCCAATTGCAAATAATGCTACTCAAGAAGGAAGAACAAAAAATAGAAGAACAGTTATAACAATTAATTAAAAAAAGATAAAATTATGAATTGGTGTATATTAATTCCACTTTTAGTAGGCCTTATTTGTGCCTTATTAGGATACTTATTAAGAAAATTTTCAAGTAAAGATAATCAAGAGTCTTGCAATTGTAAGGAACTCAATGCAAGAATTGCAACTTTAGAAGCAGAATTAGATGCCTGTAAAAAAAGTAAAGTATCTGCTGTTGCTACTGCTACAGCTACTGCAACAGTTTTTAATGCTGCTAGTGCAAAAGCTGTTTTTGGTAAAAAAATTAAAGAAGACGATTTAACAGTTGTAGAAGGTATTGGACCAAAAATTAAAGAATTATTCCACAACCACAATATAAAAACATGGCAAGCTCTTGGTAATACAAGTGTAGAAAAATGTCAAGAGGTTTTAGATAGTGGAGGTGAACGTTTTAAAGTACACAAACCTGGTACATGGCCAAAACAGGCTGAACTAGCTAGCAAAGGGAAATGGGAAGAATTGCTTAAATGGCAAGATGAATTAGATGGTGGTAAGTTACCAAGCTAATCAATTTATATTAAAACGGAGACTCTAATTAGATTCTCCGTTTTTTTTATTCACTATTTTTTTAAAGGAGTTTATTTAATCAACAATTACTGCCTTAGATTTTTGTTTCTTTGCAAAAATTAAATTTATTTCTGTGAATTATTTATCAGTAGAAAATATTTCTAAAGCTTATGGAGAACGTGTTTTATTTGAAGACATTTCTTTTGGAATTAGTAAAGATCAAAAAGTTGCTTTTGTAGCAAAAAATGGGAGTGGAAAAACATCTATCTTAAATATTATTGCAGGTTTAGATGTGCCAGATTCTGGACAAGTTGTAAGTAGAAAAGGAATTTCTATTGCTTATTTGGCTCAAAAAGATGATATCAATCCAGATTTAACAATTGAAGAAACCATTTTTGCTACTGATAATAAAATCCTTTCTATTGTAAATCAATATGAAAAAGCATTAAAAAACTTAGAGGATACAGATGCTTATCAAGCTGCATTTGATTTAATGGATCAGCACAATGCTTGGGACTTTGAAACACAATACAGACAAATTTTATCGAAATTAAAGTTAGACGATTTAACTTTAAAAGTTGGGGCACTTTCTGGAGGACAAAGAAAAAGACTGTCTTTAGCCATTGTTTTAATTAACAAACCCGATTTATTAATTTTAGATGAACCTACCAATCATTTAGATTTAGAAATGATAGAATGGTTAGAGGCTTTCTTTGCAAAAGAAAAAATTACCTTATTTATGGTAACGCATGATCGTTACTTTTTAGAGCGTGTTTGTAATGAAATTTTAGAATTAGACGAAGGTAAAATCTATAAATACAAAGGGAATTATTCGTACTATTTGCAAAATAAAGAAGAACGATTAGCCTTAGAAGCAACAAACTTAGGAAAAGCGAAGAGCCTCTTTAAAAAAGAACTTGAGTGGATGCGTAAGCAACCTAAAGCCAGAACTACTAAGTCTAAATCTAGAACCGATGATTTTTACGCAATTAAAGAAAAAGCACATCAACGTAGAAAAGATCATCAAGTACAATTAGAAATAAATATGGAACGTTTGGGAAGTAAAATTCTTGAACTGCATAAAGTTTCTAAATCTTTTGGAGATAAAAAGATTTTAGACGGATTTGATTATGTTTTTAAACGTGGAGAACGTGTTGGGATTATTGGTAAAAACGGAACAGGAAAATCCTCTTTTTTAAATATTATTACAGAAACTGCACCTTTAGATGCTGGTAAAGTTATTTTAGGTGAAACTGTAAAATTTGGGTATTATACACAAGCAGGAATCGAAATAAAAGAAGGGCAAAAAGTAATTGAAGTTGTGAAGGAATTTGGAGAATTTATCCCTTTAACCAAAGGAAGAAAAATTTCTGCATCGCAATTGTTAGAGCGTTTTTTGTTTGATAAAAAGAAACAATACGATTTTGTTGAAAAACTGTCTGGAGGAGAGCAAAAACGTTTGTATTTATGTGCTGTTTTAATTCAGAATCCTAATTTTTTAATTCTTGATGAACCTACAAACGATTTAGATGTTGTAACCTTAAATGTGTTAGAAAACTTCTTATTAGATTATCCTGGAAACCTTTTAGTGGTTTCTCATGATAGGTATTTTATGGATAAAATTGTAGATGCACTGTTTGTTTTTAGAGGAGAAGGTGTTGTAGAAAATTTCCCAGGAAATTACTCAGATTTTAGAGCTTATGATGATGGTAATCCTTTAAATGATGTAGTTGCCAAAGTCATTGAAAAAAAAGAAGATAAAAAATCTGCAAAAAAGGAAAATAAAAACACACTAAGTTTTAACGAAAAAAGAGAATTTGGTGCTTTAGAAGCAGATATAGAAAGATTGCAAAACAGAAAAGCAAACATAGAAAAACAATTTTTAAATGTAGAAATTGCACCTGAAGATATAGCAGAAAAATCTGAAGAATTGCAAGAAACAATTACAAGTTTAGAACAAAAAGAAGAGCGTTGGTTAGAACTTTCTATGAAGTTAGAATCTTAAAGTTTGTTGTTATATAGAGATTCTCTAAAAAAAAACAGAGGGTCACAGAGTTTTTTCTTAAACTTATTATTTTGCAAGGTCTTTTTTTAACCTTGTAGATATTCATAGTATTTAAAACTAGATTTACTGAATCATAAAATATCTATAAGCTCTTAGAAACTTTGTAGGAAGAATTTATCATTTTCTTTGTGGGTCTCTGAGTTTCTCTGCGAATCTCTGTATAATAGCATATCAAACACTCACAATATCTTTATCACTTAATAATTCTTGATTATTAAAACGTAATAAAATTTGTGCAACTGCAATGGTATCTTTTTCACAATAAGTTACAATTCTTTGGATGTTTTTTTCTTTATAATAAACGTTAGCAACTTCGCTACCATTAATGTCATCTTTTGGCGATGGAATTCCTAAAATAGAAGTCAGTAATTTTAAGGAAGTATAATGTTTGTAATCGCCAAATTTCCATAATTCTAAAGTGTCTAAATGAGCTACTTCCCAAGGTTTTTTGCCAAATAAATTTAATTTTTTAGGTAATTCTATTTGATGAATAATCATCCTTCTAGCAATGAAGGGAAAATCGAATTCTTTACCATTATGAGCACATAAAACATGGTTTTTATTTGCAAAATGCTTGTCTAATAAAACCTTAAAATCAGTTAGTAGTTGGTGTTCATCATCACCAAAAAAGGAAGTTAAACGCAATTGTTTTTTATCTTTTACATCCACAAAATAACCAACAGAAATACAGATTATTTTACCAAATTCTGCCCAAATTCCGGCTCTTTCATAAAATTCTTCTGCCGTAAAATCTTCTTTACGTTGGTATTGTGTTTTTTTTTGATACAATTCTTGGGTTTCTTCAACCACATGATTCCAACTTTCTTCTTGAGGAACCGTTTCAATATCTAAAAATAAGATATCATTCAGTTTTACTGATAAATTCATAGCAATGTATTTTTCTTTTTCTTGATGTAAGATAGTGAAAATTATAAAAGCTTTGGAATTATTATGAATTTGGAATAACCCAACATCATAATTAACTTACAAAAGAGGCAAGATTGCTTTGTTAAATGAACCAAGACTTTAATTGAAAACAACTATTTTTAAAATGATATTAATCGTTCTGAATTATACTTAAAAAAATAGCCACGAATTAAGGAATTTTCTTTTTTGAGATCAAAAAATAACACTAATTAGAAAAAATCATAGATTTTTATTCGTGAAAATTCTGTTTTTATAAGGTTTTGAGTTTTATTCGTGAATCCGTGGCAAAATAATTTATAAACAAAAAGCTATTCGATCCATTTTAAGGTTTCCATTAGCTGTAAAATATCATCTTTTATGTAAGCTACTGCAGGTAAAATAGAATCGTAGTTTGGTTTTGCGTAAAAGTATAAAGCCCCTTTTATAAAATGATTTGTACTGTCTGTAACATGAAACTGAATTTGAGATGCTGCATTACCAGTAATTTCATACATACTACCAAACACTCTTTTTTCTGGGTTAACAAAATCTTTAGGTATAATTTGTTCTGCTTTTAAAGTATGTTTAAAAACTAGTTTTTCTGCTTCAGTTAACAGCTCATTCATATTGTTTTTTACAGGTCTGTAAGTAATATCAATAGAAGCTTTAATTTTTGGGTATTTAATCGATATCCAATTATTTGGATTGTCTTTAATTTCTGTATTTTCTAAAATATTAAAAGAATAAGGTCTGTTTAAATCTAATTTTTTATATTTTTTTTGGGGATAATTTAAGCTCAAATACCCTTTAGGTTTTGGTAAAATATCTTCTTTACAAGAAAGAAAAGGAATAAAGAAAATCAATAAGAAAAGGTTACGCATTTTTGGTTGCTTTAATCTGTTTAATACGTTTTTTATCTAACGCTTCTATAGTAAACGTATAATTCTTGAAGTTTATTTTCTCGCCTTTTTTAGGGAATTTCCCAGAAATTTCTAAAATAAAGCCTGCTAAAGTTTCACTTTCTCCTTTTTCTTCTTCAAAAATTTCTTCATTTTCATCATCTAGAATTTTACAAAAATCTTTAATAGAAGTTTTTCCTTCAAAAACATAGTTGTTTGCATCTATTTTAGAATAGTGCAAATCATCATCATCAAATTCATCATTAATGTCTCCAACAATTTCTTCAATAACATCCTCTAAAGTAACCAAACCACTAGTTCCCCCATATTCATCAACAACAATTGCTAAGTGATTTTTTTTCTCTCTAAAATCGCCTAATAAATCATCTAATTTTTTGTTTTCTGGCACAAAAAAAGGTTCTCTTAATAAATCTTGCCATTTAAAATTGGTTTTATTTAAATGTGCTAACAAGTCTTTAGCATATAAAACACCAATAATATTGTCAATATTTTCACTGTAAACAGGGTTTCTAGAAAATCCTTTTTTAAGAATTTTATCTAGTACAATTTCATAAGGCTCTTTGTCAGAAAGAGCAGAAATATCTATACGAGGTACCATAATTTGTACTGTTTCTGTGTTCCCAAAATTTACGATTCCTTCTAGTATTTTTTGTTCGTTTTTAGAGGTTGCTCCTTGTGATGTTAATTCTAAAGCCTGAGATAAAGTTTCTACAGAAAAGTTAGAATTTTTACTCCCTAATTTTTTTTCAATCCATTTAGTAATTGTTATTAGTGGTAAGCTAAAAGGAGTTAATAAAATATTTATGGTATTGATAAATTTAGACATTCTTTTAGAAAAATGTAGCGCATTTCTAGATGCATACACTTTTGGTAAAACCTCGCCAAACAAAAGAATTAGAAAGGTTACTAGAACAATTTCTACTAAAAAACGAATAGGAATTGTAAAGAAATAAGCATTAAATTCATAATTAAAATTGCCAAATAATGTGTCTGCTAAAGAGGCAAATAATAATACAATTAAAATATTTATAAAATTGTTTGTTATTAAAATTGTAGCTAATAGTTTTCTAGGTTTTTCTAGTAAAGTAACCACACTGTTTTCATCTTTTCCGTTGTTAGAAAGTTCGTTTAAATCGGTTTGAGAAAGAGAGAAAAATGCTACTTCTGCCCCAGAAACTAAAGCAGAGCTAATTAATAAAAGAAGTAAAACAACACAATTAATTGTAGTTAAAAAATTAATGGAAATTAAAAATAAAATTTGGGGATCTGGATCCAATTGCTGTTTTTTTTGATTGAATTAAAAGGGTAAATCATCTTTTTCTTCTAACGGAGTAGCTTTTGGTGCTGGTTTAGAAGTTGGATGTTGATTTTGTTGTGGGTTTTGTTGTACGTTATTTGGGTTGCTTTTGGTAGACAGCATGGTCATTTCATTAACGTTAATTTCTGTAGCATAACGTTTAATGCCATCTTGTTCCCATTGACGATTTTTTAATTTTCCTTCCACATAAATCTTATCGCCTTTTGTTAAGTATTTTTCACAAACTTTAGCCAAACCATTTCTAACAACAATATTGTGCCAATCTGTATTGGTTATTTTTTCGCCAGTAGTTTTATTGGTGTAACTTTCACTAGTTGCAATAGGAAAACGACCAACACAATTTTGGTCATCAAAATAATGCATTTTTACATCATCGCCTAAATTACCAATTAAAATAACTTTGTTTATTGTGCCTGCTGCCATTAAATTCCTTTTTAATATTTTAGATAGTTGTTCAATAATATCTTCATCAAAAGTACTAAAAATATCAATTACTTTTTATGTTGATAGGCTTCTAAAAAATTTGCAATTAAAATAGGTACAGGGTATTTTTCAATATCACTCCATTTTATTTGAATTGTTGATGATTTTTCGGTTTCTATAACCCAGAATTGTGTGCATAAATGTTGATGAGATAGTTTATGGACTATTTCTTTTTGATTAAACAATGAAATAGTGGTTTCTGATGGAAATAAATCGATAAATTCGTCTGATGAAATTAATTCATTTTTGTTGATGGTTTTATCACTTTCAATCAGAGGAAACTGATACAAACCTTGCCAAATTCCTTTCCCTTTTCTTTCTGATAAAATGGTCTTATTGTCGTTGGTTTTTATCACTAGAAAGTTAAAATAACGCTTTTTAACTTTTATTTTTTTCTCTTTTACAGGCAATTCTCTGGTCAGTTTTTTCTCTAAAGCAACGCAGCTTCCAGAAAACGGACAGGTTTCACAAAGCGGATTTTGAGGTTTACAATGCAGTGCACCAAAATCCATAATTGCTTGGTTAAAAGTACCAGGTTGTGTTTTATCAATTAAAGATTGTGCTAATACTTTAAATTCTTTAATTCCTGCTGTTGAATTTATGGGTGTGTTAATGCCAAAATAACGAGAAAGTACTCTATAAACATTACCATCAACAACAGCAGTAGATTCATTAAAACAAATAGATGCAATTGCAGAAGCTGTGTAATCTCCAATTCCTTTTAGTTTTATAATTTCTTTATATGTTGATGGAAATTCGCCATTAAATTCGTTGGCAATCTGTTTTGCAGAAAAATGTAAGTTTCTAGCTCTAGAATAATAACCTAAACCTTGCCACATTTTTAAAACGGTGCTTTCATCCGCTTTAGCGAGCTCAAAAACGGTAGGAAAAGTTGCTGTAAATTTTAAATAGTATGCCATTCCTTGAGCAACTCTTGTTTGCTGTAACATAATTTCACTCAGCCAAATAAAATAAGGGTTTTTGGTTTTACGCCAAGGCAAATCCCTATTGTTTTTTAAATACCAATATATTAGAGTATTAGAAAATTTCATCATTTAAAACTAAATTTGCAATATTAAAACAAAATCTAGTCAAAATAATTTTGACAATGCTTTTAATTGAAAAAAAAATCATTATTAACAAAATTTACTTGTTTTAGTAATATAATAGTCAGTATTTTACAAGAATTAACTAAAATCAGTTGTAAATGATGTTAAAACCCAATTTTTCTTTAACACTTTTCTTTGTATTTATACTGCAATTTTCTTTTGCACAAACAAAAACAATATCAGGAATTGTTTCTGATAAATCAGGCGTTTTACCTGGTGTTTCTGTGGTGTTAAAAAGTAGTAATAAAGGAACTGAGACTGATTTTGATGGTAATTATTCTTTAAAAGCAAATGAAGGAGATGTACTTGTTTTTAGGTATTTAGGCATGAAAACTTTAGAAAAAACAGTTGGCACAAGTACTGTTATAAACGTAGTTTTAGAAGAAGATGTAAATGCGTTAGATGAAATTGTAATTACTACAGGATATGACAAAATAAATAAAAAATCTTTTACAGGTGCTGCAACTACCATAAAAATGGCAGATGTTAAAATTGATGGTGTTGTTGATGTAAGTAGAATGTTAGAGGGTACAGTTGCAGGTGTAAATGTGCAAAATATATCTGGTACTTTTGGTGCTGCTCCTCAGATTCAAATTCGTGGTTCATCATCTATTTTTGGTAATAATAATCCACTTTATGTAATTGATGGTATTGTGCAAGAAGATATTGTAGAGCAAGATTTAGATGCACTAACTTCTGGTGATGCTTCTACATTAATTAGTTCATCAATTGCAGGAATAAATGCAGCAGATATTAAAAAAATAGATATTTTAAAAGATGCTTCTGCCACTTCTATTTACGGAGCAAGAGCAAGAAATGGAGTTATTGTAATTACTACTAAAGGAGGTAAAAAAAATAGTCCCATAAAAGTAAGTTACAATTTAGAGCAAACAGTTAGGGCGTTGCCAAGTTATGACCAATATGATATTTTAGACTCTAAAGAAACCCTTAGTGCTTTACAAGGTTTAAGAGATCAAGGTTTTTTAAGATTGCCAGATGTTGGTAATGCACGTTTTTCTGGAATTTATGGTATTTTAGAGAAACAAATCAATTCTTTTGAAAATGGCGGTTTTGGCGTACAAAATACAGTAGAAGGCAGAAACGCTTTTTTACAGCAATACGAATTGGCAAATACCAATTGGTTTAAAACCTTGTTTAAGCAGTCTATAATGCAAAACCATTCCATTAGTTTTAGTGGAGGAGGAGAAAAAAATACCTTTTATGCCTCTTTGGGTTTTGTAAATGACCCTGGTTGGACCATTTCTGATAAAGTAACCAGGCTAACATCAAACATTAGAAACACTTTTTACCTATCAGATAAGTTTAATTTATCTTTATCTACAGTTGCCTCTGTAAGAGCCCAAAAAGCACCAGGTACTTTTAGTAGAGAAGCAAATGTTGTAGATGGTGAGTTTTCTAGAGATTTTGATATCAACCCATTTAGTTATGCTTTAAACACATCTAGAGCATTAAGACCAAGAGATAATGATGGTAATTTAGAGTATTATACAAACAACTGGGCACCTTTTAATATTATTGAAGAATTAGAAAATAATGCGATAGATTTAGATGTAAAAGACATCCGTTTTCAATTAGATGCTACTTATAAATTAACAAACAATATTACCTATGATTTTAATGCAGCTGCTAGATATGTAAATAGCACAAGAGAGCATCAAGTTAAAGAAAACTCTAATGTTATAAGGGCTTATAATTCAAATGAAACTCCTGTTATTGCTAACGCTAATATTTTTTTATACTCAGATCCAGAAAACCCAGATGATATTCCTGTACCTGTTTTACCAGAAGGAGGTTTGTATATTAAAAACGATAATACTTTAACAAGTTATTATGTTAGAAATAGTTTTAAATATGATAAAACAATCAATGAAAAACATAACATAAATGCTTTGCTAGGGCAAGAAATGAGGTATGTAGATAGAGATAGAAGTGAGTTTACAGGTTATGGATTGCAGTTTCAAAATGGTTTTACACCTTTTACAGACCCAAGAGTATTAGAAAAAATTATTACAGAAGGAGATAATTATTTTGATGTGGCAAGAGAAAGAGAAAGAACTGTAGCCTTTTTTGGAAGAGCTACTTATACACTTAATGATAAATACGTTTTTTCTGCAACAGGTAGATATGATGGTACTAACAGACAAGGAAACTCTTCTAGTTCTAGATGGTTGCCAACAGCAACTGTAAGTGCAAAATGGAATGCCAGTGATGAACAATTTATTCAAAATTCTGAGGTAATTAATAACTTACAGTTTAGAACTTCTTACGGACTTTCTGCTTCTCCTGGGCCAGCAACCAATGCTTTGGCAATTTTTAGAAGTGAAATTACAGATAGAGTTATTGTAGGGGATAGAGAAACTTTTTTAAATATAGAAGATTTAGAAAATTCTGAATTAACTTGGGAAAAACAATTCGAATTAAATATTGGTTTTGATATTGGTATGTTTAATAATAGAATTCAACTAACAGCCGATTTTTGGAACAGAGATATTTTTGATAATATAGATATAGTTAGAACAAGCGGAATTGGAGGTCAGTTGTTTAAATTCGGTAACAATGCAGATGTAAATACCAAAGGTTTTGAATTTGGTATAACCACACAAAACATTAAAAATGATGATTTTAGTTGGACTAGCTCTCTTAACTTCTCTTACTTTAATCAAAAAGTAACCAAGTCTAAAAACGAACCTAGTGTTATAGATATTGTAGATATTCAAGGTGGTAGTGTACAAGGTTTTCCTTTAAATTCTTTGTTTTCTTTTCAGTTTGATGGTTTAACAGATCAAGGAGTTCCGTCGTTTATTTTACCAGAAGAAGAAAATCCTGTTTCTGGAGTCAATTTTCAAGACGCTACCAATGTTTTAAATTACTTGGTGTTTGAAGGTTCTGTAGTTCCTAATATTTCTGGAGGATTTTCTAATAGATTTAAATATAAAAATTTAGATTTAAATATCTTAATTACAGGATCTGGAGGTAATAAAGTAAGGTTAAACCCTGTTTTAGATAATTTTTATTCTGGTGCAAGTGTGTTTACAAAAAGTACTGTAAATAGATGGTTGTTTGATGGTGATGAAGCTATTACCAATATTCCTAAAATAGTAGATGTTAGAGATAACAATCTTTTAGGAAACAGCGATTTATCTAGAGCATATAATGCTTACAATTTTTCTGATGCAAGGGTTGCAAATGGCGATTTTTTAAGAATGAAAAATATTTCTCTTGGGTATAGTTTTCAGAAAAAGATAACCGATAAATTAGGCTTGTCTAATCTAAGATTACAAGTACAAGGCACTAATTTGTTTTTAATTTATTCTGATGATAAATTGAATGGTCAAGATCCAGAATTTTATGGAACAGGTGGAGTAGCATTACCAATAACCAGACAATATACGTTGTCTTTAAATGTTGGTATTTAATTAAATATAAAAATGAAAAAACTATATAAAAATACCAAAAAAATTATAGGCATAGTTTTATTTTTTGGGTTGATTAGTTGTGATAGTTATTTATCTGAATTGCCAGATGACAGAGCAACCATAGATTCTCCAGATAAAATAAGTGCTTTGATTACAGGTGCTTATCCAATAGGTAATTACATGTTAATGGCAGAATTAATGTCAGACAATGCATTGTCTAAACCCTCAGATAATAATGTGGTTGATGAGCAGTTACACGAGCAAATGTTTAGTTGGGAAACTAATGAAGATGATAGTGGAAACCAAGATACACCAACAAATTACTGGGTAAGTTGCTACGAAGCAATTGGGCAAGCAAACCAAGCATTAGAATCGATTGCAGAACTTGAAAATATACATAATTTAAACGCCCAAAAAGGAGAAGCATTGTTGGCAAGAGCTTATGCACATTTTATGTTGGTAAATTTTTGGGGCAAACATTACAATGCCAATTCAGCAAGTACAGATTTAGGAGTGCCTTATGTAAAAGAAACAGAAACCGTTTTATTTAAAAATTATAAAAGAAACACCGTTAAAGAAGTGTATGATTTTATTGAGGCCGATTTAATTCAAGGCATAGAGCTTGTTAGGGAGAGAGAAGAAAATCCTAAATTTCATTTTACAACGGAAGCTGCCCATGCTTTTGCAGCTCGTTTTTATGCATTTAAAGCAGATTGGGATAAAGTAATAGCACATGCAAATCAAATACTTACAAACCCAAGGTTACAAATTAGAGATATGATTGCTTACAGTGATCTTACTTATGATGCCCGTGTTTTTAGATACAATAACACAATAGAAAATGCTAATATTTTAGTAAACTCATCATTATCTTGGTGGGCAAGAGATTTTGCTTCTTCAAATTATGGGTTGGTTTCTGGCGAAGGAACAGGTTTTCTTTTAGGAGGAAATCCATTAAATAAATCTTGGGCCTATGATGTTTTTGGAGGAGAATTATTCTCGAATTTACCTAAGTTTGAAGAGTTTTTTAAAATAACCAACCAAAGTGCTGGTTCAGGTACAGGTTTTACACCTCAGGTTTTATTTAGTTATGATGAGGTATTGTTAAATAGAGCAGAGGCTTATGCAATGAAAGAAGATTATGCAAACTCATTAAAAGACTTAACAGATTTTTTATCAAAAAAAACAATCAATTTTAATGATGCAACAGATAATTTAACAACTGCTATGATTGCAAACACATTTAGAGTAGTACCTGATTATTTAACACCTTCTTATGGTTTTTCATCAAATCAGCAAGCTCTATTTATTACGGCAATATTAAATTTTAAACAAAAAGAATTTTATCATGAAGGTTTGCGTTGGTTTGATGTGCGTAAATTTAATATTCCGATTATTAGAGATTTTAGAAGAGGAAATTTGGTTACAGAAATATCCTTAGCTAAAGAAGATGTAAGAAAGCAATTACAAATTCCAGCATCAGCATCAAATTTAGGTTTAACCAAAAACCCAAGATAATATTATGAAGAAAATACATTTATTTATAGCAATACTCATCTCAGGGTTGTTTTATTCTTGTAATTCATCCGAAGAAAAATTAACAGAAAGTAATATTGATACAACAACACCAAATTTAAATGCAACAGATATTTGGTTAAGAACCAATTATACATTTCCTTTTAATATTGATGTAACTTATCAATGGGATGAAGGGCGTGTAGATTTAAATCGCTATTTATTTCCACCAACTTTAGAAACGGTTATACCAATTATGGAGGCTGTTAAAACAATTTGGATTGATACCTACACAGAAGTTGGAGGCGAAGATTTTGTAAAAAACATCGCTCCAAGAGAACTTGTGTTAATAGGTGGTTTTAACTTAAATGAAAATGGAACTCGTACTTTAGGTTTTGCAGAAGGGGGAAAAAACATAGTTTTATTTGAAGCAGATTTAATAGATTTAACTAATCAAGAAAGCATTACGCTATTTGTGCGTACAATTCAGCATGAATATACACACATTTTAAACCAACAGTTTCGTTTTGATGAAGAAGCTTACAAGCAAATAACCCCAGGAGATTATACCGCTCAATGGTTTAACCCAGGCAATGAATCAGAAAGATTTGATATTGCTTACAAACTAGGTTTTATATCAGATTATGCAAGGTTAAATCATACAGAAGATTTTGCAGAAATGGTGGCAACAATGCTCTCTAACTCTCCTGCAGATTATCAAGCTCTTTTAGATACCATCAAACAAAGAATTATAGATGCAGCAATACGTGATGCATTACTAGAATTGCCAAACACAGCTACAGACCTAGAAAGAGAAATTGCAACAAATGCAGCAACCTTAACTGCTACACCAGATGCAGAAGAGGCAATTGATTTTATCAAACAAAAAGAAGCATTAGTAGCAGATTATTTTTTATCAAAATTTAAGATAGATATATACGAATTGCAAAGAGTAGCAGCACTAAATGTTGCAAAAGCAACGCTTTTAAATTAGAATTATGAGGTATTTAAAAAAAATAAATCAACCAATTTTACTGCTATTATTTGTACTATTTTTTAGTTGCCAAGATAATAACGATCCAGATCTTTTGTTTGAAGATGTGCCTTCTGTTAGATTTGAGAAAAAGCAAAAAGAAGTACGTGATTTTCTAATATCACCAGACAATGGTTGGAAAATGACCTATTTTACAGACAATACACTTTTAGGGGGATTTACATTTTTATTTGATTTTATAAATGAAACAGAGGTAAGAATGGATTCAGATTTTGGGAATGCAGATCCAGCCAGAATTAGTTTATATGATCTTTCTTTAGGGTCTACTCTTAAATTAACTTTTACCACTAAAAATGTAATTCATGAATTGTCTGATGGTAATAATTTTCCTGATAATGGATTAATTGGTCAAGGATATAAAGGTAGTTTTGAGTTTTTATTTTCTAGTTTTCAAGGAGAAGATATTATTTTTAGAAGCAACAGAGATCCATCAAATTTTATAAGATTTACAAGAGCTACAGCAGATGATTGGTTAAGTTTAACTACTAGTAACAAAATAATGTTAGGCAATTTACCAGATGATTTATCTAAGTCTGTTTTTAGAAGTATGGTTATAGAAAATGAAGGTGCAGAAACAAAAGCATATTCTTTTAGTTATAATGAAAATAGACGTTTTGTAAGTACTTTAACCAATAATGAAAGTGGCTTGTTAGAGCCTCTTAATTATGGTATTGCACCAACTCCTTTAGGTTTTAAAGCAAACCCTGCAATTAAAGTAGGTACTGTAGCAGTTGAAGATTTTATATATGATGCTATAAATGATGCATTTGTTGGGCAAAATCAAGGAGTTAAAATAACCATTAGTTATTTAGGTACTCCAGCAATACCTTTAAAAGGGCAAGAAATACTTTCTGATTTTCTTATTTTGCATAACCCATTTTTAAACTCTTTAGAGGATGATTGGATGCCAGATTTTACAAATGAAAACTTTAATCAGTTAATTACTAATATGAATGCTGCTGCATTTTTTGATGTTACAAGAATTGATTTGTATAATCTAGAAACAGACACAGGTATTTTATTTATAACATCTTCTTTTGGAAACGCTGCTTATACAATGAGTAAAGAAATAAAAGATGATAAAATGTATTTAAGTCTTTTATCTACAACAGCACCACAATTTTTTTCAGATGCAATTCAGCCTTTGTTAGATGTTGTTTTAGATTCAAATGGGTTGTTTGTAGATCGTCCATCAACACTTAATGCATTTGCTAATAATGTTTTTACCTTTGTGCCTGCAAGCAATACAACAATAAGATTTAGCGCTGTTGAACTGTAATTTTAAAGTTGAGAATATAGTATAAATAATTGAAAAGCAGGTTTCTACATGGTTTTATTTTGATAAAATTAAAAAAAAATAAAGAACTTTTAAAGAACGTAATTTTTAATTGATATTTTAATCTTTAAACTTCTTGGAATTGATTAATTATCATATATTTGCATCCGCATTTTTGAAAGTAAATTAATAAAAATATAGTAAATACAGAGACATGACGAAAGCAGATATCGTATCAAAAATATCAGACAAATCAGGAATTGAAAAAACAGATGTATTGGCAACTGTAGAAGCATTTATGACTGAAGTAAAGGATGCATTAGAAAATGGCGATAACGTTTATTTAAGAGGTTTTGGTAGTTTTATTATCAAAACAAGAGCAGAAAAAACAGGTAGAAATATTTCTAAGAATACAACTATTAAAATACCTGCACACAACATACCAGCTTTTAAACCAGCTAAGACTTTTACTGAGGGAGTAAAAAGTAAAGTATCAGTTAAGTAACAAAATATTAATCTAAACCTAAGGGTTTAAAAAACAACGAGGATTATGCCAAGTGGTAAAAAAAGAAAGAGAGCAAAAATCTCTACACACAAAAGAAAGAAAAGAGCTAGAGCAAACAGACACAAGAAGAAAAAGTAAGCTAATGCTTACTTTTTCGTTTATTGTTTAGCAAAAAAGAAATTAGATTACCAAAAAGTTCATTGACATTTGAAAACTAATATGCAGTGTAAGGCATTAAGTTTTCTAACGGTATTTAAAAATACCTGACAATATTAATCCATCTGCACAACAAAGTGCAGTGTTAAAACCAAGTTCAGTATGAAAACAGAATTAATAATTCGTAGTAATTCATCTGATATTGATTTTGCCTTATTAAGAGATGGAAAACTTATTGAATTAAATAATGAAACTAGTGATAACAAATTTTCTGTTGGCGATATATTTTTAGCCAAAATAGGAAAAGTTTTAACTGGTTTAAATGCAGCCTTTGTTAATGTAGGATATCCAAAAGATGGGTTTTTACATTATCATGATTTAGGTGCACAAGTAAACTCATTAAATTCGTTCATTAAGAAAGTAAGCACAGGTAAGTATAAAGAATTCACTTTAAAAAACTTCCAAAAAGAAGTTGACATTCACAAAGACGGTAGTATTAATCAAGTACTAAAAACAGGGCAAAACCTATTAGTACAGATTGTAAAAGAACCAATTTCTACAAAAGGCCCCAGATTAAGTTCTGAGTTGTCTATAGCAGGTAGATTTTTAGTTTTAGTTCCTTTTTCTAACCGAGTTTCTGTTTCTCAAAAAATAGCAGACCCAAAAGAAAAAGAACGTTTAAAAAGATTAGCAAAAAGCATTAAGCCAAAAGGCTTTGGTGTTATTTTAAGAACTGTTGCAGAAGGTAAAAAAGTAGCAGAATTAGATAAAGATTTGCAAAACTCATTAGAACGTTGGATAAAAATGTGTAAAAGTATGCCAAATACAAACACACCAACAAAAATATTGAGCGAGTTAAACAGAGCATCCTCTATTTTAAGAGATGTAATGAATGAATCTTTTACTAGTATTGTAACAAATGATCAAACTTTGCAAGAAGAAATTAAAGAGTATCTACAAGAAATTTATCCTGAAAAGGAAAAAATTGTAAAGTTGTACAAGTCTGAAGTTCCTATTTTTGAAAAATTTGGAATAGAAAGACAAATTAAAACATCATTTGGTAAAACAGTTTCTATGAGCAAAGGTGCCTATTTAGTTATAGAGCATACAGAAGCTTTACACGTTATTGATGTAAATAGCGGAAATCGTTCTAACAAAGCAGGTTCTCAAGAAGATACAGCATTAGAAGTAAATTTAATATCAGCTACAGAAGTGGCACGTCAATTACAATTGCGTGACATGGGAGGAATTATAGTTGTAGATTTTATTGATATGCACAAAGCTGAAAACAGAAACAAACTGTATCAGCATCTAAAAGAGCAAATGGCTTTTGATAGAACAAAACACAAAATATTACCTCCAAGTAAATTTGGTTTGGTACAAATTACAAGACAAAGGGTAAGACCAGAGTTAAGTATAAAAACGATCGAAGCCAACCCAAATAAAAATGGACAAGTAGAAGCACCAATAGTTTTGTTAGATAAAATTGAGGCAGATTTAGAAAAATTTATTTCGAATCCAAAAAATAAAAAGATACAATTACACTTGCATCCTTTTATTGCTTCTTATTTAACAAAAGGATTAAATTCTATACGTTTTAAATGGTATTTAAAACACAAAAAGTGGATTACAATTATACCTCGTGATGCTTACACATACTTACATTATAGATTTAAATCTCCAAGAGATTAGTTTATATGTAATAAGGCAATAATTTATTATCAAAAAACCCCGCAACTTAAAAGTTGCGGGGTTTTGTATTTTATAAATGTAGATTACTTATTCGTAGCTAGTGCTTGTTTTTAACGAGTACTGTGTTAGAATGTAAACCTAACTTTAATCACACTCGTTAAAAACGAGCGAGAGCGAGTTTCAGATACTTTTAAGGTAATAAAAAAACTTATAAACTACTTGTAATCAGTTTTTCATGTAGTTTGTCATTCTGAAAGAATCTTTTGCGGTTTGCTTATTGTTATCTGAGACCCTTTCAGGGTGACAGATTGAATGAGAACTGATGAGAAACTACTTCTGCTCTTTAATCAAATACATATATACTGGGTAATGATCTGAGTATCCACCTGTATAACCTCCATCAGAAAAACTTCTAAAAGGGTAGCCTTTATACTTGCCATCTTTACTACTTAAAAAACGTTTGTTAAATATTTTAGCTTGAAACATTTTGTAAGTAGTAAAATCTTTCTCTCCTTTATCTAAAAGTGGTGAGGATATTAAAATCATATCAAACAAGTTTAAATTATCTCTGTAAGCTAAGGTATTAAAACCTCTTCTGTGTAAGTCTTCATAAGGATTGTAAATATCGTTTTTATCAACATTTTTCTTTTTACTTTTTGTATTTAAAACTTTTTTAAAACTAGAATTAATAGGGTCATCATTAAAATCTCCCATTATTAGTATTTTAGCATTTGTGTCTTCTTTTTTTATTTGCTCAATAATTTGTGTGTTTTGGTAGGCTGCTTTTTCGCGTAAAGGTCTGCTTTTTGCTTCTCCACCACTTCTAGAAGGCCAATGATTTACAATTATATGTATCAATTCATCATCTAAATAACCAGAAACTAATAGCTGATCTCTGGTATAGACTTTAAAATTTCCTTGATAAATTCTAGGATTAAAAGCTTCATGATTGATAGGTTTAAAATATCTTTTTTGATATAATAAAGCCACATCAATGCCTCTTTTGTCAGGAGAATCATAATGTATAATTCCGTATTGTTTTTTTATTAAATGTTTCGATTTTACCAAATCTTCTAAAACAGCTTTGTTTTCAACTTCGGCAACGCCAATAATTGCAGGACTTGTATTTGCTTTGTCTGCACCAATTTGTAAAATTGTATTGGCTAGTTTATCAATTTTATCCCAATATACTTTAGATCTATTGATTTTTAGTTCCATTATTGGGCTTGCTTCATCGTTTTTATTTACATCATTAATGGTGTCAAATAAGTTTTCTAAATTGTAAAAAGCAATAGTTCTAATGTTGTATTTTTTTGCTTTTTTTTGAGAAAAAATAAGGCTTAAATTAAAAAATAAGAGCAGTAATACACAGGTTTTCTTTTTCATTTTTTTGCTTTTTTTAAGAGCTAATTTACACAACTTAAAGTATCCTTAAAAATAAAAGATAGTACAGATGTTTCTTTTTTCAATAAAAAAAGTGTAGCTTTACTATGCTATAAAATTGAAAATGAAAAAGTTATGAGTAAAACTATTGTATCGATAGTTGTATTTCTGATGTGTTATACTACAACCTATTCCCAAAATAGTATTAAAGGAGTTGTCTTAGATAATGATGCTAATAACCCATTATCTAATGTTTTGTTACAGCTAAAAAACACAACGATTACCACAAAAACAGATTTTGATGGAAGCTTTAAAATAGAGAATCTAGAAAACGGAAATTATTTACTAGAAATTAAGTTTGAGGGATATGAAAGTCAAAATTACCCTGTTCAACTTTCTGGGAAAATCATCGATTTAGGTACTATTATTTTATATAAAAATTTTACAGTAGATTTAGATTTAAGTATCATAACAATTACTGATGATGAGCTAACCAATGATGCAAGTGCTGCTGATAATATTTCTGGACTTTTACAAGCTACTAAAGATATTTTTTTAAGATCTGCTGCTTTTGAATTTAGCTCGTCTTTTTTTAGAATTAAAGGTTTAGATTCTGGAAACGGTAAGGTTTTGATCAACGGAATTGAAATGAACAAAATCTACGATGGTAGAGCTCAATGGAGTAATTGGGGAGGTTTAAACGACGTACTAAGAAATCAAGAATTAAGTAATGGTTTAGGGGCTTCTAATTTTAATTTTGGAGGTGTTTTAGGGTCAACAAACATCAATACTAGAGCATCAGTTCAAAGACCTGGAACAAGAATTTCCTATTCCTTATCTAACAGAAGCTATGAACACAGATTGATGGCAACCCATAGCACAGGTGCTTTAAAAAATGGTTGGAAAATGACTTTTTCTGGTAGTAGAAGAGTAGGTAATGAGGGTTTTAATCAAGGCACTTCTTATAATGCTTATGCTATGTTTACATCCATAGAAAAAAAGATAAACGACAAACATAGTCTTAATTTTACAGGGATTTTTACGCCAAATAGAAGAGGTAAATCATCACCAAACACTCAAGAGGTTTTCGATTTAAAAGGCATTGCTTACAATGAATATTGGGGAAGTTTAAATGGAGAAAAAATCAATTCTAGAATTAAAGAAGTAAAAGAACCTATTTTAATACTGAATCATTTTTGGGATGTTTCAGAAAAAACTACAGTACAAACAAATCTATCTTACCAGTTTGGTAAAATTACCAATAGTCGTTTAGATTTTAATGGAGGTTCAAACCCTAGTCCCAGTTATTATCAGGTATTACCTAGTTATTTTTTAAGAAATAATGATTTAGCAGGAGCTTATACAGCACAAGAAAACTTTGTAAATAATGGGCAATTAGATTGGAATTCTATTTTTGATGCAAATAAAACAAATGCAAATGCAGGTTTAAACAATGCGTATGTTTTGTATGTAGATAGGAATAATGACAAACAATTTGTAGTAAATACTATTTACAATTCAGAAATAAATAACAATATTTCTATAAATGGTAAGTTGGAATATAGGCGTTTACATTCACATAATTTTGCAGAAGTTATTGATCTTTTAGGAGGAAAAGGGTATTTGGATATTACTAATTTTGCAAAAACAGCCACGCTTAGGCAAAATAATTTATTAACACCAAATAGAGTTGTTGGCAAAGGTGATACTTTTAAATACAATTATAATTTAACAGCTAACATAGTAAATGCTTTTGGGCAAGTAAAATTAAAATATCATGAAGTAGATTTTTTTGCAGCTGCAAAACTATCTAAAATAAGTTATCAAAGAGAGGGTTTATATCAAAACGGACGATTTGAAAATAATTCTTTAGGAACTTCAAAAAAATTAGATTTTACAAATTTTGGAGTAAAAGCAGGTGCAACCTATAAAATTGATGGGCGTAATTTAATAGATGCAAATTTGGCAGCTTTAACACAAGCACCAACCATTAGAAATTCTTTTGCAAATTCTAGAGAAAATAATAACACAGTTGATAATTTGCAGAATGAACAAGTGTTTTCTATGGATGCTAGTTATATTAGAAGAAGCCCAATAATTACAGCAAGATTTACAGGATATTACACACATATAAAAGACGCAACAGAAATTTCTTTCTATTATGCAGATGGTTTAGGAGGAGATAATACTGCTTTTGTGCAAGAAATTTTATCAGGTATTGATAAGAAACATATTGGGCTAGAATTTGGTTTGGAAACACAAGTTACAGCTTCTATAAAATTAAAAGGAGCAGCTGCTATTGGTAGTTTTACCTATGCCAATAATCCAGATTTATATCTTACATCAGACATTACAAATGAGGGTGTTTTTGATGAAAATGGAATCTCAGAAAAGTATACATCAAACTTAAAAAATTATAAAATTGCTGCGGGGCCTCACAATGCATATTCTGTTGGTTTTGAATATAGAGATCCAGATTATTGGTGGTTTGGAGCAACGTTAAATTTTTTCAGCAATACGTTTATAGATATTTCTCCATTAACTAGATCTAATAATTTTTACACAGATGCAGATGGTTTAACCTTCCCTAATTACGATATAGAGGTTGCTAGACAATTGTTACAACAAGAAAGATTTAACAATTACAAAGTGATAAATATTGTTGGTGGTAAATCATGGAAAATAGCAGGCTATTACATTAGTACGTTTGCAACTGTAAATAATTTGTTAAATACTGCCTATAAATCTGGCGGATTTGAACAAGGTAGAAATGCAAATTATAACGAATTAAAATCAGATAAAGCATTAGATAAGCCAGTATTTGGAAGCAAATATTGGTATGGCAGAGGTGCAACCTATTTTATGAATGTAAATATAAGTTTCTAAAAATAAGTAGATATGAAAAAAGAAAAAAGAGTTTTATTGCTAATTGCTTTTATAATAAGCATAATGTTTATGACTTGTGTAGAGGATAACAATTTTACAGTACCACAAAATTTAGGGAATGAAGAAAATAAAGCGATTGCTAAAATTTTAGATAGTATTATGGCTAAAAAGCTTCAATTAAAAACGATTCAACAAGTAAAAGAGTTATATATTAAAGGAAATGATCCGTTAAAAATAACCTCTAATATCGTTGTAAAAGGGTATGTAGTTTCTTCAGATAAGTCTGGGAATTTTTATAAAGAGTTTTACATGCAAGATGCTCCAGAAAACCCAACAGCTGGTATTAAAGTTTCTATTAATTTAACAAATAGTTACAATAAATTTAATCTGGGTAGAGAAATTTACATTCGTTTAAAAGGTCTGTATATTGGGGAAACAAATTCTGGAGACGGCATAATTTCTATCGGAGGAAAAGTGAAAATTACTGATGTAACTGAAATTGATAATATAACTGTCAATCAAATGCCAAATCACATATATAGAACAGAAATTACAGAAGAAATTATTCCTAAAATCATTGATTTTGCAGCAATAAATGAAGCTGATATAGGTACTTTTATTACTTTAGAAAACGTGTTTTTTGAAGCAGAATTAGCAGGGAAATCATTTGTAGATCCAAAAGAAGATTTTGATACACAACGTAAAATTCAGACTTGTTTAGGTTTAGGTTATGATGATTTATTACTAGAAACAAGTTCTTTTTCTAGTTTTTCAAATGAAACCTTGCCAAAAAAAGCAGGTAGTATCCATGCAATTGTTTCCAAGGATTTTGCAGGGAATTTTATCGTATTAAATTTAAATGATACTGATGATATTGAAATGACAGAAAATAGATGTATTCCAATATCAAAGAAGGATTTTAAAACTGTTTTATTAGAAGAAAATTTTGAGGATGAATCTGGAGATATTGATGTTTTAAATTGGTTAAATTATCGTGAAGAAGGTACTAAATCTTGGAGGGCTTATACAGACACTTACTCACAAAGTAAAGCTGCAAGAATAGGGTCTAGTAATTCTGGGGATGAAAAAACAGTTTCATGGTTAATTACAAAAGGTGTTGATTTAAGAAAAACATCAAAAGAGTTTCTGTCTTTTGAAACTTCTAATAGTTTTGCAAATGGAAGTGAATTAGAGGTGTTGATTTCTACAAATTTTAACGGAAAAGAAAGCAATATCAATGGAGTAACTTGGCATGTTTTACCTGCAAAAGTAGTTGCTGATGGAGTTAATTTTAAAAGTTGGGTACACTCAACTTATATCGATTTATCAGCATATTCTGGCACTGCTTATGTTGGTTTTAAATACACTGGAAATGGAAATGTAAATTTTGATGGCACGTATGAGCTAGATAATATTAGTATTATTGCAAAGTAATTAATTTGATAGATGGATAAAATTGAGCATATTGGCATAGCAGTAAAAAATTTAGAAAAATCGAATCAGTTATTTGCTTCACTTTTAGGAACTGCTCCATATAAAATAGAAGAAGTTGCGTTAGAAGGTGTAAAAACTTCTTTTTTTAAGACTGATTCTAAAAAAATTGAATTGTTAGAAGCTACAAATCCAGAAAGTGCAATTGCAAAGTTTATCACTAAAAAGGGTGAGGGAATTCATCATATTGCATTTGCAGTTGATGATATATATTCAGAAATAAAGAGACTTCAAAAAGAAGGTTTTACGGTTTTAAATGAAGTTCCAAAAAAAGGAGCTGATAACAAACTAGTAGTTTTTTTGCATCCAAAATCAACAAATGGCGTTCTAATTGAGTTATGCCAAGAAATTAATTAAAATTATCTAAACTCTTGTTGTTAGGTGTTTACTAATTATTATCTTGCATACTTTAATTAAACCCCCAATATGTCATCAAAATTTGATTCTTTTCAAAAAAGACGACTGCAATCTTCATACTTTTCTGTAGTAATAAGTATTGCTTTAGTGCTTTTTATGGTCGGTATTTTAGGATTAGTTTTGTTAAAATCTACCTTTGTTGCTAATCGTGTAAAAGAAAAAGTAGCAATCACATTGTTTTTAAAAGATGATGTTTCTCCTGGAAACAGAAATAAATTAAAAGAAGCTATACAAAAAGAAGCATTTACAAAAACAATAATTTACACAAGTAAAGAAAAAGCAGCAAAAATTTATAGCGAAGAAATTGGTGAGGACTTTTTAGAGTTTCTAGGTAAAAATCCCTTAAAAAATGCTATTGATATTTATTTAAATGCAGACTTTGTAACGCCTGAGAAAATGCAGCAAATAGAAGAACGTTTTTTAAAAAATCAACTTGTAGCTGATGTTTCTTATGACAAACCCTTAATTAACTTACTAACCAAAAATATTAAAAGAGTAAGTTTTTGGTTGTTAATTGTAAGTGGTTTTTTTGGTTTGGTAGCCATGTTTTTAATTAATAGTTCTATTCGATTGTCAATTTATTCTAAACGATTTAATATTAAAACCATGCAAATGGTTGGTGCCACTAAAGGTTTTATTAGAAGACCATTTATTTGGCAAAGTATAAAGTTAGCAACTATTGGTGCTTTATTAGCCTTAATTGCTTTAGCAGTTGTTGTGTATTATGTAGACAAATATGCACCATCTTTACATTTATTAACAGATTATATTACTTTAGGATATTTAGTTGGTGGTGTATTTATTTCTGCCTTTTTAATTTCTTGGATCAGTACATTTTTTGCAACGCAACGTTTTTTAAACCTACAAACAGACGAACTTTATTATTAACAATATGGAAAACGAAAATATACAGCAACCAACTTTTTTATTTGGTAAAAAAAATTACATAATAATGATTGTTGGAATTATTTTTATAACTCTAGGTTTTATATTTATGGCAGGAGGAGGAAGTGAAAATCCAGAAGTTTTTAATAAAGAAATCTATAACTGGCAACGTATAAGATTGGCACCAACTTTAGTAATTATTGGTTTAGGAATAGAAATTTACGCTATTTTAGCAAATCCTCATAAATAATAATGGATATTTTAGAAGCAATTATCTTAGGTGTAATACAAGGTTTAACAGAGTTTTTACCAGTTTCATCAAGTGGTCATTTAGAATTGGCAAAAGCAATTTTAGGTGATACTTCAGTACCAGAAGAAAGCTTAACTTTTACTGTAGTTTTACATTTTGCAACAGCATTAAGCACCTTGGTTATTTTTAGAAAAGAAGTAGCACAAATTTTTAAAGGATTGTTTCAGTTTCAATGGAATGACGAATTTAAGTTTTCTGTAAAAATTATTATTTCTATGATTCCTGCTGTAATTGTTGGATTACTTTTTGAAGAACAACTAGAATCTTTTTTTGGAGGAAAAATATTATTAGTTGGTGTAATGTTATTGGTAACAGTTGTTTTATTATTGTTAGCAGATAAAGCAAAAAACACCAACAAAGAAGTAACTTTTTCAAATTCATTAATCATCGGAATTTCTCAAGCAATTGCAATGTTGCCAGGTATCTCTAGATCAGGTGCAACCATTTCAACATCTGTTTTACTAGGAATTGATAGAACAAAAGCAGCACGTTTTTCTTTTTTAATGGTAGTTCCTTTAATTTTTGGAAAAATTGGTAAAGATTTATTAGGTGGAGATATAAGTTTTCAATCTTCAGAAATAATACCTATTTCAGCTGGTTTTATGGCTGCATTTTTAGCAGGTTTATTAGCTTGTAAGTGGATGATAGCTTTGGTTAAAAATAGTAAATTATCTTACTTTTCTTTATACTGTGCAATTGTAGGTGCTATTGCAATTGGTTATGCACTTTTACAATAATTCTAACCTGTCATTTCTGCCTTTCGTCTATCGCTCAAGATAAACTCTAGCAGGAATCTCATCCTTAAAAATCATTTTTATAGTGATAAAAACAGAAGAAGATTACAAAAACGGTCAAGTTTTATTAATAGATAAGCCTTTAAATTGGACCTCATTTCAAGTAGTAAACAAACTTCGTTGGGAAATAAGACAACGTTTTAATATAAAAAAAATTAAAGTTGGGCATGCAGGTACTTTAGATCCTTTAGCAACAGGTTTGTTAATTATTTGTACAGGAAAACAAACCAAAGAAATTCATGTTTATCAAGGTCAGCAAAAAGAATATACAGGTGTTTTTACAATAGGGGCAACAACACCAAGTTACGATTTAGAAACAGAAGTTGATAAAATATACCCAACAGCACATATTACAGAAAAATTATTACGTGAAACTACGCATCAGTTTTTAGGCGATATTCAACAAAAACCACCTATTTTTTCTGCGATTAAAAAAGATGGAAAACGTTTGTACGAGTTAGCCAGAAAAGGAGAAACAACAGAAATAAAATCGAGAAACGTAACTATTTCTGAGTTTGAAATTACAAAAATAAATTTACCAGAAGTAGCATTTAGAGTAGTTTGTAGTAAAGGAACGTACATCCGCTCTTTAGCTTACGACTTTGGATTGGCTCTAAATTCAGGTGCACATTTATCTGCTTTAAGAAGAACTAGAATAGGTAATTTTTCGGTTGATAAAGGGGTTTCTGTGGAGAGGTTTATTGACAATTTAAAAACAAAAGCTTAAATATTTTAATACTTTCTTAGTTAAAAAACAAAAAACCCTGTAAACAAAAGTTTACGGGGTTTTTAAGTGGTACCTCCAGGAATCGAACCAGGGACACAAGGATTTTCAGTCCTTTGCTCTACCAACTGAGCTAAGGTACCATTGCCTTAGCGGATGCAAATATAAAAGGTTTTTTTAGATTTGCTAATTAAATTTAAAAAAATGTGTTGTATTTTTGAAATTCTTTTAAAATATACAAATGAATCTAATTATTGATGTAGGTAATACTAATGTTAAAGCTGCTGTTTTTGAGAAACATACAATTGTAGAACTTGTTGTTTTTGATAAACGTAGAATTTTATCAGAAATAAAAAATATTTTAAAAAAGTATACTATTTCTGATGGAATTATGTCGAGTGTTGCTACTATTTCTAATTTTAAGTTAAAAAAACTACACCAATTACTAAAGTTTACAACTGTTTCATCATCCACAAACGTACCTTTTATCAACCTTTATAAAACACCCAGTACATTAGGTGTTGATAGAATTGCTTTGGTAGTAGCTGCTGTGAGTCAGTTTTTTAATAAAAATATTTTAATTATTGATGCAGGTACTTGTATTACATACGATTTTGTAAATGCGAAAAAAGAATATTTAGGAGGAGCAATATCGCCAGGAATACAAATGAAGTTTAACGCTTTACATCAATTTACAGCAAACTTACCTTTATTAGAAAAAGAAGAACTTGGTAGTTTTATAGGTGAAAGTACAAAACAAAGTATGAATGTAGGTGTTGTAAATGGAGTAATTCAAGAAATTGAAGGTGTTATAAGTCAATACAAACAAAAATATATAGATTTAACAGTGGTTTTAACAGGAGGAGATACAAATTTCTTGTCAAAGCAATTAAAAAGTAGCATATTTGCCAATCAAAATTTCTTGCTACAAGGATTAAATGAACTATTGATTTTTAACACAGACAAATGATTAGAAACATCTTATTAGTTTTTTTACTAATAACTTCTATAGTTACTACAGCACAAAGAACAAGCTCATCACCATATTCATTTTTTGGTATAGGAGATCAAAATAGTCCTGTTACTGTAGAACAAAGTGGAATGGGAGGTATTGGAGTTGCTTTTAGTCATTATAAATATTTAAATTTCACAAATCCTGCTGCTTATGCAGATCTAAGATATACCACATATTCTTTTGGTGTTTTAAATACTAGCTTATCAGTTGATAATGGAATTACCC
Organism: uncultured Polaribacter sp.; assembly: GCF_947497695.1. GTDB lineage: Bacteria > Bacteroidota > Bacteroidia > Flavobacteriales > Flavobacteriaceae > Polaribacter. The sequence continues at coordinate 186,688 of NZ_CANMHM010000001.1, read as the reverse complement.
AGCAAAACTCTAATTCTACCAGTTTAAGTTATTTTGCTTTAGCTTTACCAATAGGTTCTAAAGCTGGTTTTTCATTTGGTATTCAACCTGTTTCATCAGTAGGTTATTCTTTATTAAACAATACAGAAGTAACCAGAGAATCTTTTAAAGGTGAAGGTGGGGTAAGTATGGTTTATGGAAGTTTTGGTATGAAATTATTTAAAGGACTTTCTTTAGGAATTGAAGCTGATTATAGTTTTGGTAGAATAGAAAATAATATAACAACTGCTATAATAGAGTCAAGTTTATTGTCAATATACCAAGAAAATTTAAACGTTACTGGAGGTTCTGTAACTTTTGGTGCTCAATATAAAAAAGAACTTAAAAATAAATTGGTAGTAAATGGAGGAGCTACATTAAAATTGAGTAATGATTTAAATGTAAAAGGAGATGAAACCTTATCATCTTCTAACCCTTTGGGTGTTGGTAAAGACTTGCTTTTTCAAACAGATGTTTCTGGAAGTTATAATATGCCCTTAAAAACAACTTTTGGTGCTGGTTTGGGTAAGCTTGATAAATGGTATTTTGGTTTAGAATATGAAAATCAAGATGCAATAGAAACTACAAATCTTGTTAATGCTACTTCTAACGCTGCTTATATTTATGGAGATTCTAATAGATTTTCTTTAGGAGGTTTTTATCTACCAAAAATTAATTCTATTTCAAGTTATTGGCAAAGAGTTACTTATAGGGCAGGTGTTCGTATTGAAAAGACAGGTTTGTTGGTTGATGGTTCTATACCATATACAAATTATACCTCAATAAATGACTTTGGCATATCTTTTGGTTTAGGTTTACCATTGAAACAATTATCCTCAATTAATATGGGGTTTGAATTTGGTAAGAGAGGTGCTGTAACTAATAACTTAATTGAAGAAAATTATTTTAATTTTAGATTGAGTTTGTCTTTAACAGATACAAATTGGTTTCAAAAAAGAAAAATAGATTAATATAAAAATACAAAAAATGAAGAAAATAACATTTTTACTAGCTGTAATGCTATTATCAGTTTCCTTAAACATCAACGCTCAAGATGATGCTAAAAGAGAATGTACCATAAAATATAATCTTTTTAAAGGAGATTTTCAATCTAAAAAATATGATGAAGCTTATACAAATTGGATTTATTTACTAGATAATTGTAAAGATTTATCTGTAAATATTTACAAATTAGGATCTACTTTAGCAGAAGATGTTAAAAAAGATCCTGCATTAGCAAAAAGAGTTTACGAACAAAGATTACAGTATTTTCCTACAAAAAACCCTGCTAAAGTACATAGTGATTATGCTACTTTTTTATTGAAAAATAAATTAGCTTCAGATGATGAGGTTTTTGCAATTTTAGAAAAAGGATATAGTATTGATCCTACTAAAATGGGTGTGAAGAATTTGTATATCTATTTTCAAGGAGTAACAGACAGAAATAAAGATACGAACCCACAAAAAGTATTTGATACCTATGATGATGTTTTAGAATCTGTAGGTAAAAAATTAGATGGGTATGCAGTGAAGTTGAAAGAATTGTCAGCAGATACTATTGCAAATAAAAAATTAATATATGCATATTCTGTAAATTCTAAAGCATTAGGTACAGTAGAAAGTGGTTTAGATAACATTATATCAGAATTAGCAACTTGTGAACGTTTAATCCCTATCTATAAAAGAGATTTTGAGGTAAATAGAGATAATGCAGTTTGGTTAAAAAGAGCAGTATCTAGAATGTATAATAAAGGTTGTCAATCAGATGCTTTGTATCCAGAATTGGTTAGAGCTTATGCAGAAGCTTCTCCTTCACCAGAAGCGTATTCGTTTTTAGCAAATGTATTAGAAGATAATGGAGATAATGCAGGAGCTGCTCAAATGAGGCAAAAATCGTTTGACCTAGAAACAGATCCCTTAAAAAAGGCAAAGTATAAATTAAAATTTGCACAATCAGCTAGAACTAGAGGTCAGTTAAGTAAAGCTAGAGGTTTAGCAAGAGAGGCATTGAATTTAAATCCTAATTTTGGTAAAGCTTATTTATTTATTGGTAATTTGTATGCTAGTAGTGCTAACAATTGTGGAAATAGTGAGTTTGAGAAAAGAATGGTGTATGTAGCTGCTTTAAGAATGGCACAAAAAGCAAAATCTGTAGATCCAAGTATTTCATCTACTGCCTCTAAATATATTAGAAGTTATGCAGGTAATGTACCAGATTCTAAATTGGTTTTTACTGCAGGTGTAGCTCCAGGTAGTAGTTTTGCAATAAAATGTTGGATTGGTGAAACAGTTAGAGTACCATCAAAATAGTTACTTGAAAAAAATAAATAAAATATCAACAAGAAGCATTACTGTATTATTTTTTACAGTAATGCTTTTTTCTTGTTCTAATAACACCCAAGAAGTTAGGGATTTTTTAATCTCTAAAAACCTACCTATTGGAGTTGCAAAAAATGCTTTTCATGTATATAAAGATTCAGGTAGAATTACATCAAAATTAATTACACCATTATTAAATGATTTTACTAATAGAGAGCAACATCCTTACAACGAGTTTCCTAAAGGTATAAAAATTATAAACTTTAATGGAAAAGACTCTATTACCATTACTGGTAATTATTGTTTATCTTACTCAAAAACACTAATATCTGAAATTGAAGGCAATGTGGTTGTTTTAAACCATGCAGAAAACTCTAAATTAGAAACAGAACAATTATTTTGGGATCAAAATACTAAGTATTTTTTTTCAGAAAAAGCATTCGTTTTAAGTACTTTAAAAGATACTGTTTATGGTGTAGGTTTTGAAAGTAAAGAAGATTTAAGTAAACATTTAGCAAAAAAAACAACGGGTAAGTTATTAACTTCAGAAAATTAATTCGATGAATAAAATTTGGAAAATTTTTCAATATGGCTATTTAATTGTAGCGATAATATGTTTGATAGAAGGTATTCTCAAATGGAATGAAAACAGGCAAAAAGCATATTTGTTTTTAGGTGCTTCAATTTTTATTACCTTAGTTTTTTTCTTTAAAAGACATTTTAGAAAAAAAATAGAAAAACGAAATAACCAAAACTAATAGATTACAAATTTCTTTATGGAAATTGAAATCATAATTTTACTTACTTCAATTATCCTTTCCGCTTTTTTTTCAGGAATGGAAATAGCATTCGTTTCTGCAAATAAACTTCATATTGAGTTAGAAAAGAAACGAGAGGGTTTTATTCCTAAAATTCTGAATAAAATTACCCAAAAATCATCTAAATTTATTACTACAATGTTGGTTGGTAATAATATTTCTTTGGTTATTTATAGCTATTATATGGGAGGTATTTTAATTGATATACTTCCTTTAGAAAGTTATAATGATTTTTCTATTCTATTAATACAAACCATAATATCAACAATATTAATATTAGTTACTGCAGAGTTTTTACCCAAAGCAATTTTTAGAATTTATGCTAATGAGGTTTTAAAAATATTTGCAGTTCCTGCTTATATTTTCTATGTTATTTTTCATTTTTTCTCTGAATTTATTACTATTATTTCCGACTTTTTTCTGCGTATTTTCTTTAAAACAAATGCAGATGAACAACAAACTGAATTTAGCAAAGAAGAGTTAGGAAACTATATATCAGAACAATTAGAAACAGGTAATACAGATGATGAGGTAGACTCTGAAATTCAGATTTTTCAAAATGCATTAGAATTTCATAATGTAAAAGCTAGGGAAGTGATGGTGCCTAGAACAGAAATTGTTGCTGTAGAAATTCATGAAAAAGTAGTCAATTTAAAAAATATTTTTATCGATTCAGGATTGTCTAAAGTTTTGGTTTACAAAACATCTTTAGATGGTGTAATTGGGTATGTAAATGCCTTTGAATTATTTAAAAAGCCAAAAACCATTAAGTCTATAATACTGCCAGTAGAGATTGTGCCAGAATCGATGATGATTAATGATGTTTTAAATAGTTTGATGAAAAAACGCAAAAGTGTTGCAGTTGTAGTTGATGAATATGGAGGCACATCTGGTATGATTACTGTAGAAGATATTGTAGAAGAATTATTTGGTGAAATTGAAGATGAACATGATACCCAAGAGTTTTTAGAAACAAAAATTTCTGAAAATGAGTTTCACTTTTCAGCAAGATTAGAGATAGATTATTTAAATGAAGAATACAATTTAAACCTCCCCAAATCTGAAGCCTATGAAACCTTAGGAGGCTTTATAATTGAACAAACAGAAAGCATACCTAAAGTAAATGAAGTGTTAGATATTGAAAACTTTGAGGTAAAAATCTTAAAAATGAGTAGTGCTAAAATTGAAGAAGTACGCTTAAAAATAATAGATGAAGATGCGTAAAAAGTTTTTTTTCATTTTAAGTAACCTAAAGTCCTTATATACTTACTATTAATAAGTAAAAAATCGGTTGGAATATTAAAACCCAAATCGTATATTCGCCAACCGAAATTAAATAAATTACGTATGGCAATTTTATCAAAAATTAGAGAACGCTCAATGTTCTTAATCATTATAATTGGATTAGCACTTTTTGCATTTGTATTAGATCCATCTACTTTGGGTGATTTTTTTAACTCAAGTAAAGTAAATGAAGTAGGTGAAATCAATGGAGAAACCATTACAAGACAAGAGTATTCTACAGAATTAGAAGCTTACAGACAAAATGCAGGTAGCAACGTGTCTGAAATGCAAGCAAGTAAAACTGTTTGGGATAATATTGTTAGAAAAAAAATCTATCAAAATCAATTAGCTGAAGCAGGTATAACTGTTGGAGAAACAGATGTTTGGAATGAAGTAATCAATTCTTCTTCAGTGAAAGATAGCCCTCAATTTCAAAATGAGGCTGGTTTATTTGATGAGTCAAAATTAAAACAATATTTGGCTGATGCAAAAGAAGATGATAACCAGCAAATGTGGACTGCTTGGTCTAACTACATGAATCAAATTAAAGAAATTCAAGAAAAAACTACTTTTAATAATTTAGTAAAAGCAGGTCTTGGAGCTTCTTTAAAAGAAGGAGAATTTCAGTATTTTGAAGAAAATACCCTGTTAAATGCATCGTATGTATTTGTTCCTTATACTTCTATTGCAGATAGTTTGGTAACAGTTTCTCAAGCAGAAATAACATCATACATCAAAAAAAATGAAAACGATTTTAAAGTTGATGAATCTAGAGATATCTCTTACGTAAAGTTTAATATTGATGCAACAACTGCTGATGAAAATGCAATTAAAAGTGAAGTAGCTAGCTTTATACAAGATTTTAAAGCGACAACTAATAATGCAGAATTTTTAAGTGAAAATAATTCTGATACAAATATTAACGAAAATTTTAAATATGAAAATCAAGTTAATAAAACAATAGCTTCAGCTATTTTTAGTGGTACTAAAGGAGATGTTTTTGGACCTTATAAAGACAATGGTTTCTTTAAAATTTCTAAAATTACAGCGATTACTCAAATGCCAGATTCTGCTAGAGCAAGTCATATTTTAATTCCTTTTGTTGGTTCTCAAAGAGCTGCACAAGATGTAACAAGAACAGAAGCACAAGCTAAAATAACAGCAGATAGTATTTTAAATGTTGTAAAAAGAAATAAAAGCAAATTTGCAGCAATTGCAAAAGAGGTTTCTTCTGATAAAGGATCTGGTGCAAAAGGAGGAGATTTAGATTGGTTTAGTTATAATACAATGACACCTGCTTTTAGAGATTTTGTTTTTGAAAGTAAAAAAGGAGATATGGGAGTTGTAAAAACACCTTTTGGATTCCATATAATTAGTGTTGATAATCAAAAGAATACTCAAAATGTAGTAAAATTAGCAACTTTTAGTAGAAAAATAGTAGCTTCTGAAGCAACAGAAAATGCAGTATTTCAAAAAGCAGAACAATTTGCATTGGCTATTTCTAAAGATCAAAAGTATTTTGATATCGCAAAAGAAAATAACTATGTGACTAAACCTGCAGTTGGTTTAAAGGTTTTAGATGAAAGTGTACCAGGTTTAGGTAACCAAAGACAAATAGTTTCTTGGGCTTTTAATAACGATACAGAAACTGGAGATTTTAAACGTTTTGATTTAGAAGGTAGTCATGTTGTAGCTTTTGTTACTGCCAAAACAGAAAAAGGATTATTATCTGCTAGTAAAGCAACCAATAGAGTAAAACCAATTCTTTTAAATGAAAAGAAAGCAGAATTAATCTTAGAGAATTTTAACGGAGCTACTTTGGCTGAAATTGCTAAAGCTAATAATGTTTCTGTTAAAAATGCAACAAATCTTAATCTAAAAAGTCCAACAATATCTGGTGCAGGTTCTGAGCCTAAAGTTGTAGGTGCTATGTTTAATGCAGAATTAGATAAAGTGTACAAAAATATAGAAGGTAATAAAGGTGTGTTTGCATTTACACTTACTAAAAAAGAAGTACCAGCAGCTTTACCTAATTATGATATTGCCAGAAAAACAATTTCTGAATCTAGAAAAGGAAAAACAACAGCAATCTTTGAGGCTATTAAAAAAGCATCAGAAATAGAAGATTATAGAGCTAAAATGTATGTTGGTAATTAAAATAGAGTTAACATTTTAATAAAATATTAAAGTCCGTTCAATTTTTTTGAACGGATTTTTTTTGTTTGATAAAAAGTGATGATGCAAACAATGGTTGATGATAATTGATTTGTAATTTAATTACTATTGTTAATTAGGTTTACCTATTTTTAGCCGCGATTAACTCCGCTTTTATATTTTTTTGAGTCGTTGAATGCTTTGCATTTGAAACGGCATCCTTTTTTATTTTTCATAAAAAAGATATAGTGTAAAGCGTGAAATAGCTTCTAATAAAAATAAATATTAAAATATTAGATTCATTTTATTTTCTATACAATAAAAAAACCTTCTTGATTTCTCAAAAAGGTTTTGTGTAAATTATACTAAAATTCTAAACTTTATTTTTAACCATTCATAGAAATTAAAAATTCATCATTATTTTTAGAGAATTTAATTCTTTCATTGATAAATTCCATTGCTTCTATAGGGTTCATATCTGCCAAATATTTACGTAAAACCCACATTCTTTGAACAGTTTTAGCGTCTAATAATAAATCATCACGTCTTGTAGAAGATTTAATTAAATCGATTGCAGGATAAATACGTCTGTTAGAAATATTTCTATCTAATTGCAGTTCCATATTACCAGTTCCTTTAAATTCTTCGAAAATAACTTCGTCCATTTTAGAGCCAGTTTCTGTAAGAGCAGTAGCAATAATGGTTAAAGAACCTCCGTTTTCTATGTTTCTAGCAGCACCAAAAAAACGTTTTGGTTTGTGCAATGCATTAGCATCTATACCACCAGAAAGTATTTTACCAGATGCAGGTGCAACTGTATTATAAGCTCTTGCTAAACGTGTAATTGAGTCTAAAAGAATTACAACATCATGCCCACATTCTACTAATCGTTTTGCTTTTTCTAGAACAATATTTGCAACACGTACGTGTTTGTCTGCTGGCTCATCAAAAGTAGATGCAACAACTTCTCCACGCACATTACGTTTCATGTCTGTAACTTCTTCAGGACGCTCATCAATCAATAAAACAATTTGATAAACTTCTGGATGATTAGCTGCAATTGCATTGGCTACATCTTTTAAAAGCATTGTTTTACCCGTTTTTGGTTGAGCAACAATCATACCTCTTTGTCCTTTTCCTAAAGGAGAAAACAAATCGATAATTCTTGTGGATAAAGAACTACCTTTTTCTGCTAAGTTGAATTTTTCTTGAGGAAATAAAGGTGTTAAGTGCTCAAAAGAAACTCTGTCTCTAACAAGGTTAGGGTTTAATCCGTTTATTTTTGATACTCTAATTAAAGGAAAATACTTTTCACCTTCTTTTGGCGGACGTACATTACCTCTAACAGTATCTCCTGTTTTTAAACCAAATAATTTAATTTGAGATTGAGATACATAAATATCATCTGGAGAAGATAGATAGTTATAATCAGAAGAACGTAAGAAACCATAACCATCAGGCATCATTTCTAAAACACCTTCACTTTGTATGATACCATCAAATTCAAAATCTGGGTCTTTAAAACGGTTAGAAGATTTATTACCATTACCTCTATTAGAGCTATTTTTATCTCTATTTTGGTTCGTGTTTTTGGTCTTATTGTTTTGTTGATTTTTATGTTGAGGTTTGTTTTGAGGAGTTTTATTTTGGGTATTCGCCAATTTTGGTTCCTTTTTTTCAACTTTTGGAGCAACAGTTTCTGTATCAGTTTCAGAAGTATTCTCTGTTTTAACTTCAACTTTTTTCTGAATTGCTCTTTTAGCAGCAGGTCTAGGCTGAGGTTTTTTTATTTGTTTTGGTTTCTCTTCAGTAGCATCTACTTTGGGTGCTTCAATTGTTTTTGAAGTTTCTTTTTCTAGAGTACTTGCCTTAGAAACGCGTTTTCTTTTAGGTTTTTCTGTTTTTTGTTTTTCTTCAGTTTCAGGAGAAACTGTTTTTTTTACAGGACTTGCAGCTTGTGTATCTAAAATTTGATATACTAAATCTAATTTTTTGAGTTGGCTGGTTTTTGACAGCCCAATTGATTTTGCAATGACTTGTAAATCAGCAAGAGTTTTTGCTTTTAGTTCAGAAATTTCGAACATTCGTTATATGTTAAGTTAAATTGTGAAACCTAATTTATAGTAAGGTTTGTTATAATGTTTTATTGAGTTTTAGTATTGTATATAGTACTATACAATATTTGTTGTGTGGTTATTGTATTACAAATATATACTTTTTTTTTAAGTTTTAGGTTTTCTTTTTAAAAAAGAAATTCCTACTTTTGTAAAACAATTATTTAAGATGATTCAAAGAATACAAAGTATCTATTTATTAATTGCAACTGCTATTTCTGGAGGATTAATATTTGTATTCGATTTATGGAATAACCTTAAAGTAGCTGTGTTTGCATTGGATTTGTTTACAAGAGAATCACTTCTTTTAAAAGTAATTCCGGTGTTGTTTTTGCTTTCTGCTATGGTATCTTTTTTAAGTATTTTTTTATTTAAAAATAGAAAGTTACAATTTGTAGTTGGAAGGCTTGTAATTTTGATCAATCTCTTTTTATTAGGATTATTGATTTATGTATCTCTAACTTTACCTGGAGAAATTTCGATTTCGGAGAAAGGTATTGGGATGTTTTTACCAATTTTAGTGATTTTGCTTATTGTTTTGGCAAATAAAGCTATTAAAAAGGATGAAGATCTCGTAAAATCTGTAGATAGATTACGATAAACCTATCATATTTATTTAGTGCGACCAAAAAACCGAGAATTTATTTCTCGGTTTTTTATTTTAGTGAAACTCAATTTTAAAGCCAAGCTAAGATTCTAAAATTGTAAGTTGAACTAATTTCGTTTTTTCAGCGAGATTTCTTATTTGATTTAACAATACTTATAAAATGGATAATTTTATCTAAATCTTTTTTATCCTGTTTCTTGGCTCTATTCTCTTGCTTCTTCTTGTGTTTATTTTTTTCAACCTCTTTTAGCCAATTCAATAATTTCCATATTTTTTATTTCACTATTATCTATCTCAAAACGCAACATCGTTCTTACTTTATGAAACCCATGATTTCCTGCAGCACCAGGATTTAAATGCAATAAATTTAATTTTTTATCATATTGTACTTTTAAAATATGAGAATGACCAGCAATAAATATTTTAGGTGGATTTATCTTTATTTCTTCACGAATTCTTTGATTATACCTGTTAGGATATCCACCAATATGAGTAATCCAAACCGTTACTTTTTCAACTTCAAACTTTAAATCTAACGGAAATTCTGCTCTTGCACTAGCATCATCAATATTACCAAAAACAGCACGTAAAGGTTTTAGTTTTTTAATAGTATCTGTAACTGTTAAATTACCAATATCACCAGCGTGCCAAACTTCATCAGCTTGTTTTACAAACTTTAAAATTTGAGCATCTATAAAACTATGTGTGTCAGATAATAATAGAATTTTTTTCATCAGAAAGTTTGTAAGAAAAGTTTAACGTGTGTAATCTCATCAAAAGTAATCATAACAAAATAATTTCCGTAATTTTGAGACCTACAAAAAACAGATTTTCTTGAGGTATTTTATTGAGCTTTCATATAACGGAAAAAAATATCATGGTTGGCAAATTCAACCAGATGTAATTTCTGTACAAGAAAAACTAAACAAAGCTGTAAGTACAATTCTTCAACAAAAAATTGAAGTAGTTGGAGCAGGTAGAACAGATACAGGAGTACATGCATCGCAAATGTTTGCTCATTTTGACGTTGATTCTGAATTAAAAGGAGATACTTCACATAAGTTAAATTCGCTTTTGCCAGCAGATATTGTTGTCTACAGAGTTTTTTTGGTTGATGATGAAAAACATGCTCGTTTTAATGCCATTAGTAGAAGTTATGAATATAAAATATGGCTGGGTAGAAATCCGTTTTTATTAGATTTCTCTTGGCAAATTCATTCTCAGAATTTAGATGTTTCTTTAATGAACGATGCTTCTAAATTATTATTAGAATATACAGATTTTCAAACGTTTTCTAAAGTTAAAACAGATGTTTATACCTACAATTGTAATGTGATGGAAGCAGTTTGGAAACAAAATGGAAACGAATTGGTTTTCTGTATAACAGCAAATAGATTCTTAAGAAATATGGTTAGAGCTATTGTTGGTACTTTGGTTGATGTTGGTTTAGGTAAAATTACTAAAGAAGATTTTAGAACAATTATAGAGAGTAAAAATAGAGGAAATGCAGGATTGTCAGTACCTGCAAAAGGATTGTTTTTAACAAAAATTAAATATTAAGTTTTGGCAGATAAAACAGGGAAAGCATTTGATATGCAAATTTTTTCGAGATTAATGAGTTATGCAAAACGCTATAAATTAGAGTTTTTTATAGCTGCTAGTTCAACAATTTTATTGGCTCTTGTAGCATTGCTAACTCCTTATTTAATTTTAAAAACAGTAGATAATTATATTATAGTAAAAGACTCACAAGGACTCATTCAAAATATTTTACTGTTATTTATACTACTTACCATTGAAGTTTTATTACAGTTTTCCTTTATTTATTATGCCAATTGGGTTGGTCAACACATTATTAAAGATATTAGAGCAAAAATATTTAGACATATACTACAGTTTAAAATGTCTTATTTTGATACAAATTCTGTTGGTAAACTGGTTACAAGAGTAGTTTCTGATATTGAAACCATTGCTGCATTTTTTTCACAAGGAGTATTTACAATTGTAAGTGATATTTTAAAAATGCTTGCAGTTACAGTAGTTATGTTTTTTATAAATTGGAAATTAGCCTTAATAGCTTTATCTGTTTTACCAATTTTAATTTATGCAACAAGAGTTTTTCAAAAAGCAATAAAAACAACCTTTCAAGAGGTAAGAAATCAAGTAGCAAATTTAAACGGTTTTGTGCAAGAAAGAGTTACAGGTATGAAAATTGTGCAACTTTTTAACCGAGAAATAATTGAATATAAAAATTTTAAAGATATTAATGATAAACATAAAAAAGCATACATAAAAACCATTTGGTATTTCTCCATTTTCTTTCCAATTGCAGAAATTTTATCATCAATTGGTATTGGTTTAATTGTTTGGTTTGGTAGTAAACAAATTATTGGAGGAGCTGTTCCTGGTCCTGGAACAGTAATGGCATTTGTACAAATGGCACAAATGTTATTTAGACCTTTACGTCAAATTGCAGATAAATTTAACCAATTGCAAATGGGCATTGTGTCTGGAGAACGTGTATTTAAAATTATTGATACACAAAGTAGCATTGTTAAAAACGGAACTATTAAAGCAGATAATTTAAAAGGAAATATTAGTTTTAAAGATGTTAGGTTTAGTTACATAAAAGATGAAGAAGTTTTAAAAGGCATTTCTTTGGATGTAAAAAGCGGACAAACGATTGCCATTGTTGGGGCAACAGGTGCAGGAAAATCTACAATTATTAATTTAATAAATCGTTTTTATGAGATAGATAGTGGTACTATTTCTGTGGATGATGTTTCTATAAATAAATATACTTTAGAAAGTTTAAGAAACCAAGTTGCTGTTGTTTTGCAAGATGTTTTTTTATTTTCAGATTCTATTTTAAACAATATTACTTTAAAAAATGATGCAATTTCGCTGGCAGAAGTAAAAACTGCCGCCAAACAAATTGGCATACATAATTTTATAATGACGCTTCCTGGAGGATATCAATACAATGTAAAAGAACGAGGAGCCATGTTATCTTCTGGTCAACGACAATTGATAGCTTTTTTAAGAGCTTATGTAAGTAAACCAAGTATTTTAATTTTAGATGAAGCTACTTCATCAGTAGATTCTCATGCAGAACAGATGATTCAGTTTGCCACAGAAACCATTACCAAAGGAAGAACTTCTATTGTAATTGCACACAGGTTAGCAACAATTAAACAAGCTGATAAAATTATAGTTATGGACAAAGGTTTTATTGTAGAAGAAGGAACACATAATGAGTTATTAGATAAAGAAAAAGGATTTTATAAGAATCTGTACGATAAGCAGTTCAGTCTAGAAAAGGCTTCGTAAGAATTATTAAAATAATTCACTTTTTTTCTATTTATTGTTTTAAATTAGCTGCTCAATCTAAAATCATATCAAAATGAAAAAAATCGTATTATCTGTACTAGTTGCAGGTTCTTTATTGGCAACGTCTTGTAAAGAAGTAAAAAAAGGAGCAAGTGACTTAAAAGATGCAACTGTAGAAACTGCTGGTGCTGCTGTAGACGTAACAACAAACGCTGCAGGTGCAGTTGTAGATGGAGCAACAAATGCTGCTAATTCTGCTGTAGATGCTACAACAAATGCTGCAGGTGCAGTTGTAGATGGGGCAACAAATGCTGCTAATTCTGCTGTAGATGCAACAACAAATGCTGCAGGTGCAGTTGTAGATGGAGCAACAAATGCTGCTAATTCTGCTGTAGATGCAACAACAAATGCTGCAGGTGCAGTTGTAGATGGAGCAACAAATGCGGCTAATGCTGTGGTTGATAAAGCTAGTAATGCTGTAACTTCTGCTTTAGGAGGAATATCTATTCCTTCTTTTTCGAATGAAGCTGTAACTAAAAATTTAACAGATTATGCTGCGTATGCAAAAGATTACATTGCTGCAAATGGTAATGTAGCTAAAATTGCTGCATTAGCACCTAAAGGAGCTGCTTTGGTTGCTAAAGGAAAAGAGTTAGCATCTAAATTAGATGTATCTGAAATGGCAAAATACAAAAGTGTTTTATCTGCTATTCAATCTAAAATATCTGCTGCTAAATAAGCTAGTTTACTTTAAAAATTTAAAAAAAAGGTTCTCAATTTTGAGAACCTTTTTTTGTAACTATCTTATAATTATATCAAATCTATTTTAAGCTTTTCATTCAAATCATCATAATTAGAATAAAGCTCAAAACTACCATCTTTTATATAAGAAATTTCACCAGTTTCTTCAGAAACTAACAAACAAACAGCATCTGTTTTTTCAGAAACACCAATGGCTGCTCTGTGTCTTAATCCAAATCTAGCAGGTATTTTGGTGCTATCAGAAATGGGTAAAATTACTCTTGTTGCTATAATAAAATTATCTCTAATAATTATGGCTCCATCGTGTAAAGGGCTATTTTTGTAAAAAATACTTTCTAAAATTGCTTCATTAACTGAAGCATTCATAGCATCACCCGTATTTATTAAAAAATCTAGAGCATTTGTACGTTCTATAACAATTAAAGCACCTGTTTTTGTTTTTGCCATGTTTTTACAAGCTTCTAAAATAACTTCTGTATCTATATCTGAAGTAATTTCTGTTTGTAAAAATTTTAGTTGTTTTAAAAGACTTCTTTTAGTGGTAAAATTGGTAGTACCAATCATTAATAAAAATTTTCTTATTTCTTGTTGAAATACAATAATTAATGCAATCACACCTCCAGAAAGTAAATAGCCTAAAATGCCACTTAACATTTTCATTTCTAGAGCTTGTGTTATTTTCCAGATTACAAAAATTAATGCAATACCAATTACAATGTTTATAGCAACAGTACCTTTTAGTAATTTATAAATATAGTAAAGTAGTGTTGCTACTAAAACAATGTCTATAATATCTAATGTAGAAAATTGTATAAAATCGAACATAAAAATTGATTGGTTTTAAGCTAAAGTACTAATAAAATTACTGATGACAAGAGTTGGCAAATAAGTTTAGCCCTGATTGAACGGTTTGTTTGAGCTCTTTTTTATTCTTTTTCAGAATAAAAAAAGCGAGTAGTGAAAGCAGGAAGTAGCTTCTAAAAAAAATTATTATAGATTTCTGACTACGCAGGAATGACAAGTTTTGTGAGTAATTATAATATTTGTTTCACAATTTTCACAGCCTCAACAGCTTCTTTTACATCATGCACTCGTAGTATATTTGCGCCATTTAAAAGTGCAATTGTATTTGCAGAAGTGGTAGCATTTAGTGCCTCTTGGGCAGAAATATCTAAGGTTTTGTACAGCATAGATTTACGTGAAATTCCTGCTAAAATTGGTGCGTCTAAGTTTTTAAAAAGCGATAAATTCTTTAAAATTTCAAAATTATGATGGATTGTTTTACCAAAACCAAAACCAACATCTATAATAACATCATTTAGTTTTAGTTGATGTAATTTATGAATTTGTGCCGCAAAAAAGGAAATGATTTCTTGAGTTACATCTTTGTAAACAGGGTTTTTTTGCATGTTTTGTGGTGTGCCTAACATGTGCATTAATATATAAGGCACTTGCAAATTGGCAACTGTTGCAAACATATTATCATCCATTTTACCACCAGAAATATCGTTTACAATGGCTGCTCCTGCCTTTATAGTTTCTTGTGCAACTTTACTTCTAAAGGTATCTACAGAAATAATAATTTCTGGAAAGTTTTTAATTAATAAATTGATAACAGGAACAATTCTTTGCAGTTCTATTTCTTGTGCAATATGTTTTGCACCAGGTCTAGAAGAATAGGCACCAACATCTATAAAAGTAGCACCTTCTAGCAACATTTTTTCAACTTGGTTTAGAATGTCAGTCTCGTTTTTATATTTTCCACCATCAAAAAAAGAATCTGGTGTAATATTTAATATTCCCATCACTTTTGGAGTGGAAAGATCTACTAAAGTTCCCTTGCAATTTATTGTCATTTAACGTATTACTTTATTTATTACGTGGCTAATTTTAGTTGCTTTATAATTGTCCATTTTTTTCATTAACTCGTTTACAGAGGTAGCAACTAATAATAAATCTCTGTTGTTTTGTTTTAAATAGCCTTCTGCAACCATTTTGTCTAATTGTAGTAAAACGGCATCAAAAAAACCATTTACATTTAAAAGGCCTACTGGTTTTTGTTCTATGTGTAGTTGGTTTAAAGTAAGTGCTTCAAAAAGTTCATCTAAAGTACCAAAACCTCCTGGAAGAGTTATGTAGCCATCAGCTAATTTGCTCATAATTACTTTACGTTCACTCATTTTTTTGCAAACAATCATTTCTTCAACTCCTGCATGTACAACTTCTTCTTTTTCTAATAATTTAGGTATTACGCCAATTACTTCACCATTTTGAGCAAGAATTGTATCAGCAATTATACCCATCATTCCAACTTTTCCACCACCATAAATCAAACTGATTTTATTTTTTGAAAAATAATTTCCTAATTCTACAGCAGCTTTTTTGTAAACAGGATTAAAACCTAAACTAGAACCACAAAAAACAACAATCTTGTTCATGAATACTTTATTAAATTCATTGTAAAAATAAATGAAATGCGTTTAAGTTTTACTATTTTTGATGAAATACTTTTTTTTAAGAAAATGCAAGATACCTCAAAACAATACGATGCTGTAATTGAAGAATGCAGGAGTTTATTTATAAAAAAAATGTCTGATTATGGTTCTGCGTGGCGAATTTTACGTTTACCATCATTAACAGATCAAATTTTTATTAAGGCACAAAGAATTCGTCAGTTACAAGAAAATGAAGTTAGAAAGGTTGATGAAGGAGAAAAATCTGAGTTTATTGGTATTATCAATTATTCTATAATGGCATTGATTCAGTTAGAAAAAGGGGTAGTAGAAAACCCTGATTTAAATACAGAACAAGCTACTGTTTTGTATGATCATCATAGTAAAATTACCAAAGAATTAATGCTAAACAAAAATCATGATTATGGTGAAGCTTGGAGAGAAATGCGAGTATCTAGTTTAACAGATTTAATTTTGCAGAAATTATTACGCGTAAAACAAATAGAAGATAATAAAGGCAAAACATTGGTTTCTGAAGGGATTGATGCAAATTACCAAGACATGATTAATTATGCCGTTTTTGCGATGATTCATTTGGGAGAGAAGTAGTTAAAAAGTTTTTAAAGTGAGAAAATTTTAAAGTAGCAGAGTGGTCGTTATTTAGAAAAACGCAGTAATTTGTTAGTTTCAAATACAAGTTTGTTTATTAAGTTTATATAATAAAAAGAATAATTATGAAATTTTTAGTTCAAATTGCAAGAATAATAGTAGGAGCCTTATTTATTTTTTCGGGCTTTGTAAAATTGGTAGATCCTATAGGATCTCAATACAAGTTTCAAGAATATTTTGCTGAAGATGTTTTAAATATGGAGTTTTTAATTCCTTATGCATTGCCTTTTGCAATTATTTTAATTGTAGCAGAAATATTATTAGGAGTCATGATTTTAATTGGGTATAAACCAAAATTCACAGTTTGGAGTTTATTTTTATTAACCCTTATTTTCTTGTTTTTAACCTGGTATTCTGCTTATTATAATAAAGTAACAGATTGTGGTTGTTTTGGTGATGCTATAAAATTATCTACTTGGGAAACTTTCTATAAAAACGTAATTTTAATTGCTTTAATTATCATTTTAGTGATAAAAGTAAATCTTATTAAACCTATTTTTAGCGGTAAAATAACAAAAATAATTACTTTTTTATCTTTAGGAATCTTCTTATATGTTGTGCAACATGTGTTAACACATTTACCTTTAATGGATTTTAGAGCCTATGCAATTGGTAAAAGTATACCTAAAGGAATGGAATATCCAGAAGATGGTAGCATACCACCAGTTCATGATTTTATGTTAGAAGATACGCAAGCAGATCTAGCACCAGAGTTATTAAAGCAAGAAAAAGTGATGTTGGTAATTGTTTACAGTTTAGACAAAGCTGATGTAAATGGATTCCCTGCTATTAAAGATTTTACTACAAAAGCAATACAAAAAGGATATACAGTTTATGGAGTTTCTGCTTCTTTTACTGATGATCTACTTCTAGCTAAAGAGAAATACAATTTACCTTTCGATTTTTTATTCTGTGATGAAACTACTTTAAAAACTATGGTTAGAGCAAACCCTGGTGTTGTTATTTTAGACAAAGGGATAGTAGTTGAAAAGAAAAATTGGGTTGATGTTGATGAGATTAAATTGTAGTTTGTATTATAAATCTTCTTTTTTTACCACATAGAAACATAGACTATGTTTCTATTTTTCTATGTGGTAGATTCTAAAGAGTTGAGTCTAATTCTTCTCATGATAAATATTTTTTTTACTCTTTTTATTTTCAATTTCTGTAAGCGTTTGTCCTTTTTCATTCTTAAAAAATAAATTTTTTGGACTGCCAATAATTTGAGCAGCATAAATACCAGAATGACCAGAAAATAAATAAGAAGTTGTACAAGCTAAAGCAACAAAAACACCAGATTCTATTCCGAATAATTCAATACCCATAATTGTACAAGCAATAGGTGTATTGGTTGCACCTGCAAAAACGGCTACAAAACCCATACCTGCTAATAATGGCATTGGCATTGGTATAAACCATATTAAAACGTTTCCTAAAGTAGCTCCTATAAAAAATAACGGGGTTACTTCCCCACCTTTAAAACCTGCACCCAAAGTAAAAGAAGTAAAAAGTAGTTTTAAGAAAAAATCATACGAATTTAAGTCGATATGAAAAGCATCTACAATAGTTGGCACACCTAAACCAATGTATTTTGTAGTACGCATTAAATAGACAACAATTGCTAAAATGATACCTCCAATTACAGGTCTTAATGGTGGATATTTAATTGTTTTTTTGAATAATTTACCCCAAAAGTGAGTTGATTTTGAGAATAATAGACTTACCAAACCAAAAATAATACCTGCCAATAAAGACCATAAAATAGTTGCAGGAGTTAATTCTGAAACTGTAGAAATTGTATAATGTGTATGATGAGAAATTTGCCAAACACCACAAAAATAGTTGGCAAAAACGGCTGCTAAAAAACTTGGTAAAATAGCATCGAACTTTATGCGTCCAATAAGCATCACTTCTAATGCAAAAATTGCACCAGCCAAAGGTGTTCCAAAAACGGATGCAAAACCTGCACTTATTCCACAGATTAATATAATTTTTCTATCTAAATTATTGAGTTTAAAAATTTTAGTAAACTGGTCTGCAATTGCACCACCAACTTGTACTGCAGTTCCTTCTCTACCAGCAGAACCACCAAATAAATGTGTAAGAATAGTTCCTATAAAAACCAAAGGAGCCATTTTAAAAGGAATTACTTTTTTAGGAGCATGATATTCTTCTAACAACAAATTATTTCCTTTTACAACGCTTTCTCCATAATAATGATAAGACAAACCAATGATTAAACCTGCAATTGGTAACAGCCAAATAATCCAAACATTTGCTTCTCTGTAATTGGTTGCCCATTCTAAAGTCCATAAAAATATAGCAGATGCAGAACCTGTAAATGCACCAATTAGCAAACAGATAAAAGTCCATTTTAAAAGAAATAGTAGAGAAAAACTTTGCTGAAATTGAAGAAAGAATTTTTTAATGTTTTTCATAAATTTTATATCCTCTAAAATAAAAGGAGTGTTTTTTATTTCTTCCTTTTTTGGCAAATTTAAACAATTAATAATTATTGAATTTTAGTTGATAGGTTTAAGGTTTATTATTAGTTATCAAGTTGCGTTAGGGATTGCAGTGGAAATCCTTTTTTTGAGGTACGAAAAAAAAGATTGTAACGAAAAGCCCGACCTTTAGGGAACGCCCAAAAAATATTTAAAATTTAAAAAGTGTTGATTTTTATTGTAAATTGTTTCAAAAATCAAAACAATGAACGAATTTGTTACCTACACATCAGCAGAAAATTACGCAATAATTACAATTAATAACGGAAAAGCAAATGCAATTTCGAATGAAGTTATAGCAGGATTCAATGCAGGTTTGGATCAAGCAGAAAAAGAAAATAAAGTAGTAATTCTTACAGGTCAAAAAGGAATTTTTTCTGGTGGATTTGATTTAAAAGTGATGACAAAATCGGCAAAATCAGCTAAAGAATTGGTAACAAAAGGTTCTCAATTATCTTTAAGAATGTTGGCTTTTTCTCAGCCTATAATTACTGCGTGTTCTGGTCATGCAATTGCAAAAGGTGCATTTTTATTACTTTCTGCAGATTATAGAATTGGTGCAGAAGGCGATTTTAAAATCGGCTTTAATGAGGTATTAATTGGCATGACAATGCACAATGCAGGTATTGCGATTGCAAATTCTCGTTTGAGTAAAGTATACTTAAACAGAAGTGTAAATAATGCAGAAATTTATAATCCTAAAGATGCTGTAAAAGCAGGGTTTTTAGATAGGATTGTTCCTGAAAATCAGGTGTTAGCAACAGCCATTAAAGTAGCAGGGATGTTTGCTAAATTAAATAAGAAAGCACATGCTGAAACCAAATTAAAAGTTAGAAAACAGCATTTACAAGATTTAGAAAATGCGATTGAATTGGATTTGAAAAGTGAAATTTCAATTGATTCTTAATTTTTTTAGCCACGAATTCACGAATTTTTTTAAAAGGAATCGTCTAAAATAATAAGTCTGTCATTATTGCGAAGGCAGGAATCCAAAACAGCTTAGTTATAGATTTCTGCCTTCGCAGGAATGACAACGTCAATAAAAATTGGTAAATCAGTGGTTTTTTTATAGATTCGATTTTACCACTTATATTTTATTACAAAGAAACTTTGTCAAAACTCTTTTGAGTAGTAACTTTGGCAATTGAAAAAACGGAACGTAAAAAGACCTCACAGGTTTTCAAAACCTGTGAGGTCTAAATATTATATTTTTCAAATATTTACATAAAACCAATTTATAGAATTCAGGAAATGGATATATTATTAAATGTTGTAGCAGATAAAAAAGTGAATGAGAAAATAACAATCTCTGGTTCTAAAAGTGAATCCAATAGATTGTTAATTCTTCAAAATTTATTTCCAGAACTTTCTATAGAAAACTTATCAGATTCAGACGATTCTGTACACATGCAACATGCACTTTCTACGAATGATGAAACTGTAAATATTGGTCATGCAGGTACAGCAATGCGTTTTTTAACATCTTATTTTGCTGTAAAACAAGGTAGAGAAACTGTTTTAACAGGTTCTGATAGAATGCAAAACAGACCAATTGAAATTTTGGTAAATGCCCTAAAAGATTTAGGTGCAAATATTACTTACGAAGCCAAAGAAGGCTATCCACCAATTAGAATTAAAGGCACAAAAATAACTACAGATAAAGTACAAATTAACGGAAACGTTAGTAGCCAGTACATCTCATCAATGTTGCTAATTGCATCAAAATTAGAAAACGGATTAGAAATAGAATTGGTTGGTAAAATTACTTCTGTACCTTATATAAACATGACGTTGAGTTTATTGAATCAATTAGGCATTGATACCAGTTTTAAAGGAAACTTTATAAAAGTGCTTCCTAAAAAATCAATAAAAAAACAAGTTGTTGTTGTAGAATCTGATTGGTCATCTGCAAGTTATTTTTATTCAATTGCAGCTTTATCAGACATTGGGTCTCAAATTTCTTTATCAGCCTACAAAAAAGAAAGCCTTCAAGGAGATTCTTGTTTGGCAGAAATTTATCAGCATTTTGGAGTAGAAACTGTTTTTGGCGAGAATTTTATCACACTAAAAAAAGTAAAAGAAACAAATAAAGACGTTTTAGAAATCGACTTAAAAAACGCACCAGATATTGCACAAACCATTGCAGTAACTTGTTTTGCAGAAAACATTGCTTGTAATTTAACAGGTTTACATACTTTAAAAATTAAAGAAACAGACAGATTGGTTGCTTTAAATGATGAATTAACCAACTTAGGTGCTACAATTTCTGTAACAGATAAAAGTTTACATTTAGAAACTTCATCAACAATAAACCCAAATATTGCTATAAAAACTTACAACGATCATAGAATGGCAATGGCATTTGCACCTTTGGCATTTAAAGTGCCTATTCAAATATTAAATGCTGAAGTAGTTACAAAATCGTATCAAAAATTTTGGGACGATATGCAACAAATTGGTATTAAAATAGATAAACTATAAATTAAACTGTCAAACACTTGACAACGCCTATTTCCATATCGTATATTTGCAAACTTTATAAGCAAAGATATATATGAAACTATCAAATTTTGAATTTGAATTACCAGAAGAACTTTTAGCTCAATATCCAGCAGAACATAGAGATGAATCTCGTTTAATGGTGTTAAATAGAAAAGAGCAAACCATAGAACATAAATTATTTAAAGACGTTATAAATTACTTTGATGAAGGAGATATAATGACCTTAAATAACACCAAAGTTTTTCCTGCAAGAATGTTTGGGAACAAAGAAAAAACAGGAGCAAGAATAGAAGTTTTCTTATTAAGAGAGCTAAATGCAGAAAATAGATTGTGGGATGTTTTAGTAGACCCAGCAAGAAAAATTAGAATTGGTAATAAATTATTTTTTGGTGAAGATGATAGTTTAGTAGCAGAAGTTATAGACAATACAACCTCTAGAGGTAGAACTTTACGTTTTTTATTTGATGGTCCTTATGACGATTTTAGAGCAAAATTGTTAGAATTAGGCCAAACTCCACTGCCAAAAGAAATTGGTAGAGAGGTAGAAGCTATAGATGATGAAAGATACCAAACTATTTATGCTAAACATGAAGGTGCAGTAGCAGCACCAACAGCAGGTTTACACTTTTCTAAACATTTAATTAAGCGTTTAGAAATTAAAGGAGTAGATTTTGCAGAAACTACATTACATGTTGGTTTAGGTACTTTTAGTCCTGTTGAAGTTGAAGATTTATCTAAGCATAAAATGGATTCTGAGCAGATTATTATATCAGATGAAACTGCCACCAAAATTAACAAAGCAAAAAAAGAAAAAAGAAGAGTTTGTGCAGTTGGTACTACTGTAATGAGAACCATAGAATCTTCCGTTTCTTCTAAAGGGGAGTTAAATGCTTACAATGGCTGGACCAATAAATTTATATTTCCACCTCACGATTTTAGTATTGCAACAGCAATGATAACCAACTTTCATATGCCAAAATCTACCTTATTAATGCAAGCAGCAGCTTTTGGAGGATATGATTTTGTAATGGAAGCTTACAAAGTAGCCATCAAAGAAAAATACAGATTCTCTACTTATGGAGATGCAATGTTAATTATATAATATTTTGCTTTAGGCAATAAGCTTTAGGCAAAAGACTATAGCGTAAAGCCTATTGCCTAAAGCTTAAACCAATGAAAAAGAAAGACATAAGAGCCTTAACCAAAGAACAATTACGCGATTTTTTTGTAGAAAATGGCGACAAAGCTTTTAGAGGTAACCAAGTTTATGAATGGCTTTGGAGCAAGTCTTTACATACTTTTGATGCCATGACCAACATTTCTAAACAAACTAGAGAAATGTTAGAAGCCAACTTTGTTATTAACCATATCAAGGTAGATTCTATGCAAAAAAGTGAAGATGGTACTATTAAAAACGGTATCAAATTACACGATGGTTTAATTGTAGAATCTGTTTTAATTCCCACTAAAAAAAGAACAACAGCTTGTGTATCTAGCCAAGTAGGTTGTAGTTTAGATTGCAAGTTTTGTGCAACTGCACGTTTAAAACGAATGCGTAATTTAAACCCAGATGAAATTTACGATCAAGTTGTGGTAATCGACAAACAAAGTAGATTGTATCACAATAAAAAACTAACCAATATTGTTTTTATGGGAATGGGAGAACCTCTAATGAACTATAAAAACGTACTAAAATCTATTGAGATGATTACCTCTCCTGAAGGTTTAGGGATGTCATCCAAAAGAATAACAGTGTCTACATCTGGCGTGCCTAAAATGATAAAAATGATGGCAGATGAAGAGGTGAAATTCAATTTAGCGGTTTCATTACACTCTGCAATAGATTCAGTCAGAACCTCAATAATGCCATTTAACACCACTTTTCCGTTAAAAGATTTAAAAGAATCTTTAGAATATTGGTACAAAAAAACACAACGAGCAATCACTTACGAGTACATTGTTTGGGACGGAATTAACGATAAAAAAGAAGATATAAAGGCATTGGTAGATTTTTGCAAAGCAGTGCCTTGTAAAATTAATTTAATAGAATACAACCCAATTGATGATGGGGAGTTTCAACAAGCAAGTTCATCAGCCATTAATAATTATATTTCTAATTTAGAAATGCATGATATTACCATAAATGTGAGAAGGAGTAGAGGTAAAGATATTGATGCTGCTTGTGGACAATTAGCTAATAAAACATAAAAAAATCAATATGAAAAAGATCATTATTTTTAGTGTGTTACTCTTTGCTACCTTACACTTAAAAGCCCAAGAAAAAACTTTTTGGAACAAATTAAAAGGAGAAGAATTGGAAACTTCTGTAACTATACTTCCTTTTGGTACACATTATACAGCTTTGCAGTTTAATGAAGTATATTATGTAGGTTTTAATTATAAAAGTTTTGAGCTTGCAAGGTTTACCAACTCTTTTGGAGAGCCAAGTTTAACAGCACTATATAAAAGAAAAATAGCTTTTACAGAAAATTTTTCTATGCAATATGGTTTTGGATTTATGTATGGTTATCATGGAAAACTACAAGATGTAGAAACCATTCCTTTTCGAAATAGCTTTTTATTTACAGGTCAAATTAACCCTTTAGGAGGCATCAATTTAGACTATAAATTAGCAAAAAAATTAAGTTTTAATTTAGCGATAACACCTGTTGTTGCTATTTATGGGCTTAGATATATTTTGTAATTTTAGATTGTTACAACGATAAAATTTTAATAGTATTTGTTAACCTGTTTGTGTAAGGTTAGTTGCGTGTTTTAAACAGTAAAGTAACTTAATAAAACTCGAACCAAGAAAGTTCGTGAGAACTTTCGCAAGTGAGCCTAAAAAAGCAATAAATTATATAAGTTGTTGGCTACAGTAATTTTTTTTCAATTATTTCAATTATTTCCTTATATTCAGAATCATTAAGTATACTTCCAAATATTTCATTTATTTTTCCTTCATTATCAAGTATAAATGTCAAAGGATAGCCATTTATTCCTAAATCATTAATTTGTTTCTTTGAATCTGTTATGTGTAAAAAATCAAATTCATTTTTTGTAAGAAACTCATCGACTTTTGATTTACTGTCAAACGTAATTGCCAAATAATTTAACTTATTTTCAAATTTAGTTTTCAGCTTTTTAAAATAAGGTAATTCTTTAACACAAGGTGCACAACCTATAAACCAGAAATTAATAATTGTAGGTTTGCCAATTAGTCTATTTTCAAGTATTTTTTTTCCTTCATAATTGTAAAATTCAGAAATTTTGAATTTTAATCCTTTATTTTTTTCAAATCGTGCGTGAGGATTAAATTTTTCATTATTCTCTTTTGTTTTAAAATATCCTTCAGGTTTTATATCAATAATTCGAGTTAAAGTGTCTTTTTTAATTATACTGTCAATCACTTTATATTCAAAATGTTGTTTTTCAATACCTTTTATTATTCTATCAAAATTCTCTTTTGAAATAACGTGACCTTGAGGCATTTTATATCTAATAATTGTTTGTGCAATTGTCAAATTTCCTGCAAGCAAAATTAAAATTAGTAGTGACTTTTTCATCTGTTATTTTTTTTGTGTTATATTTTCTTTATTACAGCCAACCCCTATTATACTTCATAACCCTATTTTATCCCCTTCTTCTTTCTAATAAAACAAACATCATTAAGGCTAGTAGTATTCTATCATCGTCATTATTATCTAATTCGCCAATTTTAGAAACTTCAAAATTTTTACCAAAGAAAGATTTTAATTTTTTAAGCTCAGCAACTGTTTTTCCTTGTGTGTTTTTTACCAAATAAGTAGGGTTGAAAAGATAGCCTGTAAAAAAACTTAAAACAGGAATTTCGCCCAATAAAGAATCTAAAATTTTAATCCACGGATTTTTCTCATTAATAACATATTGCTGTTTTTGATGCTCGTTGATAATTTCATAATGAGCATTCCATAAAGATTTCCATCCTTTTCTTACTACTTTACCAAACTCTTTGTCTTTAGTATCGTAAAAAGAATACGCAGTTGAAAAATCTAACCAAGTATCTGCCTTAATTCTATAATTTAAACGAGACTTTGTGTCGTCATTAAAAACACTAATATCTTCTTTGAGTTTAAACATTTTTTGACGCACAAAAGCAATTGTTTTACCAGTTTTGTCCTTTGCAGTAAAATCATTGGCTAACGTAGTTATTTTAAACTCAAAAGTAATAGGAAAATGAATGTCTTGCATACCTTTTTATTGTTTTAAAATTTTAAAAGATTGCAATTTGTTATCAATTTTAATTGTCATAAAATACATTCCTTTAGACAAATCATTTAAATTAATGGTATTATTAAGAATGTCTTTTTGTTCAATTTCCTTTATTTTTTGGCCTAAATTATTTGTAATTGTAATAGCACTTATTGCTTTTTTGGTATTGATTGTAACAATATCTTTCACTGTATTTGGGTAAATGCTTATTTTTTCTTGAAGCGTATCTTCTGTGGATAATGTTGTTGAATAAGACACTTCAAAATCATCTACTATCAATGCTAGTTCGTCAGTACAATCATAATGTCTTACATAAAAACGGATGTTTTTGCCAGCAAAGGCAAGCTCAATTTCTAGGGTTACACTAATTTCTTTTGCAGTACCTTCACCACCTTCTGTAAGTATTTCTTCATAGATTAAAAACTCACCAGCCTCAATATCATCATCATCAAAAACAAGAACCGCAAATTTTTCTTCAAAATCATTAGGATCTAAAGCAGCAACTTTCATTTTATAAGTGATTGTTTTTGCATTGCTAGGCACTGCAATTATAGGGGTAACAAGTAAATTGTCAGGCGTTAAAGGCCTTGGGTTTTCTTCAATATTATCATAAGAAGCAGAAAAAAAACTAGGTCCAGGATTAAAGCCTAAATATTCATAACTATCAATATGAACCTCCCAATTATGTCCATCACCATCACTATCAATGTTTGGAAAATTTTCATAATCACTAGCATCAGAAGACCAAAGAATAGTTTGAGAATTGATTGTTAGGCTAAGAATACTTAATAAAAGTAATAAAGTAATTTTTTTCATTTTTAATAAATTAAGAATCTAAGATATAACATATATTTTATTTTTTAGACAATTGTATAATGATTATGGTTTTTGATGTTGCTAGCTCTCTTTTTTGTAGCTTTGTTACTTAAATTTAAGACAGCAATTGAAACCAACAGAACTTATAAAGCTCCCTATTAAAAACGAAATGGAACTCTTTGAAGAAAAGTTTAAAAGTTCTATGTTGTCTAAAGTACCGCTTTTAAATAGAATAACGTATTATATTGTTCGTAGAAAAGGGAAACAAATGCGCCCAATGTTTGTTTTTTTAGTAGCAAAAATGGTTTCTGATGGGGGTTTTGATGAACGTACTTATAGAGGAGCATCTGTAGTAGAATTGATTCACACAGCAACTTTAGTACATGATGATGTGGTTGATGATAGTAACAGACGTAGAGGTTTTTTCTCATTAAATGCTCTTTGGAAAAATAAGATTGCTGTTTTAGTGGGCGATTATTTACTCTCTAAAGGACTGCTTTTATCTATTGATAATGAAGATTTTGATTTGCTAAAATTGATTTCTATTGCAGTTCGAGAAATGAGTGAAGGAGAATTGTTACAAATAGAAAAAGCAAGAAAATTAGACATTACAGAAGAAGTCTATTTTGATATTATACGTAAAAAAACAGCAACTTTAATTGCTGCTTGTTGTGGCATTGGTGCTGCATCTGTGGGTGCAAAAAATGATACTGTGCAACAAATGCGAAAATTTGGAGAATATATTGGTATTGCTTTTCAAATAAAAGATGATTTGTTTGATTATTCTGATGAAAAAATTGGCAAACCTACAGGAATTGATATCAAAGAACAAAAACTAACGTTACCCTTAATTTACACTTTAAACAATTGTTCTAAAAAAGAAAAAAGTTGGTTAATTAATTCTATAAAAAAACATAATAAAGACAAAAAACGCGTTAAAGAGGTAATTGCTTTTGTAAAACAAAATGGAGGTATAGAATATACAACCACTAAAATGAATAGTTATAAACAAAGAGCTCTATCAATTTTAGATAGTTACCCAGAATCTGAGTTTAAAAGTTCTCTAATTACTATGATAGATTATGTTGTAGAGCGTAAGGTTTAGTTTAATAAAACGATTAAAAATCCTGCTATACTAATAAATAGACATAAAGGAGAGAATAATTTTCGATCCCACTTTGCAAATGTTGTTTTTTTTATACTTTTAAAAAATCCTACATATTTAAAATCTCCAATAGCTCTTAATAAAAAAAGTATTGGTATGATGTAATAGCTATAATTAGTTATCCAATTTGGTAGTTGAATATTTAAGAACCCAGATTTTATTAAATAAATAATACTAAACATTAAAAATATAAGTGCTACAATTACTGTTGCAAATTTTGGAATTAATTTGGTGTTTTCTATGTTTGTTTTAGTTGGTATCACTTTTTCTAATGCCCATTTTCCGCCAAAAACCCAATAAAAGTGGATGCTTGCAAAAAATAAAAAGAGCATTGAAAGTATTATTGATAGGGTAGTTGTAATCATCTTATTTATTTTGTTTTCCTAATTTTTTAACTTTTTCTAACCATTTTTCTCTGTACGAATCTTTAGACAAACGTAAAGAACCTATCGTTGTAAATTTCACTGGTTTTATGCCCACAAAATCACAAGTTAGCCTTTTTATTGCAGCATGACTTGGTTTTTTATTTATCCAATTGTAATACCAAGCAGGTTGATCTAATGTAGAAATTACTCTAGCAGATTTTCCTGTTAAATATCTATCCCACCAAACAGAATTTTCTCTTTTTTGAAATGCAAAACCGGGTAGAAAAACTCTATCAATAAACCCTTTCATTATTGCAGGGTAAGAACCCCACCAAACAGGATAAATCCAAACTATATGATTTGCCCATTTTATTTTTTCTTGTGCAGCTAATAAATCAGGTTCAAGTTCAGTTCTTTTTCGATAACCAAATTCTAAATTAAGATTAAAGTTTAAATCTTGAATATAAATTTCTTGAAGTTCTGCTTTAGAATTTAAAACTCCTTTTTTGTAAGCGTCATGAATTGCAAAACAATAACTTTCTTTGTCTGGATGCCCATTAATAATTAATATTTTTTTCATAGTAAATAAAATGTAGTAGTGATTAAAATGATTACTGGAAATAGAAAAAAAGAATTGCACAAAGGCTCATAAATCCAATGAGGAAGTGTTTCCACATTTTTGAGCCTATTTTCCAGCTAGCAATAAATGCTTCTCCTTTTCAAGTGGTATCACAATTGTATAAAATATGCTGAATATTGTGTATGTGAATTACATCTTTTCTAAATTGAGAATTAGGTATTTTTAAAGTGGTTAATTTAAATTTTGATTCAAAAAAATCATCACTTACACATCCATCATCTTTAAAATTATTCTCTTTATAAAATTGTTGAAGTTTTTGTAAAATGGTCATTACTCTTTGTTTATTCAACAAAAGTATTTTATAAAAAATAAACTCTTCTTGACAATTGTCAAGAAAAGAATATTAATCATTTTTATGATCATTTCCTCTAACTCTACTAAAAGTTTCTGGAGTCATTCCTAAAAAAGAAGCTATATGTTTTGCATGAACACGCTTAAATAAATAAGGTTTTTTTGCTAATAATTTTTTGTAACGTTCTTGTGCTGTGTGTAGTTGTAAATCGTCTATTCTTTCAACCAAATCTATATAAAGTTGTTGTAAAAATAAACGACCAAAACGTTCGTATTTTGGGTTAGATTCAAACAAGTTTTCTAAGTCTGAGTGTGCAATTTTAAAAACCTCTAAATCTTCTAATGCTTCTACAAAGTATTTACTTTTAGTACGCTGTATAAAACTATCTATAGCAGTCATCGTTTCTTTTTCTGCTGCAAAATAACAAGTAATATCTTTATCTTCTTTGTAATAAAAAACACGTGAAATACCAGAAACTATAATATACATATGGTTACAAACTTTACCAGCTTCATGCAGAATAGTATGTTTAGGGTATTTTTGGTAAGTCATTATATTTTGAAAAGCTTCTGCAAGCTCTGGGTTTTCTAATAAATAAACATTGTTTTGCTCAAAAAATGTGTTCATTCTATAATTTTAATAATTCTTCAATAAATTCTCTAGTATTAGACAACCTTGGCACTTTGTGTTGCCCACCTAATTTGTTGTTTTTCTTTAACCAACTATAAAATAAACCCTCTTTTGCTTGATGAACTTTTGGAGGCATTAACGTTATGTTTAAATAACGTTTTGCTTCGTAATCAGAATTTATAGACTTTAAAGCATTGTCTAACATTTCAGAAAAATAACCTAAAGAGCTTGGTTTTTCAATAAATTCAATCATCCATTCATGTCCGCCTTTTTCTTTTCCTTGCATAAAAATTGGGCCAACAGTATAATCAGCAATTGTAGCTTTTGTTTTATCACATGCTAGTTTTAAAGCATCTTCTACATTTTCTATATTTAATTCTTCACCAAACACATTTATATAATGTTTTGTGCGTCCCGTAATTTTTATTCGATAGGGATTTAAAGATGTAAAACGAATCGTATCTCCAATTAAATAACGCCATAAACCACCATTTGTAGTGATAATTAAGGCATAGTCTATTTCTTTTTTAACATCAGCAAGAGTAATTGTTTTAGAGTTTTCGCCTTTATACTCACTCATTGGTATAAATTCATAAAAAATACCATAATCTAACATTAACAACAATTCTTTAGAATTATTAATGTCTTGAATTGCAAAAAAACCTTCAGAGGCATTGTAGATTTCATAGTATTTAAAATCTGCTTTAGGAATCATTTTTTTGTATTGTTCTCTGTAGGGGTTAAAGTTTACACCTCCATGAAAATAGACCTCTAAATTTGGCCAAACTTCTAAAATGTTATCTTTTCCTGTTCTATCTAAAATCCGATTTAATAAAACGAGCATCCAACTAGGTACACCTGCTAAACTGGTAATATTTTCATTGATTGTTTCATCAATAATGGCATCCATTTTTGTTTCCCAATTGCTCATTAAAGCAACTTCTTGGCTAGGTGCTGAGCTAAAATCTGCCCAAAAAGGCATATTTTCTATAATAATTGCAGATAAATCACCAAAATAAGAACCATTATCTTGATACACTTCAGAGCTACCACCTAAACGCAAACCTTTACCAGTAAACAATTGTGTTGTAGGATTGTTGTTAATATAATTACACAACATATCTTTACCAGCTTTCATGTGGCAATTTTTTAAAGCATCTTCAGAAACAGGTATAAATTTACTTTTAGCATTGGTTGTGCCGCTACTTTTTGCAAACCATTCTATATCTGTAGGCCAAAATAAGTTTTGTTCTCCTTTTCTACAACGCTCAATCAAAGGTTCAAAAGTTTCGTATTTTTGAATAGGCACTTTCTCAGAAAAATCTTTATGATTTCTAATAGATGAAAACCCTTTTTCTAGTCCAAATTCGGTATTTTTAGCCGTATTTAAAAGTTTTACAAGTACTTCATTTTGTACATCGATAGGATATTTTAAAAATAACTCTATTTGATGTTTTCGTTTCTTTAAAAACCAAGAAATTATAGAATTGATAATTTGAAACGCCATAGAAATTCGTAAATTTGTTTAGTTCGATTTTAAGATAACTTTTTTTAAATCGTTCGATAAAAATACTAAAATCTTTTATATGAAGTATCAAGGAGTTTTAAAAAAAATGTTGACTGAAAAAGCAGCAGAAATTCAGTATTATTTAGATATGAAAACTGATTTCATTAACATGAATCAGTTAATCAATAAAGAAATTACCATCAATTTTGTTACTTATGAATGCTTAAACTGTGGTTTAGAAAAGCAAATTTATAGACAAGGTTTTTGCAAATCGTGTTTTTTTGAAACTCCAAATGCTGGTGATTGGATTATGAAGCCAGAATTGAGTAAAGCACATTTAGGTATTGAAGATAGAGATTTAGCCTACGAACAATCAGTACAATTAAAACCACATATTGTGTATTTGGCAAATTCAAGCAATGTAAAAGTAGGGGTTACTAGAAAGCCACAAGTGCCAACTCGTTGGATAGATCAAGGAGCACATGAAGCCTTAGAAATTGTAGAAGTACCCAATAGATATTTAGCAGGTATTACAGAAGTTGCTTTAAAAGAGCATGTTGCAGATAAAACCAATTGGCGTAAAATGCTAAAAAATGATATTGAAGATGCTAATTTAATAGAATGGCGAGATAAATTAAAAGAATTTATCCCAGAAGAAGCAAAAGAGTATTTTATAGAAAACAATGCTGAAACGCATATCAATTTTCCAGTTTTAAAATATCCCTTGAAACCTAAAAGTTTAAATTTGATAAAAACACCCAGTTATACAGGTAAGTTAGTAGGTATAAAAGGGCAGTATTTAATTTTTGAAGATGAAACTGTTTTTAATGTAAGAAGTAACGAAGGTTTGGTGGTTTCTATGGAGGTTTAAAATTCTTAGTGAACGTTGTAACACAAACATTCACAGAGTAAACGCACAGAAATTCACAGAGAAAATTTAATGGTTTTCTTTGTGAATCTCAGTGGAATTCTCCGAGTAACTCTGTGGAATAACCAATTACAATGCTATTTTTACCAAGTATAATTTTTAGATTTTGCTTGTCTTTTTATAGCATTCATCATCACGTTATTCAATTCATCTTTTTTGGTGCCTTCTTTTTGTTTTTTGGCGATAAAACTCCTTCTTTTTTCATCTAATTCTTTAATCTTTTGCTGAATTTTTGCACGTTCATTTACTTTGGTTTTTACATAGCTTTTAATTTCAGCTTCCGATTTATTTTGCAGCTCTTTTGGGAGTTTATTCTTTTCTATGGTTTTATAATCTACTTTTTGTTTCTTTTCAGCATCCACTAAATCCCAACTTGAATTATCGTATAAACGAGAACTTTTGCTAACCGCTCTTTTTACAATGACAACTTCATCTAAAGAGGCTGCATTTTTATCTTGTCTGCTTTGATTCGAATATTTAGAATAGCCTTTGTTACCATAATAAATATAGGTGTTGTTCAATTTTTTGTTTAGAATAATAATCTCATTATCATAAGGAGTAACAATATGTACAATTTTTTTATCTTGATTGATGGTCATATAATCACCACCACCTAAAGTTGCTCCATCTTTCCACATGCCAGAAATTCCGTTAGTATAATTACCGCAAAAAATAGTATTAATAATTACATTCTTTTCTTTTGCATCTATAATAGCATCTTTATAATTGATTTTTCCTTGAGTAAAAGGTTCGTTTCCTGCTATAAAAATAATTTTTAAATCGTCTTTATTTTCTCCCCAACTAAGTTCATTTAAAGACGTTTTTATTACTTGTCCGCAAAACTCATTTCCTCCATTTGTAGTTAAAGAAAATAGTTTTTCTGATATTTTATCCAAATCATTACTAAACTGCAATACTTGTTTAATAAATCCTTCTCTAGAGGGTAAATTAGAATTTCCATATTCATACAAAGCAATTTCTAAATTTGGTTTTTGTAGGCCATATTTTGCATAAGAAAGTTCATTTACAATTTCCCAAAGTTGGGCTTTTGCTTGGTTTATCAATCCATCCATACTATTGCTGGTATCTAACAATAAGGCAACTTTAATAGTTTGGTTTTTAATTTTTTCTGATGATATTTTGTTTGCTGCAAAATAACTTGTGGTTACAAATAAGAATAAAATTGTTACAACTTTTAATACTGAATTTTTCATGATAAGTTTTTTTTTAGATTATATAAATGATTAAAAGTTTGGTTTGATAGATCAATATTAACACCAACTTAATTCATAAAAAATCGATAATGAGTGAAACCTACTTTTGAATGAGTGAAAAGGTATTTGATTTAGGGAAGCACTATTTTTAATAGCTATAAAAGCAATATTAAAGGAAAACCCATTTTTTTGGATGCTTTTTTGTGTGTATGTTTACAACATATAATTTAAAAATGATTTTAAAAAAACACCTTATTTATCTGTTTATGTTTTTGTTTGTAGCTGTTTCTGCCCAAGAAATAGGTGTAGATTATCAAACAAATACATTTAGCATAAAAGTAAAGGTTGAAGATAAAAACACTGGAAATTCTATAAAAAATGCGGAGGTTTTTGTAAATGAAAAACAATTTTATTACCATCAAATTAGAGGTTGTTATATTGTAAAAGCGAGAGTAGGGAATGAGCTTAGAGTTACTCATCCAGATTTTGAAACAATTTATTATACCATACAATCTAACGAAGAAATAAAAATTTTAGTAGAAGGTTTTTCTGCTGATAAAGTATCAACAATTCGTAAATATTCTCGAAGTAAATCTGTGTCTAAAGAATTAGATTTTTATCATCAATATTTAGATTCTGCAAAATTTTATAAGAAAAAAGATATTGATAAAAGTTTGTCTTTTGTAGAAAAAAGCTTAAAAAATAATCAAATAAAGCAACGAAATGCAGCTTCCTATAAAACATTAGCAGATGTGTATTTATATTGGAAACAGTATGATTTAGCAGTAAATAATTATAAATTATCGAATCAAATTAGAGAGAGTAACACCACAAAAATTGCTTTAGCAAATGCTCAGTTTTTATTGAAGGATTATACTGCCAATAAACAAACCTATTTAGATTTGTTAGAAAAAAACCTTAGTAATTATGAAAAGATTATAGTTTTAGAAGGTTTAGGAGATATCGATTTTGCTGTAAAAAAATACAACGCTGCAAAAGATAATTATAAACAAGCTTTAGCAATTGCCAAAGAAAATTTAGTAACACCCAAAATAACAGATTTAAACTCTAAGTTGGCAACTGTTTTTGCATCCGAAGGAAATATTACACAAGCCAATATTCAGTATAAAAATTCTTTAGATTTAGCAGCTAAAGAAAATGTAAGTCGTGCTTTAAAAGAAGAAGAAAAAGTGGCAGATTATTACAATAAATCCAATCAATTTGATGATGAAATTAAATTAAGAAAAGAGAGTCTTGTAAAAGCAGCCCAAAATAAAACGATAAAAAAAGAAGACGTATTAGAACCAAAAATAATTACTTCGCAAGAAATAAATTACAAAATAGGAAATGCATATATTTTAAAAGAAGATTATAAAAAGGCAATTCCGTTTTTAGAAAAGAGTATAAAAGATGCTGATTTCAAAAAGGATATTATCATTGAAAAAGATGCGACCAGAAAATTATCTGAAGTCTATGCAACTGTTGGTGCTTATGATAAAGCTTTAAAAAGTTACCAAGATTATGTAAAATTGGTAGATGAATCTTATCTCCAAAAAGAGCAAGAAATACAACAGGTAAAACGTTTTTCTAAGAAAATTTCCGACAATCAAAATAGAATTTCGAGTTTGGACAAA
This sequence comes from uncultured Polaribacter sp., assembly GCF_947497695.1. GTDB lineage: Bacteria > Bacteroidota > Bacteroidia > Flavobacteriales > Flavobacteriaceae > Polaribacter. The sequence continues at coordinate 151,712 of NZ_CANMHM010000001.1, read as the reverse complement.
GACAAAGAATTAGCAGAAAGTAAAATTAATTTGGCTTATGTAGACCAAAAATTATCTGAAGAAAGCAACCAAAGACAACGCCTTATTATTTACTCTTTAGTAGGTGGTTTTTTATTGATGATTTTATTGGCATATTTTATGTTTAGAAATATCAAACAGCAAAAAATAGCGAATAATTTATTGGCATTAAAATCGATGCGTTCTCAAATGAATCCTCATTTTATTTTTAATGCTTTAAATTCTGTAAACAGTTTTATTGCTGTAAATGATGAACGGAATGCCAACCGATATTTATCTGAATTTTCTGCATTAATGCGTTCCGTTTTAGAAAATTCTGATGAAGATTTTATCCCCTTAACAAAAGAAATAGAATTGCTAACATTGTATGTAAAGTTAGAGCACAATCGTTTTAAAGATAAGTTTAATTACACTATTTCTGTAGATGAAAACATTAATTTAGAGCAATTTTCAATTCCACCAATGCTATTACAACCTTATATAGAAAACGCTATTTGGCATGGATTAAGATACAGAAAAGAGATGGGCAATTTAGACATTTCAATCACTAAAAAAAATGATGAAACCGTTTCTGTAATTATTGTTGATGATGGAATTGGAAGAAAAAAATCGCAAGAATTAAAAACAAATAATCAACTCAAACAAAAATCAAAAGGAATGAGTACCATTAAAAATAGAATAGCTATTTTAAACGATATGTACAAAGACAGTATTTCTGTAAAAGTAGCTGATGTTTTAGAAAACGGAGAAGGTACAAAAGTGGAATTGTTATTGAAGAAGAAGTAGTTATCACACAGAGATTCACAGAGAAAGACGCTGAGTTTTTCAGAGAATTTTTAAAAAAAAACATTTTACTCCGTGAAAACCTATGAGATCTGTGTCAAAATATTAAATGAAACCTTCGTGTATCTCTGTGCAAGAACAACCCAAAATATATGAAATTAAAAGCAATCCTTGTAGAAGACGAACAAATAAGTAGAGACATTCTACGCAATTACATTGGTAAATACTGCCCAAATGTTCAATTGTTAGGCGAAGCAGAAAACATAGAAGAAGCCTATAATTTAATTCAGAAACACGAATTAGATTTGGTATTTTTAGATGTAGAAATGCCTTTTGGTAACGCGTTCGATTTGTTAGAAAAAGTAGCAAACAGAACCTTTGAAACCGTTTTTGTAACAGCTTATGATCATTATGCAATAGAAGCTTTAAACAACCATGCCAGTTATTATTTACTCAAACCAATTTCTATAGATGAGTTGATAAAAGCAGTAAATATTGTTACTCAAATTAAGGAAAAAGAAAACGAATTACAGCATCAAATATTAACTCCTAAAACAAATTCTGCCTTAGGTAAAATTACCATTCCACAACAAGATGGTTTTGAAGTTTTAGATATTAATGACATTGTTTTCTGCAAAGCAGATGATAATTATACAGAAATACATTTGGCAAATTCTAAGAAATTGGTAAGCAAAACTTTAAAGTATTTTGAAGAAGCTTTAAAAGAATACACATTTGCTAGAATCCATAAATCGTATTTGGTCAATGTAAATGCAATTACAAAATATAAAAAAGGAAAAGGAGGAAGCGTCATTGTTTCTAACGGAAAAGAAATTTTAGTTTCTGCTTCTAAAAAAAGTAATTTACTTTCGTATTTTAAATAATTCACAAACCTCACAAGTTTTTAAAATCTGTAAGGTTTAATAAAACAATAAAACATGCCAATTATAAAGCCAGTAAAAGGGAAGCATCCACAAATACCAAAAGACTGTTACATTGCAGAAAACGCCACAATTGTAGGTGAAGTTTCATTAGGTAAAGATTGTAGTGTTTGGTTTAATGCAGTAATTAGAGGCGATGTCCATTATATTAAAATAGGGAATAAAGTCAACATTCAAGATGGTGCAGTGCTTCATGCAACCTACCAAAAATCGCCAACAACAATTGGCAATAATGTGTCTATTGGGCACAATGCAATTGTACATGGATGCACAATTCAAGACAATGTTTTAGTAGGCATGGGTGCTATAATTATGGACGATTGTGTGGTAGAATCTAACTCAATTATTGCAGCAGGAGCAGTGGTTACCAAAAATACGCATGTAAAAAGTGGAAGTATTTATGCAGGCGTTCCTGCCAAAAAAGTAAAAGATATTTCGCAAGAACTTATTTCTGGAGAAATCGACAGAATTGCCAACAATTATTTAAAATACTCAAGTTGGTTTAAAGAATAATATTAGGGCGTTCCCTAAAGGTCGGGCTTTCACTACTCGCTTTTTTTGAAAAAACAAAAAAGAGCTCAAACATGTCGTTCTATCCCTAACGCAAATTCGTTATAAAAACAAAAACCCAATTTCAATTAAGAAATCGGGTTTTATCAATCAAATAACTAACCAAAATTAATTCAATTTACTATTATTCAGGATTTTGATTTTGCATTTCTCCTTTATATTTTTTACTACCTTTTTTTCCTTTCCTTTTATGCATTCCTTTTTTATTTCTCTTATAGTGCATTTTTTCAAACTTCTCAAATTGCTCTTTATTTAAAATACTTTTCATTTTACTTTTCATTGCAATTTGGTTGTCTAAACGTTGCATTTGCATTGCATACATTTCATCTGCTGTAGGTCTTTTTTTATCCTCTTTAGAGGCTTTTCTTTTTTCCATAGCAGCTTTTCTTTCAGCCATCTTTTCCATTAAAATTGGCTTTATTTCATTCTGTTGCTGTTCAGATAAATCTAAAGCCAAAGTCATTTTTTTTATAGCTAAATTGGTGTGTTGTTCTGTTGTTAACTTAGGTCTTTTGTATTCTTTTTTCTTTTGTGCTTGTGTAGTAAATGTTATTGCAAATACCAATACTAAAATGCTTACTAAATTTTTCATCTATCTTTATTTTAAATGTTTTTTTATATACTTCTTTGACTCATAAAAAGAAAAAGGGTTTAATACAAAAAAACTGTTTAACAAGTTTTTAACAGCTAATAGTTAATTAAAAAAAAGTTCGGTTTCTGTTAAGAAACCGAACTTTTTAAAATTTAATCAAACTAAAATTAGAAAAGTTGATTACTTTATTCTCTAATTTTTTTAATTCTATTTTTTGCTTTTTCTTTTTTTTCTTCAATTTGAGCATCAAACTTAGCCAATTGTTCTTCGTTAAGAATGTTTGCTAATTTAGAGTGCATAGCTGTTTGTTTAGTCATTCTTTCTTCTCTAAATGCTTTACGTTCTTCTTTAGATGGTTTTTCTCCAGATTCTTGGAAAGCTTTCCTTTTTTCCATAGCAGCTTTTCTATCGGCTATTTGTTCAACCAATAAAGGTTTAATCTGATTTTGTTGATCTTCTGTTAGGTTAAGATCTTTTGTCATTTTCATGAGCATTTTTTCAGCAGAAGGTTTTCCTCCTTTTTTTTGTGCTTGTGTAGTAAATGTAAATGCGAATACTAAAACTAATACTGTTACTATGTTTTTCATTTTTATTTGTTTTAATTATTAATTGTACTTCTTTGACACTTAAAAAATGAAAAGGTTTAAATTTGCATTTCAATTAACATCAATTTAACAAAATTAGAATGCGTACCTTAATTTGGCTATTATTTTTTGTTTCATTTGTAGCAAATGCTCAAATAGATTCTACTTACGTAAATTTAAAAAATCCTAATGCTACAGTATACACGCATTTGTATTTTTTGCAGTCAGATTCTTATCAACCTAAAAAAGCAGCAAAAACTATTTTAGGACTTACTGAAGAAAAGGCAATTAAAAAAGCCATCAAAATAAAGCAAGTTTTAGATGGTAAAGGTTTGTTTGTAGATGTAAATAAAATACCTACAAACCCTAATTATAAAGATACTATTGGTTATGCTACGTATGCAAGGTATGTATTGTTCCCTCAAAGAATGCCTCAGATTTATGTAGAAAAAATAGAAGGGAATTGGTATTATTCATCAGAAACTGTTTCTGCTATAGACAATTTATATAAAGAAGTCTATCCTTGGTATGTTCAAAAATTACAAGACTTTATACCTACTTATGGTCATAAAAAAATACTTGGTTTAGAAGTTTGGCAGTGTATTGGTTTACTGTTAATGCTTGTTTTAGGATATCTTATTTTTTTAATTGTAAAAAGAATCGCCTTTTTTATCTTATTAAAAATTCAGCATCAAATTACAAAAAACACCAATTTAGAAATCAATAAAGTATTAAAAAAGTTAGCACATCCTATAAGTTTACTGGCAACAGTTGCATTTGTAGATAAAGTTTTTCCTTCTTTACAATTTGGTTTAACTACCAATACATTTGTGTTTTTAGTATTAAATATTGCAGAAACTGTTTTTTGGATTTACGTTTTCTTAAAATTAGTACAAGTTATAATGAAAATTTATGGGGATTTTACAGAAAGAACTCATGGCAGATTAGATGACCAATTAGTACCCATTTTACATAGTTTTTTAACAGGAATAGTTATTGTTGTTGGTTTATTTAGATTGTTAATTCTTTTTGGAGTGGATGCAACAACCATGTTAGCTGGGGCAACTATTGGTGGTTTGGCATTTGCTTTAGCATCACAAGACACTGTGAAAAATTTAATAGGTACTATTATGATTTTTCTCGACAAACCTTTTCATATAGAAGATTGGATTGAAGCAGGAGAAGTTGTAGGTACTGTAGAAAAAGTAGGTTTTAGATCTACACAAGTACGTGCTGCAGATACCTCTGTATTTCAAATACCCAATAGTAGATTATCTGAAATTGTGATTAATAACAAGGGTTTAAGACTTTTTAGACGTTACAACACCAACTTAGGTTTGCGTTACGATACACCACCAGAGTTAATAGAAGCCTTTGTAAAAGGAGTTAGAGAAATTATTATTGCTCACCCAGAAACACGATCAGATTCTTATAATGTTGAGTTTACTGGTTTTGGAGATTCTGCTTTATTAATTATGGTAAATGTGTATTTTAAAAGTTTGGCTTGGGGAATTGAACAATCTTCTAAACATAGATTACACATTGCTATTGTAAAATTAGCGAAAGAATTAGGAGTCGATTTTGCGTTTCCTTCTACAACAGTTACTATAGAACAATTTCCAGAGAAAAATGGAATTAGTCTTAAATATGATATTAATAAAGAAAGAATTGATGCTGTGATAGCCAATGTTTTGATTGATTTTAATAAGGAAAGTTCTATAGATAAATTGTAGTATTATTAATGCTAAAGAGCAATATTTTACGCTGTTTTTTGTTTAATTTTTATGAGATTTCATCTAAACCAAAAAATAGATAGCTTGTTTAAGATTATCTTTTTAATCTTACTATGTCTAGAAATAATTGCCTGTTACTATTACTACTACACTTTAGGTGAGGTAAAACAAATGCTGTTTGTTTTTATATTTTTGTTAAATATAATTCCGGTTTTATGTTATTTTTTTAGACTAAAAATTATAGCTTATATTATAGCATTGATAATTGGGGGTATAGTAATTCCCTATAAAGTTGTGTTGTTCATAAAATGGTCTGAACTTAAAAAAGAAGCTTTAGAAATACGTAAATTCGTTTATAATTATAAAGAATTGAATAAAATTTTTCCAGAGAATATTTTGGAATATGAGTTTAAAAAACAAAAATTAGCAAAGCATTTTTCTTATCGTACTGCTAACCAACAAAACTTTGTGTTGCAATATTATATTGGTACTCAAGGAACAACGCATTATTACAATCATAAATTTGGTAAGTGGAGTTATTATCCAGATTAGTGATAAAGAATATAACTATCCGTTTTTTGCTTCTTTCAAAATTTCTCTCACAGCAATTTCGTATTTTTTAGCATTGCTTGCTTTTTTAATCTTTTTATAGGTTTTCTGTGGATTTGAAAAACTTTGAGAAAAGTACTCCCAAAAACCTAACATTTTCATTTTGATAGGTGTTGGTCCAGATAAAGCAGCATCATATTCTTGGTAAATACGATCGTGGAATTCATTAAAAATATCAAACCTGTTTTTTGGATATGTTGTAGTATTACTTTTAATCATACTTGGTAAAAAAGGATCTGCAATTAAGCCTCTACCAATCATCCAATGATCTATTGTAGTAAAACGTTGTTGTAGTTTTTTAAAAGCAGCAACAGAAGTAATATCGCCATTATAATACATTTTATGTTTAGTATTGTCTAAACATTTTTGAAAAGAATCTAAATCTGTTCCTCCTTTATACAATTGCTTCCCTATTCTTGCATGAATGGCGATGTTTTTAAGAGGATATTTATCTAAAATAGGCAAAACATCTAAAATTTCTTCAGGGTTTTCATATCCCATTCTCATTTTCATAGAAACTAAAATGTCAGATTCATTATGAACCTGATGCAGAATGTTATCTATTTTTTTAGCATCGCTAATTAAACCAGAACCCATTCCTCGTTTTGTAACCATAGGATAAGGACAACCTAAATTCCAATTCAATTCATTATAACCTAATTCTCTTACGTATTTAGAAACGAATAAAAATTCATCCACATCATTGGTAATAATTTGGGGAATAACTTCTAATGTGTTGTTATTTTCAAGAAGTAAATCTCTTTGATACGAGTTTTTAATGACCATTTTTCCGTTCAAACGAATATATGGCGAATAAAAAGTATCTATTCCACCAAAAAAATGGTTAAACGCATTTCTGAATTTATAATCTGTAAAACCTTGTAAAGGAGATGATAAAAGTGTGTGACTCATAAAAAATATTGAGCTGCAAAGATAGGGTAGTTTTTAAACGTGTAGCGGAATTTATTTTGTGATATTAGCTTGCTCTTAATTTTATATTTTTCTTTTGTTAGGATTTTGTCTATTAGAAAAAAATGAAAGAATTTCAATGTGATTTTGCTTTTCGCGATAATACATTGTGTTAAATTTTCTAATAACCACTTTTCTAACTTTTTTATTTTCTGATAATGGAAAAAGAAATGGATTTCGTGATATTAAATTTAAAGTATTGTGAAGTTCTGTAGAGAGTCTTTTTAACTCTCGTTCTGAAAAATGTATTTTCAAATACTCGTAAGTATCTGCTAATTCTTTTAAAGCGTGGTCTGTCCAAAGAATTTTATAGCCATTCTCCATATATTTTCTTAGCTTCAGAATTTGATTTTAAATGACCATTTTCAGCATCTGAAATTCCTAATTCTATAGATTTTTTTTCAGCATCAGAAGTCGTATTCCACCAATCTTCTGTTTCATTTTTTCTCAATTCCATAATTTTTTTAATCAAGGAACTATCTTCAAGAGTAGTTAGCCATTGAATTAGGTCAATTTTGGCATTTTGAATATTTATTTCCATATTTCAAATTTAACGTATTTCTGTTGAGTTCGCAAATTGATAAGAGAATTTTGTAAATAGGAAGATAAAAGTGTATGACTCATGAAAAATATTGAGTTGCAAAGATAGTGTACTTTTTATAGCATTGTATACATACAAAACCCTTACTAATTTAAAATAGCAAGGGGCTTAAAAATTGTAAAAGCTATTTTAATTAGGATCTAAAATAGTATCAATTCTATCTACTACATCTTGTAAATGATATCTTGTTAATGTATTCCCTCTTCTAGAAGCCACTTTTACATCATGTTGTAAACGTTTTAATTCGCCTCTTGCAACAGATTTCACATCAGACTGATTGATGGTTATACCCGTATTTTTAATGTAACCACTATTTTTTCCTCTTTGATCTTTTGCATTATTTAATAAATAATCTAAACGATCTAAATATGCTCTTTGTAAGTTTCTTCTATAGGTATCAATAGAGCTAGTTTTATAAATTTCACTCCAAACACCTTTACGTAAATCTCTCATCATATGAATTAGAGAATAGGCATTAGCTCCATTAGAAGTTTCATTTTCAATCATACGTGCCATTCTACCAGCGTCTATAATATTGTTTAGTGTTTTTGCTTGTAAACCTCTAACTCTTTCTACAGAACCAGAAAATTCTGTTTTGCTAAAAATGTTTTTATCTAGCAACCAAACTGGTGTTTTAAACAAGTTATTTATTACAAATTGTAAGGCTTCTCTTTGTTTAGCTTTGTTTACATGTGTATACACTGCACCTTCTTGGTCAGTTGTTTTAAAATTTTCATAAACGCCACCAATATTTGCAGTTACATGGCCCATATATCTATCAAACTGCCCTAATAGTTGGCCATACATATTGGCTAAGTCTTCATAATTTTCGCCTTTTTCAGAAGTCCATTCTTCTAAATTAGGTAAAATTCTTTTTAAATTTTTAATTCCATACATAGATGCTTTTATAGCATCATCACCTAAATCTTCTGTTTGAGAGCTAGGGTCTACAACACCACTTGCTTGTTGGTGTCCAAACCTATAGATTGGGTTACCTGCATGTTTTAGTATCCAAGAATCTAAAATAGGCTTTTCTTCTTCGGCAGTTTTATCTAAAATGGGTCTGTATCCCCAAGCAATTGCATATTTGTCATACAGACCAATATTTGGCATTAAAGAAACACCTTTATCTTCTGGTTGAGCAATGTAGTTAAAACGAGCATAATCCATAATAGAAGGTGCAGTACCATATTTTTTAGTAAAGGTAGCAGAACGTAAAGAATCTACTGGGTAAGCAGAAGAACTTCCCATATTATGTGGCAATCCAATGGTATGTCCTAATTCATGAGAGGAAACAAATTTTATCAATTCTCCCATAGTTTCAGTCTTAAAACTGTTACTTCTTGCATCAGGATTAATGGCTGCTGTTTGAATAAAAAACCAATTGTGTAATAAAGACATTACGTTGTGATACCAATTAATATCTGATTCTAAAATTTCTCCTGAACGAGGATCACTTACATGAGGTCCATTTGCATTTGGAATTGGAGATGCTAAATAACGAACTACAGAATAACGAATATCTTCTGGACTAAATTCTGGATCTTCTTCTTTAGAAGGTGCTCTTTTGGCAATAATTGCGTTTTTAAAACCTGCTGCTTCAAAAGCAACTTGCCAATCGTTAATACCTTCTATTAGATATGGAACCCATTTTTCTGGAGTTGCCCTATCTATATAATAAACAATTTGTTTTTTAGGTTCTACGAGTTCGCCTCTTTTAAATTTTTCAATATCTTCATCTTTAACTTCTAGTCTATATCTATCTAAATAAGTAACCGTTTTACTTTTTTGAGCTTCTAAACCATAATCTAATTGACCTCTTGCAAACCAACCAACACGTTCATCAAAATATCTACGTTTCATAGGTGTTTTAGGTAATAAAATCATAGAATTACTCATCTCTAAAGTTATAGAACCCATAGCACTGTTAGATGGTGCTTTGTTAGCAAAATAGGTTTTTACATGTCTAATTTCAATATTTTGAGGATAACTGCTCACTCTTTCTATATAAGAGCGTGTTTTGTCCATTCTTGATGCCTGATATTTTTTTCTGTAAGAGTCTGGAAAACCCAAAGGTTTCACATCTGTAGAAAATAATGAGGTTGCATCAATTACAGTTGCTGTAGAGTCTTTACTAATTGCTTTAATAGGAAATGAAAATAAAATAGGTTCTAGGTTAGAGTTTACAACTGCTTCATGTACTGGCAAAATAGTATCTGCAACAACATCATGAGAAACAACACGTAATAATATTTGTTTATTTTTCTTTTCCCAACGTAATACTTGTGTGTTTGTTTTACCTCCTCCAAAACCAATTCCAGAAGCAGTTTTAGCTATTCTTGTAACCATTAATAATTCTCTTCTTAAAAGTGAATCTGGAATTTCAAAAAGATAGGTGCTTTCTTTTTGATGCACTTTAAACAACCCATCGTCCGTTTTAAAATCTTTAGTAACTACTTTATTATAAGGTTTTAAATCTCCTTTTTTTGGTTTTGATTTTTGTGTTTCTTTAGTAGCTACTTTTTTCTTTTTTTTCCAGAATTGAGCACTCATTTCTGAAGATAAACCAAATATAAAAGTAACTAAAAGTAGTTTCGTAAGTATTTTTTTTGAGGTCATTGTTCTTTTAGTTTAGATTTTGATAAATCTATGAAAGCCATAAAAATAACGTCTTAAATGTATGTTAAAACAATTTATTTAGTGTTTTATTAGGTTAGCCCATTTTGAAATGCAAAACGAATCAAAGCAGCCATATTATGTATTTCTAATTTACGCATGATATTTGTTCTATGGGTATCTACTGTTCTTGGGCTTATAAATAGTTTTTTACCAATTTGAACATTTGTGTTTCCTTGAGAAATAGATTTAATAATTTCTTTTTCTCTAGTAGTTAATTCTTTTAAAAGAGGAGATCTTTTATAGTATTGCTCTAAGTTTGATGAATTTTCTGAATGCAATGCTTTGGTTACTTCTGTATTAAAATATTCTTTACCGTTGTAAATATTTTTAACTGCCTTTAAAAGCTCTTCACTAGGGATTGTTTTTAACATATATCCTTTCACTCCAATCTTTATTAAATTTTTTATGAGAGAAGATTCTTGATACATAGAAAGCATTGCAATTTTTACCTCTTTAAATTCGGATGTAATTTTTTTAGCACACTCAATTCCATCCATAATTGGCATATTGATATCTAATAGCACAATGTCTACTAAATGTTGTGCTATAAAGTTGATAGCTTTTTTACCATTATTAACAACAGCAACAACTTGAAAATCTTCTTTATTTTCAAAAACATTTTTTATCCCTTCTGCAATTAAAGGATGGTCATCTGCTATTAAAATTTTTATAGGCATTATATTACAGGTATTTTTATGGTTATTAAAGTACCATTATTATTGCTAGATTCAAAATTAACAGTTCCATTTAGCATATTTAGCCTACTAGAAATATTTAATAAACCAATCCCTTTTTTACTTTTTTTAGCGTTGAAACCAACACCATTATCTTCTACTATTAAAATAATATGATTATTTGATTTAAATAATTGAACATTAACTTCTGTTGCTTTACTATGTTTTGTAATATTATGAATCAATTCTTGAAGAACTCTATAAATAGTAACTTCTATTTTTTCTGGTAACCTTTCAGAAATATTAAAAAGTTCTAAAGTATGTTTAATGTTTAAATAAGTTAAACTATTTTCTAATAAATCATTTATTGCAGAAGAAATACCTAGTTCTTTTAAAGCTATTGGCATCATTTGATGAGAAATAGTTCTAAGGTTTTTATTAGAATTCTCTAAGCTTTCTAACAATTCTTGAGATTCGTTAGTATGTAACAAATCCAATTTAGATAAAGCATGTCTAGATTTTAAAATAACACTTCCAATTTCTTGTACAACGCCATCATGTAATTCTCTAGCAATTCTACTTCTTTCTGTTTCTTGAGCCTCTAAAATAGCCTGTAACCTTAATTCTTTTTGTTTATTTTTTTCTTCATAAATTAACTTTTGTTTATGTCCTAGCCCAAGTGAAAAGAAAATATTTTCTATGATTACACCAAAATAAAAGATACTATCTCTTAACCTGTTTTCTAGGGGTAATAATTCTAAAAAAGAAATTGCAGCTCCAATAATAGAGGTAACAAATAAAACCAACGAACCTATAATAATATAGTGTTTTAGAGGATGGTTCATTTTAAAAAGCATGTAATAACCTATAAATGAAATAATAGATATTACAGGAATATATACTAGAAAATAACAATTAAATATATATGATATATCTTTTATGATTAAAGATATTACTTGAATTACACACCCAATTGCTATTACCCCATAAATGGAATAAAAAATGATTTTGTACCATTTTTTAGAATACTTTTTTAATTCTACAAATTCAAATGCAAAAATAAAATAGACAGCAGCAAACAACCACTTTAAAAAAACTTCAAAAGAATTTAAAATTGGTAAAAAAGGTTTTACAATTAGTGCAAAAAAACCTGTAGATATAAGGTTTAAGTATGCTAATAAAATTAAAGAAGTGTATAAGCCATAGTAAAAATAGACTTTGTCTTTATTTTGTATAAACAACAAAATATGATAAAAAGATAGTGCAAATAAAAAGCCAATAACAAAAATTAAAATGCCATTTTTGTTTGGGTTTTCTAGTGTGTATAAAATCTGGTTATAGTCAAACATTATTAAAAATAATGAAAAGATAGTTTAGTTAGCACTACAAATATCAATAAAAAATAACTGATAACCAATCTTTTAAACACACTAGTGTTTGTAAAAAATACAACTTTAAATTTTTATTAAATAATAAATTAGTTTTAATGAAGGATTATTTTTTTTCTAATTACACCATTATTTGTCTCTAAAACTATTATATAAATTGATGAAGAATTATTATTTAAATCTAGATTTATTTGAGATTTAAGAGTCTCTAATTTAGTATCTAATATTTGTTTACCTAATAAATCATAAACCTTTAAGGTTTTTAAAAATAAACTAGAGGGGTTGTTGATGACTACTTCTTTATCCTTTTTTGAAATAATTTTAATAGAATTTGAATCGATTTTAGGTTCTAAAGTTGATAGTGTATTATTTTTAAAAGTGATAAAAAAGCGATTTTCATAAGTGCCTTGGTTTAAATTTAAAATCACTCCTTCTTCTGATAAAGTATAGAATTTATTCTCTAGTCTGTCATTCAAATAAATAGTTACGGGGTCAAAATTTTCTAAAGCATTAATTTTAAATGTTGCTGCTCTATTTTGGTCTAACACTAATTTTAGAGGGATTTCTAAATCTTCATTAAAATCTTCGATACTAGATATTACAAAAGGGCTTTCACTATCTTGAATCTTTAAACTTAAATCACTAGGTTTTTGATCGAACATTTCTCCATCATAACCATTTTCAAAGCTTGCTGTTAAGCCTCTAAAAGCCACAACTAACGATCTTTTATAAGTTTGGTTTTGGTTTACATCAAATTCAAAACCTAATCTTAAAATAGGAAAACTATTTGTATTTCTTGTTTTTGCAATAATTGCAGGTGTAGCACTTACATCTATACCTGTTCTTTGTGAATTTTGAAAGGTTGCAGTTCCAGAACCAGTATCTGTTCTGGTGATAATAAAAGCTTGTCCGATAGGTAAATTTAAAGCATCACCAGTTGTAATACCCAAAACTATGGTGTCATAACTACCTGTATATTCACTTCTAACATGAGAGTTATCTGCCACACCACTATTGTAAATATAAATGGTACCAACAATTTCTGTTAAATTGTCTGTAATAAATTTTTCTGAGTCTAAAGCAGAAGGGTAAGGATTGCCCAATAAACTGTAATTGTCTTCTGAAATTGAGGCTGTGTAAATACCATCATTAGGAATTCCTTTAAATGTAAAAGAGGCTCCTGTACTTTTCATGTTCCATCCTAAACCTGGTTTTAATACTGCATCTGTAGCGTCTATTAGTGTAAATTCTTGTGCATTTATAAGGGTAGCCAACCATCTATCACTAATCTTTATAGGTGTACTACTATTGTCTCCGTCAAAACCTGCAATAAAATCAATATCAATAGCTTCTCCTAAAGTTGGTGTTGCAGCAATTGGTATAGAGCCATCTTTTAGTATATCATCAATAGAAAAATCTGTACCAACAGTTGTTCCTGTTTTTCTTACTGGTGATGACCAATAACCAGAATTATACACATTACCAGTGCTTGCAGTTTGATCTACATAAAGCGATCCAGAACCTGTGTTTAAATTTGTACCTGTGTGTGTTTGTACTAGTTGAGAAGTACCTACCAACCGAATTTCTCCATCATTAGCAATACCATTGGCAACTTGTAATTTAAAACCAGAATTAACTGCTAAAATACCTCCAGATTCTACTGCAATTTCTCTAACATTTGCATCTTCTGTTAAAGGGAAACTTCCATCAGAAGAACTTTTTACTAAAAGTTTGTAGCAATTGTTACTGGTATTTGGTACATTAGAATTCCCTGAGCCATTGTAAAATTGAGTATCATCTACCACAATTAAATCTTGGTATTGAATTGTAAAATAATCATTGTCTGTAAATGGTACACCTGTTGCTGTATAAATACCGCCACTTTCTGTAAAAGTAATCGTTGAAGTTGGTGAAGAAAAATCACTATCATTATCAATGATTAATTGAATAGAGCAAGGAGTGTTACCAGCAAAATCTAAATCTGAACCAGCTATAGAAACTGAAACTGTTCCTAAATCATTTGTTTTACTAACTCTCCATTTGGTATCTAAAACTTGGTTGTAATCTGAAGATAAAGAGAAATTATAACTTGCATCTTTTACATCTTCCCCCCAAAATAAATAATCTCCATCACTTAAAGAACTTGGTGTATTTATTTTTATAATTCCTGTTCCTTGAGAATCGGTGTGATTACTTCCATCTGATGCTTGTCCTATTCCTGCAACATTAAAATCAAAATCTTCACCAGATGTATCTTCATCATAAAAATTCTTTGAAGCATCTAAAACAATGTCATATTTAGCAGATAAATAATTACCAACTATTATTCTTTCTACATCAGTGATGTAAGTATTAAAAATAATTACTTCAGAAAAATCACCTTGATGTGCTTGATTAGGGTCAAAAGAATAAGGAGAGCCACTATTACCATCTTGTTCTCCAGCTAAAGCTAAATCTCCTCCTGCTGTAATTGGAGTTCCGCTTTGGTTAGCACTAACAGTAATACTATTTGTGCCATTTAGAGACATTCTAGAAGTTCCTCCAACACTGTTCCATCCAAATCCAACAATATTCCAAACATTAGTGTTTGCTTCTAAATTATAAGTTCGACGGTTATTTCTATATATCTGTAGGTTATCACTATTAAATATTAGAAAATTATTATTACTTGCAGTTGAAGCATAAGATAGAACACCATCACTACTCGCGTCTGCTGTCTTATTTACATAAAAACCAGAAATTGCAGTGGTAGGGAAATTTGTAAAATTTGTTTTTTGGAGTCTTTTTCCATCTGCTGCAATTGAAGCAACTGTTTCATCAAATCGAACAATATCATATCCGTTAAGAAGGTTCTTTTTTATTTTTGGCTGGAGTATAGTTGTAGGTTGTGTTAAATCTGAACTAAAACCAGATAAATCATCCCATCCTGCAAATGCGGCATCATCTACTTCGATAATATCATCAGGATTTGTCCATAAAACTAGGCTTGATAAACCATCAGTATTTCCAATTCCTCCAGGTCCTTTTTGAGCTGTAGAGCTTATACTTAGCGTAAAAAGGGTAAAAAATAGTATTTTTTGTAAAAGTATTTTTGCTAAAAATTTGATCATAATTTATTTGTAATTTGAAAAAAGGGGGTATTACAAAAATAAAAATTAAGTCCACTATTTCTTTATATATTAGATAACATGACCTTGTTTTTAGTTAATAGGTATGGATTTAAGGTTTAATAAAAAAATTAATAAAAAGAGTATTTTAATAGGCTCTCTTATCATTCCCTTCATAAAAATTAATAAAAGCTTGATTAACAACTCTCATTCCTCCTGGAGTTGGGTAGTTACCTGTAAAATACCAATCTCCAAGATTTTCTGGACATGCTTTATGTAAGCCTTCTATAGATTGATATATTACTTCTACCTCTGCTTTAATATCTGCTGTTTTTAACATTTCAGCTATTTTTACAGATATTTCTTCAGCCTTAAAAGGTTTGTAAATTTCTTTTACATAATTTACAATTTCTGTATCGTCTTTGGCTTGTTGCTCCTTACATTTATTGTAAACATCTTTAACAATATGATATTGATTGGTATCTTTTAATAACTCTAAGGCTGCATTAAAAGCAATAAAACCATCAATTTTTGCCATGTCAATTCCATAACAATCTGGGTAACGAATTTGAGGAGCAGAAGAAACAACCACTATTTTTTTAGGACTTAATCTATCTAAAATTTTAATAATACTTTTCTTTAAAGTGGTTCCTCTAACAATGCTATCATCAATAATAACAAGATTATCAGTAGGTTTTACAACACCATAAGTAATATCATACACATGTTCTACCAAATCATCTCTACTACTATCATCTGCAATAAAGGTTCTTAATTTTGCATCTTTAATGGCTATCTTTTCAAAACGAGGTCTTTCTGATAAAATTTCAGTAACTTTTTTTGCTGATAGTTTTGTGCCTCCAGCTAAAATTTTTGCCGTTTTTTGTTGATTTAACAAATCTTCTGCAGCTTCTGTCATTCCATAAAAAGAAGTTTCTGCGGTATTTGGAATGAAAGAAAAAACGGTATTAGAAATATCGCTATCTATTGATTTTAATATTTGTGGAAAAACAAATTTCCCTAAGTTTTTACGTTCTTCGTAAATGGAAGCATCACTACCTCTAGAAAAATAAATACGTTCAAAAGAACAGGCTTTATTTTCTTTGGGTTCTATTATTTTTTTAATCGAAGTAACCCCACTTTTTTTAATGATTAGTGCATGCCCTCTTTCAAGTTCTTGCACTTCATCAATTTTTACATTAAAAACAGTTTGTATTACTGGTCTTTCTGATGCAACTACTACTACTTCATCGTCTTCATAAAAATAAGTTGGTCTAATTCCATTTGGGTCTCTTAAAACAAAAGCATCTCCATGGCCAACTAAACCAGCCATTGCATAACCACCGTCCCAGTTTTTAGAAGATCTTTTTAATACTTTTTTAATACTTAATTTTTCTTCTATAAACGAAGAGGCATTTCTTTTACTAAATCCTTTTTTCTTTGCTTTTTGATATAATTTACCCACTTCATCCTCTAAAAAATGGCCAATTTTTTCCATCACAGTTACAGTATCTGTAAACTCTTTTGGATGCTGACCTAATTCAATTAACTCTTCTAACATTTGGTTAGAGTTTGTCATGTTAAAGTTACCTGCAACAATTAAGTTTTTGTGTTTCCAATTACTTTGACGTAAAAAAGGATGCACACTTTCTATGCTATTTTTACCAAAAGTACCATAACGAACATGCCCTAAAAATAAATTACCAACATAAGGCATGTTTTCTTCTTGCCAAGCAACATCGTCTTTTATTTCTGGGTTTTGTTTTAAAACTCCATTTAAGCGTTCGTTAATTTGCCCAAAAATATCTTGTATTGGTTGTGATTGATTAGAACGAACTCTACTGATATATCTAGTTCCTGGAGCTACATTAAATTTTACACTAGCAAAACCTGCACCATCTTGTCCACGATTGTGCTGTTTTTCCATCAACAAATACATTTTATTGATTCCGTAAAAAGCAGAACCATATTTATCTTTATAAAACTGTAATGGTTTTTTTAATCTAACAAGTGCAATTCCACATTCGTGTTTAATAGCGTCGCTCATTGATGTTTAATTTTTTTATTATGGTTGTAATAAAAAATCCGCATTTTTAAACGCGGATTTTTAATAGTTAATTTATATCTGAAATTGTGTTAATGCTTTAAAACCGTATAAACGTTTTTTAACTTCATCAGCTGTAAGGCTTTCCATACGTTCTGTACCAAATTTTTCTACACAGAAAGAGGCAAGGTTGGAGCCGTATATTACAGCATTTTTCATGTTTTCAAAAGAAATATCTTCAGTTTTTGCTAAATAGCCACAAAAACCACCTGCAAAAGTATCTCCTGCACCTGTAGGGTCAAAAACTTCTGCTAAAGGTAAAGCAGGGGCAAAAAACATTTTTCCTTCATTAAATAACAAAGCTCCATGTTCTCCTTTTTTAATTACCACATATTTTGGTCCCATAGTATGGATTTTTTTTGCAGCATTTACCAAAGAATATTCACCTGTTAATTGGCGAGCTTCTTCATCATTAATGGTAATTACATCAACTCTTTTTAAAACGGTATGTAAATCTTCTAAAGCAATATCCATCCAAAAATTCATAGTATCTAAAACTATTAATTTTGGTTTTTTTGCCATTTGATCAATCACAGATGCTTGTGTTAAAGGATGTAAATTTCCTAACATTAAAATATCAGCATCTTTAAAATTATCAGGTACAACAGGAGTAAAAGTTTCTAAAACATTTAATTCTGTAATTAAAGAATCTCTAGAGTTCATATCATTATGATATTTACCACTCCAAAAAAATGTTTTTCCATTTTTATCTATTTCAATTCCATCAGTATTAATACCTTTTGCATGCATCATTTCTAAATAAGATGCTGGAAAATCTGCACCAACTACAGAAACAACCCCTGTTTCTACTCCAAACTGACTTGCAGCCAAGGCTACATAAGTGCCAGAACCACCTAATATTTTATCTGTTTTTCCAAAAGGAGTTTCAATAGCATCAAAAGCTACGGTACCTACTGCTAATAATTTGTTCATTTTCTGTTTTATTCCCTCAAAAAGGAAGGTTTTTTTACGTTAATTAGAAATAAATAACACCAATTAACCGATATTAATAATCTATTTTACAAGCATTAAAAATACTTTTTTTGTCGTAATTTTGTTTTTTAAATTTAAAACATCTTATGATGTTGCAAAAATAAGTTTTAAAAATGACTATCAAAGAAATACAAGAAGAAATTATTGATGAGTTTTCTATGTTTGACGATTGGATGGAACGCTATGAATATATTATAGAATTAGGTAAATCCTTACCAATTATTGCTGATGAAAATAAGGTAGATGAAAATATAATAAAGGGATGCCAGTCTAAAGTTTGGATATTTTCTGAGCTAGAGAATGACAAAATTAAATTTTCTGCAGATAGTGATGCTATTTTAACCAAAGGAATTGTAGCACTGTTATTACGTGTTTATTCTAACCAAAAACCTGCAGATGTTTTAGCTGCAAATACAGATTTTATTGATCAAATTGGTTTAAAAGAGCATTTAAGTCCTACAAGAGCAAATGGATTGGTTTCTATGATTAAGTATATTAAAATGTATGCAATTGGGCAACAAAGTAAATTAGCAAATTAAAAATAGTTTTCGACAGACTTAGACTAAAAAGGCTGAAATTTAATTGCTACAACTAATTTTACACTGAGCTTGTTAAAGTGTAAAGTAAATAATAAGATTAAAAACACAACAGGTTTAAATCCTTTTGAAAAATAAACAATATGACAGATAAAGAGTTAGAAGAGATAGGAGATAAAATTGTAAATGTTTTAAAAACTATTTATGATCCAGAAATACCAGTAGATATTTACGAGTTAGGCTTAATTTATGATGTTTTTGTTTCTGAAGAAAACAATGCAAAAATACTAATGACTTTAACATCGCCAAATTGCCCTGTTGCAGAAAGTTTACCAAGAGATGTAGAGGAAAAGATAAAAACATTAAAAGAGATTAACGAGTGTGAAGTAGAGATTACATTTGATCCTACTTGGACAAATGAAATGATGAGTGAAGAAGCAAAGTTAGAATTAGGAATGCTTTAAAATAGTTATGAATGTTGAGTTTTGAGTGATGAGTTAAAATTGAAAACTTTGAAACTTTAAAACGTTGAAACTGAAATATGAAAGAAGAAATTGTAAATAGAGTAGCTAACAGCAAACTAAAAACCTTCGATTTAGAAGAAATTTATCCTAAAGAGAAAAGAGTTTTATTTGATGTTAAAGATTGGTTGTTTCAAGAGTTAATTTTAAAAGAAACAGACTTTAGAACGTCTGTAAAAAACCACGATTGGTCTCAATATAAAAATTCTTTTGTTGCAATTACTTGCTCTGTAGATGCTATTATTCCTTCATGGGCTTTTATGTTGGTTGCATCAGAAATAACACCTTTTGCAAATAAGGTTGTTATTGGTAATTTAGAGTTGTTAGAGACTGTTATTTACCAAGAATTATTAAGTTTTGTAGATTTTAAAGAATATGCAAATGCACCAGTAATTATAAAAGGTTGTGCAGAAAAACCAATACCTGCATCTGCTTATGCTTTTTTAATTGAAAAACTACAACCCATAGCAAGATCAATAATGTTTGGTGAAGCTTGTTCTACAGTACCTTTATATAAATCTAAAAAATAGTATTATCTAAGTATATTTTTTGTTTAATTTTTTTAAAATGAGAAGACTTTTACTTCTTTTATTACTCATTACTTCTACTTCTTTTTTTGCTCAAAAAAAGAAAAAAGACACTCTACCTAAACCTAAATGGAAAATTCATGGAAGGTTTGCTTTTGTGTTTAATCAATCTTCTTTTTCTAATTGGGCTTCTGGAGGAGAAGATACAGTTGCAGGAGACTTAAATGTTAATTACGACTTTAATTACAAGAAAAATAATATTAATTGGGATTCTAGACTTTTAACAGGTTATGGAATGAGTCATTTAAGTGAGCAAGGTTTTAGAAAAACCAATGATCGTTTTGAATTGAACACTCTTTTTGGTTTAAAAACGGCTAATTATTGGTTTTTATCCTTTATTGGCAACTTTAGAACACAATACACAAAAGGTTTCGATTACAAGAAAGATATTAAAGTTTCTGATTTTTTATCTCCTGCCTATTTAACTTTTGGACCTGGTATGCTATTAAAAAAATCTGATGAATTCAACTTTAATATTGCACCAGCAACTGCTAGATATACTTTTGTAAACGATAATTTTTCTGGGAAGTTTGGGGTGGAAGAAGGAGAAAATACTGCATTTAGTTTAGGTTTTAATTTGTCTGGTTATTATAAGTTTATTTTAATGGAAAACATTGAAATGGAAAATATACTCACAGTTTACACAGATTATTTAGCAAATGTTGGCAACTTAGATACAGATTATCAAGCAAATATTCGTTTTAAAGTAAATAAGCATATTAAAATGCAAATGACTTTTCATACAATTATTGACGATAATGCTTCTAGTAGAATTCAGTTTAGAGAATTATTTGGCTTGGGTTTAAATTACAGTTTTCATGAAAAAGTGACTTATTAGTTTTTTTATTGTCTAAATTAAAAAGTGTAAGTTTGCACGCTAAAATTTAAAAACACAACAATGAAAAATTTATCAATCTTATTTTTAATGCTATTCATTAGTATTTCAATGAATGCACAAACAGCAGAAGAACTAAAAGCAGAACAAGCTCCAAAAAAAGCTAAAATTGCAGAATTACAAGGAGAAGTAAATGCTTTACAAGCAAAAATTGATGCACTACCAGGATGGAGAAAAGGTGCTTTTGGTACCATTGGTGCAAATTTATCTGGTTTTAGCAACTGGTATTCTAGAGTTGCACCTGATGCAGATGCAGGTAATATTGGTATAACTGTAAATGGTTTTGCTAATTTAATTGAAGCAGATTATTTTTGGAGAAACTCAGCAACAATCAATTTAGGTTGGGTAAAGTTAGATGATAGAAATAGCAACCTTGATAGTAGTGACTTTGAAACTGCAACAGATGTTTTTACACTGAGTTCACTTTATGGTAAAAGATTAAACAAAAAATGGGCTCTTTCTGGTTTGGCAGAATATAGAACAACTATTATAGACAATTTTAACAACCCTGGATTTTTAGATTTAGGTGTTGGTGCTACTTGGACACCTACAGACAATTTAGTAGTTGTAATACACCCAGGAAATTACAATTTTGTTTTTAGTAACAGTAGTCCAATTTTCAATTCTTCATTAGGAGCAAAAATTGTAGCTGATTATACTAAAAAATACGGTAAACTAAGTGTAAAGTCTAATTTTTCTACCTTTCAAAGTTATGAAGATGGAGATTTATCTAACTGGACTTTTACAAATTCTTTTGGTTATACAGTTTGGAAAGGAATTGGACTTGGTTTTGAGTTAGGTTTGCGTGATAATAAACAAGAAGCAGCAAATTTTCAAGGGGTAACTGATATCAAAGACGCCGATAATAAAATACAATCTTATTGGGTATTTGGTTTAAGCTATTCTTTATAATTTAAATACATATTATTTTATAAAGCCTCAAGAATAAATTCTTGAGGCTTTATTTATTTTAACGATATCATCATATTTAATAGCCTTTATTTTATGTATTTTTACACTTTAAAATTCTATTAATGACACTTTTAATAATTTTTGCTACTGTTTCAATTTTCTTTTCATTTTTATGCTCTATACTAGAGGCAGTTTTGTTAAGTATTACGCCAACTTTTATCAACCTAAAAAAGAAAGAAGGACATGATTTTGCTACCGATTTAGAAGTCTTAAAAAAAGATGTAGACAAACCCTTAATTGCTATTTTAACAATCAATACAATTGCACATACTGTTGGTGCAATTTTAGTAGGTGTGCAAGCAAAAGTTGCCTACGCAGAAATGTATGGTTCTTCTGTTAAAACATTTTTTGGTATAAAAATTACTGAAGATTTAATGGTAGGTGTAGTATCTACTATAATGACTATTTTAATATTAGTAGCTTCAGAAATTATACCTAAAACAATAGGAGCAACGTATTGGAAGCAATTAGCAAATTTTACTTCTAAAGCACTAAAAGTGATGATTTTTCCATTAAAATGGACTGGCTTTTTGTGGTTATTACAATTAACAACAAAATTAATTGGGGGTAAAGGACATGGAAGTATTTTAAGTAGAGAGAGTTTTTTGGTAATGACAGATATGGCTGAAAAAGACGGTGTTTTTCAAAAAAATGAAAGTAAAGTAATCAGAAACTTACTAGGTTTTAAAGAGATTAAGGTTAATGATGTAATGACTCCAAGATCTGTTTTAGAAATTGCAGATGAAACAGAAACAATTGAGACTTTTTATAACAATCATAAAAATTTACGTTTTTCAAGAATACCTGTTTTTGCAGAAAACCCAGATGAAATTACGGGTTATTTCTTAAAAGATAATTTATTAGAGGCCATGATTAATGGCAAAGGAGCACAAAATTTAGCTTCTATAAAAAGAAACATTATCGTTACAAGTAGAGATTTATCAATTGCAAATTTGTTTGATAAATTAATTAAAGAAAAAGAACATATTGCTTTAGTTGTAGATGAATATGGTTCTGTAAGTGGTTTGGTTTCTCAAGAAGATGTTATAGAAACTTTATTAGGTTTAGAAATTATGGATGAATCTGACTCTGTTGCAGATTTACAAGCTCATGCCAGAAAATCTTGGGAAAATAGAGCTAAAAAAATGGGTGCTGTTGATGATGGAAAGATAGAGTAAAAAAACTACTTCGCTTATTTCCTGTTATACTTATTTTTTAATCACGTGTTATTAAAGTCTCCGTTTTATTGTAAAAAAGTTACAAATGCATTATATATTATGTCTGCAATTTGCAAATATCCAGCTTTAGCTGGATGAACATTATTTGTACCTTGTTTTACTAAAGTTGTTTGGTTTCTAAAGCTCGATGGAACTTTAGCAAATTGCATATTATTTTGAGTATCTAATGAAGGTAAAATATCAGCAAAAACAAATGTAGCTTTATAATTGTTTTTTACCAAAGTTTCTAATTTTCTGTTATAAGCTAAAGAATTAACAACTCCCTTAAAGTATGTTTGGTTGGTGTGTATTCCTTCACTTCCTGCACCTCCAAAAGGAGTAGGTGTTATAACACCAGTTACGATTCCTTTTATGTTTGGATTGTAAGATATTAATTTGTTGAAAAGACTAGAAATAATGGTGTTATTTGAAAAGTCATTTGTGCCTAACAATATTACTACATAGTCAATACCTTTATAACCATTCACTTTACAATAATTTTCAAAATCTATTTGTTTTGTTTTAGGGTTGTAAAAAGGTGATTTGTTACTTAAAAAGTGACTCCAACTTTTGCCACTCCAACCTTCACGTGGCAATCCGTCAAAATTATTAGTTCCTATAAATGTTAGGTTCTCTAGTTCATCAGCAATAGGTAATCCTCCTGTTTCTTTTAAACGTCTTGATAATTCATTAGGATATACGTCTGTTTGGGTAAAACTATCTCCTATTAGTAAAACTGTTTTGTTAGCTAGTGGATTAGATGCTTTTTCTACAACATGTATGATGCTTTTTTGGGTATCTATAATCTCAAGTTTATCGTTTTTTATAGTAAACTGAATTGTCATATCAGCATCTCCAATCTGGGCATCATAAATATAAACCCTATCATAAAAATATCCTTTTGGTTCACCATTTATTATTGTTGCTTCTAAATAATAATTATCAGGATTGATGGCATTTATAATAGAATGTTTAAATATTTCTAATCTATTTCCTTCTACAATGTATAAATTTTCTGGTAAAGACAAAAAAACACCTGTTTTGGGAAAATTTTCTTTATTCTGTGAGAAAATACTTGTTGATAGTAAGCTAAGAAATAAGATTAATAAATAGTGACTATTAATTTTCATTGTGATTTACAAATTGGCTAATTATTATTTTATAATTTTTTATTTCTTTTCCTTTTATGCTCATATAACAAAAGTAGTTATAATTGAAAGCTAATTTTATGTAATATTAATATGAAACCAATATCCAACTAAAGCTGTTAAACCCATGGTAATAGTGCCCCAAAAAGTAACCCTTAAAACAGCTTTCATAATACTTGAGCCTCCTGCTTTAGCAGATAATGCTCCAAGAATCATTAGAAAAATTATGGCAAAACCATAGATAGTGTATTCCATGCTTTTTAAGGGGAGAAAAAGAGTGACTAAAAAAGGGAGTAGTCCTCCAATAGTAAAAGCTGCTCCAGAAGCTAATGCAGCTTGAATAGGATTTGCCTGGCTAATCTCATTGATACCTAATTCATCTCTAACATGCGCTGCTAAAGCATCATTTTCAGTAAATTCTTTTGCAACTATTAAGGCAGTTTCTTTTTTAAGACCTCTCTTTTCGTAAATTTTTGCCAACATTTGTAGCTCAATATCTGGCGTTTCTTCTAATTCTATTTTTTCTCTTTCAATATCCGCATTTTCAATATCTGTTTGTGAACTAACAGAAACATATTCTCCTGCAGCCATAGATAAAGCACCAGCAACTAAACCAGCCAAAGTAGCTAAAATAATAGGTGCTCTTAAATCACTTGCAGCAGCAACTCCAATAGCTAAACTTGCAGTAGACAAAATTCCATCGTTTGCACCTAAAACAGCTGCTCTTAACCAATTACTTCTATGTATATAATGATTATTTAAATAATCATTTAATTCTTCTGGCTTAGTACTCATAGTTATAAAGTTTATTTTAGCGAATCATAATTTTTACAACTTTATTTACGCTATTCAAAAAGAAATAAATACTATAAAATAATGTGTTTAAATTTTATCTTCTCGTTTTTATTTTTTTGATAAAAGACTTTATTTCAACTTTTTTTTCTGATTCATTTAGCGTGTAATAAATAATCGCTTTATCATTAGAAGTGTCTAAATTACTTTTTTCATCCAAAGAAAACTTCCCTTTTCTGAGTGATCCTTCAATAAAATAGGTTCCTTTTTCTGTTATTTTATCAATATAAGCAGCTGTCTTTTCTTTTTTAATTCTTGGTTGTGGGTTAAAAACGCTTCCATCTTCAACAATTAAAATTTTATGTATAACAATGTTCGTATCAGATTTCACATCAACCTTAAATATATAATTAGAATAAGAACCAACACTTTTTAGACCAGGAATTACTTTTTGTTTAGTGGCAGAAACTAATTCGATATCATTTTTACAACTCATCAATACTAAGGTCATTAAAAGGAATGAAAATATTTTCATATTATTTTACAAGTATTTTTTTAGTAATACTTTTTCCATTATTGGTAACCTTTACAAAATACAATCCTCTAGAAAAATCAGATAAATCAACTTTTTCTTCTTGGTTTTCAGAGCTGAAAGTTTTTACGACACTACCAATTACATTGTAAACAGAGATGTTGCTTTTACCTTCTAAATTATTTAGTTTTATACTAAAATTCTTGTTATTTGTTGGGTTAGGATATAAGCTAATTGCATTTTTTGCTAATTGATTATTATCAATACCTAAAGCAGTATTAGTGATAGAAATTTCCCAAACGCCTCTTCCAAAAGTTGCTACTCTTAATTTTTCTGATTCATAATCAATTGCAATATCACTTACAATTACGTTAGGTAAACCTGTACCTAATTGAACCCAATCTGCTTGTATGTTATTTCTGTAATAAACACCTAAATCTGTTGCTAAAAACAATTCATCGTTTGTAGAACCTGTTTTGTAACGAATTTGATGTGTAGGTATATTTGGCAAAGAACCTGTAATGTTTGTGAAATTATCTCCACCATCAATAGATTTATATACTTTACCATTTTGGTAACCAGAATATGCAATGTAAATTTCTGTTGGATTTGTTGGATGCACTTCAATACTTTTTACAAAACCACTTTGTGGCAATGTAATTTCTGACCAAGAAGTACCTCCGTTAGTTGTTTTTTTAACTTCTCCATTTTCTCCAGAAACATAAATTGTATTTGCATTTGAGGGTGCAATAGAAATGTATTCAATTGTACCTACACCAGAGTTTAAATTTGTCCAATTATCTCCTCTATCTGTAGATTTATAAATATCATCTAAACCTGCAAAAATTGTTGTGGGTATTGTTGGATGAATTTCTACCTCCCAAACAAAAGGAGCGCCTTCAGGGATATCTAGTGCAACAGAAGTAGCAAAACCATCTAAGGTTCTTGTCATAAAACCTTCTTGACTGCACATCCAAGCAATGTCTGAGTTTGAATAATCCCATAAACCTTCTACACCATCACTACCTGCATGTTGGCCTTTAAAGTTTGTGCCATCATACACAGCAATATCATTGTCTTGAGCTCCCATTATTAATAGATTTGTATTTTGTGGAGTTCCAGAAATCATATAATATTGTGTAATTGCCAAACCTGAAGATAAATCTGTCCAATTGGTATCTAAAGAGGCGTCTCCTTTGTTTATACCTCCATCATTTACAGAAAAAATACTGTTTGTTCCTGGTACAAAAACCATGTCATGATGATCTGAATGTACATAAAAATAGGGCAAACCTTCTTCCCAATAACCGTCTAAATATCTTTCCCAAGTTGCACCACCGTCTTTAGAACGCCAACCATCTACACCACCTGCTAAAATTAAATTTTTATCAATGGGGGAAATGGCTAGTGCCATGTTAAATGCATTCTGAGAATTGTAATTTGCAATTGTACTAACCTCAGTCCAACTAACCCCTGCGTCTGTAGATTTTCTAATTTTACCAGCTTCATCTAAGGTCATAATTAAATCGGTATCATTTGCAGTTAATGCCAAATCTAATCTACTATTAGAAGGTGTTGAAACTAAAAACCAATTTGTACCATTATCTGTTGATGAATAAAATTTACCAGCCCTAGAAGTTGCATATATTATTGTACTACTTCCAATTTTGTATGCAATATCATTAAAGATAGCATCATTTTCTGTAAAAACATTAGTCCAAGTTGTTCCTCCGTTTGTTGTTTTTTTGATGCTATTTCTGGTTGTTGCAAAAACAATATTACTATTGTTTGGGTCGATTAATAACTTGCTAATAATTCCGTTTTCTGTTAATAGATATTTAAGACCAGTTAATGACCAACTATCTCCAGCATTTGTAGATTTGTATACACCTATAGATCTTGTGTGAATAAAATCTGCATCACCACTTGCTAAATATAAAATATTGGTGTTATTAGGATCAATTATAAGATGAGAAACGCCAATATTTGCTAAATAATCAGTTTTTGGAGACCAGGTGTTTCCTGCATCTGTTGTTTTCCAAACACCACCAGAAGGTGAGCCAACATATAAGGTATTTGTGTCTGTACCATTAAAGGCAATGGTGTTTAACCTTCCCATTCCTGGGTAAAATGATACTGATGAATTGGGTTGTGTTGCAGGACCTATAAAAGACCAATTTGTTGCAGCACTTGTAACTGCAGTTTTAGATTTATAGGTTGTATAGCGTTTTTTTTCTTTTTCAAATTGTTTATAGGCAAAAGATTGGGGTACAAAATTTCCATTTGGTGTAATTCTATCTTTCCAAAAAGCAGCCCATCTCTCAAATTGTTTTAGTGCTTTTTTACTTCTTCTATCTGTTTTATTTTTTAGAGGAGCTAGTTCTGCTCTTTTTTGTTTTACAATTTCAAAATAGTTACTGTTGTTATTCAGTACAGTAGTTCTGTAGTTTTTTTGCTGTGAAAAACTATTGTTAAAAAGTAGGGTAGAGAGTACTAAAAAAATGACTATTTTTTGCATAACTTATATAAATTGTATGAGATGCAATATACAAATATTTCATTTTTTTTTAAATCATTAAATTGTATGATTATTCTTCTTTATACTCATAATACAAAAAGTCATTGTAAGGAAAACGTTGAATATGAATCTTTTTCACTTCTTCGTACGTTTTTTCTTTAAAATCTTCTAAATTTTCTTTGTTTAAAGCAGAAATAAATATAGAAGCTACTTCTTTATCGTTCATCCAAGTTTTTTGCCAATCTTGTAACGTATAATGTTCTTTTCCTTTTTCTGTAACAATATCGTCTTCATCAATGGTTTCATGCTGATATGCATCAATTTTATTAAAAACCATTAAAGTAGGTTTGTCTGCACATTTAATATCTGATAAAATGCTATTTACAGAAGCAATATGATCTTCAAAATTTGGATGTGAAATATCTACAACATGTAGCAATAAATCTGCTTCTCTAACTTCATCTAAAGTAGATTTAAAAGATTCTACTAGTTGTGTAGGTAGTTTTCTGATAAACCCAACAGTATCTGTCATTAAAAAAGGAATGTTTTTAATCACTACTTTTCTAACAGTAGTATCTAGGGTTGCAAACAACTTGTCTTCTGCAAAAACATCACTTTTACTAACCACATTCATTAAGGTAGATTTACCAACGTTGGTATAACCAACCAATGCAACACGTACCATTTTACCACGGTTTTTACGTTGCACAGCCATTTGTTTATCGATGGTTTTTAGCTTCTTTTTTAGAAGAACAATTCTATCATTAATAATACGTCTGTCAGTTTCTATTTCTGTTTCTCCAGGTCCACGCATTCCAATTCCCCCTTTTTGCTTGTCAAGGTGGGTCCAAAGTCTTGTTAAACGAGGTAATAAATATTGACATTGTGCTAGTTCTACTTGAGTTTTAGCAGAACTAGTTTGTGCTCTTTGAGCAAAAATATCTAGAATAAGGTTGGTTCTATCTAAAATTTTACAATCTAAAACTTTTTCTATATTACGTAATTGAGCAGGTGATAATTCATCATCAAAAATAGCAGTACCAATTTTATTAGAAATGATATAAGCTTTTACTTCATCTAATTTACCAGCACCTAAAAAAGTTTTAGGATTTGGTTTTTCCATTTTTTGTACAAAACGCTTTACAGCAACTCCTCCTGCAGTTGTTGTTAAAAACTCTAATTCGTCTAAATATTCAGTAGATTGCGTTTCATCTTGTTGCTGAGATATAATTCCGATTAACACTGCTTTTTCGGATATGGCTTCTTTTTGATCTATCATAAGCTACAAAGGTAAAAAGAAAGTTGACACCAAAAATTATTTTTTGATGCCAACAATCTAAATTAATCAACCAAAATTAACTTAATGAAAACTCTTAAATAAATTCTACTTTACCACTAGACATATTGTAAACCGCTGCAACAATTTTTATTTTACCTTCTTTTTCTAATGCTGCCATTTTAGGTGAAGCAATTCTAATATCTTCTACCGTTTTAATTGCATTTTGATGAATTACATTTGTTGTAAATGTTTCATTTTTAGAAGATATTTCTCCATCTGTTTTAACCAGTGCAACAGAAGGTTTTATTTCATCCAACAAATTCTGTAGTGAATTCATTTCCATAGAAGCAGCATCTGTGTTATCTATAGCATGTTTTACGGCACCACAAGCTGTATGCCCCATAACAATAACTAGTTTAGATCCTGCAACAGCAGTGGCAAATTCCATAGAACCAACAATGTCTCTATTTTCTATATTACCAGCAACTCTTGCTACAAAAATGTCGCCAATACCTAAATCAAAAACATCTTCTACTGGCACTCTACTATCTACACAAGAAAGTACAATTGCTTTTGGATACTGACCAATCATAGCCTCTCTTCTTTGTGATGAATGATCTCTTTGTGTTAGATTGTTATTCACAAAGTTTTCATTTCCTTTTTTAAGTCTTACAATAATCTCATCAGGATTTAAATCTGCTTGTTCTGCGGCAGTTAAAATACTTTTAACTGGGTTTTGTGCAGCAACTTCTACAACAGTTGTTTTTTCAACAGTTGTTTTTTTATCAGTATTACAAGAAATAACTGATAGTGATACTATTATAATCGCAAAATAATTAATTAAATTTTTCATAAGTACTGTATTTAAAATTAATATTAAAAATTGTGATGCATACTGAACTGCAACTGTCCTTTACTCCAATTATTTGTGGTTTGTTTCATCCAGCCCATTTGAAACCTAATTTTTGGGTTTAAAACATATCCCAAACCTACATATGTTCTATTTCTATCAAAAAATTCTACAGTGTTATTATCTCCAATATTTCTTTCTCCATTTATAAAAAGTTCATTGTAAAATGCACCATAAATTGTTTTTGCACTTAAACTTTTACTGTTAAAGGGAACATTTATAAATAAATTATAACGGTATCTTGTTCTAAAATGTTGATTTTCTACAAAACGTTGTTCATATCGAAAACGATGTGTTATTAAAAAACGATTGCCTAATTTTTGCGGAATTAAAGCTTCTTGATAAATTCTGTTTTCGTTTGATGTATCTTCTGAATCGCCAAAAACACCAGTAGTAATATTTGCACCACCTAATGTAAATATAACTCCAGAATCTTTTGGCGTGTAGGTTACACCAGATCTTAATAAAAGTTGTTCTGTATCTCCTAAAATTTGCCAATCTCTATATTGAAAATCTCCTTGAATTCCCCATTGAGAATCTTTAAATTGATGGTTGTAGAAATACATATACCAAGCACCCGTTTGATTTTCATCTATTTGAGCATGTATTTGTATGCTAGCAAAAAACATTAAAAATATAAAGATTAGTTTTTTCATAGTAAAAGTGTATTTAACAAATATAAAAGTATTACTATTAAAAAAGTAAGTAAAACTATTTATTAACTTTTTTTTAACGCTTATCATAATTAGAAACATTTCTAAAAATATATTAAGTTATTGATTATGAGTTTTTTAATTGTTTTTTGTTTTAATAATGATTGGTTCCTAAATTGGTTAAAACAATTCTTAATTTTAGTACTTTTACAATTAAAATTTAAGGATGTTGTGGTTTAATAAAAAAGAAAATACAATTACTGTTGCCTTTTACAACGTAGAAAATCTATTTGATACAAAAGATGATCCAAATACATTTGACGATGATTTTACAACAGATGGAAAAAGAAAATGGGGTTATAAACGTTACAAAGACAAAATAACCAAGTTAGGTTCTGTAATTTCTCAATTAGGGCTAAAGCAATCTAAATATTTGCCAGCAATTGTTGGTCTAGTAGAGGTAGAAAATGCTAAAGTTGTAAAGGATTTGATTAATTCTAAAAATTTAAAAAATCATCACTATGGTTTTGTGCATTATGATTCGCCAGATGATAGAGGTATAGATGTTGCTCTCTTATACAACAAGCAACTCTTTGAAATTTTTGGGTCAGAACATTTCCCTTTGTATTTAGAAGATGATGAAGGAGAAAGAGATTATACTAGAGATATTTTAGTGGTTTATGGAAATTTAAACGGAGAATTGGTACATATTCTAGTAAATCATTGGCCTTCTAGAAGAGAAGGAATACCAGAGTCTGAACCTAAAAGAATAGCAGCTGCAAAGTTGGCAAGTACTATTATTGATACAATTCAGGCAAAAAACTACGATGCAAAAATTATAATTATGGGCGATTTTAATGATGATCCAACCTGTAAAAGTGTAAAGGAATATTTGGTTAAAGAAGATCTTTACAACCCAATGGAAAAATTATTAGATAGAGATGCTTTAGGTAGCTTAAAGTATAATGGTAAATGGAATCTGTTTGATCAAATTATAATAACAAAGAATTTTTTAGAGACTAAAAAAGAGAAACATCATTTTAAATATGCAGAAGTTTTTAATAAAAAATGGCTAAAAGTATTTAAAGGCAAATTAAAAGGCAGTCCTTTTAGAACTTACATTGGTCCTTGGTATAAAGGTGGTTTTTCAGACCATTTTCCTGTGTATTTGTATCTAAAAAAAGAAGCTTAATTTTTTCCTTGTTGATTAAAAGCTTTTCTTAATTTTTCATCATTTAAAATATACTTCTTGTATTTTCCATCTTTGTATCTGTAATAAATAAATATGGGCATGTATAAAAAAGTTAAATAAAATAGACCAAAACCCATCACAATTTTTGCTTTAACATGTTCTATATTTAATAAGTAAATGGCAACAATCATCCAAACTAAAAAGATAGTAAACATTATTTTTAACGCTAATTTCATTTTGTAAAATTACAAAAAGTCTGTCTTTAATTTTTAAATAAAATATGAAATGAAGTCAATTTCACTATTTTTGGTTGTATTTTCTTTAATTTCTTGTAAACCCAAAGTGAAATCAGAAAAAATGAACACTAAAATAGTAATTGCTCACAGAGGTGCTTCTGGCTATTTACCAGAACATACAATGGAAGCCAAAGCAATGGCTTATGCCATGAATGTAAATTTTATTGAGCAAGATTTGGTGTTGAGTAAAGATGATGTGCCTATTGTTATACATGATATTTATTTGGATGATGTAACAGATGTCGCAACAAAATTTGCAAATAGAAAAAGAAACGACAATAGATATTATGTGATTGATTTTACTTATGACGAGTTGCAAACACTAAAAGTTACAGAACGTTTTAACCCAAAAACTGGCGAGCAATTTTACCCAAACCGTTTTCCAAAAGGAAAAGGGAATTTTAAATTGCATTCTTTTGCCGAAGAAATTGAATTGATTCAAGGTTTAAATAAAAGTACAGGTAAAAATATAGGAATTTATCCAGAGATTAAAGAACCTAAATTTCATCAAAAAGAAGGAAAAAACCTAACTGAAATTGTTTTAAAAACTTTGTATGATTATGGTTATAAAACCAAAAAAGACAATTGTATTTTACAATGTTTTGATACCAAAGAATTAGAACGAATTAGAAAAGATTTAAAATCAGAATTATTTTTGGTGCAATTGATAGAATTTGAAGAGGAAGCTAAAAACTTACAACATTTTGCCACTTATGCAGATGGAATAGGACCTTGGTACAAGCAAATTTTAGATAAGAAAGTTGATGGAGAATGGAAGTTTACAACTTTAGTTTCTGATGCACATCAATTTAATTTAAAAGTACATCCTTACACTTTAAGAGCCGATCAATTAGATGACTTTACTATCTTTGAAGAAATGATGGAAACATTTTTAATAGCTGCAAATGTTGATGGTGTTTTTACTGATTTTCCTGATCTCGTTGTAAATTTCTTAAAAGAAAAATAATATAAATGAATACTGAAACATATACATTAAAACATTTTAATAATACTTTAGATGTTTTTTTATCCGAAGAAAAATTATATACTTCTAAATGGTTTATGGATTTTGGAAAGTTTGGTTCTGAAGTTTTTAACTCTAAAGACGAAATTGTATACCATATTACTAAGAAATTTAAATTTTGGAAATGGAAGATGGTATTTACCATTAAAAATGAAAATGGTATTTTAAAAGAACTTACATCTCAAAATAATAAAAAAACAATCTATTCTATAATTATAGAAAACCAAACTTATACTATTAAAATTCATTATAAGAAGAGGTTTTCTATTTTTAAAAATGGAGATAAAATTGCTGAAATAGACGCTTCTTTTACACATAAAAATTTTCAAAAAACGATAAAACTTCAACTTTTAGATAGAAAAGATTTAGAAATTAGTTTTTTATTATTTTCTTGCCTTAAAATAGGAGAAGTAGAAGAACGCTCTAAAGCAATCATAACTAGTCAAAAACAGTTAGAAATTAATATAGAACCATGGGATTAATTTTAAATAGTTGAATAACCATTTTATAAAATATATTGTTTATGATGTTACTTCAACCAACTTATTTCTGTAAGCTGTTAATAATTTAGATTTAGAGATAAAGCCAATATAACCCCCCTCTTTTACAACAGGTAAATTCCATGCTTCGCTTACTTTAAATTTTTCCATCACTACTTGTGCTGAATCATGTTCATGAATAATTTCTGGAGCCGTTTTCATAAAAGATTCTATGGTTACTTTGTTGTAAAGCTCAGAATCAAACATAACAGAGCGAATATCATCTAACAATATAATGCCTAAAAATTGATTTTTTTTATCGACAACAGGAAAAATATTTCTTGATGATTTGGCAACTGCTTTTTTTAGCATTTCGCCTAATTTCATTTCTGGAGTTACCGTTTTAAAATTCCTTTCAATAAGGTCTTCAATTTGCATCATCATCAACACATTTTTATCTTTATTATGTGTGATGAGTTCGCCTCTTTGTGCTAATTTATATGTATAAATTGAGTTTGATATAAAATATTTAGTAAAAGAGAACGAAATGGCTGCAACGAACATTAAGGGAACAAATAAATCATATCCTCCAGTAATTTCTGCAATTAAAAAAATGGCTGTTAATGGGGCGTGTAAAACACCTGCCATTAAGCCAGTCATACCAATTAAAGTAAAATTTGCTTCAGAAACCTGAAAGCCTAAACCCATATTATTAATAATTTTGGAAAAAGCGTTTCCTAAAGCAGCCCCCATTACTAAAGTAGGAATAAAAATACCTCCAACTCCTCCAGCAGCAAAAGTTGTACTCATGGCAATTGCTTTAAAAAAGGTAATCAATAACAGCAGTAAAATTACAACCCAAATATTATCTTGGTCAAAAGAAAAAGGAGTATTGCCAATAGCTGTAATATGATTTCCTTTTAATAAATTGTTGATTAAGCCATAACCTTCTCCGTATAAAGATGGCATTGCATATAAAATAAATCCAATAATGATACTACCAATAATTAAGCGGACAAAACGTTGTTTAAACTGATAAAAAAACTTTCTGATGGCAAAATAGATGAATGAAAAATAGACAGAAATAATTCCAGTAAAGATTCCGAAAATTGCGTAAAAACCTATTTCGCTAATTTGAAATTTTTCATTCAGTTCAAAACCTAATATAACATCAGAACCTAAAAAAAGATAAGACGTTACAATGGCTGCAACAGAGGCTAATAATAAAGGGACTAATGATACAAAAGCAATGTCTAAACTAAATACTTCTAAAGCAAAAATAATACCTGCAATTGGGGCTTTAAACATAGAAGACATAGCACCTGCAGTTGCACAACCAATTAATAGCATTCTGGTTTTTGTAGTCATGTGAAACAACTGAGAAGTGTAAGATGCCAAAGCTGTACCTGCACTTACTGCTGGTCCTTGTAAACCTACAGAACCACCAAAACCAACCGTTAAAGGAGCGGTTATTAATGCTGCAAAAATATTGTATTTTGGTATGATTCCTTTTCTTTTAGAAATGGCATAAAGTGTGGTAGAAATACCATGACCAATATGTTTTTTTAACCAAGTTATTTTAATAATTGCAACAATTAGTAAACCAATAATTGGATATATAAAAAACCAAGAACTTTTAGATTCTTTTAAAAAATCTACGGATAATAAAAGTTGAATGTAATGCGTAATATTTTTTAATGTTACTGTACCAAGTCCTGCTAAAAAACCAACAAGAATACTTAAAATATATACAAATTGACGTTCAGAAATATGCTTATATCTCCAAATGATTATTTTTCTGAATATGTTTTTTGCTTTTGGCATACTTTGTAAAAAAGAGTTTTTTAAACTCGTTTTAAAAATATTAAATGTAATAAAAAATCTTGTTCTAATATTTAGAACAAGATTTTAATTGTTTTATAAGAAACTGATTCAATTTAGTTTTACAGTGTAATTTACTCTTCAATAGCCAACTTCAAACTCAATTCTTTCAATTGTTCATCATCAATAAATGCAGGAGCATCAATCATAACATCACGTCCAGAATTATTTTTTGGGAAGGCAATAAAATCACGAATTGTTTCTTGTCCGCCTAAAATTGCTACCAATCTATCCAGACCAAAAGCCAAACCTCCATGAGGTGGAGCACCATACTCAAAAGCATCCATTAAAAAACCAAATTGAGCTTTGGCATCTTCTTCAGAAAAACCTAAATGCTTTAACATGGTTGCTTGTATTTGTTTGTCATGAATTCTAATAGAACCACCACCAATTTCGTTTCCGTTCAACACCAAATCATACGCATTTGCTTTAACAGCTCCAGGGTTGGTGTCTAGCAATTCCATTTGCCCAGGTTTTGGTGAAGTAAAAGGATGATGCATTGCATGATAATGACCTGTTTCTTCATCTAACTCTAATAGTGGAAAATCAATTACCCAAAGAGGTGCAAATACTTTAGGATCTCTCAAACCTAAACGCTCTGCTAATTCCATTCTTAAAGCAGATAATTGAGCTCTAACTTTATTGGTTTCACCAGATAAAACACAGACTAAATCCCCAGTTTTTGCACCCGTAATTTCTGCCCATTTTGCCAAATCTTCTTGGTCGTAGAATTTGTCTACAGAAGATTTAAACGTTCCATCTTCGTTTACACGAGCATAAATCATCCCTAAAGCACCAACCTGAGGACGTTTTACCCACTTAATAATGTTGTCTATTTCTTTTCTTGTAAATTTATTTCCTTCAGGAACAGCAAACCCAACCACCAATTCAGCCGAATTAAAAACGCCAAAATCTTTGTGTTGTGTTACTGCATTTAACTCGCCAAATTCCATTCCAAATCTTATATCTGGCTTGTCATTTCCATACAAACGCATTGCATCATCATACAACATTCTTGGAAATTTATCTACAGTTACATTATTTACTTCTTTTAATAAATGACGCGTTAATCCTTCAAAAATATTTAAAATATCTTCTTGTTCCACAAACGCCATTTCACAGTCAATTTGTGTAAATTCTGGCTGTCTGTCTGCACGTAAATCTTCGTCTCTAAAACATTTTACAATCTGAAAATATTTGTCCATTCCTCCAACCATTAAAAGCTGTTTAAAAGTTTGTGGACTTTGAGGTAAGGCATAAAACTGACCTTCATTCATACGAGAAGGCACTACAAAATCTCTTGCTCCTTCAGGAGTAGATTTTATTAAATAAGGTGTTTCTACTTCTATAAATTCTTGATCAGACAAGTATTTACGTACTTCCATTGCCACTTTATGACGGAAAATTAAACTGTCTTTAACAGGATTTCTTCTAATATCAAGATATCTGTATTTCATTCTAATATCTTCTCCACCATCAGTTTCATCTTCAATAGTAAAAGGTGGTGTTACAGAGGCGTTTAAAATTTCTAATTTAGAAACCAATACTTCAACATTTCCAGTTGCCATTTTAGCATTTTTAGCTTCACGCTCAATTACAGTACCTGTAACTTGTATTACAAACTCTCTACCCAAAGATTTTGCTTTGTCCATCATTTCTTTTGGCGTGCGTTCTTCATCAAAAATTAACTGTGTAATTCCATATCTGTCACGTAAATCTACCCAAATTAAAAACCCTTTATCTCTGCTTTTTTGTACCCAACCAGCTAAGGTTACTTCTGTATTTATATGCGAATCTCTTAACTCGCCACAAGAATGACTTCTATACATTTATATCTGAAATTTAGGTTGCAAAATTAAACAAATTCTATTTAATATGGGGTTTTTGGGCGTTCATTTCTTCTAAGAAATGCCCCGCTTTTCGCACTCGCTTTTTTTATTCCGAAAAAGAATAAAAAAGAGCTCAAACAAATGCTTCAATCGGTAACGCAGAATCCGTCTTATTCTTTGTAAATTTGTAATATTGAAGAAGTAGAATTTTTTCAATACTTTTTATTAAAATCAAAATATCACTTTCTTTTTGATCACTGATAATTGATAAATGATTACTAAAAACAATGAGCAAACTATATTTAGTACCAACGCCAATTGGTAATTTAGAAGACATCACTTTTAGAGCAATTCGTGTTTTAAAAGAAGTCGATTTTATTTTAGCAGAAGATACACGTACAAGTGGAAAATTATTAAAACATTTTGAAATTTCTACTCAAATGCACAGTCATCACATGCATAATGAGCATAAATCTGTAAAAGGAATTGTACAAAGAATTCAAAACGGAGAAACCTGTGCTTTAATTTCTGATGCTGGAACACCTGCAATTTCAGATCCTGGTTTTTTGTTGACAAGAGCTTGTGTAGAAAATAATATTGAGGTAGATTGTTTACCTGGTGCAACTGCTTTTGTACCTGCTTTGGTAAATTCTGGTTTGCCAAACGATAAGTTTGTTTTTGAAGGTTTTTTACCCGTAAAAAAAGGAAGACAAACTCGTTTTTTGTTGTTAGCAGAAGAAAAAAGAACGATGATTTTTTATGAATCGCCTCACAAATTGGTAAAAACTTTAGGTCATTTTATAGAATATTTTGGAGCAGAAAGACAAGTTTCTGTAAGTAGAGAATTAACAAAAATGTTTGAAGAAACCATTAGAGGAACTGCCACAGAAGTGTTGGCTCATTATACAAATAAACCTCCAAAAGGAGAAATTGTTGTGATTGTTGAGGGGAAATCATCAAAATAATTTTAAAAGACACTATTAAAAATTACAAAATGAACTACAGAAAATTAGGAAAAACAAACTTAAACATCTCAGAAATAAGTTTAGGAACTTGGCAAGTTGGTGGAAAATGGGGGAGTGATTTTAGTTCTAAAAATGCAGAAAAAATTATCAATACAGCTATTGATAATGGCGTCAATTTTATTGATACTGCAGATGTTTATAGTGAAGGATTAAGTGAAAAAGCTGTGGGTAAAATTGTTCGTTCACGTTCAGAAGAGGTTTATATTGCAACAAAATGTGGTCGTCAATTAAATCCTCATACAAATGCATCTTACACAACTGCTGCACTTAGAAAGTTTGTAGAAGAAAGTTTATCTAATTTAGGAGTTGATAGAATTGACTTAATGCAAATACATTGTCCTCCAACAGAAGTTTATAATCGTCCAGAAATTTTTGGTTTGTTTGATGATTTAACAAAAGAAGGTAAAATTAGAAATTATGGAGTAAGTGTAGAAAAAGTTGAGGAAGCTTTAAAAGCAATAGAATTTGAAGGTGTTAGCACTGTTCAAATTATTTTTAACATGTTTCGTCAAAAACCAAGTGAAACTTTTTTTACCGAAGCAAAAAAGAAAGATGTTGGTATTATAGCTCGTGTTCCTTTAGCAAGTGGATTATTGACTGGGAAATTTAGTAAAACAACCACTTTTGATAAAGATGATCACCGATTTTTTAATCGTGAAGGAGCTGCTTTTGATAAAGGAGAAACTTTTTCTGGTATAGATTACAGTTTAGGGTTAAAAGCTGTTGAAGCATTAAAAACAGTTTTTAATAATGATGTAAACCTTGTACACAAAGCTTTACAATGGATATTGTCTTTTAATGAAGTGAGTTGTGTAATTCCTGGTGCATCTAGTGTAGATCAATTATTTTCTAATTTAAACACAAGTCAAGCAAGTTTAATTTCTGAAGAACAATTGAAACAAGTAAATAATATTTACAATACATTTATTAAGCCAGAAGTACATGATTTATGGTAAAATAGTCGACAAAAAATATATTTAATTCATCATTTTACAATTTTATTACATGATTATTCAAGAATTCAAAACAAAATTAAAATCAAATCCAACAGCAATTAATTTTGCAGAAACTATGCAGGTAATAGAGGAAAACTATAATTTTACTCCAACTACTTTTACAAACGGAGAAATTGAGAACAAAGCAGGAGAAAATTCTGGTTCTTGTAAGTTGTTTGCATTTGCAAAAATTCAAAAACTGACAAAAGAAGAAACCTTATTTTGTTTTGGCGAACATTATAAAAATGTTTTAGAAGATAAAAACGGAACTTCTCATCAAAATATTCGTAATTTTATGAAGTTTGGTTTTGAGGGTTTGTCTTTTGAAAGTGAAGCTTTAAAATTGAAATAAGGCAAAAGTGTTATTTATTATAACACTATAGGTTATTTTATGTTATTTTAAATAACAATAATGAACTATATTTATTCGCTTTTATGTATAAAAAATGCAAGAACTTTTATCAGAAATAAAACAATGTAGAATTTGCGAACCACATTTAGATTTGGGTGCAAATCCTGTTGTTACTGGTCATAAAAACTCTAAAATTGTAATTATTGGTCAAGCTCCAGGAACAAAGGTTCATAAATCTGGAATTCCTTGGGACGATGCCAGTGGAAAACAATTAAGAAAGTGGCTCAACGTTTCTGATAAAGATTTTTACGATGTAGAAAAATTCGCAATTGTACCCATGGGTTTTTGTTATCCTGGAAAAGGGAAAAGTGGCGATAAACCACCACGTAAAGAATGTGCACCACTTTGGCATCAATCTCTTTTTGATAAAATGCCAAAGCTTGAGATGATTATTCTAATAGGAATGTATGCACAGAATTATTACCTAAAAGACAAAGCGAAAAGAACACTCACAGAAACGGTAGACAATTATCCTGAATATTTACCAAAGTATTTTGTGATGCCTCATCCATCACCAAGAAATCGTTTTTGGTTAACTAAAAACCCTTGGTTTGAGAAAAATGTAATTCCTGAATTGCAAAAAAAAGTTGCCGCTATTTTGAACTAAACTTTATAGACTTGCCTTAGCAAAGCTTTAATAATCTATTCTTTTTTTTATATCTTTAAGTTTATTATTGTTCTTACTTTTGTAAGGGCATTATAAATATCAATTATTAAAAATTAACATACAAATGGCTACAAACATCGTAACAACTACCTGGAAAGAAAATATGCAATTCGAATCTGATAATCCAAGTGGAATTAATCTTTTTATGGATGCAGGAGAAGAAAGTGGAGGAAAAGGAGAAGGGTATAGGCCTAAAGCATTAATGTTAGCTTCTTTAGCAGGTTGTTCTGGTTTGGATATTGTTTCTTTATTAAAAAAAATGCGTGCAGAAGCAGCAGATTTTAAAATTGAAATAACAGCAGAATTAACAGATGAGCATCCTAAATTTTACAACAAAGTAAAAGTAGATTATCATTTTACTGGAAATAATTTAAAGGAAGATAAAATTAAAAAAGCGGTAGATTTATCGGTTGATAAATACTGTGGAGTGATGGAAATGTTTCGTCAGTTTGCTGAGGTTGAAACTGAAATTTTCTTACACGAATTATAAAATTTAAATAATTCAACTACATATTGTATCTTATGTTCAAAAAATAAATTGCTATGAGATGGACGTTAAAGCCACAACCAGAAAAAGAAAAAGTAGAAAAATTAGCAAAAGAACTTCAAGTAAATAAAACAATCGCCCAAATTTTATGTCAAAGAAATATTGATACATTTGAGGCAGCTAAAAACTATTTTCGCCCCAATTTAGATGAAATTCATGATCCTTTTTTAATGAAAGATATGGATTTGGCAGTTGCAAGAATTGAAAAAGCAATTGCCAATGATGAAAATATTTTAATCTTTGGTGATTATGATGTTGATGGAACTACAGCAGTTTCTTTAGTGGCTTCTTATCTTAAAACAATTCACACAAATATTGCAACTTATATTCCTGATAGATATGCAGAAGGTTATGGTATTTCTTTTTTAGGAATCGATTTTGCACATGATAATGATTTTTCACTAATTATTGCTTTAGATTGTGGTATCAAAGCCATTGATAAAGTTACGTATGCTAAAGAAAAAAATATCGATTTTATTATTTGCGACCATCATAAACCAGGAGATGAAATACCTAAAGCAATAGCTGTTTTAAATGCAAAAAGAGAAGATTGTAACTATCCTTTTGATGAACTTTGTGGTTGTGGAGTAGGTTTTAAGCTCATTCAAGCTTTGGGCGTTTCTAGAAATCAATCCATAGAATATTTTGTCCCTTATTTAGATTTGGTTGCTACTGCAATTGCTGCAGATATCGTTCCTATGAATGGCGAAAATAGAATCTTGGCCTATTTTGGTTTACAAGTAATAAATACTCAACCAAGAAACGGAATTAAAGCAATTATTCATCAAGCTAAAAAAAAGGAACTCACTATTACAGATGTTGTTTTTACCATTGCACCAAGAATTAATGCTGCAGGTAGAATAAAACATGGCAATTATGCTGTAGAGTTACTAACAGAAATGGATTTAGAGGCTGCAATTGAGTTTGCTGCTGCAATTGAAATATTTAATGCAGATAGAAAGAATTTAGATAAGAAAATTACAGACCAAGCTTTAATTCAAATTATTGATAATAATGAAGAAGATAAATTTACATCTGTAGTTTTTCAAGAAGATTGGCACAAAGGGGTTATTGGTATTGTTGCTTCTAGATTGATTGAAAAATATTATAGACCCACCTTAGTTTTTACTAAAAGTGGCGATAAATTAGCTGCTTCTGCACGTTCTGTAAAAGGTTTTGATGTGTATAATGCTTTGCATGAATGTGAGGAGTTTATTGAGCAATTTGGCGGACATAAATATGCTGCTGGTTTAACATTGTTACCAGAAAATTATGAAAATTTTAAAAATAAGTTTGAAGAGGTTGTTGCAAAAACAATTGATACAAAATTATTAACTCCTGAAATTGCTATTGATGCAGAGATTGATTTATTAGAAATTACACCCAAGTTTTTTAGAATTATACAGCAAATGGCACCTTTTGGCCCTATGAATATGAAACCGACTTTTAAAACGAGCTGTGTAAGAGATAATGGTTATGGTAAAAGAGTAGGAAAGGAGCAAACTCATTTAAAACTAAACGTTTTTCAGGGCGATAATAAAAAAACGTTCAACTCAATTGGTTTTGGT
This sequence comes from uncultured Polaribacter sp., assembly GCF_947497695.1. Taxonomy (GTDB): domain Bacteria; phylum Bacteroidota; class Bacteroidia; order Flavobacteriales; family Flavobacteriaceae; genus Polaribacter. The sequence goes on along the minus strand of NZ_CANMHM010000001.1, from coordinate 108,892 downwards.
TTAGGTGATAAAATGGCCTTTGTACAAAATGATTTTGATATTGTGTATGCTTTAGATGAAAATGAATGGAATGGTCATAAATCGATTCAATTATTGTTAAAGGATTTGAAGTAGTTTCTTATTTGATTATATTTTTTTTATATAACTTACTTATAATGAGTTTTTTGAGGGTTTAATTCTGTTAAAAGTCAAATAAGGTTAATTAATTAACCTTATTTGACTAAACCTATCGATAGTTAATTGAGAACAATATTTCATCTAAAAATATTTGCTACTTATCGATAGAAAACTAAACAAATCGATGACAATTACACATTAAATCTTACACATGCCAATCAATCAAAACAGCATTTCTATCTGAGTCTAAAACAAAAAACTTGCAGGTTCAGAAATTTTTTTATTTAGATACTGTTATATGATTCTTACATCATCAAATTCTTCTAATTTGTTGACACTTTTATTACAACCAAGATTAAAGCTCATAATATTTTTTTTAAACATTCCATGAAAAAGACCAATTAATGCATTTCCATTTTTCATGATGATGTAATGCTTTTCTATCTCACTTGGGAAGGCAGGAAATAGCTTCTAAAAAAATTGTTTTAAATCAAAAACCCACTCCTAAATTAGAAGTGGGAAAAATTGCTATGAAAAAGATATGATAAGAAGTTTCCTATCATATTTTTACATTAGACAAGATTTTTTGCTAAACCTTACACTTTTACGAAAAATATTTTAAATTAATTTTCCATAGATAATAAAACCATTCGTAACTCCATGAAAGTAAAGGATTTGTCTACTTTTTCTTTGAGTTCAGTTAAGCTTTTAAACTCGGTTTTTTCAATAGCATTTGATATTTTTTTATACTTTTTAAGGTCTATCAATTCTAAAATATCTACATCACCAGTTGTAATATAACTTGCCAAATGACTTTCTATAGTGCCAGAAGTTAAACTACGTTCTTTGGCAATTTCTTTTACTGATAAACCAGATTTAAACAGCTCAAAAGTGATTTGTTTTGTTGATTTTTTAGCCTCTTTTTTTTGTTGATTTAATTTATCTATGCCGTTTTCCTTACAGTATGTATTAATGAGTGCTAAAATTTCTTCTCCGTATTTAGAAACTCTAGTTTTACCCATTCCAACAATATTTAGCAATTCTTTTTCTGTTCTTGGAAGTAGATCACACATTGCATATAGAGCTTCTTGTGTAAATATTTGAAAAGCAGCGATATTTTCTGCTACTCTAATTCCGTCTCTTAATTCACGTAATTTTAAAGCTAAAATTGGGTCGCGTTTAGAGAGTACTTTCTTCTTTTTTTCAGGATTAGATTTTTGTAAAACAGCTTTAGCTCTAACATGTAAATAGAGCTCTATTTTAAAACCTTCTGTCATTTTATGTAAAGCATAAAGCTTTTCTAATAGCTTTTCTTGAAGTGCATCAAATTGTTTTGTAAAATCTTTTTTAACGGCTTGATTATCTGTAGAAAATTGAATCGTATTTAAAGGTTTTAAAATATTTCCTTTTGTTTGTGTTAAAAAATAGTTGACTGCTTTGGTAAATCGTTCTTGAATTTGAGAACTGTTTTCTGGTAAGATATTATCTTCAGAAATTTGTGCTAGTTGAATTTTAAAGCTATTAGAAACTTTCATTAATGCAACAACTCCATCATCTTTTATGGTTTGTAAATGATCAATAACATCCCCTTTTATACTTGTTTTATTTTTGTAAAAAATATCAACCATTCTTGTTATTGGATATAAAAATGGCTGAAAATCAAATAATTCAGCAATTAAATTTAATTGAAAATGTTTTTCAGAATTATTTAAAATACTTTCGTCAGGATGATTTTCTTCTACACTTTCATTAAAAAGACTTACAGTTCTGTCGTTAATAATTGCGTTGCTTGTTATAGGGGTTTTTAACACCAAGCCTTCTAAAGTTGTACATCTACTTAGGGCAACATAGGTTTGCCCATGTGCAAAAGAAGCTTCTGCATCTATAATTGCTTTTTCAAACGTTAATCCTTGACTTTTATGAATAGTAATTGCCCAAGCCAAACGTAAAGGAATTTGTGTAAAAGCACCAATCAGCTCTTCTTTAATTTCTTTAGTTTCATTATTAATAGAGTAATTAATATTAGACCAAGTTTCTCTTTCACTTACAATTTCATCAGCATCATTTGGGCATTTAACAGTGACTGATTCTTTAGAAATAGCAGTTATAATTCCTATTTTTCCGTTAAAATAGCGTTTTTCTTTAGATGAATCATTTTTAATAAACATCACTTGTGCACCTAATTTCAATTCTAAATTTTCTGCATTAGGGAAAGAGTTTTCGTTAAACTTTCCTGAAATGATCGCTTTAAAAAAAGCACTTTTATCTTTTAGTTTATTTAACTCAGAATCGTTTATTAAATTGGCTCTGTTATTGTGTGTAGTTAAGGTAATATAACTATCTTCTTTAGTAGGAGAGAAGGTAGGATTGTAGTTTTTATTTAAAATTTTTGCAGATTTATCAGACAAAGTATCTGTTCTAATTTCATTTAAAATTCTAATAAAATCTTCACTTTTCTGACGATAAATATGTTTTAATTCAATAGAAACTACATTTGCTTCTTGAAACGCTTTAGAACTAAAAAAGTAAACGGTATTGTAATGTTGCTGTAATAAGCTCCATTCATTTGGTTTTATAACAGGTGCAAGTTGTTGTAAATCTCCAATCATTAAAACTTGGGCACCACCAAATACTTTATTTCTGTTTTTATAACGACGCATTACTTGGTCAATACCATCCAACAAATCTGCTCTAACCATAGAAATTTCATCAATAATTATTAAATCTAAAGATTTTATAATATCAATTTTAGTTTTATTAAACTTACGCTGAGCATTAGACGTATTTGCAATTTGATTGGGTAAAATTGGGCCAAAAGGCATTTGAAAAAACGAATGAATCGTTACCCCTTTTGCATTAATTGCTGCAACACCTGTTGGTGCAACAATTACCATTCTTTTTAAAGACTCTTTTTTAATCTGATGTAAAAAAGTGGTTTTACCTGTTCCTGCTTTTCCTGTTACAAAAACATTTCTATCAGTTTTCTCGATGAAGTTTAAAGCAAGTTCTAATTCAGGGTTTTTTGGCATTGTAGCATTTTTTATGCAGGGTAATTTATTGTGTTATAGATGCTACACAATTTTATTTGATTCCTTTTTCTAATAAAACATTTAAAAGAGAGTCTCTTCATTGTAAGTGTTTTGAAGAATAATTTCTATTCTTCTTTTTTCTTTTTAGATGCTAAAAATAGATTACTCTTTTTAGTTAGAATTTCAAGAAATTCTATTTCGTGACCATAGTTTAATAAGCCAAAATCAAAAGTATCATCTTCAACATATCTAATAAATTCTTCTACTAAGTGCTCTGGAATACTAAAGTTTTCTGTTAAAAATTTTGAACCAAGATAGTATTTAATAGATTTAGCAGGAACTTCTGGAATAGTAATTTCTTTTTTGTCTTGTGCTTCAGATCTAAAAAGTGGTATTAATAATTGATCTACCACGTTTATAATATTTAGTCCATCTACCAATGTTTGGTTTGGGAAATTTTGATCACCAACATTAAAATTATTCTTTTCAGAGGCTTTTAAAGGAGCTTCGTTTTTTATACCAAAATAAAGAGTATTGCCTTTGGGTAAAAATTTGTTTGAAATATCTATATCTGTGCTAAGATTTCCTGTAATTTTTTTAGAAGAAATTACAATTTCATCTAGTTTGTTAATTTCTTCAATTAAAAAAACACTCATTTTTTTTGTTTCTAAAATATCTTTATTAACTACAAAATCAAAGGCTTTGTATTCTAAAGCTCTAACTTGAATAGAATCATTTAATGCTCCAAGAATTTCAAATTCACCTTTTTCATTTGTTATGGTTCCTGTTTTAGAAGATGGGTTGTAGATAGTAATGCCTTCAAGGTCACTTCCTTCAACAATAATTTTTCCGCGAATATTTTCACGCTTAGGCTCTTGGCTAAAGGTTGTAATGCTGGTTAAAAGTAAAAATAAAAGGATTAATTTTTTCATAAATATAAGTTTATTGTATAATATAAAAGAACACGTTGCTAATTTAAAAAAGACTAAAAGTAGTATATAAATTTACAACAAATATTTTATTGTTGCTCTTTAAATTTAAAAAACAAGTTCGCCAAATGTATTTTTATAATTTATTAGAAAACTAGAGTACTAAATTCGCTTAACAAGCTAAAAATAGGTGTGTAAATTAATAGAAAAATATCAAAAAAAAAGTCGCCTAAAACAGAATTTTAGACGACTTTTATATTATTATGTAAATATTTTTTACATTTCCAATGCTTTTATAGGGTTGTTATCCATCAACAATTCTACTGGGTTTTCTAAAGCTTCTTTAACAGCCACTAAGAAACCAACAGATTCTCTACCATCAACAATTCTGTGATCGTAAGAAAGAGCCACATACATAATTGGCTGAATTACAACTTCGCCATTAACTGCCATTGGTCTGTTTACAATGTTATGCATTCCTAAAATTCCACTTTGTGGAGGATTTAAAATAGGGGTAGACAACATAGATCCAAATACACCACCATTTGTAATAGTAAAGGTACCACCTGTCATTTCATCAATTGTTATTTGACCATCTCTAGCTCTAATTGCCAAACGTTTTACTTCAGATTCAACACCTCTAAAAGATAAGTTTTCTGCATTTCTAATTACAGGTACCATTAATCCTTTAGGACCAGAAACTGCGATAGAAATATCCTGAAAATCATTTTTGATTTGGAAATCTCCATCAATCATAGAATTTACATCAGGGTATAATTTTAAAGCTCTTACAACCGCTAAAGTAAAGAAAGACATAAAACCTAAACCAACTCCATGTTTTGATTTAAAATCTTCTTTAAACTGAGAACGTAAATCGAAAATTGGTTGCATATTTACTTCGTTAAAAGTAGTTAACATTGCCGTTTCGCTTTTTACAGCTACTAAACGCTCTGCCACTTTTCTACGCAACATCGACATTTTTTTACGCTCTGTCCCTCTAGAACCATTTGCTGGTTGTGTTCCCATAGAAGGTACCGCTTTTACAGCATCCTCTTTGGTTATTCTGCCATCTTTACCTGTTCCTTTTACTTGGTTTGCAGCAATTCCTTTTTCTGCCAACACTTTTTTAGCTGCAGGAGAAGCAGTTCCTGTTGCGTATGTTTCTGCTTTTGGTGCAGCAGTAACTTCTACTTTCTTTTCTTCTTTTTGAGCTTCCGTTTTTACTGGAGCATCGCCCTCTGGTTTTGCAGCACTTGTGTCTATTAAACAAACAACTGCCCCAACTTCTACAGCATCACCTTCTTCTGCTTTTAAAGTAATAATTCCGCTTTCTTCAGCAGGTAATTCTAAGGTTGCTTTGTCAGAATCTACTTCTGCAATTGGCTGATCTTTTTCTACATAATCTCCATCTTCAACTAACCAAGTTGCAATTTCTACTTCTGTAATTGATTCTCCTGGAGAAGGAACTCTCATTTCTAAAACACTCATGGTTTTCTAATTTATTTAAATCTAAAATTCTTTTTATCCTAAAGGGTTTTTAAACTCTTGCAGGTATTTTATTTATTTTTTGGGCGTTTTAACAGGCTTTCCACTATATCTTTTTTTTCCTTACCAGTCAAAAAAAGGATGCCGTTTCAATCCTTAACGCAACTTACTCATTATCATTAAAAACACTATCTATAACACCTCTATGACGTTTTTTAAATCGTGTGCTAGAACCAGCTGCAGGTACAGCATAATATTTTCTAGAACGAACATTTAGTTTTACTAAATCTAAACGTTCTAACATAAAGCTCCAAGCTCCCATATTTCTTGGTTCTTCTTGTGCCCATATATATTCTTTTACATTAGGGTATCTATCAATAACTTTTTGAATTTTTTCTAAATGCAAAGGGAATAGTTGTTCAATTCTAACCAATGCAATGTCTTCTCTTTCTAAAAGTTCTCTTTCTTCTAATAAGTCATAATAAAATTTACCCATACAAAAAACTAGTTTTGTAACGTTCTTTGGGTTTAAAGTATCATCAATTATTTCTTGAAATCCTCCTGTAGCTAAATCTTGAATTGTATTTACCGCTTTTGTATGACGTAATAAACTTTTAGGTGTAAACACAATTAAAGGCTTTCTATAATTACGTTTCATGTGTCTACGTAATAAATGATAGAAATTTGCAGGTGTAGTACAATTGGCAACTGTCATATTATCAATAGCACACAATTGTAAATAACGTTCTATTCTGGCAGATGAATGCTCAGAACCTTGACCCTCATAACCATGAGGAAGTAGTACTACTATTCCGTTTTGCAATTTCCATTTATCTTCTGCAGCAGAAATATACTGATCAAACATTATTTGTGCCCCGTTAGAGAAATCTCCAAATTGAGCTTCCCAAATAGTCAATGTATTTGGGTTTGCCATGGCATAACCATAATCAAAACCAAGCACACCATATTCAGACAATAACGAGTTGTAAATCGTCATTTGTCCTTTGTTATTAGGGTTAGTATTTAATAAGTTTATTCTTTCTTCTGAAACTTCATCACGTAAAATAGCATGTCTGTGAGAAAAAGTACCTCTTTCTACATCTTGTCCAGAAATTCGAACATTATATCCTTCCTCCATCAAACTTCCATAGGCAAGAGTTTCTGCCATTCCCCAATCTAAACTATTTGTTTCAAACGTCATTTTTGCTCTTCCTGCTAAAATACGTTCTGCTTTTCTAACAAAATTTGCACCTTCTGGCACTGTAGAAATTACTTTTGCAATCTCTTTTAATTTTACTTCGTTGTATTTTGTGTCATCAGCAAGTAACATTGCCTCAAGATCTTGACGCTCAAATCCTTCCCAAGTAGATTGCATAAATTCTCTAACAATAGATTTTTCTACTTTTTTAGCTTCATCAAATTCTCTTTCAAGCATTTGTTTAAACTCGGTAGTAATTTCTTTTAAATAAGAGTTGTCTATTGATCCTTCTGAAAGTAATTGTGCTGCATAAATATCTTTTGGATTTTTATGCTTTGAGATGGCCTTGTATAATTTTGGTTGGGTAAAACGAGGTTCATCACCTTCATTATGCCCATATTTTCTGTATCCTAATAAGTCAATAAAAATATCTTGCTCAAACTTCATTCTAAACTCTAACGCAATTTCCATAGCATGACAAACAGCTTCTGTGTCATCTGCATTTACATGCAATACTGGTGATAAAGTTACTTTTGCAACATCTGTACAATAAGTACTAGAACGAGCGTCTAAATAATTGGTAGTAAAACCAATTTGATTATTTACAACAATATGAATTGTACCACCTGTTTTATAACCATTTAATTTTGCCATTTGAGTTACCTCATAAGCAATACCTTGACCAGCAATTGCTGCATCACCATGAATTATGATTGGTAATATTTTACTAGAATCACCATTGTATTTTCTATCTATTTTAGCTCTTGTAATTCCCTCTGCAACTGCTGCTACAGTTTCTAAGTGAGAAGGATTAGGAACTAAATTCATTTTAATTTCGTTACCATCTCTAAAGGTTTTACTTAATGTTAAACCTAAATGGTACTTTACATCACCATCAATATCTTCATCTTCAAAATCCTTGCCTTCAAATTCACTAAATAAATCTCTAACTGGTTTTTTAAAGATATTTACCAACGTATTTAGCCTACCTCTGTGAGCCATTCCTAAAACACATTCTTTTACACCAAATTTTTCTGCAGCATCTCTTAATATTACTGCAATTCCTGGTATTAATGCTTCTCCACCTTCTAAAGAAAAACGTTTTTGACCTACATATTTTGTCTGTAAAAAACTTTCAAACGTTACTGCTTGGTTTAGTTTGCCTAAAATATACTTTTTAGCCTCATTGGTGTAGTTAGGATGATTGTCGTTTTTATTAAGACGTTCATGCCACCATTTTAATTTTTCTGGATTACGCATATACATGTATTCTACACCAATAGAATCGCAATAAATACGTTTTAGGTTTTCTATAATTTTAGATAACGTTGCTTTTCCTAAACCCAAAACTTCTCCGGCAGAAAATTCTTTTTCTAAATCACTTTCTGATAGACCAAAGTTTTCAATATCTAAAGTTGGTTGGTATTGTCTTCTATCTCTAACAGGATTTGTTTTTGTAAACAAATGCCCACGAGTTCTATATCCATTAATTAAATCTACAACAAAAAACTCTTTTCGAACTTCTTGAGGTATTTCTGACGAAACTTCATCTTCCTCTTTTAAAGAATAATTTTCATTTGCCAAATCATATCCTTGAAAAAAGCTTCTCCAGCTAGGTTCAACGGTATCTGGGTTGACTAAATATTTATCATATAAATCAGCTATAAAGCCTGTATGTGCTGCGTTTAGAAACGAAAATTTATCCATATTATAGTGTCTGCTTTTGTTATAAGCTATTAAACCGCACAAAAATACAATATTTGTGTTTAAACCTCTTTTTTTTTAGCAATAAAAAGAGGATAAATATTTTTTTATTTTTTTTTTAAAAATATTTGCTAGAACTATAAAAAGATATATATTTGCACTCGCTAATCACAATTTAAGTGAAGCAAACTCCTTCTTAGCTCAGTTGGTTAGAGCATCTGACTGTTAATCAGAGGGTCCTAGGTTCGAGTCCTAGAGAGGGAGCAAAAAAAGTCTTATCTTCATTGATAAGGCTTTTTTTTATGGGTTTAATTGAGGTTCAAGTCAAAAAAGGGTCAATACCAAAAGTTGTGGGATTTAGAAATTTTGCATAAATATTTGTGAGTCTAAAAAGGTATAATTTTATATTTTATGGGAGGTGTTTAAAAAAAAAATCCTCTTTATAATTTTCATTACAAAGAGGATTTTTAAAAATTTAGAGATATTTTAAATTAGATACCTAATGCTTGTCCACCACCAACTTGAATCGTTTCTGCTGTTATAAATGCTGCATCTTTACTTGTTAAAAAAGCAACTACACCTGCTACATCTTCTGGTTTACCCAATCTACCTAACATAATGCTATTTGCCCAAGATGCAAAAACTTCTGGCTTGGTTGATTTAATTTGCGCATGAAAAGGAGTATCAATAGTACCAGGAGATACTGCATTTACTCTAATACCATATTCAGCCAAATCTTTAGCGAGTGCTCTTGTAATTGCATGAACTCCTGCTTTAGAAGTACCATAAATTCCTGCTCCTGGTCCACCTGCATTCCAACCTGCGTTAGATGTATAGTTAATTATTGAAGCATTATCACTTTTCTTTAAAAAAGGAATTGCAGCTCTTGAAGCAAAAAATGTTGAATCAAGGTTTAAGGCCATTACAAATCTATAGAATTCAGTCGTCATTTCCTCAAAACGAGATCTACCACCTAATCCACCTGCGTTATTTACAAGCACATCAATTTTACCATATTTTTCCCCGATTTTATTGATGTTTGCTGTTACTTCTTCATCTTTAGTTACATCAAAACCATAATACTCTGAAGTAATACCTTCAGTAGCTAATTCCTTAACTTTTGTTGCCCCTGCTTCATGATCAATACCATTTAAAACAACAGTATATCCATCTTGTCCTAACCTTTTTGCTACTGCAAATCCAATTCCTCCTGTAGCTCCCGTAATTACAGCTACTTTTCCTTCTGTTTTACTCATTTTATAATTTATTAAGTATTATTTTAATTGAATTAAATTTAAAAAAATAGGATTTTACTCACCTTAAATAATAAGTTGAATAAAATCCTAATAAAAACTAATTCAAATAACTATTCTTTTAAGATTATTTTAATTTCCTAAATTAGGGTTTCTTAAAACCTCATCTGCAGGAATTGCAATTAAGTAATCGTCAGCTGGATTAAATTGTGCTTTTGCTCCCTCTAAACCAGTACTACTAAAAACTGTTGGTCCTAAATCTCTTCTTACAATATCATACCATCTTTTCATTTCAAATGATAATTCAAGTCTACGTTCTTCTAAGACATCATTAACAGTAACTGAACCTGAATGATCTGCTGGTTCAGCACTTGGAGGGTAATTAGTATCACCAACTCCAGCAGCATTTCTAGCACGAGCACGTACTTCATTAATATATTTAACTGCTGATGCATCATCTCCAATTTCTACAGCAGCTTCTGCAGCGATTAATAATACTTCTGCATAACGCATTAGCAAATAGTTTTGTTCTGAAGCTCTACCACTTCCTCCAAAATCATCACCTATCATTCTGTTGTATTTAGCAATAAAAGGAGTGTTCTGATTTCTTCCATCAACACTATTAAATTGTGTAAAATCCTTTACTACACCATTATCAACCATTGTAGTATCTAAACTTACTGCTTTTCTATAATCTCTACCATTCCATCTATTATAAACTTCAATTTCTGGTGCCATTACAGCCCAACCTGTCCCATGAGCATAAGCTGAGTTCCCTCTAATACCTGATAATGGGCCGATATAATCTGTATTAGGATTACCTATACCGACATTTCCAATATAATCTAAATTAAAAATAGGTTCTTTAGAATTATTAATTGTGGCATAGTTCCATAGATTTTGATAGTTAGGCTCTAAATCTAAATTATAAGTACCCTTCTTATCTATAATATCTTTAGCTTCATCAAAAGCATCTTTCCAAAGCCCTCTAGTTAAATAAACCGAAGATAAATATGCACTTGCAGCAGCTTTAGATGCTAAACTTCTAGATGCTTGAGTGGCTGGCAACCATGTTTTAGCAAATTTTAAATCGGCAATAATACCCGCATAAATATCATCTACAGAAGTTTTTGAAATATTACTAGCTGCATCTACGTCTGTAACAGGTTCTGTAATATATGGTACCGATCCAAATTGCCTTACAATGTGGTAATATGCAAAAGCTCTTAAAAAATAAGCTTCAGCTACAAGAGGGTTTATCTCAGCATCTGATAGTTCTACAAATTGAGCTCCAGAAATAGCTAAGTTAGCAGAAGAAACAATCTCCCACATGGCTGGCCAAGCAACTCTAGTATTTCCATTATCTGCTAAATCAGTGAAATTATCATGGTCTATCCTCTCTTGTCTTGTTCCTTGATCAGAAATACCAACCATATCGCTTCTTAGCATTAAAGCCATTCCTGCCTCTCTTGCAAGAAAAAATCTGTCATGAACAAATGTGTAAACTCCATTAACAGCAATCTGTACAGATGCTTTATCTGTAAAATAGGTTTCAGGAGACAATAAACCTACTGGTTCTTCTTCTAAGTCTGAACATCCAACTATTGATATACTTATCAATAGTAAGAGTATGTATTTAAATGTTTTCATATTTATTTGTTTTGAAATTATTTATTAAAATTTTAAGCTTACACTAAAGTTTACTGTTCTTAATGCTGGATAATTTCCATAATCAAAACCAGATGTATTGTTTGAATTATTACCAGCTTCTCCTGCAGAATAATTTACTTCTGGATCTAAACCAGAGTAGTCTGTAATAGTTAACAAGTTTTGAGCACTTAAAGCAAGTCTAATATTTTGTACTCCTAATTTTTCTAAAACACTTTCTGGTAAGTTGTATCCTAAAGCAATGTTCTTTAATCTAACGTAACTACCATCTTCTATAAAACGTGAAGAAAACTCTCTAGGACTATTATTTCCTACACGAGGTATGTTAGTATTTGTATTTGAAGTTGACCACGCATTATTAAAGTTTTCATAAGTTGTATTTCCATCTCCAGTAAACAATTGTACGTTAGTCATATTAAATATTTCACCACCTTGAGAACCTTGGATAAAGACATTAAGATCCCAATTTTTGTATGTAAAATTATTAGTAATACCATAAGTAAAATTAGGTGTTGGATCTCCAATAATCATTTGATCATCTGTATCTATTACACCATTAACATTTCCACTTTCATCAGCAACATCAGCAAATAAAGGATCTCCTGCTACACCTCCTGCAAATGTTGCAGTTCCTTCTGGTAAAGTTCCTCCCTGGTAAACTCCTATATATTTATATCCATAAAAAGCACCTGGAGTTTCTCCTTCTCTTAAAATATGTGTATCAGATCTACTAAAGTAACTTGGAGAAGCATCTAAACGTACATCTATACCATCTAATAATTTTACTACTTCTGTTTGATTGGTTGAAATATTAAAGTCTGTAGTCCATCTAAAATCTCCTTTATTAATGTTGGTAGAATTTATTTGAAATTCAAAACCTGAATTATTAATTTCTCCAATATTTACTAAAGCTGCTGCTGTTTGGTATCCTAAATATTGAGGTTGCCCAAAGTCTGGCATTAGTAAATCTTTTGTATCTATATTGTAATAGTCTAAAGAAAAAGAAATTCGATTATTCAAAATACCTAAATCCACTCCAATGTTAGTTTGTAAAGAAGATTCCCATCTTAAATTTGCGTTTGCTGCTTGGTCTGGTGCAACACCACTAACCACAGATCCATTACTTAAACCTTGTACGTCAGTTAATCTACCAAATGAAGAGTAAGATGGAATTGCTTGATTACCAGTAACCCCATAACTAGCTCTTAATTTTAAGTTAGAAATAGTTTCATTTTCTTTAAGAAAATCTTCATTTGAAATTTTCCATCCAAAAGCACCAGAAGGAAAAATTGCGTATTTTTCATCTTCGGCAAAATTAGATGCTCCATCTCGTCTAACTGTAGCTGTTAACAAATATTTATCGTCATAATCATAATTTACTCTACCAAATTGTGATAAAATTTCAGATTCTACCAAAGAAGATGTAGGAACAACAGTACCTGAAGATCCTGCTAAATTATGATAAGAAAAATTATCTTTAATCAAGCCTATTGAACCTGCTGAAAATCTTTCTGTTTTCGTTTTTTGGTAAGAATATCCAGTCAATGCTGTAAATTTACCTTTTCCTATTTCTGTTGTATATGTTAAGTAATTCTCACTTAATATATTAGTACTTTGTCTGTTTGAAATAGTTGCTTTTCCTCCATTACCTTGATCTGAAAGAGTTAAAGTTGATGGTACATAAGTCCCTATATTTTCATTTAATGTACTAAAACCAAAAGTACTTTTAAAATTTAAGCCTTCAATAATATCATAAGAACCGTAAAAATTAGCTCTATATCTATCAGAAACTGTTTTATTAACTCTTTCTGTAGCCACAGCAAAAGGGTTATCAACAGGGTCTCCAACAGAGTTTTCTGTAAAAGTTCCATCACTATTAAAAACTCCTAAATCAGGTGCAAATCTAAATATTAAACCTATAACATCATCTCCTCCTCCATTGGCTGAATCTCCAGTAGACTGAGTTGGAACACCATTTTGAGTACCTCTGCTTCCAAAAAGATTGGCTCCAAATTTTAACTTATCAGTTACTTGTGCATCTATATTAGTTAAAAAAGTCAATCTTTCGAAATCAGAATTTAATATAATTCCATCTTGGTTAAAGTAGTTACCTGAAGCGTAAAAATTTATTTTATCTGTTCCTCCAGAAAAGGAAAGTTGATGATTTACAGTGCTACCTGACCCATAAAGTAGGTCTTGCCAATCTGTATTTTCACTTCCTTGAGTATAAGAAGGGTTTCTAAGTTGTTGAAATGTAGCAAAATCACTAGCATTTAAAAGATCTAACTTATTCGAAGTATTCTGTGTAGCATATACTGTATTTAACTCTACAGATAAAGAACCTTTTCTACCTTTTTTAGTAGTTACTAAAACAACTCCATTAGAACCTCTAGATCCATAAATAGCAGTTGCTGATGCATCTTTTAAAATTTCCATTGATTGGATATCATTTGCTTGAGGCATACTTGCCCCTACAAAACCATCTACAACAATTAAAGGAGCACTACTTGCAGTAAGCGATGTATTTCCTCTAATTTTAATGCTAATAGGAGCCCCTGGCTCACCACCATTATTAGATTGTACTACAACACCAGCTGCACGTCCCTGAAGTGCTTGTGCAGCATCTAATACAGGAAAAGCATTTAGTTCTTCTGCTTTTACAGAAGAAACAGCACCTGTTACATCACTTTTTTTACGAGATCCATAACCTACAACAACTATTTCATCCAATTCACTCGAATCTTCTAGCATAGAAACATTTAAAGTCTTTTGATTTGTAATTGTTATGTTTTGAGTTGCATAACCTAAATACGAAAATTGTAAAACATCTCCTTTTTTTACTTTAAGGCTATATTTACCATCAAAATCTGTTTCAGTTCCTATTTGACTATTTTGTATGATAATAGAAACTCCAGGAAGTGGACTATTTTCTAATTTAGAGATTACAGTACCTTTAATGGTATAACTTTCTTGTGCATTTATAGAAATGCTAACTAACATTAGTACTAATAATGTCATTTTTAATTTTAATTTCATAATATTATTTTATGTTTAAAAATGTAATTCATTTAGATTTACTAAATGAAACTTGGTTTATATAATACCAAAGAAGAATAAAAATTAAAAGAAGTGTATTTATTATAAATATTTACTAATTTTATTTTTATTTATTTGATAATTATGAGGTAATTGTAATTTTTTTCAGATAAGTTTTTTTTTAAAAGAGGATAGGTTGCCCCCTATCCTTTTTGTTTATAATTAATTCAATTTTATTATCATACGCAGGTTTATATTTTTAATTTATTTGGTTTACCAGTTTGGTTTACCAAATATAAGTACATATTTTATAATAAAAAAGTATTTTGTTAATTATTTCATAAAGTAATGTGTATAAAAATAACAAACTGTTAAATTTTACTTTTAAACAAAGCCTTTTTCTAATTAGAGATTACATTTTTTTTTAGATTAATCTATTTAGACAGATTTTACAAAAAAAAGCCGTTTTGTAATATTACAAAACGGCTTTTCACAATAAAAATAACTCAAAAATACTTTTATTAAATACCTAATGCTTGGCCTCCTCCTATTTGAATCGTTTCTGCTGTTATAAATGCTGCATCTTTACTTGCTAAAAAAGCAACTACACCTGCTACATCTTCTGGTTTACCCAATCTACCTAACATAATGCTATTTGCCCAAGATGCAAAAACTTCTGGCTTGGTTGATTTAATTTGTGCATGGAAGGGAGTATCAATAGTACCAGGAGATACTGCATTTACTCTGATACCATATTCAGCTAAATCTTTAGCGAGTGCTCTTGTAATTGCATGCACTGCTGCTTTAGATGTTCCGTAAATTCCTGCTCCAGGTCCACCAGCATTCCAACCTGCATTTGATGTATAATTAATTATAGAAGCATAATCGCTTTTCTTTAAAAAAGGAATGGCTGCTCTTGATGCATAAAATGTAGAATCTAAATTTAAAGCCATTACAGATTTATAAAATTCTGTTGTCATTTCTTCAAAACGAGATCTACCCCCTAAACCACCTGCATTATTTACAAGTACATCTATTTTACCGTATTTATTTCCAATGGTATTTATATTTGCTGTTACTTCATCTTCATTAGTAACATCAAAACCATAATATTCTGCAGAAATTCCTGTCGCAGTTAATTCAGCTAATTTCTCAGCACCAGCTTCATCATTTATACCATTTAAAATTACTGTAAAACCATCTTTACCTAATCTTTTAGCTGCTTCAAAACCTATACCTCCTGTAGCACCTGTTATTACTGCTACTTTACTATTTGCATTACTCATATTTAATAATTTATTCTTTAATAATTTTTATTTAATTTTTTGATTTTAGGGGCTCTATTTTAGGACATAAAATCCAAACGGCTAACAAAGCTATAATTGCTAATGCACCACCAATTAAAAATGCAGGTGTATAATTACCTCCAGTGGTTAATAATGGTATTAATATGGTTAAGCCAAAAGCACCTAGTTTGGCTGCTGTACCTGCAAAACCAGATAAAGTACCTACAACTTTGCCACTAAACATATCACTTGGTAATGTTTGTACGTTTCCAATAGCTACTTGAAATCCAAATAATAATACAGCCATAATTATAACTGCGTTAATTGCAGTTCCGGGTGTTCTCAATAAAATAAAACAAGGAATCATCATTAAACAACCTAAAGTTATTACCATTTTTCGTGTTTTATTTACAGACCAACCTGCTGATAATCTATTTTGGGCTAAAAGACCACCTGCCCATGCACCTAGCATAGCACCAACATAAGGTACCCAAGCAGAAAATGCAATTTCTTTTACATCTAAACCAAAAACTTCATTAAGGTAAATAGGAATCCACACTATAAACAACCACCAAATTGGGTCTATGGCAGCAGAAGCTATAATTACGCCCCAACTTTCTTTTCTTTTTAATAATTCTGCGGTTGGAGGATTGTATTCTTCTATTAAATTTCCTTTATCATCTTCAGTTCTTTGTCCTGTAAGGATATATGTTTTTTCTTCTTCTGTTAACCAAGGATGTTTTTCTGGCGAAGATTTAACGATAAATAACCAGGGTACTAACCATAATAAACCCACCAAACCTACACAAACAAAAATGGCTTGCCAAGATAAGTAAATAGAAAGAAGACCTATAATTGGGTATGCAACAATACCACCTACAGCTGCACCAGAGTTAAATATACCTTGTGCTAAAGCCCTTTCTTTAGTTGGAAACCATTCTGCATTTGCTTTTGCGGCACCAGGCCAATTACCTGCTTCTGCAATTCCTAAAATAGATCTAAAAATAGAAAAACTTAAAATTCCTTGCGCAAATGCATGAAT
The DNA here is from genome assembly GCF_947497695.1 of uncultured Polaribacter sp. Lineage (GTDB taxonomy): Bacteria > Bacteroidota > Bacteroidia > Flavobacteriales > Flavobacteriaceae > Polaribacter. The sequence goes on along the minus strand of NZ_CANMHM010000001.1, from coordinate 92,145 downwards.
CATAGTTGCTATAGACCAAATACCGATAGATAAAGCAAAACCTATTCTAGTACCTATCCAGTCAAATATTTTTCCAAATATTGTTTGTCCAAAAGCATAAGACATTATAAATACAGCAGATATAGTACCATATATCAATTTTGTTTCATCAGAAGTCATTTCTGGAAACAATTCTTTGGCAATATCTGGCCACAGAGCACCAAATGCTTGTCTATCTATATAATTAATAACTGCTGCAAGAGCAACTAAACTTACTACCCACCATCTTAATCCTTTAGTTTTCATATTGTTTGATTCAAATTCGCTTCTAAATTGGTTTACCAAATTGGTTTACCAAATTTAGTGTTTTTATATTAGAATCTTACTATCTAAAATTTTATTTTTAGAAAATTTACAAATAAGGTTGGTAAATGGAGTTTAAATTTTAATTTGTTTAATTAAACATTATAACAATAATTATACAATTCTTTAAAATGCTCTTTCATTTTTTGCTTTGCTAATTGTGGGTTTTGTTCTTTAATAGCATCAAAAATTGCTTGATGATCTGTGATGCCTCTTTTTGTTAAGCCTGCATCACAAACATGGTGTTTTTGAAAGTTGGTAATAATTTCTGGAATTATAGATAGCATAAATGTATTCATTGTACTATTACCACTTGCTTTTGCTATAGCTAGATGAAATAACAAATCTTCTTGTACTGCATCTTCACCATTATTAACTTTATTACTATAGGCAAGTAAAGCTTTGTTTAGGTTTAATAAATCTTCATCTGTTCTTCTTAGAGCTGCTAATCTTACCGTTTTTAGTTCTAGTAGAATTCTTGTTTCTACTAACGATTTAAAATCGGGTTCATCAAGTCTTAAAATATCCTCTATCATGCCATTAAGAGCAATAACACCAATATCAGCAATAAAAGTACCACTTTGAGGAATCGATTTTAGGAGACCGTAAAACTCTAATTTTTGAATTGCTTCTCTAATATTACTTCTTGAAACTTCAAATTTATCAGAAAGCATTCTTTCTGATGGAAGTTTATCTCCTGGTTCTAAGTTTTTTAAGTTTATGAACTCTTTAATTTTAGATATAATTTCCTTTTGAGTAGAAGGGTTTTCTGATTTTTTTATTATATCTAATTTCATAATTTGTAAACAATATTTAACGAAGATATTATTTTATTTTTTAATTTAAAAACACATATCCACTATTAATGTTAAATTAAAAATGATAGTGAGTATATTTATTTATGATTTATCACCAAAATAAGAAGGACCATTGCCAGTTAAAAAATCTTCTCTTACTGGGCTAAATGTGTCAATTAATTGACCTTCTTCTAAACAAATAGCACTATGCAATAAATTAGGTTCAATATATACACCATCTCCTGCTTCTACAATTTGCTTTATCCCATCTATTTCAAATTCAAATTTACCTGAAACAACATAAGTAGCTTGTGTATGAAAGTGCTGATGTGGAGAACCTAATGCACCTTTATCAAATTTTACACTTACCATCATTATTTGGTTATCGTAACCTAAAAATTTTCTTGATACTCCTCCACCAAGTTCTTCCCATTCTATGTCTTTTGCTAAAACGTACTTTTCACTAAATCTATTCATTTTACTTGTTTTTTTGATAATTAACTTAATTATAATAATAAGAACCGTTCCAATTATACTCCTTATCGTTTATTTTGATGTTGTGTTTTTTGCTTTCTGAATTATCTTTATTTGAGATAATTAACGTCTTAATTTTATCACTTTTAGTTACAATTTGAATTGCAGTGTAATTGTCTGAATCTAAAATGATTTTTATGCTAGATATATTTGAATAAGCATTTAATGCAAGTTCATTTACAGGACTATAACTTCCATGAGATTCTATAATTGAAGCAAAAGTTGTATTTTTTGTTTCTTTTCGACTCACAATAAAAACTGGGTCTTTACGTAAATTATAATCTGGATCATTGGCTCCAATTCTACTTAAAATTAAATCATCAGAATTATTAGAAGTAGTGGTTAAAGTATAAAATATGTTATTATTTTTCCAAGAAAACACAGTATTATCTGTTGATGGTTTACCAGACGCTTCTTTCCATAAATGTTGATACCCATTTTTTGTTCCCAAAGTTTCTAATTGAGTATATGATTCATACTCAAAATTAGTTTTCATGATATGGCCTAAATAATAGTATGGTAAATCATATTGATTTTTAGTTGGCGAATTTATTTTGAAAAGATCTATTGTAATAGGTCTCTCAAAATCTTTATCTTTTATCAAAGCAAAGGTTCTTAGCATTTCTGTTCCAGAATATGCATTTACTTCTGTAGCACTAATTATTTGTACGTTTGCATCTTTATCATCATAAAAATATAAGTTTGAATGATGTTTGCTACCAATTTCATACTTTCCTTTAAAGTGACTCTCTTCATTTACAGAAAGTGTATTATGAGCAATGGATTGTTTTGCCCAAGTTTTGTTTTCTTTTAAATAATTACCACCACCTTTTTGCTCTATATTTACAAAACGAGATAGTCCATAATCTTGTATTACTTCGTTTCCGTTTTCATATAAAGAAAAAGATAATTTGTCATAATGCCCATGACTAGAACCTTGTGAAGCATATTTAAAAACTAATTCTAAATTTTCGTTTCTTAAAATTCCAACACCACCTTCATCTCCGTTTTTACCGTCAGATAAATTGATAGATTTTTTGGTAAAAGGTTTTGCTAATCCGTCTTTAATTCCTTTTGCAATTGCTAGACCTGTATCATCTAAAACAACTCTGTTTTGTTTTTCTGCAATACTTAATAATTCGGGGTTTTTTCCACCAAATTTATACGCAATATTAACAGCAGAAACTAATGCAGCTGTGTAATAAGACATTCCTTTTTGGCCATCGTTTAAAGGAAAGAATTCACCATCTGCATCTGTTAAATTTAAAAGAGCATTGATTGATTTTAAAAGTACACCTTCTTTGTATTCAAATATTTTTAATTCGGGTTTTACATTGTGTAAACCTTCCGCAAAAATTAAAAAAGGATACATTGCATAACGTTGGTAATAAGGACCTTCATTGTAATATCCATCAGGAGAAAAAGGTTCTTCTATATTTGCTAAAAAACCAGCTTTACCATCTTTATTAATAAAACCTCCATCATCATCTTTTGCAGTTTTATCTATTTTTTGATCTTTAATTCCATACAAAGCACGTTGTATTAAATCATCATCATCCATAACCAAACCTATCATACCAACTGCTGCATTACCCCAAGTACTATGATTGTGAACTCTTTGGTAAAACTGTGGACTGTCTACAGAAATATGATCTGCAAAAGGTCTAAAAAGATTGGTTTCTAACTTATTTCTTTCTTCTTCGGATAAATAATTATAAATACAATCGTAAGCCTGACTCACATATACTAACCAATTTGAGTCGTTTAAACATTGCCAAAATAATTTTCCTCTTGCATACGATCTAGTCTTAGGATGCAATGGCAAAGTCTTATACATTGCCTCATATTGCATTAGCATATCTTTTACATATTTGGCGTATTTATCATCGTTTAAAATTTGATATAAAACTCCCGCTTTTTGTAAAACAACAAAATTACGTTTGTGTTTTGAATGTGTGTAGCCACCAGAATAATCTTTTGGTATCGGTGTTTCAATTCCTGCTGCAATTTCTGCATCAATTTCTTCTTTTACAGCTTTTAATGTATTGTCGAAAATAGGAACACTACCTAATTGAGCTCTAATTTCTTTAACACCTTGTGCTGTTAAAATTAATTTTGGATGCGAATTTTTATTGTTTGATTTATCTTTAGTGCTTTTTGTATTATTACAAGAAAAAATTAAGACACTTATTAAGAAAAATCCTGCAATTTTTAAGGTGTTTTTTTTCATATTAAATCTAATTCAAAATTGGTTAACCAGATTGGTAGACCAAATGTAAGGTTATTTGGTATTTTAACAAAATAATAGGATACAAATTAGTGTTTTTAACACTTTTTATAATAAAAAGTATTTATAAGTTAAAATAGTAACGTAGCAAAGTCCATTTTTAATTAATTGGACTTTTATTAAAGTGTACAATTAAAGTATTACTCAATAATTATCTTTCTAGAACCTACTAGTTTGTTACTTATCACTTTTAAGATATGCAGGTCTTTAGCTAGGTTTGAAACGTTCAAGTTGTTATTTTTTAGGTTTGAAGTATCAATTACTTTTTTCACCAATTAATGAGCAAGTAAATTCAGTGAGCCAAACTGGTTAACCAAAACTGCAAACAAATATTTAGTATTTATTTTTTTTATAAAATATTTTAAAATTGACTTTTAGTTGATAATAATAGGTTTTTTAATTGAGAATAGTTTTTTTCTTTGATTGTTTGTAGAAATATATTTGCCAAATTTACCTTCTATAAAAAAAAACACGGATAACAAAGATTTTTAGCTATACTAATACGTTTTTAACTTTGATATCAGTGTATAAAATAAAATTTAATTATTAGTACATCAATTTCATAACTAAGTTTTCTTCTGTTTTTATTTTTCCAGAATTAATTAATGTATTTTCAGACTCAACGTTGTTTTTAGCTCCCCATAAAATAGCAACAAACTGTACTTTATTATTTTTGAAGGTGTTTTTTGTAATGTTTACATTTACAATACCTCTATGATTAAGAAGCATTCTATTTTTTTCTTTGCTTCCACAATTAATAAATGTACTATTAGCAACTAGTAAGTTTCCTCCAATTGTAGATTCATCATAACCACCTCTATAATAATCAATCACATTTTGTTTTACGTTGTTAAATGTACAATTTTCTAGGGTTAAATATTCGGTATTATAATCACCTCTATCATTAGTTTCTTCAGATAATTCTATACCGTTTTCACAATTAGAGATTAAAGTATTTTTAAAAGTAACGCTCTCTGCAAATGTTTGTTTGTAGGCTTTTAAAACATAATTGAAGTTATTTATTTCACAATCAGAAACTGCTAATCCAAAGTGATTAGACATGTTTTGTTTTAAGTTTGCAAAAGCTTGATTTTTACCATTACCTGTAAGAAGCACATTTTTAATGTTTAAAATTCCATAAGGATTTAACTCAAATGCAGGAGTGTTTTCAGTTCCTGTAAAAACTATTTCTGCTTTTTCATTATTTTTAGATTGAATTGTAATCTTTTTATTTATTACTAAAGATTTTGATATAGTGTATTTTCCAGGTCTTAGGGCAATTATATCTCCAGAATCAGCTGTTGTTATTTTACTTGCTAAATCACCTTTTGCGTTTGTAACCTCAATAATATTAGGTTCTTTAGCTTTAACGATATTAGAATACCAATTTGCACCATATTTTGTTTTATCTAAAATTGATGGATCTACTAATTTTTTATTAACAGTTGCTCCAATAGAATTTGATTTTGCTCTAGAATTTCCAAAAAGATCATTTTTAATAGTATCAAATCCAAAACCTTCAAAAACATTTAAATTATCTGGAATTTTAGGTATGTATACATTGTTACTCAATTTTGTCAATATAAATTCAGTTTCCTTAATTCTTTCAGGATTGTTAAATGTTACACCTTGGTTGTTAATAATATTGTTTTGAAAATCTACACCATCAGCTTTATCGTGCTCAATAATTGGGTTTTCATCACCATTTTTATTAAATATTACATTGTTTGCAACTATAGATCTTAAAGCCCTTGCAGAACGTATTTCAGATTTTGGTAAAACAGCTGCTTGTGCAATGTTTGTACCAACACCAAATTGCCAAGGCGATTTGCAGTTTATGTATGTATTATAAGCAACCACAACATCTGTTACTTGATTGTATCTGTTTAAAGGCGATTTTGGAATACCATTCATTACAGCCAATGGACTTCTAAAATTTTCACCTATAATATTGTAAAAATAATTATTGATAATCCAGTGACCAGTGTTTACAATTCTAATTCCTCCAAATTGTTTGTTTACCCCATCACCAATAAAATAATTACCATCAATTGTAGCGTAATTTCCATGACGCGTTACTACAGAACCTTCACTTTTATAAAAAACATTGTTCTTTATTAAGTTGAAATTTGTTTTACTAGAAATAATTTCAACCTCACCATTACACTCTTCAAATAAGTTATTTGCAATAGTTGTATTACTTGGGCTCATAGAAGTAAAACTGCTTCCTAATTGAATTGTTTCTCCTCTAGCGCCACCTTTTCTTGGTCTAGGTCCAAAATGATTGTTTATAATTTTATGATAGTTTCTAATACTTTGGTTTCCTTTTAAATCTACCCTAACTGTTGGCCCTCCATTTGTTTTACCTGCAATATAACAATTACTTAACTCATTATGAGTACCATATAATTGTACCCAAAGATTATCTTGATCACGCTCTAGGTTGTTAAAATCTAAAATAACACAATTGGTAACTTTAGAATAATTTGCTACCTCTTTTTCGTTTGTTCTAAATGCAATTACATTTTTAGAAGGTGAATATCCGTTTCTAAAAAATAATCCTTCAACCGTTAAATAATTTCCACTAAGTTGTAAACTAGAAACCCCTTCAATAAAAACTTTACCAGCAGTTTCTGCTTTTAAAATGATAGGTTCTTTTTCAGTTCCTTTTCCTTGAAAAATAATTTCAACATCTTTATAGGTTCCATTTTTAATAACTATAACATCACCAGATTTTGTATTTTTTGTTGCTTTTATTAATTCTGATGTATCACTTACTAAAATTTCATTTGTAATTTTTTGATTACAAGAAATGAATGTTAAAAATATATTGATAATTAAGAATGCTTTTTTCATAAAACGATTCGTGTATTTAACTTTAATAGAATACATTAATATTGGTCGTGTTAAATTGGTAAACCAATTTGGTTTACCAAATATAGATACTTAATTTGAGCTGAGGAAATTTAAAGCTAAAAATCTGATTCTAAGATAAAATATTTATAGAAGCTAAATTGAATATTTTTTCTTTTTATCACAAAAAAAGCCACAATTCTTTAGTATGATAGAATTGTAGCTTATTAAATAGGTATTAGAGTTACTTATATTATTTTACATGGCATTATCTCCATCTTTAAACCAAAGTCCATTTACAATTATATAATTGCAATAAACATTTAACGTAGAATTGCTATTTAATATAACTTTGCTAGGAGTTTCTGCATTAATTAAAACGGGTTTCCTTTTTCTCTTTTTCCATAAGCGTTACGTTTTACGTCTTTCCAAATACCGTTTTTTAAGATAATGGTAGTACCAGTTTTTGCCGTTTTAATAGCAGTATTATACTCAGTAATATTTGATACTGTAATTTCTTAAGCACTAACTTTAAAGTATAAAAAACTACAACAATTATAGGTGTTAAAGAAGTTTTTTATAAAAATTAAATATTTTAACAACGAATAAAAATGCAAACCAATTTTAAATCTTGCCCTATAAAAGTTGATATTTTACAACTTGATAAAACTGGTAAACAAGTTTAGTAAGCTAAATGTACATGTATTTATTAAATAAAATAAATGATTATAATATTGTAATATTAATGGCAGAAATAAAATTTACTATTTAAGTTAAAAAAGCGGCTATGTTTTGTTAAAATGTAACTAATATCAATTTTTGTATTATTGAATTAATTACATTTGAAAAGTAAAAGTATGCTCACTTAAAAGCATCTTTTAAGAAATCCTCAGTGATAGATTTTATCTTATGAAAAACATATTATTTTTTTTATTTATAACTTTTAGTATCGGATTGTATTCTCAAATTGAAGATCCTATTGAGTGGTCTACATCTGTAGAGAAAATTTCTGACACAGAATACCTACTTATATCAGAAGCAACTTTACAAAAAGGATGGCATTTGTATTCGCAAAATGTGCCAGAAGATGGGCCAATACCCACAACATTTACCTATAATAATTCTGATAACAATTTTATTTTAGAAGAAAGCACTACAGAAGAAAAGGGCGTTACAGTAGATGATCCTGTTTTTGAAATGAAAATCAAATTCTTTGAAAAGTCGGCTGTTTTTCAACAAAAAGTTACTATTACTTCAGATACATCAACAATTAATGGAGTTGTTGAGTTTATGGTTTGTGATGATACTAAATGTTTAGCACCTACAGAAACTGAGTTGATATTTGATATTTCTAATAAAACCAGTAATTTTTTTAATCCTCAAGAAGGAATCATCAACCCAATAAAATGGAAAAAATCCGTTGAAAAAATTTCTAATAATGAGTATGACTTAATCATAGAAGCAGATATTGAACAAAATTGGCATTTATATTCTCAGCATACTGCTGCAAATGGATCTTTACCAATTATTATCAAAAAAGCAGCAGACACAAATGGGTTTGATTTAAAAGGAAAAGCTACAGAAAGCGAAACCTTTAAAAAGTTTAACAAAATGTTTGATGTTGAGGAAACATTTTTCAAGAAAAAAGGTATACTAAAACAAAGAATACACCTAAATAATACTGATGTTACAGAGGTTACTTTAAATTTAACAGGGCAGGTTTGTAAAAAATCTTGCATACAAATAGATAAAAATTTTACATTTTCTTTAAACGGAGAAAAAACAGCTGTAAACATTACAACTAAAGTTGATAACTCAAGGGTAAATAATTTTCTTTATGGAATGGATACTGATGATATTGGGTTTTCTTTAAAAAAATGTGAAAATGAGATAAATAATAATAATGCTACAACAATACAAAAAGGAGGGAAGTCTCTTTGGAATATATTTGCACTCGGTTTTTTAGGCGGATTATTAGCATTATTAACCCCTTGTGTTTTTCCGATGATTCCTTTAACAGTTAGTTTTTTTACCAAGAAAAACGGACAAAATAATCGTTCAGGAATTTCTAAAGCGTTGTTATATGGCTTCTTTATTTTTGCAGTTTACATTATTTTAAGCATTCCTTTTCATTTGTTAGATTCTGTAAATCCTGATATTTTAAATGAAATCTCAACCAACATTTGGCTAAACATTATCTTTTTTGTGGTGTTTGTGTTTTTTGCCTTTTCATTCTTTGGATATTATGAGTTAACATTACCAGCAAGCTGGACAAACAAAACAACAGAAGCAGAAACTTCTGGTGGTATTGTAGGTATCTTTTTTATGGCATTAACGCTTGCAATTGTGTCTTTTTCTTGTACAGGGCCAATTTTAGGATCACTATTAGCAGGTTCTTTAACTGCAGATGGAGGTGCTTGGCAATTAACAGCTGGTATGGCTGGTTTTGGCGTTTCTTTAGGCTTACCATTTGCTTTATTTGCAATGTTTCCTAATTTAATGAATGCCTTGCCAAAATCTGGTGGATGGTTAACTACAACCAAAGTAATTTTAGGTTTTTTAGAATTGGCATTAGCTTTTAAATTCTTATCAAATGCAGATTTAGTTGCCCATTGGAATCTTTTAAAAATAGAGCCTTTTTTAATTCTTTGGATTTTAATTTTTGCAGGTTTGGCTTTATTCTTATTTGGTAAGCTTAAATTCCCACACGATTCTCCAATCAAAAAATTATCATTCTCAAGAATTGCAGGTGGTATTTTGGTGGCTTCTTTTGTAATTTATTTAGCATCAGGGTTTAGGGTAAATAAACAAACAAATACCTTTACACCTTTAACCTTATTAAGTGGTTTAGCACCTCCTGTTGGGTATAGTTTTTTATATCCTAACGATTGCCCAAATAATTTAGATTGTTTTAAAGATTTAAAATCAGGTATTGAATATGCTAAAAAAGTAAACAAACCAATTCTATTAGATTTTACAGGTTATGCCTGTGTAAACTGTAGAAAAATGGAAGAACATGTTTGGCCAAATTCAACCATTGATAATTATTTAAGAAACGATTATGTGTTAATTTCTTTATATGTTGATGATAAGAAAGCGTTGCCAAAAGAAGAACAAATTTTGGTAAACAGAATTAACGGAGGAACAAGAAAGTTAGATAGTTATGGACATAAATGGGCAAACTTTCAAACGCAGTTTTTCAAAACAAATTCCCAGCCCTATTATGTATTATTGAATTCAAACGGAACTGAAATTTTAAATCAAGCTGTGGGTTATACTCCAGATAAAAACGATTATGCTCAATTTTTAGAATGTGGTTTAGAGGTTTTTAGGGGTAGAGGAGATAATTAATTTAGTAATAATATAAATTAAATACTGTTTACAATATTTGTTTTAAAATCACTTTTTGTATAAAATATTTTTTTTTATACACTCAAAACTTTGAGTTTTCTTCAGGAAGACTTAGTTTATAAAACCTCAATTTTTAATAAAAACTTGTTTTTTAATTAATATTTTCTAATTTTTACCTGAATTAGTAAACTAATTAGTTAACTTTGTGATGTGATAATAGAGATTACTTCGCAAAATTTTATAAAGCTCAAGACGAAAAAGTTCAAGAAAAAATAGGATATGTTTTAGATTTAGTAAGGTTTGAAAGACAAGTTCCGAAAAAATTTTTCAAGTTTCTCGAAAATACTGACGGAATTTATGAAGTACGTGTGATAACAACATTTAAAAGTATAAGAATTTTATGCTTTTTTGATGAAGGAAACTTAGTAGTTCTTGCAAATTGTTTTGTTAAGAAAACTCAAAAGACTCCAAAAAAAGAAATCAAACTTGCAGAGAAATTAAAAAATAAATACTTAAAAGACAAAAGTAACGAATTATGAGGAATGTAAATGATTTTGAGGAAATACTCATTCAAACATACGGGGAAAAAGGAACTGAAAAGCGTGACAAATTTGATGCTGACTCTCTTGCTTTTCGATTAGGAGTTATGCTAAAAGAAGCTCGGAAAGAAGCAAATTTAACGCAAGAAGAACTTGCCGATAGAACTGGAACAAAAAAAAGCTATATATCACGAATAGAACGTGGTTTGAGTGATATTCAGATTTCTACTTATTATAAATTAATAGAGTTAGGACTTGGAAAACAACTGAATATTGAAATAGCATAATCAATAAGTATTTTGGAAACAACATACTTAAAAGCAAGGTTTATTTTTCAGTTTTTTCACTAAATATTCAATAATTCATCATTTTTAATATAAAAAAGGATATTTAATTTTTTTATTTCAAATTAATCTTTAGCTTTGCAGCTTATAATAAAGAGAATACAAATGTTAAATAACAATTTTACTGGTTTCTATTTTTACTTTTACTTTTTTAGTAAGAGATGAGACTTTGTAAAATGTTGTTAAACCATACATAATATATAAAGTCTCGAATTTACTTCGAGACTTTTTTTTTGATATTACCTAATTAATGAGTAAAATAGTTGCCATACAAGGAGCAGAAGGCTCAAACCATCATAAAGTTGCTTTAGACTTTTATGGAGATAACATTCAGTTAAATGAGTGTATGTCTTTTGATGCTTTGGTGGCTAGTTTGTTAGATGGTTCTGCAGATTTGGGCGTAATGGCACTAGAAAATACTATTGCAGGTTCAATTATTCCTAATTATGCATTAATAGACAAGCATAATTTACACATTACAGATGAAGAGTATTTAAATATTCATCATCATTTAATGGCTTTAAAAGGTCAGAAAATTGAAGATATCAAAGAAGTTTGGTCACATCCAATGGCATTATTGCAATGTAAGGAGTTTTTTAAAAAATATCCGCATATTAAAATGGTAGAAGATGTAGATACAGCTGAAGTTGCTAAAAGAATTGCCAAAGAAAATTTAATAGGAATTGCAGCAATAGCTCCAAAAATAGCAGCAGAAATTTTTGGTTTAGCAATTTTAGAAGATGAAATTCAGACTATTAAAGACAATTCTACGCGTTTTGTAGTAGTACAAACTGAAGAGCCAAAGGAAAATACAGCAGTAAACAAAGCATCTATAAAATTTCAACTAAATCATAAAAGAGGCAGTTTAGCAGCCATCTTAAATGTGTTGAGCGATTGTAAAATGAATTTGACTAAAATTCAATCACTACCAGTGATAGAAACTCCTTGGAAATATTCATTTTTTGTAGATGTTACTTTTGATGAATACAAAGAGTATCAAAAAGCAAAAGCAATTATAGAAATAATGGCAGAAGAATTCAAGATTTTAGGGACTTATAAAAATGGGAGAAAATGATTAAAGCTGCCAAAAGATTAGATACCGTTCAAGAATACTATTTCTCTAAAAAATTAAGAGAAGTTAGAAGTTTACTTGCTGCAGGAAAACCAATTATCAATATGGGAATTGGCTCACCAGATTTGCAACCACCAACTCAAGTTGTAGCAGCAATTCAAGGTAGTTTAGGCGATGCTAATGCACATAAATACCAATCTTATCAAGGTTTACCTGAATTAAGAAACGCAATTGCTACTTTTTATAAAAACAAGTTTTCTGTAGATTCAGATCCAGAAAGTGAAGTGTTGCCTTTAATGGGTAGTAAAGAAGGAATTATGCATATTTCAATGGCTTTTTTAAATGAAGGTGATAAAGTATTGATTCCTAATCCAGGATATCCAACATATACCTCTGTTACAAAATTAGTTAGTGCAGAACCACTTTTTTATGATTTAGATGCAGATAATAATTGGCAGCCAGATTTAGATAAAATAGAAAATCAAGAGTTTTCTGATGATGTAGATAATATAAAAATTATGTGGGTCAATTATCCAAATATGCCAACAGGTGCAAATGCTACATTAGAAACTTTTCAAAAATTAGTTGCCTTTGGTAAAAAGCACAATATTTTAATCATAAACGACAATCCTTATAGTTTTATATTAAATGAAAATCCTATTAGTATTTTACAAGTTGATGGAGCAAAAGATATTGCTTTAGAGTTAAACTCTTTAAGTAAAACCTTTAACATGGCAGGTTGGAGAGTTGGTATGCTTTTAGGAAAAGAAAATTATATCAACGAAGTTTTAAAAGTAAAATCTAATATGGATTCTGGTATGTTTTACGGAATTCAAAAAGGAGCTATTGAAGCTTTACAATTATCTGATGATTGGTTTAAAGTACAAGATAAAATTTATAAAGAACGCAGAGAACTAATTTGGCAATTGGCAGATAAATTAAATGCAGTTTATGATAAAAATGCGACAGGTTTATTTGTTTGGGCAAAAATTCCTGAAGGAAAAAAATCTGAAGAAGTAACAGATAAAGTATTATATGAAAACGATATTTTTATAACACCAGGAACTATTTTTGGTTCTCAAGGAGAAGGTTATATCAGGTTTTCTTTATGTGTAACAACAGAAGTTATTAAAGAAGCAATTAATAGGTTTTCAGCTGTTGGTAATTAGCCATTAGCAAGAGTGCGACAGCTAATAGCAAAAAGCTAAAAGCAAAAAGTAAAAGAAATGAAAAATATATACATGATTGGTATTGGTTTAATTGGCGGTAGTTTTGCTATCGACATTAAAAAGAACAATCCAAATACTATAATTCATGGAATTAGTAGAAAAGAGGAAACCTTAAACAAGGCTTTAGAATTAAAACTAATTGACAAAAAAGCAACTTTAGATGATATTGAAAATGCAGACTTAGTTATTGTATCAATTCCTGTAGATGCAACTGTAAAATTATTACCAACTATTTTAGACAAAATAGCTGATACTGGTTTAGTGATTGATGCAGGATCAACAAAAGAAGAAATTTGTAAGGCAGTTGAACATCATCCAAAAAGGCGTAATTTTTTAGCATGTCATCCAATTGCAGGAACAGAAAATTCTGGACCAACAGCAGCAATTTCTGGCTTATATAAAGGGAAAACGAATATTATTTGCGAAGTAGAAAAAACAACTTTTAAATTACAAGAACAAGCTTTACAGCTTTTTACAGACATTGGAATGCGTATTCGATACATGGATCCAGTTTCTCATGACAAACATATTGCGTATGTTTCGCATCTTTCTCACATAAGTGCATTTATGTTAGGAAAAACAGTTATCAACAAAGAGAAAAATGAAAAAGATATTTTTGATATGGCTGGTTCAGGATTTGCATCTACAGTGCGTTTGGCAAAAAGTAGCCCAGCAATGTGGACACCAATTTTTAAACAAAACAAAAGTAATGTTATTGAAACATTAGAAGAGTACATTAACAATTTACAACACTTTAAAGAGTTGATGCAACAAGATAATTTCTCTGAAATTTTTAACGAAATGGAGAATACAAATTATATAAAACAAATTTTAAACGGCATAAAATAAAAGCCAAAACAAGTAGAAAAATGGAGAATACAAAAGAATTAAGAACATGGTTGGATGATATGAAGTTAGAGCATCCACTAGTAATAGCAGGGCCTTGTAGTGCAGAAACCGAAGAACAGGTTTTAAAAATTGCACACGAACTAAAAGATTCTGATGTAAGCTATTTTAGAGCAGGAATATGGAAACCAAGAACAAGACCAGGAATGTTTGAAGGTGTTGGTGAAATTGGTTTACACTGGTTAAAAAAAGTAAAAGAAGAAACAGGCATGAAAACCTGTACAGAAGTTGCAAATGCAGCCCATGTAAAGTTAGCTTTAGAGCATGATGTAGATTTATTATGGATTGGTGCACGTTCTACAGTATCGCCTTTTATCATGCAAGAAATTGCAGATGCATTGGCAGGAACAGACAAAATTGTATTGGTTAAAAATCCAGTAAATCCAGATTTAGCTTTATGGTTAGGTGGTATTGAAAGATTGTACACTGCAGGAATCAAAAATTTAGGAGCTATTCACAGAGGTTTTTCTACTTACGAGAAAACCAAATATAGAAATACTCCAGAATGGCAATTGGCTATTGAGTTTCAAAATAAATTCCCAGATTTACCATTAATTAACGATCCTTCTCATATTACAGGAAAAAGAGACATGATTTTTGATGTTTGTCAAACTGCCTTAGACTTAAACTTTGATGGTTTAATGATTGAGACTCACTTTGACCCAGAAAATGCTTGGTCTGATGCTGCACAACAAGTAACGCCAGACTCTTTAAAGCAAATAATGAGAGACTTAAAAGTTAAAAAAGAAACCAACACTGAAGCAGCATACCAAAGTGAATTAGATAATTTACGTGCTCAAATTAACGTTGTAGATGGTCAATTAGTAGACTTATTAGGAAAACGTATGAAAGTTGCTGACCAAATTGGTGGCTTAAAGAAAGACAAAAACGTAGCCGTTTTACAATCTAAACGTTGGAATGAGATTTTAGGAAACATGATCTTAGAAGGGGAAAGTAAAGGATTAAGTGAAGAATTTATTTTAAAAATGTTTAAAGCAGTTCATCAAGAATCTATCAATCACCAAGAAAAAGTAATCAACGGATAAAATCCTTTAAGATTCTAATGCTGAACTAGTTTCAGTATCTATTATAACCTAAAAATGCCTTCAATATTTTATATTTTGAAGGTATTTTTTTTGGGCGTTCCCAAGCAAAAAAAGCTTGGTCAGGCTTTCCACTATAGTTTTTTATTTTGAAAAAAAATAAAAAAGCTGCCGTTTCAATCCTTAACGCGTATTGCAACTCAGAAAAGGAAGTTCTTAAAAATTACTTTTATAAACCTCACAGACCTCATAGCTTTTTAAAACCTGTAAGGTATTTTTTATCTCCAATCTTGTCATTTCGAATGCAATGAGAAGTCACATAAAGTAACTAACAGAAAGTATAATAAATTAAGAAAAGTCATATAGCTAAAAACAAAAAAAGAGCATTTTTATGTGATTTCTCCCAAAAGGTCGAAAAGACAAACTGTGTGGAAATTTTTGGGCGTTATTTTTTTAAATTCGTGAATTCGTGGCTTTTTTTCTCAAATCAATATTAATTCTGCATCTTTGTACTAATGACAGGAATCGTATACAAATCTACTGGAAGTTGGTATCAAGTAAAATCTGATAACGGAGAATTTTACAAATGTAGAATCAAAGGAAAATTCAGAATTAAAGGCATTAAAAGTACCAACCCAATTGCAGTTGGTGATAAAGTTGTTTTCGATGTAGAAAAAAAAGGAGATGAAGAAACAGGCGTTATTAAAAAAATACTTGACAGAGATAATTTTATTGTTAGAAAATCTGTAAATCTATCTAAGCAAACACATATTATTGCAGCAAACATAGATCAAGTTTTTTTGCTAATTACCATTAATAATCCACCAACATTTACTGCTTTCATAGATCGTTTTTTAGT
This sequence comes from uncultured Polaribacter sp., assembly GCF_947497695.1. Taxonomy (GTDB): domain Bacteria; phylum Bacteroidota; class Bacteroidia; order Flavobacteriales; family Flavobacteriaceae; genus Polaribacter. The sequence continues at coordinate 75,989 of NZ_CANMHM010000001.1, read as the reverse complement.
AGCCACAAGAGCTTATAGAATAGATACTATTTTAGTATTTAATAAAATAGATGCTTATCAAATAGAAGAAAAAGCAGAAATTTTATATCTAAAAGATATTTATCAAGCAATTGGTTATCGTTGTGTAGAAGTTTCATCAACCCAAAATAAAAATATAGATAAGGTTAAAGAATTAATGACTGGTAAAACCTCTATGTTTGTAGGGCATTCAGGTGTTGGAAAATCTACTTTAGTAAATGCTGTTGAACCCACTTTAAACTTAAAAACCAAAGAAATATCAGACCAACACAACCAAGGAAAACATACTACAACTTTTGCAGAAATGTTCGATTTAACTTTTGATGCCAAAATTATAGACACCCCAGGTATTAAAGGTTTTGGTGTTGTAGATATCGATAAATATGAACTTGGAGATTATTTTCCAGAGTTTTTTGCTTTAAAACAAGACTGTAAATTTAATAATTGCATTCACACAAAAGAACCTCAATGTGCTGTAAAAAAAGCTTTAGAAAAAGAAGAAATTTCTTGGTCTCGTTATAAAAGTTATTTGCAAATTTTAAGCGGAGAAGATGAAACTGAACATTTTAGAACAGATGTTTGGAATGAAGAAGATAACAAGTAACTTATGAAAGTTGTTATTCAAAGAGTTTCAAAAGCAAGTGTAACTATCAATACTACTAAAGTTGCAACTATTAAAAACGGACTCTTAGTTTTGTTAGGTGTTGTTGTTGACGATTCTCAAGATGATATTGATTATTTAGTTAGAAAAATTACAAATCTTAGAATTTTTAATGATGTAGATAAGGTAATGAACAAATCGCTTATTGATATTGATGGAGAAGTAATTGTTGTCAGTCAGTTTACTTTGCATGCAAGTACCAAAAAAGGAAACAGACCCAGTTATATAAAAGCTGCAAAACCAGATATAGCAATTCCTTTGTATGAAACTTTTATAAAATCGTTAGAAATTTCTTTAGGTAAAAAAGTACAAACAGGTCAATTTGGTGCAGACATGCAAGTTGAGTTGTTAAATGATGGTCCTGTTACCATTATTATAGATTCTAAAGTAAAAGCGTAATTTTTTTAAAATGTTAATATTATCAGAAAATGTTAAGAAAATAGTTTCCAAGGAAAATAAATAATATATATTTGTTGTGTAAATATTAATTTAACTAATAATCAAATAAAAAAAATGAAAAAAATAATTTTATCATTAGTAGTAGTTGCAACTATTTTAACTGCTTGTAAAGAGAATAAAAAAGACAAAGTAGAAGTTAAAGAGGCAATTAAAGTAGAAAAAGTTACTGCTTTAAACAATGTAGATGTTGCCAATTCTGTAATTTCTTGGTTAGGTTCAAAACCAACAGGAACTCATAATGGATCAATTATGTTAAAAGAAGGTTCTTTAGTTTTAGATAACGGAACTTTAAAAGGGGGTAACTTTATCATTGATATGGCTACTATTAAAGTTTTAGACATACCTGAAGATAATGAAGGAAATGGAAAATTAAAAGGACATTTATCTGCTGGAGATTTCTTTGATGTTGCTGCTTTTCCTACTGCAAAATTTGTAATTACAAATGTAGAGAACAAAGAAAACAAAATACATGTTACAGGTAATTTAACATTAAAAGAAACTACAAAAAGCATAACAATACCTGCAACCATTTCATCAGAAAATGGTGTTACAACTTTTACTAGCGAAACTTTTAGTGTAGATAGAACAGATTTTGGAATTACATATAGTTCTAAAAAGTTTGATGCAGCTTTAAAAGACAAATTTATAAACGATTTAATGGAAATTTCTTTTGTAGTAAAAACAAAAGCATAATTTTAAAATCATTCAACTTTTATTTTAAAGGCTAAAACTATTGTTTTTAGTCTTTTTTTATGTTCTTTTTTTAAACTTTGGAGAGCTATATTAAAATTGTATGAAAAAGTTTATTTACCTACCTATTTTACTTTCCTTATTATCTGTAATTTCAATTTTTAGTCAAAAATTAAATTACGCTTCTTTGTTAATACCACCAGAATTAAAAAAGAATGCAAATGCTGTTGTGAGAGATAATGCTACTGAAATTACTATTGATGATGTAGATAAAATGGTGGTTTACAAAAGAGAAGTAGTTACTGTTTTAAATAGTGCAGGCAATGTAGATGCACGTATAAGAGCAAGCTATGATAAAGATACCAAAATAACAGCACTTACAGCCTACATTTATGATGCTTTAGGGAATCAAATAAAAAAATATAAAGAGAACGATTTTTTAGATGTTAGTGCAGTTGGTGGAGGTACTTTGTACTCAGATGCAAGGTATAAATATATCGATTATAAACCTCTTTCTTATCCTTACACTTTAGTTTTTGAATCTGAATATAAAACAGGTACAACTGGTTTTATACCTAGTTGGTTTCCTATTAATGGATATCATATTTCTGTTGAAAAAAGTACTTATCAGATAGAAAATCCAAAGGAAATTCCTTGGAGACAAAAAGAAATTAATTTTAAGGATTTTGCTATTGAAAAAGAAAATACAGTTGCTACAATAAAATATGCTACAACAAACTAACCAGCGTTAGATTATGAAGATAATGCCATTCATTATAGAGAAATATTACCCAAAGCAAAAATATCTTTAAGTAGCTCTTACTTAAAAGGTTTTTCAGGCGAATATACAAATTGGAACGAGTTTGGTAAATGGATGCACAATGAGCTATTAAAAGGTAGAGATGTAGTTAGTGAAACTACAAAAGCTAAAGTTTTAGATTTAGTTAAAGGAATAGATAATCCTATAGAAAAGGCAAAATTAGTGTATCATTTTGTGCAGAATAAAACACGTTATATAAGTGTGCAAGTTGGTATTGGAGGTTGGGAACCAATAGCTGCATTAGATGTAGATAAAGTTGGTTATGGAGATTGCAAGGGCTTGTCTAATTACACAAAAGCCTTGTTAGATATTGTTGGTGTTACTTCTTATTACACAATAGTTTATGCTCAACAAAAAAGAGATATTGATAAAGGTTTTTCTTCTATGCAAGGCAATCATATTATTCTAAATATACCAAATAACGGAAATGATATTTGGTTAGAGTGTACCAGTCAAACCATACCTTTTGGTTTTTTAGGCGATTTTACAGATGATAGAAATGTACTGGTTGTAACCCCAGAAGGAGGAGTTATTAAAAGAACACCTGCTTATAAAAACGAAACAAATCTTCAAGAAATAAATGCTAAAATTCAATTAAAACAAAATGGTAGTTTAACTGCTAGTTTAATAAGAGTTTCAAAAGGATTGCAGTATGATGATAAATCTTACTATGACAGAAATACAGAAGAAGAGTTGATTAAAAAATATAAATCGAGTGTTTGGAGTTATAATAATAATTTAGAAATTGAAAATGTAAACTTGGTTAATGATAAAGAAAACGTGGTTTTTAAGGAGGATTTAAAAATCAATATCAATAATTATGCAACTGTAAATGAACAAGAATATTTGTTTAGGGTAAATATTTTTAATCAAGAAAGTTTTGTGCCAAAAAGGTATAGAAGTAGAAAATTACCCTTAAAAATTAAAAGAGGTTATAAAGATGTAGATGAATATGAGTTTCAACTTCCTAAAGGATATGTTTTAAGTATTTTACCATCAGAAAAAATACTTACTACCAACTTTGGTACTTACAAAGTTAACTTTACCAAAATAAATGATACAACTTTTAAATATCATAAAACAATAATAATTAAAGAAGGTGTTTATCCTAAAGAAGAGTATAAAAATTATAGAAGCTTTAGAAGAAGTATTGCTAAATATGAGAATTTAAGAATTGCCTTGATAAAAAAGTAGGAATAAATTATTTAGCTCTCTAAATAATTATGTAAGAAAAAGGGTTACGAAGGAAAACCAATTATATTTCCCATACCAATAATAAATAACCAGCAACCATAAATAGCATGTTCAATAGAAACAAGTAATGTTGATTTTGTTTTGTAATAGGTATATGCAAATAAAAAACCTCCAATAAAAGTAAAAAATAGTGCAAATGTATTTTTAAATAATAGATGAGCTAATGAAAATAAAGTGGCGTTTATTAAAATAAAAAATAGCTTATTTTTAAATAGATTTTGATAGCGTTGAAAGAAAAAAGTTCTGTAAATAAGTGCTTGTGGATATACTGAAAATATAGAATAAAAGAGTATAATGAGTATCCACAATAGAGGTTTGTTGTATACTACTAAAAAAAATTTTCTTAATCTGTTACATAAAAAAAAATTGAAGTAACAACAATAAATACAAGAAATTTTAAAAATGTATCTTTCCAAAATTTTTTCCAATTGATATTTTTATCAATGTGAAGTTTTATTTTTTTAACTCTTAATAAAACATATAGAATATAGGTAAAACCCAAAACACCAGTTATTAATTTTAATATTGGGGTATAGTTGAATGTAAAACTTATTGGTATTACAATAAAAATTAACACGAGTTCTAAAAACTTATAGCGGATAGTTTGCATGTTTAAATACCTTTTATACGTGTAGTAAACTTCTTAAAATTTTCTTTTTTAGGAGCGTTTCCTTTAAAGGGTAAAATATCCCACTCATTTTTTTTAAAGAAAATTGTAAAATTAAATACAGAGGTATTTATATCATCAGGGTTCATCATTGGGTATCTTAAGTCTATGTATTTATAAGTGCCAATTTTATCTTTTTTTTCAATATTAAAATAATCATCACTAAACCAAGCTAGTTTTTTTAGGTTTTCATCTTTCATATTTAACAAACCATGGTTTTTACTAATAGAAATAATTTTATCTGTAATATTGCTTTTATCAAATAAGGAATAAAAAGTAATATAATATTGAGTATCTCTCTCTGCAACAGCATACCATAAAATATTATTTAAAATAGTTGGTTGTGCAGAAAAACGATGGTAAGAAATTCCAGCTTTTTTAAAAGAATTTTTAAAAACAGTGTCTATATAAAACTTATTTCCAACCGTAAAAATCAGATAAACACTGCTAACGTAAATTCCTGCTTTAGTCCATTTTAAACGTTTTCTATTTGTTCTTTTAAAGAAGAGCACTATTAACATACAAATTAAAAAAGGCACTGTATACAAAGGATCTACTACAGAAATAGTATTAAAGGCTACTCTGTAATCTGAAAAAGGGTTAAATAATTGAGTGCCATAAGCTGTAAAGCAATCTAAAAGTGGGTGTGTAAAAATTGCCCAAAAGAATAATAGAATCCAATCTTTTAAATTTGTAGAATTCGTTCTTTTTTTTGTGTTATATATTTTGTGTGTAATCCATCCAAAGAAAAAACTACCAAGAATTGCAAATACTATTGAATGCATAAAACCACGATGAAAAACCATTGCTTGTATTTCATTATTATATAGTAATCTTCCTACAAAAACATCTAAATCTGGTATTGTGCCACCAATTGCACCAAATAACAATGCTTTGTTTCCAATTTTTTTTCCAAGTACAAGTTCTCCACAAGCTGTACCAAGAATAATTTGCGTTAATGAGTCCATAAATACAAATGTAGTGAACCATTTTATTTTTATATATACATTAAAATGGAAGATTTTTTTATCAACACATTTTTTATTTTTAGCTCATAAACAGGTGTTTAAAGTTATATATTGTAAGTAAAATCGAGGTTTTTGATACGTTTATAACTTTTTATTAACTTTTTTAAATTTTATTTATTTAGTTGCCTAATTCTTTATTTTTGTGTATAACGTATTCTAAAATATTATTTTTTTTTGGTTTATAATTAAGTTATCCCCTTTATGAAAAAATTATTATTCTTTTGTTTCGTCTGTTTAAGCTCTATTCAAACTATTTTTGCTCAGTGTAATCCACCAGTTACAGTTAATGGAATTATTGACTGTGCTATTGATGAACCTACAGTTTCTGTACTCTTTGCAATGGGAGATTTAGGTAATGAAATCAGGTGGTTTGATGCTCAGTTTGGTGGTAATCAGTTAGCACCAACAGATCCTCTGCAAAATGGTTTTACCTATTGGGCAGAACAAACAGATGGAACTTGTTTAAGTGAACGCTCTTCAACAACAGTTGTTTTAGAAGATCCAGGAGCTCCTATAGTTTTAGAAAGTTTGCAAACCTTTTGTGAGGCAGATCAGCCAACCATCGCTAATTTAGCAGTTCAGTTAAAAAGTGCCACTAACTCAGTTTTATGGTATCCTTCAGCAACAGCTGTAGAACCTTTAAATGCTACAGAGCTTTTAGTAGATCAAAAAAGTTATTGGGCTTCAGAATTACAGGGCTTATGTGAAAGTATTGGAAGAGTAGAGGTTTTTGTTGAACTAGAAACACCTCCAGAACCAACTACGACTTCAGCTACACAAACCTTTTGTGAAAACGATATAAATACCGTTGCAGATTTACAAGCAACAGGAGAAGGTATTCAATGGTATGCTTCAGAAACATCAACAACTCCTTTACCTTTTACCCAAGAACTAATAGATAATACTACTTATTATGCTACCCAAACACCAGATGCAATAGTTGGTTGTGAAAGTGCAACAAGATTAGAAGTTTTGGTAGAATTAACAGCTGTGCCAGAACCAACAACCAATGCTACAACTCAAGAGTTTTGTGAAAATGAAGTGAATACAGTTGCAGATTTACAGGTAAATGAAACCAATATAATATGGTATGCCACAGCAACATCTGTAGATGCTTTAGATAATGTTACTCCATTGGTTACAGGTACTTATTATGCAACACAAGCACCAATAAATAGTTGTGAAAGTGCAACTAGGTTAGAGGTTACTGTAGTTTTAAATGAAGCGCCAGAACCAACAACAAATTCAACGATACAAACCTTTTGTGAAAGTGATGTAAATACTATAGCAGATTTACAAGCAAATGAGCCAAATATAAGATGGTATGCCACACCAACTTCTACAATTGCTTTAGATGCAGCAGAAGAGTTAGTTGCTGGGAATTATTATGCAACACAAATTACAGGTAATATAAATACTTGTGAAAGTGATACAAGACTTGAAGTTTCTGTAGTTATAGAAACGGTTCCAGAGCCAACAACAGTTTCAGCTATACAAACTTTTTGTGAAAATGACATTAATACAGTTGCAAATTTACAAGCTACAGGAACAGGCATACAATGGTATAGCTCAGCAACAGCTCCCGTTGCTTTAAACCCAACAGATGAACTTATAGATGGAAATATTTATTACGCAACTCAAACACCAGATGCAACAACTGGTTGTGAAAGTGCAACAAGGTTAGAAGTATTAGTAACGTTTGATGTAGCACCAGAACCAACCACAAGTTCTACTACACAATCGTTTTGTGAAAATGACATTAATACAGTTGCAGATTTACAAGCTACAGGTACAGGTATACAATGGTATAGTTCAGCAACAGCTACAGTGCCATTAAACTCTACAGATATTCTAGAAGCTAAAAATTACTATGCAACTCAAACAGCTGGTGAGAGTTGTGAAAGTAATACAAGATTAGAGGTTACTGTAGTTTTAGATGCAACTCAGCCTCCTACAACTACTTCAACAAGTCAGTCTTTTTGTGATAATGAGTTGGCAACAATTGCAGACTTAAACATTACAGGAACTACTATAAGATGGTATGATACAGAAACATCAACGGAAGTATTAAATAATACAGATTTACTTACTACAGGAGATTATTATGCAACACAAACAATCGGTGGTGTAACTGGTTGTGAAAGTGAAGAAAGAACAAGAGTAGATGTTATTGTAGTCTCTACTGCGGCACCAACAACAAACGGACCTACTCAAGTATTTTGTAATGCAAATAATGCTATTGTGTCTAATTTAATTGCTTTAGAACCCAATGTACAATGGTATGAATCAGAAACATCAACAGTTGCCTTAAATCCAACAGAAGTGTTGGTAGATGGAGAAGATTATTATGCAACACAAGAAGCAAATCCAGCTCTTGGTTGTGCAAATTTACAAAGAGCAATGGTTACTGTAATTATAGGAGAAATTCCTCCTGCACCTACAACTAGTATTATAGGTACTCAAGCATTTTGTGGTATTGATGCACCTACTTTAGATAGTTTAGATGTTAATGAAACAAGTTTAAGATGGTATGATTCAGCAAATTCAACAATTCCTTTAGAAAACACAACTTCTTTAGTAGATGGTGCAAGTTATTTTGCAACGCAAGTAAGTGCAAATGGTTGTGAAAGTGAAACACGTTTAGAAATTTCAGTGACTGTAACTGGTGTAGAACTTCCATCATTATCAGTAGAAAATGCAGAAGAATTTTGTCTGTTAAATGGAGACTATACGCTTTCAGATTTAAATGATAGAGTTGTTGCACCTTTAGGAACTACTATAGTTTGGTATGATGATGTTTATCCAGCAGGAAATGTTATCGATTTAAGTGAACCATTAATAACTGGCAATATCTACTATGCATATTCAGAAGATGTAGAAGGCTGTAAAAGTTTAATTCCATTAATATTACCAGTAAATTTAGAAGCTTGTTCTGATGATGACTTAGGTATTTTTGACGGATTTTCACCTAATGATGATGGTATAAATGATGTTTACAACACAGACAATCTTCTAAGATTATTTCCAGATTATACCATTACTTTTTACAATCGTTGGGGAAATATTGTTTATGAAGGAGGTGCTGATAAAGATCCTTGGAACGGAAAGTTAAAAGGTTCAGGAGAATTATTGCCACAAGGAGTTTACTTTTATAGTATAGATTTTAAAAATAATGATAGAAAACCAAAACAAGGAACAGTCTATTTAAGCAGATAAACAAAACATAATTTTTAAAATCGTATAAATTTATCATTTATTAAATTACCCCTAAAGTATGAAAAATCAATTATTTTTTTATTTTTTATGTATGTTAGCTTCCCTTAGTTGGTCGCAGCAAGAAGTACAATATACTCAATATATGTATAATATGAGTGTTGTAAATCCTGCTTACGTTACAGACAATCCTGGCGTTTTAAACTTAGGGCTTATCTATAGACAACAATGGGTTGGAATAGATGGAGCACCTGCTTCTGGAAGCTTCTTTGCACACACACCTTTAGGTAATAACATAGAAGTGGGTTTAACTTTGCAAACAGATCAGATTGGAAATGTTATAAAAGAACATAATTTTAATGTAGATTTTGCATATAAAATAGATTTAAGTTATACCAGTAAATTATCTTTTGGTTTAAAAGCAGGGGTAAACCTTTTTAACACAGATTTTAGCGGTTTTAATCTTCAAAGTGGTCAATTTTCTTCAGACCCAAGCTTTAGTGAAAATATTAATAACAACTTTATAAATATTGGTGCTGGAGCCTTTTATTTTTCTGATAACTTTTACGTAGGATTATCTGTACCCAACCTTATCAATACAAAATATTTAAGCAAAACAAATGGGTTGTATGAAATTGAAGAAGAAAGACATTATTTCTTCACTACAGGTTATGTATTTGAAGTAAACGAAATGCTAAGATTAAAACCAAGTATTTTAACCAAAGCAGTAGTAGGAGCACCATTAATAGTTGATATGAATGTAAACGCATTGTATAATGATAGAGTAGAGTTTGGTTTGGGTTACCGTTTAAACGATGCTTTTATTGCAATGTTTAATATAAAAGTAAATGATAAATTAAGAATTGGGTATTCTTATGATTATACATCAACAAATTTAAACACGTTTAGTAATGGTTCTCATGAGCTATTTTTAATCTATGATTTAAATGTGTTTAGCAAAGGATTTAACAAATCTCCAAGATTTTTTTAAAAAACTAATTATGAGCAAAATAAGAATTTGTATTATAGGGTTGTTGCTTTTTTCGGTTTCTGTAAAAGCACAAAATTTAGACTTACCAAATCGTTTATTTCAAAAAAAGTCGTACAAGAAAGCGATTAAACTTTTTGAGAAAATAGAAAATAAATCTCAATCGGTTTATGAGAATTTAGCTGATTCTTACTATTACAATAGCCAAATGGAAGAAGCTGTTAAATGGTATGCAGAATTAATGGCAAAGCACGAAGCAACTACAGCAACAGCTTATTACTTTAGATATGCACAAGCATTAAAAGGAATTGAAGATTATGATAACGCCGATCTTTGGTTTAGTAAATATCAAAATGAGGAAATTGAAAGAACTGATGTTAAAGAGATGAAATCAAACTTAGTGTTTGATAAAAAAGCTAAAAGTGTATATACAATCTCAAACCTAGAAACCAACACAGCAGCATCTGATTTTGGGGGTGGATTTCGTGGAAATAAATTGATTTTCAGTTCTACAAGATCTGGAGGAGATGTATATGATTGGAATAAAGAACCTTATTTAGATTTGTATCAAGCAGACATTGATGATCAAGGAAACTTGGTAAATATTCAAAATTTTTCAAAGACCATCAATACAGAATTACACGAATCTAGTGCAGTCTTTACAAAAGATGGTAGAACCATGTTTTTTACAAGAAATAATTATTTAGATGGTAAAAAAGGTAAAGACAACAAAAAAGTAACTCATTTAAAAATTTATAGTGCAGAGCTTGTAGGGAATGTTTGGAAAAATGTAAAAGAATTACCATTTAATGGAGATGATTACTCTGCAATGCATCCAGCATTAGGTAAAGATGATAAAGAATTATATTTTTCTTCTGATATGCCAGGTACTATAGGTTCTTTTGATTTATTTGTAGTAGATATCAATGGTCCAAATAATTATGGTACCCCAAGAAACTTAGGAACAAGTGTAAACACAGAACAATTAGAGCAATTCCCTTTTTACAGTAAAGATACTTTGTATTTTTCTTCAAATAGGTTTTTAGGTTTTGGAGGATTAGACGTTTTTAAAAGTTATAAAACTGACGATGGTTTTACAGAACCAGAAAATTTACAACTTGGTATTAATAGTAATTTAGATGATTTTGGTTTTGTATTAGACGATCAAACAGAATTAGGTTATTTTTCTTCTAATAGAAAAGGAGGAAAAGGTGGAGATGATATTTATAAGTTTAAAAAAGCTCCTAGACCACTACTAATTGAAGGTCTTATAAAAGTTAGAAAAACACTAGATTTAGTAGAAAATGCAGAAGTAACACTTGTTAACAAAGACAGCATTATAGGTACTTCAACAACCACTAAAGATGGAATTTTCAATTTTAAATTAGAAACGAAAGAAGACTATACAATCAACGTTAAACATAGTCAATATTTACCTGAAACCTACAGTTTTAAAACTACAGAAGATAGAACAAAAATTAAAAAAACGTTGTTTTTAGATTCGCCAGAAATTATAGTAAAACAACAACCTAATTACTCTAATTCTAATACAGTTGATACTTATTCTAATAATCAAGTATATGTAATAGATCATGAGCCTATTTATTTTGATTTAAACTCTTCTTATTTAAGACCAAGTGCTAAGTTTATTTTAGATGATATAGTACGTGTTATTAGAAATAATCCAGGAACAAAGATTAATTGTGCTTCACATACAGACTCTAGAGCAGACTATAAATATAACCAATGGTTGTCTTTAAGACGTGCAAAAAGAACAGCAGATTATATTATATCTAAAGGGATAGATCCTTCTAGAATTACTTATAATGGTTATGGAGAAACTATGTTTGTTAATAATTGTTATGATGATGTACCTTGTACTGAAGAAGAACATCAGTTAAATAGAAGAACAGAATTTATAATAGAATAATATCCATGTTTTTTTAAATTACATACTAAACACTCCTTTTGGAGTGTTTTTTGTTTCTTATATTTCTTACTTTGTATAAGTATCAATAAAATTGTAATATTATAGAATAAACCTTATAAAATGCAAGAGCATAAAAATAGATCAGTAATTAAAATTGAAGGACAGAAAATTATAGAAAACAAAGAGCTAAACTTTTTTGAATCTTTAATACCTATAATTATTTTAATAAGCTTGCTGGCGTACAATATTTTTTTTGTTGATGGGCAAGAATGGCTTGGTAGTTATACAAATCAGTACATTTTATTGATAGGAGGTTCAGTTGCATCAATTATAGGTTTATTAAATAAAGTTTCTTTATTAAAAATGATTGCAAAAATTTGGGAAAACTGTAAAAGTGTATTTGTACCAATTCTAATTCTTTTTTTAGTAGGTGCTTTAGCAGGTACTTGGTTGGTTAGTGGTATAATTCCTGCCATGGTTTATTATGGATTACAAGTTTTAAGTCCAGAAATATTTTTACCAGCTTCAGTAATAATTGCAGCAATAATTTCTATTGCAACAGGTAGTTCTTGGACTACTTCTGCAACAGTTGGTATTGCATTAGTTGGTATTGGAAGTGCATTAGGAATATCATCAGGAATGATAGCTGGAGCTGTAATTTCTGGAGCATATTTTGGCGATAAAATGTCGCCACTTTCAGATACTACAAATTTAGCACCTGCAATGGCAGGTACAGATTTGTTTACACATATAAAATACATGACATTTACAACTGTGCCAACAATTATAATTACTTTAATTGTTTTTGCAATTTTAAGTAGTACAGTAAACACAACAGGAAATGCAGATATTAGTAATTTATTAGCTACAATAAACAATACTTTTTATATTTCACCTTGGTTGTTTATTATTCCAGGACTTGTAATTGTAATGATTTTACTAAAAACAAAACCGTTATTTGCTTTGGGGATTGGTGTGATTTTAGCGGCCTTTTTTGCTCTTATTTTTCAAAGTGATGTATTGTCAACGTTATCAAGTTCTAATTTTTCTGCGGTTCTTAATTCAATTTTAAATGATATTCAGATAGAAACTAATGATGAAAGATTGTCAAAATTATTTTCTTCTGGTGGAATGAATGGAATGATTTGGACAATTTTGTTAATTATTTCTGCCATGGTTTTTGGCGGAATTATGGATGGAATTGGTGCGTTAGCAAAAATAACAAAGAGTTTATTAGCTATTGCAACTTCTATTTTTGGTTTGTTTGCAACTACAGTTGTAAGTTGTTTAGGATTAAATATCGTTGCATCAGACCAGTATTTAGCAATTGTAATTCCGGGTAAAATGTTTAAAAAAGCTTATGAGGACAAAGGTTTATCGCCAGAAAATTTAAGTAGAACTTTAGAAGATTCTGGTACTGTAACTTCTGCTTTAATTCCTTGGAATACTTGTGGAGCTTACCAAGCTTCAGTATTAGGAGTCGATGTTGTTGATTATGCTATTTATGCAGTTTTTAATTATTTAAGTCCGTTTACAACATTGTTATTTGCCGCTTTAAATATTAAAATTAAACAGTTCGTTAAGATGTAGTATTTCTATTTATTTTTAAATCATAAAGCTTTAAAACAACAGAAATTACTAAAAGTAGCCAAGGAGTTCCATGCAATAAAACATCAAACCAATCTTTTAATTGCATTGCATTTGCACCAAAAAAAGCATTTCCTCCTAAAATCCATTTAATTTTTCCTAAAATATGTGGTGGATTAAAAGGAGCTAACCCTAAAGTGAAACTTGCTAATAGAAAAAGTTTCCAGTTGTTTTTAAGTTGATTTTTCATCAATATTTTTATAGTTTTTAACCAATTACAAGTCTAATAATGTTTTGCAGTCTCAGTTTTTCGATGACTTTTCATAATGTTTTAACATCCTTAGAGAGGCTAGATTATTATACGATATTATAAAACCCAATTGGTAAAGTTAATCCCCTAAGTTTATAGGCGTACAAATTTCAATTAAGAAACCATTATTATCAAGTAGATACCCAACTTTTTGTCCCCAAGGTTTTTCTGTTAATGGCTCAAATATTTTTGCTCCCACATCAATTGCTTTTTTAAAATCGTCATCAATTTTTTCTGATGTAAAAGCAAGTTCAATTCCAAATGGTTTATCTTTTGTATTAGCTATATTAATTCCGCTCTTAAAGTTCGATTTTCCTAATTCAATCGAAGCAAAAGCAATCGTAGTTTCGCCAGATATTAATTCAGCATAATCATTTTCTGGAGTTATCATTTTTTTAGAGAAGCCAAATGCTTTTGTATAGAATTCAACAGTTTTAACAACACTTTCTACATAAAGTATGGTGTAAGCATATTTCATAATTGATTTTTATTTTAGAAATAATATTCAAACTTACTCAAAAGTTTTCCTTTGGGAAGGATTTAGGTTCTACTTTTAAATAAACCAATTCCAAACCAATCCAAAACGAATTACAAAATCTCGATATGGATAATTAGGAGCAGAAAAATAATTTTTTTCTGTAAAGCTAGAAGTTGCATTGTCTATTTTTAGAAACAAACGTGTTCTTCGCACTTGTGCATTAAAAAAAACATCTATTGTAGAAAAACCAATTTCTTGATTGTTTTGCAGCGTAAATTCAGCTAATAATGGGTTGTAAGCATTCATTTGGTATGCTGTAAAATACTTAAAAGTTAGTCCAATATTTACCAACATTGGTTTTCCCTTAAACCAATAATCAGTATAGTAAAACGTATTTCTTGTAACTAAGTCAGGAACCCTAAAGACAGAACTTCCGCTACTTACATTTTGGTACATTACAGTATTATCTAAAGCAAATTTTTGAACCTTAAATTCTTTATTTACTTTTGCTTTTAAATATACAATCTGATCTTCAAATTGTTGAGGTCTATTATTCTCATCAAAATAAGTGTAATTATCAATATTGGTTAAATTTAGAGTTGCATTTAGCCATTTAGAATTTAATACAAAACCTAAATCTCTAGTGTTTACATTATTAAATTCATTATACCAATTGTACTCATCATACCTACTTTGGTGTAATAAAGTGTTAAAATTTGGCGATTTAGAACTTAGTAATAAACTACTTTTTACCATAAAAAGACTGTCTTTTTTGTAAAGAGCTTCACCTTTTAAAAAACTTCCAGACAATCTATCATTTCCAGGAGAGAGATTCCCTGTAGCATTTAATTGAAAGTTTTTAATTCTAGCATTCCAATCTGCACCAACAGAAATAGCATTACCAGTTAATTTTATTTTAGAAATATCACTATTTGTATTTAAAATGGTATCATATCCATGAGAATAACTAGTGATATTTAGTTTTGCTTTAATTTGACCAAGTACATATTTAGAATTAAATTCTAAATTCAGTTCGTTATTAGTAATCGTGTTTTCTACTTGGTTATTTCTAGCTCCAGAAGCACCTTCATTCCCAAAAATAGCAGTAGTTGTTGAGGTTTGGTTAAAATTATAATCTTTAGTTTCATTTGTAAAAACATGCCCCACTTTTAAATTACTAAAATCTTTTTTATTGATGGTATCTTTACTTGCAAGTAGTTTATAGCTGTGATCAAAATATACCCTTCTGCCTTCAAAGTTGTTTTCAGCATCATTTAAATTTACATCTAACCTTGCTCTAGTTTCAAACTCTGGATTATCGCTTGTAAACTTTTCAATTTCTGTTGCTGGCAAACCGCCACTTTCTTGATTAAAAATTTTTTGAGAAGTTAAATGCCCACGAATTTCATACCTATTATTTTCTGTTCTATAATTAAAAGCACCTCTAAAGTTAACATTACTAGCCAAAGATCTTCTGTAAGCACCCAAAGAACGAAGCCCTTTATAAGATAACGAAACATTTAATCTTCTAGAAAAGTTTACTGTAAAAATTGCATCTAAAACTTGCCCTTGTTGCAAACCAGTTCTATAGGTTATTTCTGTAGTTGGTGTTGGTACTTCGTAATATTTAATCTCATCAATATCTAAATAATTAAATTGTTTAGCAGTAAAACCAATATCAGAAAATAATTTAACATTGCTATAATCATACCCTAAATTAGTAAACGTTTGCCCTTGATTATGAAACCCTAATAATTCAAAATTATCAGTTCTTAAAAAATTAAATTTGTACTCTTTTTGTATGGTTAAAGTGGTGTCAATAAAAGTAGTATCCCTTTTGTGAGAAATAATTTTATAATCTGTATATTTAGTTTTACCAGATAAAGTTACAGTAATTTCACCTGAGTTGTTAATAGAATCATTTTCAACACCATTAAATCCATTTCCTTGTTGAGTAGGATTAAAAGTTCTTTGTGAAAACATTGTGTTTACAACAAAAAAAGCAAGTATTAATATAAAAAATAAAGGTTTGTTCATAGATAACTTATGCAATGGCAAATGTAAAATAATTTAACGAAAACAATCAATAATAAGTATCATCAAATCTGTTAATTAAACTATATTTTTAAGATTTAACGAATTATCAATACTATTTAATTTACTTTTAACTTCGTTCATCAATAAAAAATTAATAGAAAAAGTTTTCTTTTCTTTGTAAAATGTTAGCATCAAATTATAGTGGTTTTACTTTAGAAGCAGGTACAGATGAGGCAGGTAGAGGCTGTTTGTGTGGCCCTGTTGTTGCAGCAGCAGTTATTTTGCCAAAAGATTTTACCCACCCTTTTTTAAATGATTCTAAGCAATTATCAGAAAAAAAAAGAGAGCAATTAAGACCTTTTATTGAGAAGAACGCTATTGCTTTTGGAGTTGCTTTTGTGTGGCAAAAAGAGGTTGATGAGATTAATGTTTTGCAAGCCTCAATTACTGGTATGCATCGTTCTATTGAAATGCTAAAAACCCAACCAGAATTTATTATTGTAGATGGAAATAAGTTTAGAAAATACCCAAACATTCCTCATAAAACTATTGTAAAAGGTGATGCAAAATACTTGAGTATTGCAGCAGCTTCTGTATTAGCAAAAACCTATAGAGATGAATATATGGCTAAGATTCACTCAGAATTCCCTATGTATAATTGGGCAAAAAACAAGGGCTATCCTACCAAAGAACACAGAAATGGAATTAGAGAATTTGGTGCAACAAAGTACCACAGAAAAACATTTAAGTTACTGCCAGAACAGATAAAGTTAGATTTGTAGGTTGTTTTTTTGAAGCTATTTACTGCTTTCACTACTCGCTTTTTTTTCCTAAAAAGACAAAAAAGAGCTCAAACAGTTAGCCTGTCTTGAGCGGAGTCGAAAGATTCAATTAGGGATACAATTACTTGTCAATTTTTAGAATCTTTCATTATTTAATTCCATGTTTATCAATTTAAAAAAGAAAAAGAATTAATACACAAAAACTTTATTTACTTTTACGTTCCAAAAATTTTAAAAGATGATTAGAAAAACCAAAGCAGAAATTACCAAATGTATTTTACATAAAGTTGCCAATAAATTTAATAGCGGACAAAATGTTTTTTCTGAAGATTTAATTCGTTTCGATCAAGAAAGTTACGATTTAATGAAAGGTTTTCTATTAAAACCATTTGGCAGTTTAACCAAAAGTTACCGTTTTACCAATCATGAAGACGTGCGTTTAAATGATGTAAATAAGTTTGCTACAGAAGTTTTTAAAGACGAAGAAAGTTTTGTAGAATATTCAAAAAGTATCGTAAATCATTTGTTTGAACAATCCAACTCTGCACAAATAAAAACAGGCGATGTGTTGGTTGTTTTTATTGAAGGGATTGAATACAAAGATATCTTAACAGAAGCAATTGGTGTTTTTAAAATAGAAAATAAAGTAGATTTTTTTCAAACCTATTTAGATGATAATGAGAGTTTTGATGTTGTTGTTCAAAAAGGAATATCAACAAAAAGGCTAGATAAAGGATGTTTGGTTTTAAACACTTCAGACCAAGAAGGAACTGTTGTTTTTTCTGTAGATAATAACAATTATGATGCACAATATTGGGTTAAAAATTTCTTGTCTGTAAAATTAGCAGACGATTACAATTCTCATACACAAAACTATTTAGAAATGTGTAAAGAGTTTTCTGAAGAAGTGATAAAGCCAGAATTAGGGATGCATGAACAAGGAAATTTTTTAGCAAATACTGTAGATTATTTTAAAGAAAATGAAGAAGTAGATTATGCTAATTTTAAAGACGAAGTTTTTGAAGAGGAAAAGCACAAAGAAAAATTTGATGAATATAAAAATCACTTCGAAAAGTTAAACGATGTGTTAATTAGAAATAATTTTGATGTTTCAGGTGTTGTTTTAAAGAAAGAAAAAAACAAATTAAAAACAGAGATAAAATTAGATACCAACATCAACATTAAGTTAGATGTCGATGCTCCAGAAGCAGCTTCAGAATATTTAGAAAGAGGCTATGATGAAGAAAAGAAAATGAAATATTACAAAGTATATTTTAACGAAGAAAAGTAGTTATTGGTTGTTGGTTTTTAGTTGTTGGTTAAGAAAAAGAATTTTCCATAAACCATCAACTAAAAACCATTAACTATAAACTCATCAACCTCAAAAAGGTTTTTAAAATGTTTTAAAATCTTGGTTTTTACTTCTTCTAAATCAACTTTTTTGCCTAATTCAGCCTCCATAGAAGTAACCGCTTTTCCTTTAATTCCACAAGGAATAATATTGTCAAAATAACCCAAATTCACATTTACATTTAGTGCAAAACCATGCATAGTTACCCAACGTGAAGAACGAATTCCCATGGCACAAATTTTACGAGCAAAGGGTGTTCCAACATCAAGCCAAACACCAGTTTCTCCTTCGCTTCTTGTTGCTTTTATTCCATATTCTGCTATGGTTAAAATAATAACTTCTTCTAAAAAACGCAAATATTTATGAATATCAGTAAAAAAGTTTTCCAAATCTAAAATTGGGTAGCCAACAATTTGTCCTGGACCATGATAGGTAATATCTCCACCACGATTTATTTTATAAAAAGTAGCTCCTTTTTCTGTCAATTGTTTTTCATTTAGTAACAAATTACTAAAATCGCCACTTTTACCTAAAGTGTACACATGAGGATGTTCTACAAACAAAAAATGGTTTTTGGTGTCATTTTTGAGGTGCTTTTTACGATTATCAATTTTTACAGCAACAATTTCTTGTAAAAGTTCAGTTTGGTAGTCCCAAGTTTCTTTGTAATCTTTTATAGATAAGTCTTTAAGGTGTATGTTTCTATTCATAATTTCGACTACAAAGATAATTATTTCATTATATTTGAAACATTTAAGAAGTTTTATTTAAAAACAACTATTTTATGAAAAGTAAATTATCCCTATTTCTCTTTTTTCTACTTTTATTACTTTCATTTAAGGGAGTTATAGCACAAAATTTCATAAAAAAAATAAGTAAAAATAAAGCTGTAATAAAACAGAAAGAAATCTATAAAAATAAAAGTTTACCAACTAAGTATACACTTGTTTCATTTAACGAGGCTGAATTTAATACCTCGTTAAAAAAGAAATCAAAAAACTTGCAAAACATTATAAATTTACCAAATGCAGAAGGTGTTTTATCAAGATTTATAATTAATGAAACTTCAAATTTTGAGGCAGATTTATCAGAAAAATTTCCAATGATAAAATCATATTCTGCTCAGGGACTAGATGATCCAACAGCTGTTGCTAAAATAAGTATTGGTACAGATGGTTTTCATGCAGTTGTGTTGTCTGGTACTAAAAATACAGTATATATTGATCCTTATTCTAAAGGTAACGAAACATTAATGGTGTACAACAGAAATGATTTAGAACCTAATAAAGATAATTTTACTTGTAAAGTAGAAGAATTTACAACAGAAAGTTTAGCAAAAACAAAGAGTGTTCAAACTGCAAATGATGGAGTGTTAAGAACTTTTCGTTTGGCAGTAGTTTGTAGTGGAGAATATGCACAGTTTCACTTAACAAATCAAGGAATATCAACAGCAGCAGCAGATGTTGTTAAAAAAGCGGCTGTTTTATCAGCAATGAACACAACATTAACAAGGGTTAATGGTATTTTTGAAAGAGATTTATCAGTAAAAATGGTTCTTGTTAATGATAATGATAAAGTTGTTTTTTTAGACCCAGAAACAGATAATATTACAGATGGCGATCCAGAAATAATGTTAAATGAGGTACAATCTATTTGTGATACAGAAATAGGGAATTTAAATTATGATATTGGACATATTTTTAGCACTGGAGGAGATGGAATTGCAGGGGGAGGTATTGTGTGTATAACTGGTCAGAAAGCAAAAGGAGTTACAGGTAGAAGTGAGCCCATTGGAGATGCTTATGATATTGATTTTGTGGTGCATGAATTAGGTCATCAATTTGGAGCAAATCATACACAAAATAATAATTGTAACAGAAATAATAGTACAGCTGTAGAGCCAGGAAGTGGTTCTACTATAATGGGGTATGCAGGTATTTGTTCTCCAAACGTACAAGGCCAAAGTAATGATTATTTTCATGCAATAAGTATTGCAGAAATGTGGGGTGTCATTCAAAGTTCTGCTACTTGTGGTAGTATAGTTAGTACAGGTAATACAGCACCAATAGCAAATGCAGGGCCAGATTTTAGCATACCAAAGTCTACCCCTTTTATTTTAAAAGGCACTGCATCTGACGTTGATGGAGTTGCTACTTTAACTTATAATTGGGAGCAAATAGATAATCAACTTGCATTAATGCCACCAATATCTTCAAGTGTTAGGGGGCCAATGTTTAGATCTTTAGCATCCAAATCAGAACCAATTAGATATATGCCAGAATTAGCAACAGTTATTGCTGGTAATACCTCTTCTACTTGGGAAGTGGTGCCATCTGTAGAAAGAGATTTAAATTTTTCTTTTTTGGTAAGGGATAACCATTTTGGAGGTGGAAGTACTGCAAAAGATGAAATGAAAGTATCTGTAGAAGATGCAGAGCCTTTTACAGTTTTAGCCATAAATTCTGAACTTTCTTGGGGAGTAGGAACCACACAAACTGTAACCTGGGTAAAAGGTACTACTGATGTTGCTCCTATAAATTGTTTGAATGTAAATATCAAATTATCTTTAGATGGTGGGCTTACTTTTCCAATTATTTTAAAAGAAAATACACCAAATGATGGTACAGAAGTGATTGTAATTCCAAACAATACTTCTAACCAAGCAAGAATTATGGTAGAGGCTTCAGACAATATTTTTTATAATGTAAACCCATCAAACTTTACTATTTTTAATCAATTTTTATTAACCAATACTAGTGCAAGTCAACAAGCATGTGGTTCTGTTAATCAAGAGGTTACTTATTTTTTAGACGTAAGCTTTGCTAGTAACTTTAATGAAATTATTTCGTTTTCAACCACAGGTCAACCTTTAGGATCTTCCGTTGCTTTTAATCCATCAACAATTTCATCTGAAGAAACTGTAGCAGTGACAATTTCTAACTTAAATGGAGTTACACCTAAATCATATTCTATAAATTTAGTAGCAAATTCTAACAGTGTAAATAAAAGCACAGAGTTACAATTAGATATCCTTAATCCTACAATATCAAATTTAACTCTAACAAGTCCTACTAATAATGCCTTAGATATTAGTTTAGATAGTTTTTTAAGATGGAATGCTAATGCAGATGCTACAAATTATAATGTACAAGTTGCAACAGATAGTAGTTTTTCAACAATTATTTTAGAAGAAAATGTAACAACAAACCAATATTCTTTAAGTAACCTTACAGGTAATACGTTATATTATTGGAGGGTACAACCAAAAAATACTTGTGGGGAAGGTGTTTTTTCAAATGTTTTTAATTTTAAAACAACAATTCCTCCCTATTGTACTTCTACTTTTACAGACGATTTTGGAGGTACTGAACATATTACAAATGTAATTTTTAATTCGATTGATAATACTTCTGGAAATGCTCCATTTCGTATCGGATATGAAGATTTTACTGAGTTACAAACAACAGTTGTAAGAGGTGATACACATGAGATAACAGTATGCTTAGATACAGGAGGATTTCAAGATCATATTTATGTGTTTATAGATTGGAATCAAGATTTTATGTTTGATAAATTTTCTGAAAGGTATGATTTAGGGACTGTGTTTTACGACGAAGTTAATGATAGTCCATTAGGTAGTAAGCAGTTTCCAATTCTTATTCCTGAAGATGCTAAAACAGGTAGTACAACGATGAGGGTAGTTATAGAGTATGATGATTTAAGTGATGGATTTGGTGAAGGAGCTTGTGATACTGATCATTTAACTGAATTTGGAGAAACTGAAGATTATACCATTGTTATTGATAGTGTTGCTTCTATTAAAGATATTGCATTTGAGAATTTTAATTTGTATCCAAACCCAACAAAAGGAGCTTTTAATTTAAAACTGAAAGTTGTAAATACAGAAAGTTTATCAGTTCAATTATTTGACCTTAGGGGAAGATTGATTGATCAAAAACAGTACTTTAATATCAATGAAAACTTTTTAGAGAAAATATTTTTTAACAAAGCATCTGCAGGTTTGTATCTTTTAAAAGTAATCAATGGTAATATACAAACCACAAGAAAGCTAATTATAGAATAATAATTTTACAACAATAAATTAGGTCTCTTTAAATTATTTTAATGAGGCTTTTTATTTTTTTAGTGCTTTTTTGATTTCAATAATAACAATTTATAGCATACATTATTAATGTGTACAGTAACCTATCTTCCTTTAGGAAATAATAATTTTATTTTAACATCTAATAGAGATGAAACGCCTTTAAGAAAAACGATTCATCCAAAGAAATATATAGAAAATGGTACAGAATTGATGTACCCTAAAGATAAATTGGCGGGAGGAACTTGGATTGGTTTAAGTGATAAAAAACGTTTAGTTTGCCTTTTAAATGGAGGGTTTAAAAATCACAAAAGAAAAGAGGTTTACAAAATGAGTAGGGGAATTATTGTTAAAAATATTTTATCTGCTGATAATGCTGTTACTTTTATTAAAAATTTCGATTTTACAGATATTGAGCCTTTTACCATTGTTTTAGTTGATTGGAAAAATCAAATAGAAACCTATGAGTTGGTTTGGGATGGAGAAAAAAAACACTTCAATAAACTGCCACAAGAACCTGTAATTTGGTCTTCTTCTACCTTGTATACAGAAGAAATGCAGCAATCAAGAAAAAAATGGTTTGTAGATTGGTTAAAAGGTAGTAATAATTTTTATAAAGAGGATATTTTAAAATTTCACACAAATGAAAACCTAGGAACTTTACAAACATCCATAAAAATGAAAAGAAATTTAGTAGAAACTGTAAGTATTACATCCATCATAAAAAAAGATACAGCAGTTAAAATGGAATATATCGATTTTTTAAAACCAATTTAAGAACTGTGATGAGTTACTATTGCTAATTTAAAGTTGTTTTAGTTATAAGCTGAAACGTTGGTATGGCTACTTTAAACTGTTCAAAAGTATCTAAGTTTATCATTGTGTAAAAACCCTTCATTGCTCCAATAGAAGATTCTAAGAAACATCCTGAGCTGTAGGTATAAGTATCGTTAGGTTTTAAAGTAGGTGTTTGCCCAACAACCCCTTCACCACTAACAATTTCAGTTGCGTTAAGTGTGTCGTAAATTTTCCAAAAACGATCTGTAAGTTTTACGGTTTCAGAAGAATTGTTTTCAATAGTAATTACGTATCCAAAAACATAAAACAGTCTATTGTTTCTGTAGTTAATACCTTTATAGATTGTTTTTACAGATATTTTTATGCCTTTTGTTACTTGATTTACCATGGTTAGTAAAAGTAGTTTTTTTGAGTAAAAAACACAAATATTTTTTTATTTGATTTAATGTGTAAAGAAATAGTTATCTGTCTAAATCAAAAAAGCCAGTACCAACACCAATTACACGTTCGTAAAAATCGCCAAAAGGTTTAAAATATACAATTACTGTGTATTCATTTTCTGTTTCAAAGTGAGATCCATTAAGGTCATTTGCGTTTACATTTCCTTTTTTGTCTAAAGTGGCATAAGTGTAATTGTAAAATCCTTGTTTTAACATAAAGTTTGATTGATACTCTTTTTTTTCAGAATTATACTGCATTTTGGTAGTCTCAGAAATTTCAAAATCATTAAAAGCACCATAAATATATACGTCTTTGTCGCTAAATGGTTCGTCTTTTAAAACAGAGAAATGCATCATAGCATAGTCAGCCTCAGTTGCAGGGTCATTACCTTCAAGTGTTCTTATAATAAATTGACCATTTATGTCTGGATTGTAGGAATACTTTTTAAAAGGGTTGTATTCATAAGGATATAAATAATTGTGAAAAAAAGTACTTCTTGTTACTTTTACTACATTTAAGCTAGTTGCTCTAATTATTTTACTATCAAAGTTAAAATACTCATTTCCTCCCCAAAAATTAGTTTTATTAGTGTAGGTATATAATAATTGATTGGGTTTAAAAAAAGTGGGTTGTAAATCGGTTATTTTTTCGTTCCAATTATTATTCTTTATGATAACTACATTTATTTCTTGATTAGGGTTGTTTATAACCAAATTAGGATGATTTATAGAAAACTCTACAGTTTGTTGCGTATTAAGAGTTTTAGTATTTCTACTTCTTTCTACATTTACACCTATTATTGTTTCATTTTGGTACAACACAAAACGTCTTGTAAAAACAACTTCATCCTCATCATCTAATATTGATAAAAGATAGTTTCCAGTCTTGGTAATTATAGTATTTACATTTGGAATTTGAACAGCATAATGTGTATAACTCTGCAATGTATTAAAAGAATTGGTTACATCTATAATTGTGTTTTGATCAAAACCATCTATGTATTGGCTAGATGATAATCTACTAGACTCCCAATTATGAGTCATGTGTTCTATTTTATATTGATAATCTTTACTATCGGCATCTAAATCATCAAAAGATAATTCTAATGTTGTGCCTAAAGGAACAATTGACGAAAAGTTGTTTTCTTGAAGTGGCCTTAATTGGATTGATTTAATATTTTGTGAAAATAGATTGAAACAAAAAAAGACGAAAAAAGGAATTATATATTTTATGTGCATAGTTACAAAAATAGTGTTCATTCAACATATTTATCAAAATTTAAGCCAAAAATTTTGAATAATGATTGCTTTGATTATTTATTTAGAATAATTATAAATAAGATTATTTAACAAATATTAACTCACAATTATAAGATTCATAAATGCCAAAATAACTAAATTTGCACCAATTATTTTAGATAACTAAACATTCCAATTTACTATGTCAAAAGACATTCGTATTAAAAAAGGCTTAGACATTAAGCTTGTTGGCGTTGCAGAAAAAAACATTTCAGAGGTTAAAAGAAGTGCTATTTATGCAATAAAGCCAGAAGATTTTCACGGAATTATACCAAAACTTGTTGCAAAAGAAGGGGCAGAAGTAAAAGCAGGGGAAGTACTTTTTTATTCAAAAAGTGACGAACGCATTTTATTTCCAAGTCCTGTTTCTGGTAAAGTGGTAGAGGTAATTCGTGGATCAAGAAGAAAGGTTATAGCAATAAATATAGCTGCAACTGCAACTCAGGAATACAAAGATTTTGGAACTAAAGATGCTAGCAATATGTCTGCAGAAGAGGTTAAAAATCATTTATTTGCATCAGGTTGTTGGCCATTTGTAAAACAGCGTCCGTTTGATGTTGTTGCAAATCCAAATCAAGCACCCAAAGCAATATTTGTTTCTGCCTATGCAAGTGCACCTTTAGCAGCAGATTTAGATTATACTCTAGCTGGTAAAGAACCAGAATTACAATCAGCAATTACAGCTATTTCTAAGCTTACAGAAGGTAAAGTTCATGTTTCTGTTGGTGCAAATTCTAACTCTCCATTATCTAAATTAAATGGGGTTGAATTGCACAAGGTTTCAGGTCCTCATCCTTCAGGAAACGTAAGTACACAAATTGCACAAATAAATCCTATTAATAAAGGTGAAGTTGTTTGGGTAATTACACCACAAGATTTGGTAATTATTGGTGAGTTGTTGTTAACTGGTAAGTTTAACGCTACAAGAACCGTTGCTTTAACAGGTTCTCAATTTAGCAAACCACATTATGTAACTGCAATAGCAGGTGCAAGTGTTAGCGATCTTACCAAAGATAACTTAAACACTGATAATACAAGAATTATTAGTGGAAACGTGCTTTCTGGAAAACAAGTAAAAGAATCTGGTTTTTTAGGTTTTTACGACAATCAAATTACAGCAATCCCAGAAGGTAATGATTATGAGTTTTTTGGATGGAATAAGCCAATTTTCAATAAAATATCTACTTCTAGAGCATTGACTTTTTCTTGGTTAACACCAAAGAAAAAATACGATTTAAATACCAATACAAATGGTGAGCATAGAGCCTTTGTAGTTACAGGTTCTTATGAAGAAGTATTTCCTTTAGATATGTATCCAATGCAATTGTTAAAAGCATTTATGTACAAAGATTTAGATGAAATGGAAGCTTTGGGTGGTTATGAAATAGCACCAGAAGATTTTGCACTAACAGAATTTATTTGTGTATCTAAACAGCCACACCAAAAAATAATTCGTGAAGGTTTAGATTTAATGAGAGAAGAATTAGGATAAGATTATGAGCTTAAAACAAAATTTACATAATTTAAAAGAAAAGTATAAAGGCACAAAAATGGCTCCTGCATTTAATGCAATCCATACCTTTTTATATTTACCAAATGAAGTAACTCATGGAGGTACTCATGTAAAAGCAGCAGATGATTTAAAACGTACTATGAATATTGTTATTTTAGCAATGGTGCCTTGTTTGTTGTTTGGAATGTTTAATGCAGGTTATCAACATTATGCAGCTATAGATAGCTCTTTAAGAGCAGATGTGTTGGCTAATTTTTTTACGTTTGATAACTTTTGGATAGGAATTATTAAAGTATTACCACTAGTAATTGTTTCTTACGGAGTTGGTCTTATTGTTGAATTTATTTTTGCAGTAATTAAAGGGCATGAAGTAGAAGAGGGTTATTTAGTTACAGGTATGCTAGTTCCTTTAATTGTACCAATTGATACTCCTTTATGGATGTTAGCAGTTGCAGTTATTTTTGGAGTTGTAATTGGTAAAGAAGTTTTTGGAGGTACTGGAATGAATATTCTAAATCCTGCTTTAACCATTAGAGCATTCTTGTTTTTTGCATATCCAACTTGGATGTCTGGAGACAAAGTTTGGGTGTATGATGCTGTTAATAGAACAGGAACACCAGATGCTATTTCTGGAGAAACCATTTTAGGAAGCTATGCTCAAAACCAAGAAGTAGTGTATTCTACATTTGATAAATTTATGGGATTCATTCCAGGTTCAGTTGGAGAAACATCTACTTTTTTAATATTGATAGGAGCTGCAATCTTAATTTTTACAAAGATTGGTAGTTGGAGAATTATACTATCAGCATTTGTAGGAGCAGCAGTTATGGGAATCATCTTTAATCAAGTTGTTGCAGCAGACATTATTACAGAATCAAGCAAGTTTTATGGATTAATGAACACAGTTTGGTGGGAACACTTAACAATTGGTGGTTTGGCATTTGGAGCTGTATTTATGGCAACAGATCCTGTTACTGGTTCACAAACCAATAAAGGAAAATGGATTTATGGTTTCTTAATTGGTTTTATATCTATTATGATACGTGTATTTAATCCTGCATATCCAGAAGGAGTATTTTTAGCAATTTTATTGATGAATGTTTTTGCTCCAACAATAGATCATTATGTAGTACAGGGTAATGTACAAAAAAGATTAAAACGAGCTAAAGTTAAAACTGCCTAATTATGAGTAAGAGAACAGATAGTAATGGTTATACAATGATTTTTGCCATCGTAATGGTATTAATTGTTGGTTCTTTGTTAGCCTTTTTAGCATCGTCTTTAAAGCCATCAATCAAAGAAAATGAAAGGATAGAAAAACAACAGAATATTCTGTATGCAATGGGTATCAATGAGAATGATGAGTCTAGTGCAAACTTTGTTTCTACTAGCATTGCAGGACAAGAGTTTAAAAAATATGTTAAAAAACAGTTGGTTTTAGAAGGAGATAAAATTTCTGAAAGCGAAGATGCATATTTAATTGATGTAAAAAAACAACAAGCAAACGCCAAAGCTGGTAAAGTAAGAAAGTTACCTTTATTTGTTGGTGAAAAAGACGGGAAAACATTTTATGTTGCTCCAATTAGAGGAAAAGGACTTTGGGATGCTATTTGGGGGTATATTTCTATGGATGAAAATATGGTTGTACAAGGAGCTTATTTTGATCATAAAGGAGAAACTCCTGGTTTGGGTGCCAACATCAAACAACGTTATTTTATGGATGATTTTATTGGAGAACATTTAATGACAGAAAATGGAGTTTTCAAAGGAATTACAGTCGCGAAAGGAAATAATGATCCTAAAAACGACGAGAAAACAGATTATGAAGTAGACGCAATTGCTGGTGCAACAATTACTGGTGATGGAGTTTCTGCCATGATTAAAAAAGATTTAGCACTTTATGTACCTTATTTTAATTCATTAAAAAAATAATTTATGGGACTTTTATCAAAAAAAGACACACTACTACTTACAGACCCATTAGCAGATAATAACCCAATTACTATTCAAGTATTAGGTATTTGTTCTGCTTTAGCAATTACAGCAGAATTAAAAGCTTCCATTGTAATGGCTATTTCTGTAATGTTTGTTCTAGGTTTAGGAAACGTTGTCATCTCTTTAATGAGAAACATTATACCTTCAAAAATTAGAATTATTGTTCAGCTAATTGTAGTAGCAACTTTAGTAATTATTGTTGATTTAGTTTTAAAAGCATTTGCTTATGAACTAAGTAAAACACTTTCTGTATTTGTTGGCTTAATTATCACAAACTGTATTATTATGGGACGTTTTGAAGCCTTTGCTTTAGGTAATGGCCCTTGGCGTTCTTTTCTAGATGGAATTGGTAACGCTGTTGGTTATGGTGTTATTTTAATTGCAGTAGGTTTCTTTAGAGAATTATTAGGTTCTGGTACTTTACTAGGATTTAAAGTTTTGGGAGATCCTATTGAAAAAACAGGTTTGTATGCTATAGGATATGAAAATAACGGATTTATGTTATTATCACCAATGGCATTAATAGTAGTTGGTATTATTATTTGGATACAACGTACAAAGAATACAGCATTAATAGAAGAGAATTAAAAATAGTTGGCAGTACATCAGTACTCAGTTGGCAGTAAATGCTCAAACTGAAAACTGCACACTTTATACTAAAAAAAATGGAACATTTAGAATTATTTTTCAAATCGATATTTATAGATAACATGGTGTTTGCCACATTCTTAGGAATGTGTTCTTACCTTGCTGTATCTAAAAAAGTAGCAACTGCTGTAGGTTTAGGAGCTGCAGTAATCTTTGTATTAGCAGTAACTGTGCCTTTAAACTGGTTGTTAGATCAGTATATTTTAAAAGATGGAGCATTAGTTTGGTTAGGAGAAGAATATGCAGAATATGATTTAAGTTTCTTATCTTTCATCATGTTCATTGCAACTATTGCAACCATGGTACAATTGGTAGAAATAATTGTTGAAAAATTTTCTCCTTCACTATACAACTCATTAGGTATTTTCTTGCCATTAATTGCAGTAAACTGTGCTATTTTAGGAGGAAGTTTATTCATGCAATCTCGTGAAATTCCAACACTAGGTTTATCATTAACTTATGGAGTTGGTTCTGGTATTGGATGGTTTTTAGCAATTTTAGCCATTGCAGCAATTCGTGAAAAAATTAGATACTCAAGTGTGCCTCCTGCTTTAAGAGGATTAGGTATTACTTTTATTATTACAGGTTTAATGGCAATTGGTTTTATGAGTTTTGGTGGAATGTTAACAGGTGGTGATGAAGAAAAGAAAGAACAACCAACAGTAGAAGCAAAACTTGATAAAAAAGAATTAAATGTAGAAACTGCTAAAGAAATTATAGCAGATAACACAAATATAAACCAATAGAAAATATGATATTAGCAGCAGGTACATCAGGAACCGTAATTGCAACAGTAGCGGCTTTTTTATTAGTAACCTTATTATTAGTTACTTTATTGTTGTTTGTAAAACAGAAATTATCTCCTTCTGGTCCAGTAACATTAACCATTAATGGAGAAAGAAAAATTGAAGTTGCATCTGGTAGCACACTTTTAACAACATTAGGAAACGAAAAAATATTTTTACCTTCTGCTTGTGGTGGTGGAGGTTCATGTGTACAATGTGAATGCCATGTTAATTCTGGTGGAGGCGAAGCTTTACCAACAGAAACACCTCATTTTACTAGAAAAGAACTTAAACACGGAGTTCGTTTAGCTTGTCAAGTAAAAGTAAAACAAGATATGGATATTTCTATTCCTGAAGAAATTTTTGGAATCAAGAAATGGGATGCAGTTGTTGTAAGAAATTACAATGTAGCAACTTTTATTAAAGAGTTTGTTGTTGAAATTCCTGAAGATATGGGATATAAAGCAGGAGGATATATACAGATTGAAATTCCTGCTTGTGAGGTAAATTATGCTGATATGGATATTACAGCACATCCAGAAGAACACGATGTTGCAGATAAGTTTGAGGCAGAATGGGATAAGTTTAACTTAAGACCATTGGTAATGAAAAATACTGAAACTATAGAAAGAGCATATTCTATGGCTTCTTACCCAGCAGAAGGAAGAGAAATTATGTTAAATGTACGTATTGCCACACCTCCTTTTGATAGAGCAAAAGGTGGATGGATGGACGTAAACCCAGGGATTGCATCTTCTTATATATTTAACTTAAAAAAAGGAGATAAATGTGTTATTTCTGGACCTTATGGAGAATTTTTTATCAACGAATCTGATGCAGAAATGTTATATGTTGGTGGTGGTGCAGGTATGGCACCAATGCGTTCTCATTTATATCATTTATTCAGAACTTTAAAAACAGGTAGAAAAGTAACATATTGGTATGGAGGACGTTCTAAAGCTGAATTATTTTATATAGATCACTTTAGAGCTTTAGAAAAAGATTTTCCGAACTTTAAATTTTACATTGCTTTATCAGATCCTACAGAGGAAGATAATTGGAAAAAGAAAAAAGATATTAATGACCAAGAAGGAGATGGTTTCGTAGGTTTTATACACAATTGTGTAATTGAAAACTATTTAAATGACCATGAGTCACCAGAAGATTTAGAGTTGTATTTCTGTGGGCCTCCATTAATGAACAATGCTGTTCAAAAAATGGGAGAAGATTTTGGTCTTGCTGATGAAAACATCCGTTTTGATGATTTTGGAGGATAGCCTTTAGTTTATAAATTAAGAAACCGATTCAGTAATGAGTCGGTTTTTTTGTTTAATTTTACTATGTAATAAGATATATTATAAGTTGAAAAAGGAAATAAAACTTTTTGTAAAATTTTATAAGACGTAATATATAATTATATAAAACAGATTGAATTTGTTATAACAAAAGAAACCTAGATTATTTATTAGTAAGGATTTAGTCAATTTAAACTAAAATACTCTCTAATTTATAAACAGCATCATTATTTTCATATTCAAAGATTTTAGAATAATCCATCACATTTTCTACGTTATCCAATTTGCATAAATAAGCAACAACCTTACACAAACCATTAAATAATATTTCTTTATCTCTTGGGTTCTGTGGTTTGGCGTTGTAGTGACATAAAGGAGTCTTAAAACCACAAGTTTCTAAAAATAATTTCTCAATTTTTAGTATTTCTAATGGTGAGTAACCATTAAATTTTCTACCTAAATTTTGATGAACCCTACCAACATAACTTAGTTTTAAAGAACCATGTGAATCAGAAAGATGCTTCCAACTATCATGATTGTCTAAAATGTTTCCAACAGCACAAGCACAACAGTCCTCTGGATTTAACCTATTATTATGAAAAGCATTATACAGTTTTACCAATGCATTTTCTAATCTTTTCTTTGTTTGCATAGTATTATTTATTAATATCTTTAAAAATAAGAACTATTTCAAAAAAAGTCAAGTGTAATAATGTTAAAGTTCTAATTTAGAATCTTTAGAAAAGAGTAATTTTGTGAATTAATTTGTAAAATGATGTATTTCATATTTTTTTTAATTTCAATTACAGCAATTATTTTTGTCATCTTATATTTTTTCCAAGAAAGAATTATTTTTTTAAATGGAGAGCAAATACCCAAAAATAATCAATTTAATTTTTCAAATAAATTTGAAGAATTATTTATTAAAACTGATTGTAATAGCGTAATAAATGCCCTTCATTTTAAGTTGAAAAACCCTAAAGGAATTGTTTTATTTTGTCACGGTAATAAAGGGAATTTATCTAACTGGGGCGATAGAGTTGCGTACTTTTTAGAATACAATTATGAGGTTTTGGTTTTTGATTATCGTAATTATGGAAAAAGTACAGGTGTTTTTCATGAAGAAAATATGTATAATGATGCAGTGTCTGTCTACAAATATTTAAAAAGGGGGTTTAAAGAACAAAATATTGTTGTCTATGGATTTTCTTTAGGAGCAACGTTTGCAACAAGAATAGCTTCTAAAAATAAACCAAAAGAATTAATTTTAGAAGCACCTTTTTACAATTTTAAAAAAGCAGCACAATACAAATCAATATGGACTCCAACTTTTTTGTTGAAGTATCAATTTAGAACAGATAGAGATATTACTAAAGTTACTGCACCAATTACAATTTTTCATGGAAATGAAGATAAAACAACTCTTTTTAAGGACTCTAAAAAGTTGTTAACACTAAACACATCAACTAAAAATAAGTTTATAGAAATTGATAAAGGATCACATCATAACCTCAAGGAATTTTCGATATATAAAGAAACTTTAAAACAAATTTTAGAGCGTTCTTCTATTTGAGTTGTTATAAATTGTATTTTTGATATTTGGAAATAATTATTGCATGAAACGTTTAGATAAAATTTTAAAGAAAGAAAAATATATCAAAATTAAACTAAAGAAAATTGCTACGAATCATTTAGAATTAAAAGCAAAAATCAATGGTATAAAAGGTCGTTTTATTTTAGATACTGGTGCATCAAACTCTTGTGTAGGATTAGATTTAATAGCCTATTTTAATTTAGATGCACAAGAAAGTGAAACCAAAGCAGCAGGAGCAGGTGCAACTGATATGGAAACAAAAAAATCTGAAAACAATTCTTTAAAAATAGGAGGTTGGCACACTAAGAAAAGTAATCTAGTGCTTTTTAATTTAGAACATGTAAATTCTGCTTTAACACAACACAATGCAAAAGAAGTACATGGAATTATAGGTGCTGATATTTTACAAAAAGGGAAAGCATTTATAGATTACAATAAACACGTTTTGTATCTGAAAAAAAACTAAGAAATAATTAATAAGTTTTTTTTGAAATAAGAAATAAGAAACAAGAAGTAATAACCAAAAACTAAAAATATGAGTTTGCAAAAACAAGTAATGGATAAAATGAAAGAAGCAATGAAGGCAAAAGATACAGTTGCTTTACAGGCTTTAAGAGCAGTGAAATCTGCATTTTTATTAGCAAAAACAGAAGCGGGTGTTCAGGCTGAATTAACGGAAGAACAAGAGACTAAAATTATTCAGAAGCAAGTAAAACAACGTAAAGATAGTGCTGCTATTTTTATCAAACAAAACAGACAAGATTTAGCAGATCCAGAATTGGCTGAACTTGCTGTGTTAGAACAATTTTTACCAGAAGCGTTGTCTGAAGAAAAAGTAGAAGAAGTTGTAGTTGCAGCTATTCAAAATTTAGGAGCCTCAGGAATGAAAGATATGGGAAAAGTGATGGGTGTTGTTTCTAGTCAATTAGCAGGACAAGCAGATGGAAAACTAATTGCTACTTTGGTAAAAAAGAATTTAATATAATTAGAAACAGCAATTATAAAAGGCTCTATAGTTCAACTGGATAGAATATCAGATTTCGGCTCTGATGGTTGCAGGTTCGAATCCTGCTAGGGTCACAATGAAAAAAGAGTCCTAATTTAAAACCTTTATCACAATAAAAGTTTTAAATTAGGATTCTTTAATTTTAATTCTGTATTAATTTTAAACTTTTGTTTCTTTGTTTAAAATTAGATACTTAATAATTGTTATTCTATAATTACTTTTTTAGTAATTACTCCTTTATTAGAATTTAATTTTACAATATAAAAGCCAGTATTAATTTTACTATCTATAGTAAGTCCTAGTTTATCCTTTTGATCTTTAATTTTCCAAGTTTCCACTTTTGTTCCTAATATAGAAAAGAGTTGAATTTCGTTAATTGTAATTTCTGGTTCTTTAGAAATTACCAATTCTTTGTTTTTATTATCAACATATATATTCGTAAATCCTTTGGAAATCTCATTTTCTAAAGATAATGATACCTTTGGTTTAAAGGTTAATACAAATCTATCGGTATATAATCCCTGGTCTAAAGTTAAAATTGCTGACTCATTTATGATATCATAAGAAATACCTGTTAATTTGTCTGTAATAAAAACGTTTCTAGTAATATTTTTTATTTCGTCTATTTTAATACCAATATCTCCAGAATGCCCCATCGTAATTTCTAAAGGCACCTCTAAATCATCTGTAATGGCTTGTATTGCAGAAATTACATAAAGAGATTCGTTATTAGGAAATTTCCAATAAATATCTGTTTCCGAAAGATCATTTATTTTGCTATCAAACCCTTTGTCGAATTTGAATGAATATGCATCACTAAATGAAATTCCAATTTGTCTATTATAATTAACTCCGTCATTATTGTTTAGATAAGTCATTCCTAATTTAAGTAAAGGTTTATTATCTGATTTAGCTTTAGTTGATTTAGCTTTATTTGTTTTAAAGAAAACAGAATTTACTCCTTTAGTAATAAATTCTCTTTGGCTATTGTTAAATATGATGCTTCCACCAGTTTCAGAACCACTTATAAAGAAACCTTGTCCAACAGGAACATGAGTTCCTGGAGTTTTATAAGACTCTCCTATTCCTGCACCAGGAGAACAACTAACGTTTCCATCATTATCTGAAATGTTTATATTGTCAATAAAAATAGTTGCGGAACCTGTGGTTTCTAATCTTACAACTTCACCATTTTCAAAACATTCATTTACTACAAAATTATTATAACTAATTCCAGTAGCTGGTAGCTGGTAAGTTCCAATAATATTTCCATCTTTTTTTAATAGTAAAGAATTTACAGCTGATGATCTATATCTAATTGTAATAATATCTGAAGGTTCAGATAGTGGATCAAATTCTATAAATTCTCCAATTTGATTGAGTTCAATAGCAAGAATACCATCGTCATTTAATTGTGTTCCATTAGTAGTACTGTTTTCAGCTTGAGAAGTTATACTATATGCACCATTAGGTACTGGTTTTAAAGCAGCAACTCCCATAGAAAGATTAATGGTAGCATAACCTCCTATATAGCCAGCATAATTATGACCAGAAGTAATACTAGTAGTATCTTCTTCATTAACATGATCCCAAAAATAGAGGGTACCATCAATAGATGCTAAATTATCGTTAATAAACTTTAAGGCATTCAGAGCGGATGGAAAGGGATTCCCTACTAAGTAAGCATCATTAGCTCCAATAGTTGTAGTAAATTGACCATCATTAGGATTTCCTACAAAAGTATAATTTTGTGCTACTCCTGGACCTTTAAAAATAAAACCATCTGTAGTAGGAATTGGAGTGTTTTCTCCTTGTTTAATCCAACTAGAGTTTATACCGTCATTACTTGCAAACGTGTAAAGCCAACGTGTAGATATGTTTAGAGGTGTGCCTACACTACCGTCTAAGCCAGTAATAAAGTTTATGTTCTTAGCTATATTTCCAGCATTTTGACCAACAATACCATTTGAAGTTATAGGAGTTGTACCGTCTTTAAAAATGCTACCAATAGTGTATGTACTAGTCCCTACTGTTGTTACAGGAGAACTGATATAGTTATATCTATAAACACTTGCTATATCAGAATCTTGATCAATATAAATTTTACCATTGCCACTTATATCTGCAGTTCCTGTATGTGATTGCATCAACTGGCTTGAGCCAAGTAAACGAATTTCTGCATTATCTGCAATATTTACATTGTTTGTAACCACTAATAATTGGCTATCTAAGGATAAAATACTAGTGCCTTGAACTTCTAATTTACGAGCACTTAATCTTACGTTTTCATGCGTGTAGTTTTGATCTACAATAGCGTACCTAGATCTATCAGGAAAACCATTACCCCAAGTATTAATGCCTGTTGTTTTGGTGGATCCAATATTATGTAATCCTAATTTCGTATTTGAATTTGTATTGGAGTTAGCAATTTCAGAAATTAAAGGTGCATGTGGATGACGTGCAAAATTATTAAATTCTGTAGACAAACTATTATCAATAAAAATAACCCATTCACTTGGAGTGTATGTTGTGTTTGAAGTTAAAATTTCATCTTTTCTTACGTAAGAAGAATTGTTTTCTATTGATGTAATTACGTCATATCTATTAGCCCAAGAAGTAATATCCGTAGTTGTTGATAAAGTAATAATATCATTACCACCATTAAATGAAGTAAGTGCATCATTATCAATAACGTTAGCTGGTATTGAATTATCAAAGTTGGTAATATTATTAGCAGTATTTCTTATTAATATTGATTGACCAGCAGCAAGAGCTGATGTGACTGTATATGTCTCATCTGGTAATACATCTGTTTGGTCTAAAACTGTTTTATCTGTGTATAACTGAATATTTATAAGGTTAGGACTAATTGCAGTAGTACTACTAATATTCGTAATTTCAATCCATTTTTCAGTACCAACTTGATATATTTGAGTAATCATAGGTATACCACCTAAATTCGTTACATTTACAGTTATAACTTCACTTTCTGATGAACAAATATCTCCAGCAATATCGCTATTTACTATTCTTTTATAATAAGTAGTTTGTGTTAAAGTTCCTTCATCGTAAGTTGAGCTTGTAGCACCCAAAATATCAGAAAAACCTGTTGTAGCACTTGTTGTACTACTTTGCCATTGATAAGTAATTGTTGCCAGATTTTCTGTGCCATCTTCAACAGATATAAATGCTGCAACATCGATACCTGAATTAACTACTTGGTTTCCTGAAATTATGCCTGGATTTGGTTTTCTAATGTTTATTGTGATTGGATATTCTACGCTTACTTTTGTACCATCTGAAATACTAATGACACCATTATAAATATCTCCATTTGGGTTCGTAGGCACAGTAATTGTTATTGGAGAGGCTGGTAAAGTTGCATTTACTATATCTGTGAAACCTTGTAAATTTGCAGTATCATTAAAGTTTATACTGTAAAGTGTTGGCGAATTTGTAGTGGCGGAATATATAAAATTAGCACTGGTTGTGCCCGCACAAAGATTATCATTAGTGTTTGTAAATGTAATAGTAGGCGTAGTTGCGTCTACGATAGTAATGGTAATTGGGTAGCTGTTTTGACAATCTATTACTGGCTCTTGTATTGTAACAGTAGCTGTATATACACCAACAGCTAAACCAGCTGGAATATCTATGATTATTGGAGATGCAGGCAGTGAAGTAAAAGGGATGTCTGTAAAACTAACATCATCAAAGTCTATTTTGTATTGATCTGGAGAATTTGTAGTAGCAGAATAGGATAAATTTGCTGTTTGTGCACCAACGCTAAATGTTGCAGATGGGTTTGTATCAAAAGTAATAGTTGGTGTTTGATCTACAGTAAGGGCAATAGAATTAGATTCAACTACTGTACAATTAACACCAAATTTAAAGGCTTTTACTGTTACAGAAGTAGTACCAAATACAATAGGATCTGTTTCTATATCTACAGATGCAGCCACAGAAGGGCCAATAATTGTAGGACCTACTATATTGTTATTTTGATCATATAATTGATAAGCAACTCCAGGTAATGCAGTATCAATTGTAACTATAAAGGTACTTTTTTCACATAGATTTAAGGTAGAAGCAGTTATGCTTGGTGTTGCAGGAGGTAAACATGCAACTACTTTTGAAGCAGATTGATCACTTTCACATTTTAGTGTTTCTGTACCAGTTACTGTTACTACAGCATCTGTATAAAGAATATTAAAAGGCGTATCTAAACCAGTAATTGTCCAATTTCCAGAGGCATCTGTAGTAGCTGTATATCCATCAATAATAGCATTATCTAAATATAGTTGTATGGTTGAACCGGTAGGTAATCCAGTACTGGTACCAGTAATACTTAAGTCTCCCTCTCTAATTGGGTCTGAGGTAATAGCTAAAGTTATGCCAGTAGTTTTAGCAGTTATTTGCACTTCATCAGAGATTACACTCTCTGTTTTTCCAATACCTTGTGCAGTTGCCACCATAAATGTATCTGGAGCTATGTTAAGACCTGTAATTGTCCAGTTTCCATTTGCAGAGACTATTGCTGTGGGTGTTTCTAAATTACCAGGAATAGCATTGACACCAGTACTTACGTTAGTATACAATCTAATAGAGCCTCCTATTTCACTAGAAACACCAGAAACACTAGTTAAGTTACCATCTGCACAATAATCTCCATTTAATGAGGGTTTTAATGTTGGTGACAATATTATTGCTGCTGCAGAAAGTGTACTAATACAAGCAGTACCAAAATCTCTATTTGAAACGGTAATTACATCTGTATCTGCTATGGTTAAATTTGTAATGTCAAATGAAAATAAATTTGAACTACCTGTAGTTGATGTTGTTAAACTTGTAGAACTTCCATTAATAATTAATCTTAATGTTGCATCTGTTGGTGGAATTCCTCCAAAATTTCCAGTAATGCTTGTGTCTCCAGTTTCAATAGGATCTAAAAAAGGTGTTACAGATGCTGAACCAGTTGTACACGTACTTATAGGTTCACTTGATAAAGACTCACAAGTACTTGGATTCGTATCTATGGTTACAATAAAATTTAGGGTTTCATTTGTAAATTTATTACCTCCTCCTAAGCCAATTGCAGTTGCTGACGTAGTTGCATAATCTATAACATTTACACCCTGTATTGTTGTAATTTGAGAACCAGTAGATGCATCATAAAAATTAACAATAAAATTTGTTCCAGCAGGAGTTCCTGCTGCATAGGTAAGACTTAATGTTTTACCTCCGTTATCAAAAGAAGCAAATGAAGGTGTTGCTAATGGTATACATGCACTAAGTACAACAATTTCTGTATCGCAATTACCTTCTGACGTACCTTTTTCAGTTGCGGTAGCAGTTGCAGTAATAACATCGGTATCACTTAAAGTTAACCCAGTTTGTGTCCAAGCACCACCTGTTAAAGTTACTGTAGTAGAACCATGAGCAATTCCATTAATAAAAACTTGTATGATACTTCCAACTGCCTCACCAGTTAACGTACCAGTTACCTGAGTATCCCCATCTAATATAAAACCCAAAGAGTTACCACCTGTAATTAATGGGCAATCTGTTCTTTCTATAGGAGCACCATTTGTTGGGGTTTGAATAGCTATTATTTCTTCAACTAAAGAATCAATGGTTCCTGTAGAATCATCGATTCCTGCAATATCTGAAACTCCATTAGTTCCTGTTGCAGATTTAGGAGCAATAGAAGTCATACTAACCATTCTTAATTTAGTGGTACTATCTATGCCTGCTATGTCTGTAAAAGGAAGGTAAAAGTCATAAAAATAATCTGGATCATTACAAACTGTAGTTAAAGCTAAAGATTTAATAGCGTGTGTTGCATAAGGCCTTGTTGCTATAGCAGTTCCTGGTTCTGTCGTTCCATCTATATTAAAGGCATTCACCTCAAAATTAGTTCTTAATACTATTTCTATTTCAAAACCTGGGTTTCCTACTACAGCATTAGGGTCTGCATTAGGGCCGCTAAAACCAAATTTCTCATCGGTATCTATAAGTATACTGTATCCTTTAGAGTTTGATTTGGCATCCCCTAATCTAAATCTAAATAGCATATTTGTACCATCAGTATAATAATAAGTAGACCTACTATCTGCATCTTGTACTAAGTCTGTGAAACCACAATCTGGCCCTTTGGTTAAATCTCCTGTAGGTTCAGGAATTACCTCTGTAATTCCTACATAGTTTATTTCACTATATAAAACATCAAAATTATCGGTAGCATTCACGTTTGCAGGAAAACCGGTATTTACATATTGGCTAGGTGTTTCTGATGGTGGTAAGGATACATACCCATCTCCATTTGGGTCTAAAACACTATTAGGTAGGCCTTCAAATATCACACCAGGTGTTTGGGCGGTACTATTTAATATGAAAAGTAAAAAAAAAATAGAGAATAAAGAACGGACTAAACGAAATAGCTTATTTATCATTTTATAGGGGTATTAAGTAACAAATATAACAATAATAATAGAGAATTATAATTTTAATATCGCTTTTGTAAATAACATAGTATCAACATTATTGTTATTATTAACAATAGTTACTTGCCTTTATATAAAAAAATACTTTTAACTAAAATTTTATCAAACTCAAAAGTATTACTTAGGTGCAGAAATGATGCTGTTTTTGAGATGATTATGATAAATTAGATTGATGTAAAAATGGTAATTATTCTCATGTAACAGAGAATAAAATTTCCTTATAACATCTTATTTTTACCATAATTCCTTTAAACAAGTTTTTGTAATAATTAATTATATAATGTATCTTATGATAATCAGTTTTTTATTGATACTCAGAAGTAAGTTCATCAACAATTAAACCATCTTCTAAGGTTTGAATAACACCCATTGCAGCTCTTTCTCCAGAAATCATAGCAGCATTTAAAGAACCATTTAGTAATTGGTCTCCAGCTAAAAATATAGTAGCTTTTAGCTTAGTTTCTGTGCTCGAAATCTCATATTGAAGGTTGGTTAATTTAGGTAAGGCTTTTTTAATTTGATATCTTTTTAAGAAAGTGATATCAGAAATATTACACTTAGTACTTAAATCTTCCTTAACTTTTTCAATCAATTCTAACTCATTAAAATGATGGTCTTTAACTATTGTTACAGATAATAATTCTTTAGTATTTAAAGTTGATGTTGCAACACTTGTATGATAAAAAATATTATTTACCAATGCATCTTCATCTGCAATTAAACCAATTAAAGGTTTTTTTATAGCTCTTGTATTGGTTTTAAAATATAAAGTATCACAGCTTTTCCAATCTGTTTCCTGGTTTTTTAAGTTAGAAATTAAAGGACTGGCATCTGTAGCAATAATAGTAATATGACTTTGCAGTTCACTGTTATTTTCTAGAATGATGCTTTTGTCTTTAACTTCTTTAACGCTGCTGTTAAACTTAAAAGTGGTGTTTTTTAAGTTAGATTTTAGCTGATTTGGTATTTCTTGAATTCCGTTTTTCGGTAAAACAGCCAAACCATCGCCAAACATTTTATAGACAAACTCAAACATTCTGCTAGACGTTTCTAATTTGGTTTCTAAGAAAATACCACTAAAAAATGGTTTGAAAAAATCATTAATTATTTCTGATGAAAAACCAAAATCACTTAAATATTGAAGTGTTGTTTTTTCTTCGGATTTAAAAATAGCAGCAATTTTCTTTTTCTTTAAAAGTGAATTTAGTTTTAAAATTTTTATTTTATCAGAAAAGTTGCCAATGGAAGAAAGTAGGGTTGGTAAAAGCAGTGACATTTTTCTTAAAGGATCTCCAATAGTTTGTTGTTTGCTATTTTTAAAAATAGTTGCTCCAGGTAGAAATTCTTGCAATTCTAAAGCATTATAATTTAAATACTTTTTTGCAGCAGGATATGAAGTTAATAAAACTTGAAATCCATGATCTAAAGTATAGCCCTCAACAATATCAGATTTTACACGACCACCAAAAGAATCAGAAGCCTCAATAACAGTTGGGTAATACCCATGATTTTCTAAGATTTGAGCAGCAATTAAACCACTAATTCCTGCACCAATAATATGAATTTTATATGCTGATTTTTCCATTTTTCTCTTCTTTTAATGCTTTCTTTTTCCTTAAATAAGCACCCAATATTTTTTGAATGTCTCTGTTATCTCTTTTTGGCTCCACAAAAAATTGATAATCTTCTGGGTTTTCTAAGTTTTTATCTTGAGTAACATCAATATAACCAAAACCTTTATAGGTACCTTCTAAAACGAGTGCAAAACCAAATTCGTTTTTGGTTCTACCTGTTTCTTTAATGACTAAATTTTCTGCCCCAACACCAATAGAAGCAATTGCTTTTTTTACTCTTGTATTATAGTTTTCTGGTGTTTCTTGATTACAACAAACACCTTTACAGGTTTTTAATTGATGATGAAAACATCTGGTAACATTGGTTTGTAAGTGACAATATTTAGGGCAAAGTGTAAACTCTTCACAAAGTGTTTCTACAAATTTTCTACAAGCTGTATTAGAAAAGAAACTTATTAATGGGTTAGGTACTAGCTTTA
Source organism: uncultured Polaribacter sp. (assembly GCF_947497695.1). Classification (GTDB taxonomy): domain Bacteria; phylum Bacteroidota; class Bacteroidia; order Flavobacteriales; family Flavobacteriaceae; genus Polaribacter. The sequence goes on along the minus strand of NZ_CANMHM010000001.1, from coordinate 33,685 downwards.
ATTGATTAAAAGCCAAATGAATAATTCCTTTTTGGTCTTCATAAGAGAACAACCCAATCGCTTCTCTTTTGTTTTTTTGTGCTTGATTATATTTGGGGTATATTTTTTTTATTTCTGATGATTCTAACAGCAACGCTAAAAGTTCACTACCTGTTTTTGTATGAGAAATATAAGCAGTTTCCAAACACATTTGTTGCTCCTTTTTCTTTTTATCATAAAAATGACTAATTACTCTTTGTTTGATATTATTGGCTTTACCCACATAAATAACCTCTTTTTTTGCGTTTTTAAAATAATAAACTCCAAAAGTTTCAGGCAATGCTTCTATGGTTTTTTTTTCTAAAAGTGGTGGTAAAGTGGCTTGTCTAGATTTTGGATTTAAAAAAGAATTGATGGTAAAGTTTGTATCTCTTTCTATTAATCTTCTCAATAATTCTACAGTTGCTTCTGCATCTCCTTTTGCTCTGTGTCTGCCATTGATAGCAATATTTTCGCCAGAGCAAATATTGCCCAAACTATAAGAAGGCAAACCAGGAACTATTTTTCTTGTTAAACGAACGGTACATAATTTTTTACGTTTCCAATCGAACCCCAAACTTTTAAACTCGTCTCTAATAATATTATAATCGAAATTTACATTATGAGCTACAAAAATTAAATTACTAGTAATTTCTTCTACTTTTTTAGCAATTTCATGAAATTTAGGAGCATTCCTTACCATTGCATTTGTTATACCAGTTAGATTGGTAATAAATGGAGGGATGTTTTGTTCTGGATTTACTAAAGATGTAAATTCATTTACAATGTTCTTTCCATCAAAAACTAGTACAGAAATTTCTGTTATTTTCTGACCTTTATGCCCATTTCCTGTGGTTTCTATGTCTACAACTGCATACAATTATGCAATTATATTTTTTAAATCGGCAATTGTTTCTGTTGGGTTTTCTGCACCAAAAACATAACTACCAGCAACTAATACATTTGCACCAGCTTCTATTAATTTATTTGCATTTAAATTGGTTACACCACCATCAATTTCTATTTGGCAATTAGACTCTGTAAAATCTATTAAATGTTTTAATTGACTTACTTTTTTATAGGTGTTTTCTATAAATGATTGTCCGCCAAAACCAGGATTTACGCTCATAATACAAACTACATCTAATTCTGTAATTATATCTTCTAAAACTGCAATTGGTGTATGAGGGTTTAAAGCAACCCCAGCTTTCATTCCTGCTGCTTTTATTGCCTGTATTGTTCTGTGTAAATGTGTACAAGCTTCATAATGTACAGTTAAAACATCTGCACCTAAATCTGCAAAAGTTTGTATGTATTGATCTGGATTTACAATCATTAAATGGACATCAATTGTTTTTTTAGCGTGTTTTGCAATTGCTTTTAAAACTGGCATACCAAAAGAAATATTTGGTACAAAAACGCCATCCATAATGTCAATATGAAACCAATCTGCTTCACTGTTGTTTACCATTTCGATGTCTCTTTGTAAATTGGCAAAATCTGCCGCTAAAACTGAAGGTGCAATTAAGTTACTCATTTATTTATTGTTGTGTTTTTTATTTTGCAAAGGTAATTAATTAGTGAGTTAGAATGAATTGGAAGAAGTAATATATTTTATAGACAAGCTTTGCCCAGATTGAACCTTTCGATTTCGCTCAAGGTAGGCTAATTGTTTGAGCTCTTTTTTACCTTTTTCAGGTAAAAAAAGCGAGTAGTGAAAGCTGGAAATAGCTTCAAAAAAAACTCCCAAAAAATGAATTTGAGAGTTTTAAGTTTTATATAAGTTAATGATTATCCAAGATAAGTCATTAAAATTTTAGATCTAGAAGTATGTTTTAATCTTCTAATTGCTTTTTCTTTAATTTGACGAACACGCTCACGAGTTAAATCGAAAGTTTCTCCAATTTCTTCTAAAGTCATTGGTTGGTGCTCACCCAAACCAAAGTATAATTTTACAACATCTGCTTCTCTTGGCGTAAGCGTTTCTAGTGCTCTGTTGATTTCTATACGTAAAGATTCGTGTAATAAAACTCTATCTGGGTTTGGAGATTCACCAGAGTTTAATACATCGTATAAATTAGAATCTTCTCCTTCAATTAAAGGTGCATCCATAGATACATGACGTCCAGAATTTTTCATAGATTCTTTTACGTCATTGACAGTCATGTCTAATTTCTTAGCAATTTCTTCTGCAGAAGGAGGTCGTTCGTTTTCTTGTTCTAAGAAAGCGTACATTTTGTTAATTTTATTGATAGAACCAATTTTATTTAACGGCAAACGTACAATTCTAGATTGTTCTGCTAAGGCTTGTAAAATAGATTGACGAATCCACCAAACAGCATAAGATATAAATTTAAAACCACGTGTTTCATCAAAACGTTTTGCAGCTTTAATTAATCCTAAATTACCTTCATTAATTAAATCTGGTAAGGTTAAACCTTGGTTTTGGTATTGTTTTGCAACAGATACCACAAAACGTAAATTGGCTTTGGTTAGTTTTTCTAATGCTCTTTGATCACCAGCTTTAATAAGCTGTGCCAATTCTACTTCCTCATCAGCAGTAATTAGGTCTACTTTACCTATTTCTTGTAAATATTTATCTAGCGATGCAGTTTCTCTGTTAGTAACCTGCTTGGTAATTTTTAGTTGTCTCATCTAATTCTCTATTTCTTTTAAAGGATTAATGTATTGCTACATTTTATTATACGTAACAACTCAATTAAATGTTACAAAAAAAAGTTTTTTTTTAATTAAAGTTGATTTTTCACCACTTATCGATAAAAAATAACCACTTAACTTTTTATTTATTTAACGTGTGACTTGATTTGTAAATTCGTGTCATAAAAATAGAAATAAATTGAAAACACTTGTAGTAAATAGAGTAACTGACGAAGAATTAGTATTTAAAATTATAGAAACAAATAGTTCGCAATTATTTGCTGAATTGTATGATCGGTTTTCAAATACTGTTTATAATAAATGTTATGGTTTTTCTAAAAGTAAAGAAGAGGCACAAGATTTAACACATGATATTTTTATAAAGTTATTTGTAAAACTAAGAACTTTTAAAGGAAATTCTAAATTTTCTACATGGTTGTATTCTTTTACTTATAATTTTTGTGTTAATTATGTTCAAAGAAATAGTTACAAGAAAAAAGAAAAAATTACGGTTGTAACAGATCAAATAAAAGATGAAACTATTTTTGATGAAGATGTTGACGATGCTTTGTTTCAATTAAAATCAGATAAATTAGTAAAGGTTTTAACCTTAATTGAACCTGCAGAAAAAATGATTTTATTAATGAAATATCAAGATGATATGACTATTAAAGAAATTATGAATGCATTACAAATTGGTGAGAGTGCTGTTAAAATGAGGCTTAAAAGGGCAAAAAATAAAGTTGTAAAAATGTACTATGCACTTTCATAATTATGAAAAACTCATTTAAGAAAATTCTTACAAAACATGAGGTTCCAGAGAATCTTAAGAATAAAATTTTTGATGATATTAAAATGATAAGACGTACTTTTTATATTTCAGATTTATTTTTGATGAAATATCCAAATACACTTTCAGATTTTTTTATACAGCAAGAAAAAATAAATAATAAACATCTTTAACTTTAATAAATTGTTGGGGGACAATGCATTAAAAAAAGATGTAAATTAAATTTAAGTAATTAAATTTGAGGATAAAAAAAGGAGTAATCGTAAATGATTGCTCCCTTTTTTTATTAATTTTCACAAAATATGATTAAGTATTTTACAACTTAAAAGCATCCTTTATAGCATCAACATAATCTAATTTTTCCCAAGTAAACGTTTCTACTTCTTCAGAAGTTTTTTCACCCATTGGATTTGTAAAAGTTACTGTTTTTATTTCTGGAGTTCTTCCCATGTGACCATAAGCAGCAGTTTCAGAGTAAATAGGTGTTCTTAATTTTAAACGTTTTTCTATAAAATATGGACGCATATCAAAAATTTCTTCTACCTTTTTACTAATTTCTCCATCGGTTAAATTAATAGTAGCAGTTCCATACGTTTCAACATTAATACTTGTAGGTTTTGCAACCCCAATTGCATAAGAAACTTGTACTAAAACTTCTTTACAAAGTCCTGCTGCAACTAAATTTTTAGCAATATGCCTTGTTGCATACGCTCCAGATCTATCTACTTTACTTGGGTCTTTCCCAGAAAAAGCACCACCTCCATGAGCTCCTTTACCTCCATAAGTATCTACAATAATTTTTCTACCAGTTAAACCAGTATCTCCATGAGGTCCACCAATAACAAAAACACCTGTTGGGTTTATGTGATAAGTAATATTATCTGTAAATAATTTTTGAATATGAGCAGGTAATTTAGCAACCACTCTTGGAATTAAAATTTCAACAATATCTTTTTTAATTTTTGCTAGCATTACTTCATCAGACTTGTCAAAATCATCATGCTGTGTAGAAATTACAATGGCATCGATTCTTTGTGGTACGTTATCATCAGAATACTCAATGGTAACTTGGCTCTTTGCATCAGGTCTTAAGTAGGGAATGTCTTTGTTTTCTCTACGTAAAGCTGCTAATTCTATCAATAATCTATGAGATAATTCTAAAGCCAAAGGCATGTAGTTCTCAGTTTCATCAGTAGCATAACCAAACATCATTCCTTGGTCACCAGCTCCTTGTTCTTCTGGTGTTTTTCTATCAACACCTTGGTTAATGTCTGGAGACTGTTCATGAATTGCAGACAAAACTCCACAAGAGTTTCCGTCAAACATATAAGCTCCTTTAGTATAGCCAATTTTATTAATTACATCTCTTGCAATTTTTTGAACATCTAAATAGGTTTTAGATTTTACTTCTCCGGCTAAAAATACTTGACCAGTTGTAACCATTGTTTCACAAGCTACTTTACTATTTTTATCAAACGCTAAGAAATTATCAATTAAAGCATCAGAAATTTGATCTGCAACTTTATCTGGGTGTCCTTCAGAAACACTTTCTGAGGTAAATAAATACGACATATAAATCTTGTTTTATTACTATTTAAAATAAAATTAGATTGCAAGTTCGCTAAAAGTAGTATGGAATTACTGCTTTAGCATTTTTTGTTTCGGCTAATAAATTAGCTTCAGAGGTTGCAATCAGTTCAAATTTTTCCTCTTAATTATTTACAAATTTACATGATTATATGAAACTGCAAAGTTTTTTGTAATAATTATTTATGATGTAATTATAAGTAAAACAATTTTAAGTATTTTAAAAATCAGATTTTTACGGAATCATAAAAACAGTATTTTTTAAAATTTAAAATGAACACTTTTAGAAAAATAAAATGCTTTTTATTTGGATATTAAATTTTTCTAACCATATATTTGCATACAGAAAGTTCAATAACTTATTGAAATGTTATCAAGAAAGGCAGAGGGATAGACCCAATGAAGCCTTAGCAACCCTTTTCACGAGGAAAAGAAGGTGCTAAATTCTACTTAATTTGTGATTCATTTATCAGAAATTGGATAGATAACCTTAAAAAATACATCTCTTTGTATTTATAGTTTTCTTAATAACATTTTTCTAGTTAGTAAAGTTTAAACCCAACAATGGAATAGTATTTCCCAGCAAGGGAAGATAATCTTTTGTTAACAAAAAAACAGAAAAATGAGTACATTAAAATTAGCAACAAACGCATTACATGCAGGGCATGATGTAGCAGCAAATGGAGGAACAAGAGCTGTGCCTATTTACCAATCTACAGCGTATGTTTTTAACAATTCAGAACATGCAGCAAACCTTTTTTCACTAAAAGAATTAGGGTTTATTTACACACGTTTAAACAACCCTACAAACCAAATTTTACAAGATCGTTTAACGGCTGTAGAAGGAGGGATAGGAGCTGTAGTTTTTGCTTCTGGAACAGCAGCAATTGCAACAGGTTTAATGACACTTTTAAAAGCAGGAGACCATATTGTAGCTTCTAGTAGTTTATATGGTGGAACATACAACTTATTAAGTGTAACGTTACCAAGATTTGGTATTACAACAACTTTTGTTGATGCATCTGATCCAGAAAATTTTGGAAAAGCAGTAAAAGAAAATACAAGAGCAATTTTTATAGAATCTTTAGGAAACCCTAAATTAGATGTGTTAGATTTAGAAGCAATTTCTGCACAAGCTAAAAAAGCAGAAATTCCTTTTATTGTTGATAACACTGTAGCTACACCATCTTTATTAAACCCTATAAAACATGGAGCAGATTTAGTAATTCACTCTTTAACAAAATACATTAGTGGTCAAGGAACCTCTTTAGGAGGAGCAATTATAGATGCAGGTACTTTTAACTGGGCAAATGGAAAATTCCCAGAATTTACAGAACCTTCTGCTGGTTATCATGGTTTAAAATATTATGAAACTTTAGGTGCAGCGTCTTTTATCTTTAAATTAATTTTAGAAGGTCTAAGAGATTTTGGTGGTGCTTTAAGTCCTACAAACGCATTTAATATTATTCAAGGTTTAGAAACTTTACCAGTTCGTATCAAACAACACTCAGAAAATGCATTGGCATTGGCAAAATGGTTAGAGGAGCAAGATGAAGTTGCATGGGTAAATTATCCTGGTTTAGAAAGTAGTAAATACAAAGCTTTGTCAGATAAATACTTGCCAAATGGTCAAAGTGGTATTGTTACTTTTGGAGCTAAAAAAGGGTATGAAGCAGCAAAAGTAATTGCAGATACTACAAAATTATTTTCTTTATTGGCAAATATTGGTGACACAAAATCATTAATTATTCACCCTGCAAGTACAACACATCAACAATTAGATGAGGCAGAACAAGCAAGTGCTGGTGTAAGTCAAGATTTAATTAGATTGTCTGTTGGTATTGAAGATTTAGAAGATTTAAAAGCAGATTTAACAGCAGCTTTTTCAAAAATATAAATATATTCAAGGGACTTCAGTCCCTTGTTTAAAATAGCAAAATACAAGGGGTTTAACCCCTTGTTTTATCATGAAAAACAAACTACAACATATCAAAATAAATAATTTTACCACAGAATTGGGTGCTTTAATTTCAGAATTGAATTTAAGTTACCAAGTTTTTGGTCAAGATTTAGGTACTGCACCTATAATTTTAGTAAACCATGCATTGACTGGTAACTCTGAGGTTGCTGGCAAAAATGGTTGGTGGCAAGATATTGTTGGAGTTCAAAAAGCTATAAATACAGCAGTTTACACTATTTTATCTTTCAACATTCCAGGAAATGGTTTTGATGGATTTTTAATAGACAATTACAAAGATTTTATAGCAAGAGATGTTGCTAGAATATTTTTAGAAGGTTTATCCATTTTAAAAATAGATCGCTTATTTGCATTAATTGGTGGTTCTTTAGGAGGTGGTATTGCTTGGGAAATGGTTGTTTTAAACACCCAAATTACCCAACGTTTTTTACCTATTGCAACTGATTGGAAATCTACAGATTGGTTAATTGCCAATTGTCAAATTCAAGAACAGTTTTTGGTAAATTCTAGCAATCCTGTGCATGATGCTAGAATGCATGCAATGTTGTGTTATAGAACACCAGAAAGTTTTAAAGAACGTTTTCATCGATCTAAAAAAAATGATTCCGATATTTTTGATGTAGAAAGTTGGTTGTTGCATCATGGAAAATCGTTGCAAGAACGCTATCAATTATCTTCTTACAAACTAATGAATCAACTTTTAAAAACCATTGATGTAACTGTAGGAGGAGAAAAAGATGTTGAAATTTTAGATAAGATAGATGCCAATATTCATATTATTGGTGTAAATTCAGATTTGTTTTTTACTGCGGAAGAAAACAGAGAAACCCATAAAAAATTAGCTTTAACAAAAGATAATGTTACGTATAATGAAATAAATTCTGTGCATGGTCATGATGCTTTTTTGATGGAATATGACCAATTGCATAAAATTATTGCACCTATTTTTGATGAAAATTTTAAAGAAAAAAAGCTTAAAGTTTTAAAATTTGGTGGAAAATCTTTGGCAAATGGGAAAGGGTTAGAAAATGCTGTTGAAATTATTAAAAATAAATATAAAGACGGAGAAAAAATTACAATCGTTGCTTCTGCAAGAGGAAATGCAACCAATGATTTAGAATCTATTTTAGAAAAAGCAAAATCAAAAAAAGACTATAAAACTAAGTTTGAAAAATTTAAAGAATATCAACAAGAACCAAATGTTGGTATTGATTTTTCTGAAGAATTTTTAAAGTTAGAAACCATTTTTGAGGGTGTATCTTTATTAGGAGATTACAGCCAAAAAATAAAAGACGAAGTTTTAGCACAAGGAGAATTATTGTCTGTAAAACTACTAGCAAGCTTATTAGAAAAGGAAGGTGTTTTTGCCAACGCTGTTGATGCTAGATCTTTAATTATTACCGATGATAATTTTGGAAATGCACAACCTATTACTGCTATTTCTAAAGAAAATGTTGTTTCTTATTTCAAACAAAATAGTCAGCCAATAAATGTAGTTACTGGTTTTATTGCATCCACCAAAAAAGGAGAAACCACTACTTTAGGTAGAAATGGAAGTAATTACAGTGCTGCTTTGTTAGCTAATTATTTAGATGCAGATGAGTTGCAAAATTACACACATGTAAGTGGTATTTTTACTGCAGATCCAAAGTTAGTTGCAGATGCAAAAAAAATAGATCAACTATCTTTTAATGAAGCAAATGAGTTGGCTACATTTGGTACAAACTTGTTGCATGCTAAAACAATTATTCCTTTAATTGAAAAGAATATTAATTTACGAATTTTAAACACCTTTAATCTTCAAGATAAAGGAACTTTAATTTCAGCAACTTCTAAATCTAAAGGAATTAAAACGATATCTACCATAGAAAATATGGCAATGATTAACTTTGAGGGTAGAGGATTACTGGGTAAAGTTGGTGTAGATGCTCGTATTTTTAATGCGTTGAGTAAAGCTAATATTAGTGTAAATATTATTGCACAAGGTTCTTCTGAACGTGGAGTTGGATTGGTTTTTAAAGCAGAAAACACAGAAAATGCTGTAAAAGCATTAGAGCAAGAATTTGAAAACGATTTTCAGGCACAAGATGTCAATCGAATTGAAGTTTTTAATGATGTTTCTGTAATTTCAATTGTGGGTCAAGATTTAAGTGAATTTCACAATCCTTTTAACGCATTAATTAAAAATCAGATTGTTCCATTATTATTTAATAATACAATTACAGGTAGAAACGTGAGTTTGGTTGTAAAAAAAGAACAACTTTTTAAGGCGGTCAATGTAATTCATGGTCAAGTTTTTGGAATCAATAAAAAAATAAATATAGCCGTTTTTGGCAAAGGATTGGTTGGAGGTACTTTAATAGACCAAATTATTGAAAATACACAATCTGTTTTAGAGAGAAGGAAATTACAACTAAATGTTTTTGCAGTTGCCAACTCTAAAAAAGTGTTGTTAAATAAAGATGGTGTTTCTAAAAATTGGAAGAAAAATTTATTAGAAAATGGAGATACAAATACTTCTGTAAATGACATAATTGCCTTTGCAAAAGAAAATCATTTCGAAAATTTAATAGCGGTAGATAATACAGCGAGTGTAAATTTTGTTGCAAATTATATTCCTTTAATAGAAGCAGGCTTCGATTTGGTTTCTTGTAATAAAATTGCAAATACTTTATCGTTTGATTTTTACAAAGAAGTAAGAGCTAATTTAAAAAAATATAAAAAACAATATTTGTACGAAACTAATGTTGGTGCAGGTTTGCCTTTAATTGATACACTTCGTTTATTACATGAATCTGGAGAAAATATCACCAAAATTAGAGGTGTTTTTTCAGGAAGTTTAAGTTATTTATTCAATAATTTTTCGGCGAAAGATGTTTCTTTCTCAGAAATATTAAAAGAAGCGATTGATAAAGGATTTACAGAGCCAGATCCAAGAGAAGATTTAGGTGGAAATGATGTTGCCAGAAAATTACTCATTTTAGCAAGAGAATTAGAACTAGAAAATGAATTTGATGAAGTTGAAATTAAAAATTTAATTCCAGAAAATTTAAGAGATGGTTCTGTAGATGATTTCTTAAGTAATTTAGAGTTGTTAAACGATGAATATCAAACCTTAAAAGAAGCCCAGGAACCAAATCATGTTTTGCGTTATATTGGCGAATTAAGTGGTGATTTATCGCAAAATAAAGGAAAACTAGAAGTTAAATTAGTTTCCACAGAAAAAAGTACACCTTTAGGTTCTTTAAAAGGTTCTGATGCAATTTTTGAAATTTACACAGAATCTTATGGGCAACAACCTATTGTAATTCAAGGTGCAGGAGCAGGAGCAAGTGTAACTGCAAGAGGTGTTTTTGGAGATATTTTAAGATTGGCAAAACATAATAATTAAAAAGCAACTAGGTTTTTCCTGTAATATTTTAAAAATATTTTGGGCGTTTTAACGGGCTTTCCACTATATCTTTTTTTGAGAAAAACAAAAAAAGGATGCCGTTTCAATCCCTAACGCAAATTGCAAATTTACATTAATGTTGTAAATATTAAAAAATATTACAAATTTACAAATACCTACAAAGTCAAAAAAAAGACCTTGCAGAATAAATATAGAATATAATAATGAGTAAGCATTTCGAAACAGAGGCAATAAGAAACCAAACAGAAAGAACACAATTTTCTGAACATTCTACGCCTTTATATTTAACATCTAGTTTTGTATTTGATGATGCAGAAGACATGCGTGCATCCTTCGCAGAAGAAAAAGAACGCAACTTATACAGCCGTTTTACAAACCCTAATACCACAGAATTTGTAGATAAAATTGTGCAAATGGAAGGTGCAGAAGCTGGTTATGCTTTTGCAACAGGTATGTCTGCTATTTTTTCATCATTTGCAGCTTTATTAAATGCTGGAGATCATATTGTTTCTTGTCGTTCTGTCTTTGGCTCAACACATAGTATGTTTACCAAATATTTACCAAAATGGAACATAGAAACTTCTTATTTTAAAGTTGATGAAGTAGATTTAATAGAGCGTTTAATTCAGCCTAACACAAAGGTTTTGTACATAGAAACACCTACAAATCCTGGGGTTGATATCTTAGACCTAGAGTTGATTGGTAAGATCTGTAAAAAACATAATTTAATTTATATTGTAGATAATTGTTTTGCAACACCTTACATTCAGCAACCTATAAAATTTGGTGCAGATTTGGTTATCCATTCTGCCACAAAATTAATTGATGGTCAAGGTCGTGTTTTAGGCGGAGTAACAGTTGGTAGAGCAGATTTAATGCGAGAAATTTATTTATTTGCAAGAAATACTGGGCCAGCAATGTCGCCTTTTAACGCTTGGGTTTTATCTAAAAGTCTAGAAACTTTATCTATTAGAGTAGAAAAACATTGTGAAAACGCTTTAAAAGTAGCTGAGTTTTTAGAAGAGAACGAAAATGTAGAATTTGTAAAATATCCGTTTTTAAAATCACATCCTCAGTATGAAATTGCAAAAAAACAAATGAGTTTAGGAGGTAATATTGTTGCTTTTGAAATCAAGGGAGGAATTAATGCAGGACGAAGATTTTTAGATGCTATAAAAATGTGTTCTTTATCTGCAAATTTAGGAGATACAAGAACAATTGTAACTCATCCTTCATCTACAACTCATGGTAGGTTGTCTGCAGAAGATCGTTTGCAAGTTGGTATTACAGATGGTTTGGTAAGAATATCTGTTGGCTTAGAAAATGCCAATGATATTATTGTAGATGTAAAACAAGCCTTAAATAATAGCAAATAATTCTACTAAAAAAATCATTTATAAATTCCAAAATTATAGATTACAAGTTTATCCTACTGTTTTAGTATGGTAATTGCATTAAATTGTGTAATTTTGTAGTATGTTATCTAAAAAGACAAAATACGGAATTAAAGCACTTACCTATTTGGCAAGACAAGAGAATAAAACACCAGTTGCTATTGCTACGATTTCTAAAAGTGAAAATATCTCTTTAAAATTTTTAGAAAGTATTCTTCTAACACTTCGTAAAAATGAAATTTTAGCTTCTAAAAAAGGAAAAGGTGGTGGTTATTATCTGCTGAAAGAACCTAGTGAAATTCAAATGACTGCTGTTATGAGGGTTTTAGAAGGACCTATTTCAATGATTCCTTGTGTTAGTTTAAATTTTTACGAGAAATGTAAAGATTGTCCTGATGAAAATGCTTGTGCTGTTCATAACTTAATGGAACAAGTTAGGGATAACACCTTAAAGATTTTTAGAAATACAACTTTATCTGACTTGTGTAAGTGTTAAGTTTTTTTAAACATTAGCTATTTACATCAACCTTTAAAAAAGGCAGTAATTTCAAGTTTTTTTGCAAATTTTTACATGAAACAAACTTGTTTATGAATAGCATATTCGCAAATTTTCCATACTTTTCTTATTAATCTACTAATTTTGTAGGGTTTGTGAAATTATTAGTATTTTTTTTCGACATAATAGAAAGAATTAAAGTATGTTTGCATACCCTACCAAGTAAATAGGGTATTAAAATTGTCAAATTATTATGATTGTAGATCAAATGATTTTTAGTAAAAAAATAGCAAAACAACGTTATGAAGATGATGTTGCTTCAGAAAAGCCAGTAAGGAGTATTGTAAAAGCAATAAGTTGGAGAGTTGTTGGTACATTAGATACTTTATTGGTATCTTATATGGTTACTGGTAAAATTGAATTAGCAGCCTCAATTGCATCCGTAGATTTTTTAACAAAACTAATTTTGTACTTTTTTCATGAAAGAATTTGGAACAAAATAAAATGGGGTAAATAATGAGTCTAGATATAGATAAAATAAATAACGAATTAAAGGATAAAAGTCCTAAAGAAATTATAGCTTGGGCTATTTCTTCTGCTAAAAATGCGGTAATTACAACCAACTTTAGACCTTATGAAGTTGCAATTTTAAATGCAGTAACAGAGGTTAAAAAAGATATTAAAGTGATTTGGTGTGACACAGGTTACAATACTGTGCAAACCTATAAACATGCAGAAGATATTATCAAAAGATTGAATTTAAATATTCATTTATATACACCTAAACAAACAGCTGCTCATAGAAATGTTGTTTTAGGAGTTCCTTCTGTAGATGATCCAAAACACGTTCTTTTCACAGAGCAGGTTAAGTTAGAGCCTTTTGCAAGGGCAATGAAAGAGCATCAGCCAGATGTTTGGTTTACAAATTTAAGAAAAGGACAAACAGCATTTAGAGATAGTATTGATATTGTTTCTGTAAGCAAAGACGGTATTATAAAAGTGAGTCCTTTTTACAATAGCACAGATAAACAATTAGACGCTTACTTAGCAGAAAAGAATTTGCCAAATGAGTTTACATATTTCGATCCAACAAAAGTAGAAAGTAATAGAGAATGTGGTTTACACATCTAAAACAGAATTATGAGTAATAAAACAATACAAGTAGATGCCTTAGAAAGTGAAGCAATTTACATTTTTAGAGAAGTAGTAGCACAGTTTGAAAAACCTGTTTTACTTTTTTCTGGAGGAAAAGATAGCATCACTTTAGTGCGTTTGGCACAAAAAGCATTTTATCCTGCAAAAATTCCTTTTCCTTTAATGCATATTGATACAGGGCATAATTTCCCTGAAACAATTGAATTTAGAGATCGTTTAGCAAAAGAATTAGGTGTTGAATTAATTGTTAGAAATGTACAAGATAATATCGATTCTGGACGCGTAAAAGAAGAAACAGGTAGATATGCAAGTAGAAATATGTTGCAAACAGAAACCTTGTTAGATGCTATTGAAGAGTTTGGCTTTGATGCTTGTATTGGTGGAGCAAGAAGAGATGAGGAAAAAGCAAGAGCTAAAGAACGTATCTTTTCTGTAAGAGACGATTTTGGTCAATGGGATGAAAAAAACCAACGTCCAGAAGTTTTTGATATGTTAAATGGTAAGATAGATTTAGGTCAGAATGTACGTGTTTTTCCAATTTCAAATTGGACTGAATTAGACGTTTGGTCTTATATAGAACAAGAAGATATTGAAATTCCATCTATCTATTTTGCACATAAAAGAAAAGTATTTGTAAGAGATGGAATGATTTGGTCTGCAGATGATGAAGTTGTTTTTAGAGATAAAGAAGAAGAAGTCTTAGAAAAAATGGTTCGTTTTAGAACTGTAGGAGATATGAGTTGTACAGCAGCTGTATTGTCTGATGCAGTAGACATTGCAAAAGTGGTTGAAGAAATTAGAGATTCTTCCATATCAGAAAGAGGTGCAAGAATAGATGATAAACGTTCTGAAGCAGCAATGGAAAAAAGAAAACAACAAGGGTATTTTTAAAAATTTGCCTTTAGCTATTGGCTTTTAGTCTTTAGCAAAAATTTAAACAGAATACAAATACAGCTAAAAGCCAATGGCTAATAGCGAACAGCTTATAAAAATGAAAGTATTAAAAATAGCAACAGCAGGTAGTGTAGATGATGGTAAAAGTACCTTAATTGGTCGTATTTTATACGATACAAAATCACTAACTGATGATAAGTTAGAAGCAATAGAAGAAAAAAGTAGGCAACGTGGTTTTGACTATTTAGATTTTTCTTTAGCAACCGATGGTTTAGTTGCAGAACGAGAACAAGGTATTACAATTGATGTAGCACACATATATTTTTCTACACCAAGTAAAAGTTTCATTATTGCAGATACTCCAGGTCATATAGAGTATACAAGAAATATGGTAACAGGTGCTTCTACAGCTCAAGCTTCAATCGTATTAATTGATGCAAGAAACGGAGTGATAGAACAAACATACAGACACTTTTTTATCAATAATTTATTAAGAATAAAAGATGTAGTTATCGCTGTAAATAAAATGGATTTGGTAGATTTTTCTGAAGAAAAATTCAATGCAATCAAAAAGGAAATTGAATTTATAGCAAGTAAGAGTGGGTATAGAGGTCAGAATTTAACATTTATACCAATGTCTGCTTTACAAGGAGATAATGTTGTACATAAATCTGAAAATACACCTTGGTATAAAGGAGAAACGTTAATGCATCACTTAGAGAAATTAGAGCCAGAAGACATTTCCGAAATTTCACAAGCTCGTTTCCCTGTACAAACAGTAATCAGACCTAAAACTGAGCAGTATCATGATTTTAGAGGATATGCTGGTAAAATTTATGGAGGAGATTTATCTGTAGGAGATGAAGTTGCTGTATTACCATCCCAAACAAAATCTAAAATTAAAACGATTAATTTCTTTGATAAAGAGTTTGAAACTGCAAAAAGAGGAAGTTCTGTGACAATTACTTTAGAAGATAATGTAAATGTAAGCAGAGGAGATATGTTAGTAAAGGTAAATGAAGAACCAACCATTGCAAAGCAATTAGATGCAACTATCTGTTGGATGGATAAAGAGCCTTTAAAAGCATCACAAAAATATTACATTAAGCATGGTGTAAATGATGCCCAAGCTAAAATAACAAAATTGTCTAGCATTATTAATACTGATTTTTCTGGGATAGAAGAAAATCCATCAGAATTAGTATTGAATCAAATAGGAGACATACAATTAAAATTGAGCAAACCATTATTGGTAGATTCATATAGTGACAATAAATCTAACGGATCCTTTATTTTAATTGATTCAAAAACAAATAGTACAGTTGGTGTAGGTTTTATAAAATAAACCTATTTAATTAAAATAAGAATAGAATGAAAAGTTTTGAAACAGAAATAGAAAATCCAGTTGTAGAAAGAGATATTATTGAGTTAGCAGATAAAATTGCTGCATTTAATAATCTACAAATAGATGAAGAAAAATTTAGAAGTTTACGTTTAGCAAGAGGAGTTTATGGTCAGCGTCAAGAAGGCGTACAAATGATTCGTATCAAAATACCTTATGGTAAAGTAAAAACAAACCAATTACGTAGAATTGCAGCAGTTTCAGATGAATATTCTAGAGGTAGATTACATATTACAACACGTCAAGATATTCAAATTCACTATGTAGATTTACAGAGAACACCAGAATTGTGGGCAGAATTAGAACGTGATGATGTTACCTTAAGAGAAGCTTGTGGAAACGTGGTTAGAAATGTAACTGCATCAGAAACAGCAGGGATTGATGTAGATGAACCTTTTGATGTTTCTCCTTATGCAGATGCACTGTATAAATTCTTTTTACGAAACCCAATCTGTCAAGAAATGGGACGTAAATTTAAAGTTTCTTTTTCTTCTACGGATGAAGATACTGGCTTGTCTTATCTGCATGATTTAGGATATATTGCTAAAATTCAAGATGGTGTTAGAGGCTTTAAAGTGATGGTTGCAGGAGGTTTAGGTTCTCAACCAAGACATGCAGAAACTTTATATGAGTTTTTACCTACAGATAAAATTATTCCAGTAATGGAAGGAGTTTTAAGAGTTTTTGATCGTTATGGTGAACGTAAAAGTAGAGCCAAAGCACGTATGAAATTCTTATTAAAAGACATTGGTTTAGATGCTTTTAAAAAATTAATTGAAGAAGAGCAAAATGCGATCGAATTAAAAACAGTGGCAATTGATGCTGATGCTTATGTGGCTTCAACTCCAGTTTCTGTAGATGCGCCAAAAGTAGAAATAAAAGACCAAGCAGCTTTTGATTTATGGAAATCGACAAACATCATTCCGCAAAAACAAACAGGTTTTGTTGCAATCGGAATTAAAGTTTTATTAGGAGAT
Source organism: uncultured Polaribacter sp. (assembly GCF_947497695.1). Lineage (GTDB taxonomy): Bacteria > Bacteroidota > Bacteroidia > Flavobacteriales > Flavobacteriaceae > Polaribacter. The sequence continues at coordinate 16,924 of NZ_CANMHM010000001.1, read as the reverse complement.
TTTTATACAGACAAAGCTCGTTTATTAGCAGATTTAGTTGATGCTTATGGTGCAGGAGAAATTCGTTTAACATTGCGTCAGAATATTGTAATTCCTTTTGTAAAAGAAGATTTAGTGCCTTTCTTTTATCAAGAATTAGAAAAATTAGGTTTTGTAGAAGCAGGTTACAACAAAGCAGTAGATATTACAGCGTGTCCTGGAACAGATACTTGTAATTTAGGTATTGCAAGTAGTACAGGTATTTCTGTAGAATTAGAAAAAGTAATTGCAGCAGAATATCCTCAGTATTTAAAAAATGAAGATTTAGTAATTAAAATTAGTGGTTGTATGAATGCTTGTGGACAACACAACATGGCAAACATTGGTTTTCAAGGAATGACGGTAAGAACGCCAGATAAATTAGTAGCACCAGCATTACAAGTTTTGTTAGGTGGTGGTAATTTAGGAAACGGGAATGCTCTTTTTGCAGATAAAGTAGTTAAAGTACCAAGTAAAAGAGGTCCTGAAGCTTTAAGAAGAATTTTAAATGATTTTGAAGCAAACGCCAAAGGAAAATCTTTTGTAGAATATTATAAAGTTACTGGTGATCGTTATTTTTACGATTTATTAAACGATTTACAAGACGTAACTAATTTAACTCAAGAAGATTTTATTGATTGGGGAGAAGAAGATAAATACGTTAAAGAAATAGGGATTGGAGAATGTGCAGGTGTTGTTATCGATTTAATAGCTACACTATTTTTAGAAAGTGATGAAAAAATTGATAATGCAAATGAAGCTTTAGAAAACAGAGTGTATTCTGGAGCTATTTATTATGCATATCAATCTATTGTAAATTCGGCAAAAGCATCCTTATTGGCAGAAAATAAGAAAACAAATACACATGCTGGTATTATTTCTCAGTTTGATGAGTTATTTATTGTATCAGAAAAAATAGATTTAGGGTCTTCTTTTGCAGATTTAATCTATCAAATTAATAAATTTGCACCAACAAAAGAATTTGCAGAAAAATATATAAAAGATGCAAATACGTTTTTACAAAAAGTAAGAGCTTATAGAGAATCTGAGGTTGTAAAATCAAATTAGTATAAAATAAATGAGCTTAAAAACACCAAAGTTAACAGTTGTAGGAGCGGGTCCTGGAGATGTAGATTTAATAACTATAAAAGCTATTAAAGCTTTAAAAACTGCGGATGTTGTTTTGTTTGATGCTTTGGTAAACGAAGAATTGTTAGATTATATAAAACCAGAAGCAGAACAAATTTTTGTAGGAAAACGAAGAGGTTGTTATAAATATCAACAAGAGCAAATTAACGAGTTAATTGTTGTAAAGGCAAAGTCAAACGGACATGTAGTTCGTTTAAAAGGTGGAGATCCATTTATTTTTGGTAGAGGTACAGAAGAAATGGAATATGCTGCAAAATTTGGATTAGAAGTAGCAATGGTTCCAGGTATTTCATCATCAATGGCAGTTGCTGCAAGTCAAAATATACCGGTTACAAAACGTGGGTTTGCAGAAAGTTTTTGGGTAATTACAGGAACTACAAAAGAGCACAAAATATCAAATGATATTGAGTTAGCAGCAAAATCTAATGCTACTGTTGTTGTTTTAATGGGGATGAGTAAATTGCCTCAAATAGTACAGTTGTTTCAAGCAGAAGGTAAAAATAATTTACCAGTTGCAATTATTCAAAATGGAACAAGAAATAATGAAAAAATAGGCATTGGTACAGTTGATACCATAGAGAAAATTGTTGCAGAAAAGGAGTTGAAAAACCCAGCCATTATTGTTTTAGGAGAAGTTGTAAAACATCGTCAAGCAATTTTAAATATTCAGCAACAATATTTAGTAGAATTAAAAAAGTAATAAATTTTAGTCAATTTATATTTTAAAACATAAAAAGTCTAAATAGATATCATTTTGAGAACGTAATAATGGAAAGAAATAATTTATATCCTATTTTTTTAAAAGCAAAAAGTTTAAATGTACTCATTGTTGGAGGAGGAAATGTGGCTGAAGAAAAATTAACTTTCTTGTTAAAATCGAGTCCAGATGCTAAAGTTTTAATGGTTTCACCAATGTTTAGAGAAGGAACAATTGAGCTTGCAAAAAAAGGCTGTGTTACTTTGGTAAAAGATGTGTATCAACAAAAATATTTACAAGGAAGACATATGGTAGTTGCTACCACTGAGTTTCCAGAAGTAAATGTGCAAGTTTGGAAAGATTGTAGAGCACAAGCAAAATTGGTAAATGTTGCAGATAATCCTCCTTATTGTGATTTTTATATGGGTGGTATTGTTACCAAAGGAAATGTAAAAGTAGCCATTTCTACTAATGGAAAATCGCCAACAACAGCTAAGAGATTACGTCAGTTTTTTGAAGATGTTATTCCAGAAAATGTAGATGATTTAGTAAAAAATTTAAACGAGTATAGAAAGACCATCAAAGGTAACTTTGAGGAAAAAGTAGAACAGCTAAACGAATTTACAAAGAGTTTAGTAGAAAAATAAAAGGTTATTAGCCTTTAGCTTTTTGCAGTTAGCAATTAGCGAACGGCTAAAAGCAAATAGCTAAAAGCAAATATTAAAAAATGATTACAACAGATATCTTAATTATTGGTGCAGGGCCAACAGGGTTATTTACAATTTTTGAAGCAGGTTTATTAAAATTAAAATGTCATTTAATTGATGCTTTGCCACAACCAGGAGGACAATGTTCAGAGATTTATCCGAAGAAACCAATTTATGATATTCCTGCGTATCCAGAAATTTTAGCAGGTGATTTAACAGATAAGTTAATTGAGCAAACAAAACAGTTTGAGCCTGGTTTTACTTTAGGAGAAAGAGCAGAAACAATTGATAAGCAAGACGATGGTACTTTTATTGTTACAACAAATAAAGGTACAAAACACCATGCTAAAATTGTAGCAATTGCTGGTGGATTAGGATCTTTTGAGCCAAGAAAACCAAAAATTGAAAGTTTAGAAAAGTTTGAAGATAATGGAGTAGAATACATTATTAAAGAACCCGAATTTTACAGAGATAAAAAAGTAGTAATTTCTGGTGGTGGAGATTCTGCCTTAGATTGGGCAATATTTTTATCTGATGTAGCGTCTGAAGTAACATTAATTCATAGAAGAAATGAATTTAGAGGAGCTTTAGATTCTGTTGAAAAAGTACAAGAATTAAAAAATTTAGGTAAAATTACAATGATAACTCCTGCAGAAGTAAAAGGGATTGTTGGTGAGGATAAAGTTACAGGTGTTGTTGTAGAGAAAAAAGGAGAAGAACCTTTTACATTAGAAACAGATCATTTTATTCCTTTATTTGGGTTATCACCTAAATTAGGACCTATTGCAAATTGGGGCTTAGAAATTGAAAAAAATGCCATTAAAGTAAACAATGCTTTAGATTACCAAACAAATATACCAGGAATTTATGCAATAGGTGATGTAAATACATATCCTGGTAAATTAAAATTGATTTTATGTGGATTTCACGAAGCAACATTAATGTGTCAGAGTGCTTATAAAAGAATTTTTCCAGATAAAAAATATGTGATGAAATACACAACAGTTGGTGGTGTAGAAGGTTTTGATGGAACTAAGAAAGAAGCACCAAAAGCAGTTGTAAAAGCGATAGATTAATTTAAGAAATTTGGTTATAATATCCTGTGAGGACTTTATAGTCTTTGCAGGATTTTTTTTATACCTTAGTTGATAATATAATTGTTAGGTTTGTGTAAATTTGCAGACATACAGAATAAAAGAAATAAAGATGCAAGACATCAATATAAAAATTACAGACAGAAACGGAGTAACGCATGATGTAGTTGCACCAACAGATATGGCAATGAACTTAATGGAAGTTGTTCGTTCTTACGAGTTAGCTGAAGAAGGTACTATTGGTATTTGTGGAGGAATGGCAATGTGTGCTTCTTGTCAATGTTATGTGAATTCAGATAATGAGTTACCAGAAATGTCAGATGATGAAGATGCAATGTTAGCAGAAGCATTTGATGTAGAAGATAATAGTAGATTGGGGTGTCAAATACAAATGACACCAGCAATGGAAGGTTTAGAAGTAACATTAGCACCAGAATCTTAGGGCTAAAATGAAAGAAACAACACGAATAATAGGTTTTAAAAATTACAGCATGTGCTTAAGAGATGCTGTAGGTGATTTTACAAAACAATTAATTAATAATTTGTTTGATGTAAATCATTGTACAGAAAGTGGTCAAGAAACAAAAGCTAAATTTTTAAAGATCTTAGAAAGATTATCCGTTGAAAATGGAGAGGATTTATGGAATGTTTTTGAAGCATCTTTTATAACTATTAGAGGTAAATTAGATTTAGATGCTATTGCAGCAGAAAAAAATGATCCAGCAGCTAAAAGTTTAGAAGAAATTTATTTAGCATATCCAGGTTTTTATGCAATTGCTGTGTATCGTCTAAGTCATCAATTATTAAAACAAGAAATCCCTATTTTACCTAGAATGATTAGTGAATTTGCACATGGTGTAACAGGTGTAGAAATTCATCCAGGAGCAGAAATAGGAGCGTCATTTCATATAGATCATGGAACAGGAATTGTTATAGGAGAATCTGCTATTATTAAAGATGAGGTACAAATTTTTCAAGGTGTTACTTTAGGAGGTATTAAAGTTAAAAAGAGTTTAGCATCTACAAAAAGACACCCAACTATAGAGAGTGGCGTTGTAATTTATGCGAATGCTACTATTTTAGGAGGGGATGTTGTAATCGGAAAAAATTCTGTAATTGGAGCCAATGTTTGTATTACAGAATCTGTTCCAGAAAATTCTGTTGTAACTGTTCAAGCAGAAAATAATATTTTTCAAAAAAAATAATAAGATGAAGACTAAAAGTATCATAGATTTTGTAGGAAATACACCTCTAGTAGAAGCGCAGCATATATTTAAAAAGGAAGGAGTAACATTACTTTTAAAGTTAGAAGGTAATAATCCTGGAGGAAGCGTAAAAGATAGAGCTGCTTATTATATGATTTCTGAGGCTATCAAAAGAAAAAATATAAGAAAAGGAGATACTTTAGTAGAAGCAACAAGTGGTAACACAGGTATTGCTTTAGCTTTAATGGCAAAGGTTTTAGGTGTAAATATGGTGCTTACAATGCCAGAAAATTCAACCATAGAAAGAGTAAAAACAATGCGTGCTTATGGTGCAGAAGTAATCTTAACATCTGCAGAAAAAGGGATGGAAGGTGCAATTGATCATGCATTAAAATTAAAGTATAAAAAAGGTTATTTTCGTTTAAATCAGTTTGATAATTTAGACAACCCCAAAGCACATTTTAATACTACAGGACCAGAAATTTGGAGAGATACTGAAGGGGAAGTTACGCACTTTGTTTCTGCAATGGGAACAACAGGTACAATAACAGGTGTTTCAGATTATTTAAAAGGTAAAAATAAAGACATTATTATTGTTGGTGCACAACCAAAAGATGGGGCAAAAATACCAGGGATTAGAAAATGGTCTGATGAATATATGCCAGCCATTTTTAAACCGAATAAAATAGACCAAGTATTTGAAGTTGGAGAAGATGAAGCCAAAGCAATGACAATACGTTTGGCAAGGGAAGAAGGAATTTTTTCTGGAATGAGTAGTGGTGGCTCTGTTGCTACTGCCATAAAAGTTGCCAACTCAATAGATAAAGGGGTAGTCGTTGCTATTATTTGTGATAGAGGAGACCGTTATTTATCATCAGATATTTACGATTAAATTGTAAAATACAAAAAAAAGTTCGTTACTTTTGTACCGAATTTAAGTTCATAAACTTATTGATATGTTATCATGAAAGGTTGAGGGATTAGACCCGTTGAAACCTTGGCAACCTCTTGTTTTTTTTCTAAGAAAGGTGCTACATTCTACTTTTTATATCAAATTTATTTGAACTAAAAAAGACAGATAACAGCGAAAACTTCACTTTTCCTGATGACATATTGATAAAAACATCAAAAAATGTCAAATATTTACAAAGCTTTACAAGAACGAATTTTAGTTTTAGATGGTGCAATGGGTACTATGCTACAAGCTTATAAATTTACGGAAGAAGATTTTAGAGGAGAACGTTTTAAAGACTACCCAACTCCTTTACAAGGGAATAATGATTTGCTTTCAATAACACAACCAGAAGCTATAAAAACCATTCATGGTAAATATTTTGAAGCTGGAGCAGATATTATAGAAACCAATACTTTTTCTGGAACTACCATTGCCATGGCAGATTATCAGATGGAAGATTTAGTCTATGAACTAAATTATCAATCGGCAAAAATTGCCAAAGAAGTTGCTGTAGAGTTCACAGAGAAAGAACCACACAAGCCTCGTTTTGTTGCAGGATCAATAGGACCAACAAACAGAACAGCAAGCATGTCTCCAGATGTTAACGATCCTGGTTACAGAGCTGTTACTTTTGATGATTTGCGTATTGCTTACAAACAACAAATAGAAGCTTTAATTGATGGTGGTGTAGATTTACTTTTAGTAGAAACGGTGTTTGATACCTTAAATGCAAAAGCAGCTTTATTTGCTATTGAAGAAGTAAAAGACGAAAGAAATATTGAAATACCTACCATGTTAAGTGGTACAATTACAGATGCTTCTGGTAGAACTTTATCTGGCCAAACTGCAGAAGCTTTTTTAATCTCTGTTTCTCATATTCCATTATTAACAGTAGGTTTTAATTGTGCTTTAGGAGCCAATTTATTGCAACCTCACTTAGAGGCGATTGCAAATAAAACTAATTTTGGCGTTTCTGCACACCCAAATGCAGGTTTGCCAAATGCATTTGGTGAGTATGATGAAACTCCAGAAGAAATGGGAGAGCAAATTGAAGAGTATCTTAAGAAAGATTTAATCAATATTATTGGTGGTTGTTGTGGTACAAGTCCAGAACATATTAAGGTAATTGCAGATATTGCTGCTAAATATAAACCAAGAGTAGTTGTTGGTTAATAGTTTTAGTTGGTGGTTTTCATCAACATAAAAAAATAAAAGATATTCATTAAAGCGTCAACTCAATAACTATAAACTAAATAAAGTTTATAAACCTTTTCCAATTGTAGAACATTATAAATAATGAAGATAAAACAAACAAAATACATGCAATTGTCTGGTTTAGAACCACTAGTTCTAAACGAAAACAGTAATTTTATAAATGTTGGAGAACGCACAAACGTAGCTGGTTCTAAAAAATTTCTACGCTTAATCAAAGAAGAAAAATTTGATGAAGCCTTAGATGTTGCAAGACATCAAGTAGATGGAGGTGCACAAATTATCGACATTAATATGGATGATGGTTTAATTGACGGAAAAGAATCAATGGTTCGTTTTTTAAACTTAATTGCAGCAGAGCCAGATATTTGTAGAGTACCAATGATGATTGATAGCTCTAAATGGGAAATTATAGAAGCTGGTTTACAAGTTGTACAAGGTAAATGTGTTGTAAATTCTATTTCATTAAAAGAAGGAGAAGAAAAATTTATTTGGGAAGCAACCCAAATTAAACGTTATGGAGCAGCTGTAATTGTAATGGCTTTTGATGAAGTTGGGCAAGCAGATAACTACGAACGCAGAATAGAAATTGCAAAACGTTCTTATGATGTTTTAGTAAACAAAGTAGGTTTTCCATCAGAAGATATTATTTTCGATTTAAATATATTTCCTGTTGCTACAGGAATGGATGAGCATAGAAGAAATGCTGTTGATTTTATAGAAGCAACAAAATGGGTTAGAGAAAATTTAGAAAATGTTTCTGTAAGTGGTGGTGTAAGTAATGTGTCTTTTTCATTTAGAGGAAACAATGGTGTTAGAGAAGCAATGCACTCTGTGTTTTTATATTATGCCATTCAAAATGGAATGAATATGGGAATTGTAAACCCTGCTTTGTTAGAGGTTTATGATGATATTCCTAAAGATTTATTAGAGCATGTAGAAGATGTTATTTTAGATAGAAGAGAAGACGCTACAGAACGTTTATTAGATTTTGCAGAAACTGTAAAAGGTTCTAAAAAAGAAAAAGGAGTCGATTTAACTTGGAGAGAAAACTCCCTGCAAGAAAGAATTACCCACGCTTTAGTAAAAGGTATTGATGCTTTTATTATAGAAGATGTTGAGCAGGCAAGGCAAGAAGCCGTAGCGCCAATAGAGGTAATAGAAGGGCATTTAATGATGGGTATGAATGTAGTTGGAGATTTGTTTGGAGCAGGAAAAATGTTTTTACCACAAGTAGTAAAATCTGCCCGTGTAATGAAAAAAGCAGTAGGTTACTTAAACCCATTTATTGAAGCCGAAAAAGGTGACAAACAAGAACCTGTAGGTAAAATATTAATGGCAACTGTAAAAGGCGATGTGCATGATATTGGTAAAAATATTGTAAGTGTTGTTTTAGCTTGTAATAACTACGAAATTGTAGATTTAGGAGTAATGGTTCCTCCAGAAAAAATTATAGAAGCTGCAATTAATGAACGTGTAGATGCAATTGGTTTATCAGGTTTAATTACACCTTCATTAGACGAAATGGTGTATTTAGCCAAAGAAATGCAACGTCAAAATTTTGAAGTTCCTTTATTAATTGGTGGTGCAACAACCTCAAAAGCACATACTGCAGTTAAAATTGATACACAATACAAAAACGCTGTGGTTCATGTAAATGATGCTTCAAGAGCAGTAACTGTTGTAGGTGATTTATTAAACAAGAAAACGTCTCACAAATATGTAGCTGATTTAAAGAAAAATTACGACGAATTTAGAACCAAGTTTTTAAAGCGTGGTAAAGAAAAAAGTTATATTTCTATTAATGAAGCTCGCAAACGTAAATATAAAATTGATTGGAAAACTTCTGAAATTGTAAAACCTAAAGAACTGGGGATACAAACTTTAGAACAATTGAGTTTAAAAGAATTAGTCCCTTTTATAGATTGGAGTCCGTTTTTTAGAAGTTGGGATTTACATGGTAAATTTCCAGATATTTTAACAGACAAAGTAGTTGGTGAGCAGGCTACTATAATGTATGAAGAAGCAAAAGTTATGATTGATGAAATTATAGCAAAGCAACTGTTAAAACCAAAAGCAATTTTTGGGTTGTTTGAAGCAAATACAGTCAACGAAGATGATATTTCTGTTCATAAGAAAGGAGAAGAAGTTGCTGTTTTTAGAACTTTAAGACAACAATTACAGAAAAGAGAAGGAATACCCAATCATGCTTTGGCAGATTTTATTGCTCCAAAAGATTCTGGTCTTACAGATTATATGGGGGCTTTTTGTGTAGGTATTTTTGGTGCTCAAGAATTAGCAGATAGCTACAGGGCTCAAGAAGACGATTATAATGGTATTATGGCACAAGCAATTGCAGATAGATTTGCAGAAGCTTTTGCAGAATATTTACACAAACAAATTAGAACAAAACATTGGGGCTATGCAGCAAATGAAACCTTGTCTAATGATGATTTAATAAAAGAAACCTATAAAGGTATTCGTCCTGCTCCTGGTTATCCTGCGTGTCCAGATCATTTAGAAAAAGAAACCATTTGGGAATTATTAGATGTAGAAAACCAAATAGGAGTCCAACTAACAGAAAGCATGGCAATGTGGCCTGCAGCAGCAGTTTCTGGATATTATTTTGCCAATAAAGAAGCAAAATATTTTGGTTTGGGTAAAATTACAGATGATCAAGTAACAGATTATGCTACAAGAAAAGGAATTACAAAACAAAAAGCAGAAAAGTGGTTACATCCTGCTTTAGCAGAAGAATAAAATATGGAGTTTATAGAATTAACACTAGGCAGTTATGTAATTTCTCATGGTTATGATCAAAATAATAAAGAAATCATTGTACAAATTCCTGCAGATAAATTTGGAAAGAAATTAATAGCAGTTTCAAGAATTAAATCTTTAAGTGAAAAATATGTTTTAACAGATTATGTAGATGGAAGATGGATTTACTGGGAATACAAAGAAGACTTTGAAGACGTAAAAAAGTTACTAAAAAACCCATCCTAACCTTCCCCAAAGGGAAGGAAAACTCGATTGAAAACTATTAGTTAAAAGAAATAGATTTAAAAAGTATAAAATATTAACATAAAATAACCCGCAACATTTTCCCTCCTTTGGAGGGATTAAGGGAGGCTAATGAAAGTTACAGATCATATAAAAAACGCCAACGGTAAAACGTTATTTTCTTTTGAAGTAATACCACCACAAAAAGGAAAAAATATTCAAGATTTATACAATAATATAGATCCTTTAATGGAGTTTAATCCACCTTTTATAGACGTTACAACCTCTAGAGAAGAGTATGTTTATGTAGATAAAGGAAACGGACTTTTAAACAAGAGAATTACCAGAATGCGTCCAGGAACTGTGGGTATTTGTGCCTCTATTATGCACAAATATCAAGTAGATGCAATTCCACATTTATTATGTGGAGGTTTTACAAAAGAAGAAACAGAATATGTTTTGGTAGATTGCCATTATTTAGGTTTAGATAATGTGGTTGCGTTAAGAGGAGATGCTAGAAAAGATGAATCTTATTTTAAAGCTACAGAAGGAGGTAATGCTTTTGCAAGTGATTTGGTGCAACAAATTTCTGATTTAAACAGCGGAAAGTATCTGCATGATGATATAAAAGTAGAGCATAATTACGATTTTTGTGTAGGTGTTGCAGGCTATCCAGAAAAACACATGGAATCTCCATCTTTAAATACCGATTTAAAACGTTTAAAACAAAAGGTTGATGCTGGTGCAGATTATGTGGTAACGCAAATGTTTTTTGATAATAAAAAATATTTCGATTTTGTTAAAAAAGCAAGAGCAATAGGTATTACAGTGCCAATTATTCCAGGAATTAAACCAATAGCAGTAAAAAGACATTTACAGGTTTTACCACAAGTTTTTAAAATTGATCTACCAGAAAATTTAATTGAAGCAGTAGAATCTTGTAAAGATAATAAGGCTGTAAGACAAGTTGGTATTGAGTTTGCTATACAACAATCTAAAGAACTAAAAGAGGCTGGTGTGCCGTTTTTACATTATTATTCTATGGGTAAGAGTGATAATATAAAGGCAATTGCAAAAGAATTGTTTTAATTTTTTTTTGGGCGTTCCTAAAAAGGGCGGGCTTTTCGCACTCGCTTCACGCTAAAAAGCGTGAGAGCTCAAACAAATGCTTCAATCCCTAACGCAATTAATTACATTTAAAACTAATTTTAGTAACAACTAAAAAAGTAATATTAAATTTTGCTAATAAAAACAATTGATACACAAATAGTAAAAAGCAATTTTTTAAAAATAAAGAACTAAAAAAAATGTTTACTTTTGAAATTGTAAACAACAACAACAATTTTAAAAAAAATATAAGATGGCATTAGAAATCACAGACGCAAATTTTGACGAATTAGTATTAAAATCAGACAAACCAGTATTGGTAGATTTTTGGGCAGCTTGGTGTGGACCTTGTAGAATGGTAGGACCAATTGTAGACGAAATTCATACAGAATATGATGGCAAAGCAGTAGTTGGTAAAATAGATGTTGATGCTAATCAAGAGTTTGCAGCTAAATATGGTGTTAGAAATATACCAACTGTTTTGATATTTAAAAACGGTGAAGTTGTAGATAAACAAGTAGGTGTTGCACCTAAAAACGTATATACAGGTAAAATAGATGCAGCTATATAGTACATTTATTTTTTATTATATTCAAAAGGTTTGGCTAACGTCAAACCTTTTTTTATTTTAGTGAAACTCAATTTTTAAAAGTTGCAAAGCAACACATTAAAAACTGTAAGTTGAACTAACCACGCTATTTAGTGTGATCTCAAATTATTTATTCTAAAATTTTTAGGTGTTAATATAAGGTTGTAAAGCAACATATTAAAAATTATAAATTGAACAAATCACTCTAAAAGCTTGGTGTCAGAGTTTTTTTTTGTATTTTATTAGAATAACCTTTAGTTTTTAGTTGTAGTTTTAAAAATATAAGAACAAAACAAAGCTTTAAAAATAGTATGAACTTATCCGAAGTAAAATCAGCAGAAATAAAAAACTTAGGCATACTTGCAAAACAAGTAGTAGAAGGCTTTATAACAGGTATGCATAAAAGTCCCTTTCATGGGTTTTCTGTAGAGTTTTCTGAGCATAAATTATATAATAAAGGAGAGAGTACACGTCATATAGATTGGAAATTGTTTGCAAAAACAGAAAAATTATACACTAAAAAGTATGAAGAAGAAACCAATTTACGATGTCATATTATTATAGATAATTCTGCCTCCATGCATTATCCTGTGGTAAAAACACAAACTTTAAACAATCTAAATAAAGTGGGTTTTTCATCTGTTGCAGCTGCTTCTTTAATGGAAATTTTAAAACGCCAAAGTGATGCTGTTGGTTTAAGTATTTATTCAGATACTTATGAATATTATGCACCAGAAAAGGGAAGTAATCGTCATAGAAGTATGTTATTAGGGCAATTAGAAAAGTTATTAGTTTCTAATTCAACAGCTAAAACAGAAACCTATAAATATTTGCATGAAATTGCGGATAAAATTCATAGACGTTCTTTAATTTTTTTATTTACAGATATGTTTCAGCCATCTAAAGATAACGAAGCCTTGTTTGCAGCTTTAAGGCATTTAAAATACAATAAACATGAGGTTGTTTTATTTCATACTTATGACTCAGAAACAGAATTTAATTTCAATTTTGACAATGCTCCCAAAAAATTTGTAGATTTAGAAACAGGAGAAGAAATAAATGTATATGCAGAAAATATTCAAGAAAAATATACCCAATTTGTAAATAATTATTTTAAAGAACTGAAAAGTAAGTGTTTACAATATAAAATTGATTATGTGCAAGTAGACATCCAAAAAGGGTACAATAAAATTTTGACAGCTTATTTAATCAGTAGAAAAAAAAATAAATAATTTTTTTTCATTTTATGTTTGCAGATATAAAAATACATTGTATATTTGCAACCGCTAAAAGCAACGGTCTGGTAGTTCAGCTGGTTAGAATACCTGCCTGTCACGCAGGGGGTCGCGGGTTCGAGTCCCGTCCAGACCGCAAAAAGCATCTCATTTTTTTGAGATGCTTTTTTGTTTTATACACTTTTTAGAAAATTTAGGAATTAAGAGGATCAAGTCCAAAAGTTGTGAGATTCACATTTTACGCATAAATATTCGTTAGTATAAAAAGGAAAAACTCAATATTTCTTACACCTCTAAATTGTACTCTAAACGTTTTTATGCATCAAGTGGATAAAGTCTAAAAATACTATGGAGGATCAATATTTATAATAAATTTTATAAAATTCTCAGTTTTTACTTAATCTAAAAGTGTGTTTTAAGAGCACTTTAATCTACTTAAGTGATATTATCTATTTTTAAAGTTTTAACGTCTATGGTATTATAAAATCTAAGCTTTAATTTTGATGTGTAACTTTATTATTAGATACCTGATAAGTTATATCTTTTAAATAGTATATTATGAAAAAAAGCAACTTACTTCTAGCTATTTTATCAATTTTAATAGCCTCTTTTGTCTACTACAGTTTCTTTCAAAACGAAATTCCTAAAAAAGTAGGAGATGAATTTAAAGAAAAGAAAGGAAGACCTAAAATTAAAAATCCTGAGCCAGCTCCTTTTGATCCTTCTAAATTAGAAGAAAAAGAATTAATTGATTACACAAAGTGGAGATCAGATATAGAAGCTTCAGGTTATCAGTTTACAGACTATAGTACAAAACAACCAAATAGAAAAGTAGAATATTTTTCTGATTTACCAAGTTATTCTTATGCCAATAATAGAGTTACTGGAAGTTGGAGTCAGAAATATGTACACATGACTTCTGCTAATGGGCCAGGATACAATGAAGGAGGTTCTGATGCTCTAGGTTCCGTTTATGATCCTGTAAACGATGAAATGTTTATATTGTCTAGACCAGGTCATATTTATAAAATTGATGAATCAAAAAGCATAAAATGGTCACTTAGAAATCATAAACGTAATTTTTTAGGAAGTACGAGTTTAAATTTTAGAGGCTTAGTTTTAAACGGTGTTAATTTACCAGACAATAGTTTTCGTCTTGTATTTCAGCAGCCAGATGGAGGTATGGAATTTTCTGATGATGAGGGAAGAACTTGGACAACAGCAAATGGGGCTTTGTTTCAAAGTTCTTTAAACTTTAAAACTCATGTTGTAAAAACACCAACAGGAAGAAGAGTGGTTGCTCATGGTGGAAACCTTGAAGGGGGTGCTGGTTTTGATAAACTCTTCATTTCAGATGATTATGGTTTAAATTATAGAGAGTCTAGTTTTAAATTTGCTAGAAGTTCTTTTGAGGTAAATACAACCAAGCCTCATAATGACAATAGTATTTATGCCTTTGTAAGAAGAATTAGCGACTCTAAAATATTTATTTTTAAATTAGGTGCAGATGACACAGATTTTTCTTTAATAAAACAACCAACACAAACCTTCCCTGGCTTAGATACTTTGCATGGAACCTTAGTTGGTGGACGTTTTTATTTTTATGTTAGTGATGGGAATAGAAATATTTATTACTCAAATGATGAAGGAGAAACCTGGCAACATACCAATACGAATAATGATAGGAATATAGTAGGTGTTCACCCTACAAGACCAAATATTGTTTTTAAAGGATTTGTAGACTTATTTATGTCTCAAGATTTTGGGGCTACTTTTGCAGCAAATCGCCATCGATTAAGTCCAACTACTTATGTTTGGGATTTAGAACATTTAAGAATATCAGATAAAGAAGGTGGAGGTAGTTTTACTTTTGCAGGGATGCATTTTGGGAGCTATTACACATCAGATCCAGCTGATTGGAGTTCTTGGAAAAGTGTTAATAGAGGAAGTCCTAATATTCTTGCTTATGATGCTATTACAAGTGAAGTTCATGACAGAATATATACTGCAAATCAAGACAGAGGATCACAAAGTTTTTTAGACACCCCTTCTGTAAATGGCTATTATAATGCAGATAGAGAGGCTAATACAGATGTTTTTAGAGTTGCCTTCTCTAAAAATGAATCGTCAGTTTGGTTTTGGTATTGGTTTGGTACTATTGGTAGAGCAAGTACAACAAATGGTGGTAATTACGGTACAGTAACTAGAAAAGATTTTTATGATAGTTGGTGGGCAACAAGTATGATTCCTTCACCTGACGAAACTGAAGATGCAATTTATATTCCTACAGGTCAAAATCGATTAGAAAAAATTACTTACACTGGTAGTACATTACTAAGAACAATTCATCCATATACTTTTCCAGGTAGTGTTGTAAGTTTTAATTATTCATCCTTTAATAAAAGTAGATGGTATGTAGGATTAAAAACTGGAGAATTCTTTTACTCTACAGATGGAGGGGCTACTTTTACTCAAACAAGTTATTCAGGAACTATGCCAGGGCAACTTGATAGGCATACCAAACAAAGGCAAGTTATCGTGGCAAGCCCGAAAGATGAAAATGTAGTTTACTATGCAGGAAGAGGAAATAATTTTTTAATTTCTAATGATGGTGGTATAACATTTACAAATCATAATACAGGACTTAATGTAAGTGGAATTATGGACTTTACTGTAGATCCAACTGGTAAATATATTTTTGCTGCCTGTAATTTTAGTGGAGCTTGGGTGTACTCTGCTGAAGAAGATCGATGGTATAAAATGGATGGAGATGACGTGCCTAGTCTTACTGCTTTTACAGATGCTCAATATATTAAGTCTAAAGATATTGTAAGGTTTTCAACTTATGGTAGTGGTATTTTAGATTTTACTATTAATAATGAATCACTTTCTATTAATGACAATTTATTACAAAGCCTAAATAGTATCAAAGCCTTTCCTAACCCAACTAGTGATCAATTTGAAATTAAGATATCAAGTTCTAAGGTTGATGTATTGGTTCATATATATTCCATAACAGGTAAGCTTATTTCTAATAAAAAACATAAGGTTAAAAATGGTAAAATTAATTTAAGTTTAGAAAATGAGAACGCTGGTATTTATATTACCAAAATATTTTTAGAAAAACCATTAATGATTAAAATAGTAAAAAAATAAGCTATAAAATCGATCTTATTTCAAACAGATTTATGTTTGCGAAAAAAAAATGTATAGTGTTTAAAAAAAACGCATAAAACTTGTAGCTATAACTTTTATGCGTTTTTTTTAATATAAAACTAGGTATAAACAATCTTTGTAAAGAAAGGCTTAACTAAAACTAACTAGGCTTTTAAAGGAAAATAATCTATAAACTCTATTTTTACATTTCAAATATGGTTTCAAAAAAGCTCTATTAATTATTCTCTTTAATAGCTTGTTGTCTTTATTCATAAAAATTTTACAGATAAATAAAGAACATTTTTATTAAACTTACGTGAGTTCGACTTAACTTATACTTTTATTAGGTAACATATTATCAATTTTTATAGAAGGTTTCTTAGGTAAAAAAGAATATGCAATTAAACCAGAGATTAAATTTGAAATAAAATTATCAACTGACCTATGTCTAGTATGTTCAATATAACATACATTTTTTAAGACATCGTTTACAGATTCTATGATAGCTCTTTTTCGCAAGTAAATACGATCCATAAAATCCATAGCTTTTTTCTTCATATTTTTTCTAACCTTTGTTATAAGGTGAATACCATCTACAAATAATTTATCGAATAAATCTTTTCCAAGATACCCCTTATCTCCGTAAATTTTACCAAATATTTTATCATTAAAAGATTTATTTCGAAGTGGTTTTCTATCATCTACATTGCCTGGAGTAAGCATAAACTCAACTATTTCTCCTTTATCATTGCATACAAGATGTAATTTAAAGCCATAAAACCAACCTAAAGTTCCGT